>NZ_JBJNLI010000002.1:0-587728 GCF_052169135.1 Serratia sp. CY32780
CGAAGGTCCCCCTCTTTGGTCTTGCGACGTTATGCGGTATTAGCTACCGTTTCCAGTAGTTATCCCCCTCCATCAGGCAGTTTCCCAGACATTACTCACCCGTCCGCCGCTCGTCACCCAGGGAGCAAGCTCCCCTGTGCTACCGCTCGACTTGCATGTGTTAAGCCTGCCGCCAGCGTTCAATCTGAGCCATGATCAAACTCTTCAATTAAAAGCTTGATTTGCTTCCACTCGAGAAGCGATGCTCAAAGATTTACTGCATGAATTTTACTTCAGTTAGTCACTCTTCAAGACTTGATATTTTTTTGCATCCGAAGATGCTGGATATCGTCTTGTGGAGTGCCCACACAGATTGTCTGATAAATTGTTAAAGAGCAGTGCCGAGAAACTCATCGGCGCGGGCTGCGTATATTACGCTTTTAGCCCGGAGAGTCAAGCGTTTATTTCGCTTTTCTCTCGCTGACCCGGCGGCTTGTCAGTCGTTGTTCCCGGTCAGTGGAGGCGCATTATAGGGAGTTCTCGGCAGGCCGCAACCCCTAATTGCAAAAAACTTTTCAAGCGCTCAAATAATCGCCCAAAATGCCTTTTTAGGATGTTTATTAGTCAAAAAACACCGGTTTTAGCGCAGCAATAGCGGCAAACCCTGTAAATAGAGACAAATGAAGATAAAGAAAAGGGAGCGGTCACCCGCTCCCTTTCATCTTCACGACGCTTAATTGCCGTTATTGGCGTGCAACGATATGGTCGTTTTCCACATCCAGCGTCACCAGCTTGCCGGGAATCAGCTTGCCGGACAGGATTTGCTGCGCCAGCGGGTTCTCGATCTCCTGCTGAATCGCGCGTTTCAACGGACGCGCACCATACACAGGGTCGTAACCGGTTTTGCTCAACAAAGCCAGGGCCGGTTCGGTCATGGTCACTTCGTAACCTCGCTCTTCCAAACGTTTGTACAAACGCGACAGCTGAATTTTGGCGATTGCAGCAATGTGTTTCTCGCCCAGCGGATGGAACACCACCACTTCGTCGATACGGTTGATGAACTCAGGACGGAAGTGGTGGCTCACCATCTCCATCACCGACTCTTTCATCTGCGCGTAGTTCATCTGACCGAAGTGCTCCTGGATCAGATCGGAGCCCAGGTTGGAAGTCATGATCACCACGGTATTGCGGAAATCGACGGTACGGCCTTGGCCATCGGTCAGTCGGCCGTCATCCAACACCTGCAGCAGAATGTTGAATACGTCCGGGTGCGCTTTCTCGACTTCATCCAGCAGAATCACCGAGTAAGGCCGGCGGCGCACGGCTTCCGTCAGATAGCCGCCCTCTTCATAACCAACATAGCCCGGAGGCGCGCCGACCAGACGCGAAACGGAGTGTTTCTCCATAAACTCGGACATGTCGATACGCACCATGGCGTCGTCGCTGTCGAACAGGAACGAAGCCAGCGCCTTGCAGAGCTCGGTTTTCCCCACCCCGGTCGGGCCGAGGAACAGGAACGAACCGATCGGCCGGTTAGGATCGGACAACCCGGCGCGGCTGCGGCGGATAGCATTAGAGACCGCGCTGACCGCTTCGTCCTGGCCGATCACCCGCGAATGCAGCTCTTGCTCCAGGCGCAGCAGTTTGTCGCGTTCGCCTTCCAGCATTCTGGCCACCGGGATGCCGGTGGCACGCGCCAGCACTTCGGCAATTTCCGCATCGGTCACCCGATTGCGCAGCAGTTTCATGCTCTTGCCTTCGGCCTGCGTGGCGGCGGCGAGCTGTTTCTCCAGCTCAGGGATTTTGCCGTATTGCAGTTCCGACATCCGCCCCAGATCGCCGACGCGGCGCGCCTGCTCCAGGGTGATTTTGGCCTGCTCGAGTTCAGCCTTGATGTTCTGAGTGCCGGAGAGCGAGGCTTTTTCCGCTTTCCACTCTTCTTCCAGCTCCGAATATTCGCGCTCTTTCTGCCCCAGCTCATCGCTGAGCATGTCCAGGCGTTTCTTGCTGGCGTCGTCAGACTCTTTATTCAGCGCCTGCTGTTCCAGCTTCAACTGAATGATGCGGCGTTCAAGCCTGTCGAGCGACTCCGGCTTGGAATCCATCTGCATGCGAATACTGGATGCCGCTTCGTCGATCAGGTCGATAGCCTTGTCCGGCAATTGACGATCGGCGATATAACGGTGAGAAAGCGTCGCCGCCGCCACGATGGCCGGGTCGGTGATCTGCACGTGGTGGTGCAATTCGTAACGCTCTTTCAGGCCGCGCAGGATAGCGATGGTGTCTTCCACGCTCGGCTCCGCCACATACACTTTCTGGAAACGGCGTTCGAGCGCCGCGTCTTTCTCTATATATTGGCGGTACTCATCCAGCGTTGTGGCACCGACGCAGTGCAGTTCGCCGCGCGCCAGCGCCGGCTTGAGCATGTTGCCCGCATCCATCGCACCATCCGCCTTACCGGCGCCGACCATGGTGTGCAGTTCGTCGATAAACAGGATAACGCTGCCTTCCTGCTTGGCCAGATCGTTGAGCACGCCTTTCAGACGCTCTTCAAACTCGCCGCGGTATTTGGCGCCGGCGATCAAGGCGCCCATATCGAGGGACAATACGCGCTTGTGCTTCAGCCCTTCCGGCACTTCGCCGTTGATGATGCGCTGCGCCAGGCCTTCGACGATGGCGGTTTTACCCACGCCAGGTTCGCCGATCAGCACCGGGTTGTTTTTGGTACGGCGTTGCAGCACCTGAATGGTGCGGCGGATCTCTTCGTCACGGCCGATCACCGGGTCAAGTTTGCCCTGCTCGGCGCGTTCGGTCAGATCGATCGTGTATTTCTTCAATGCTTGCCGTTGGTCTTCGGCGCCTTGATCTTCCACGCTGTCACCGCCTCTCATTTGTTCAATGGCTTTGCTGATTTTGTCGGCCGTTGCGCCGGCCGCTTTCAACAAGTCGGTCAACGAGCCGCGGTCTTCCAGCACCGCCAGCACAAACAGCTCGGAAGAAATGAATTTGTCCGCACGCTTCTGTGCCAGCTTGTCGCACAGGTTCAGGACGCGCACCAACTCGTGGGACGGTTGAACGTCGCCACCGGTACCTTCTACCTGCGGCAAACGGGACAGCGCCTGTTCGATCTCGGTGCGCACGCGCCCGGCATCGATACCTGCGGAAGTTAAAAGTGGACGAACCGTGCCCCCTTCCTGATTGAGCAGGGCGCTCATCAGATGTAGCGGTTCAATAAACTGGTTGTCGTGCCCAAGGGCTAGTGACTGGGCATCGGCGAGGGCAAGCTGGAATTTGTTGGTAAGACGATCCAGACGCATAACACCTCCAAGATGGGTCGAAATTGCTACTGGAGATTAAATGAGGTCATCCCTCAAATTTTCAAGGTTATCTCGACGCTAAATTTTCGGTACAACGCCATGCGTCGTTGGATCGTCCTAATTCAATAGGTTATATCAGCCAGATTAAACTTGCCAGACGTCCGGTTATTCCATCGCGTCGATAGGAGAAAAAATGACTCTTTTCGTTAACCGTGCAGCGGTCGCCGCCGTAGATGGCCTGCACGCCTGCCCGCAACAAACGTTGGCGGGCCAGCAAGTAGATATTAGCCAAAAACTTATCGCCGTGCGGCGTAAATGCCAACGCGGCTTCGGCGTCTTCCGCGATAAAGGCAGCGCGCACCTCCGGCCCGACCTCAAACTGCTGCGGGCCGATCGCCGGCCCCAGCCAGGCGCTGATCTGGCTCGGCGCGGCGCTGAACGCCGTCACGGTTTGCTCCAGCACGCCATGGCATAACCCACGCCAGCCGGCGTGAGCGGCGGCCACTTCATCGCCGTGCTGCGAACAGAACAGCACCGGCAGACAATCCGCCGTCATCACGGCACACACCTGCCCCGGCACGTTGCTGTAAACCGCATCCGCCCGCAGATCGGCGGGCGCTTGCCCCGCCAACGTCACCACACGGGTGCCATGTATCTGCTCGAGCCACACCGGCATCTGCGGCAAGCCGGCGACGGTAACCAACCGTTCCCGATTGCGCTTCACCGCTTGCTCCTCGTCACCGACGTGGGCGCCGAGGTTCAGCGAGTCATAAGGCGGCAGGCTGACGCCGCCGCCGCGCGTGGTGCTGCAGGCCTTAACGCCGGGAGGCAATGGCCAGTCGGGCAGAATGAGCGAGTTCATTACCAGTCCATCTGATCTTTGAATTCTTCGGTATCCGCCTTCAGCGCGTTAATCAGATCGACCATGTCCTGCGGCAGCGGCGCATGCCACTCCATCTGGATGCCGCTGATCGGATGGTACAAACGCAGCATGGTGGCGTGCAGCGCCTGGCGGTCAAAACCGCGCAGCGTGTTGATGAAGGCTTCCGAAGCCCCCTTCGGCGGACGTGGACGGCCGCCGTACAGCGGATCGCCCACCAGCGGATGGCTGATGTAAGCCATGTGCACGCGGATCTGGTGAGTACGGCCGGTTTCCAGGCGCAGACGCAGACGGGTGTGCGCGCGGAAGTGTTCCATGATGCGGTAGTGCGTCACCGCCGGTTTACCCATCGGGTGCACCGCCATGTGGGTACGCTTGGTGGAATGGCGCGCTATGGGCTCTTCTACCGTGCCGCCGGCGGTCATGGTGCCAATCGCCACCGCTTCGTATTCACGGGTGATTTCACGCGCCTGCAGCGCTTCCACCAGCCGGGTTTGCGCCGGCACGGTTTTCGCCACCACCATCAGGCCGGTGGTGTCTTTATCCAGACGGTGCACGATGCCGGCGCGCGGCACGTCGGCGATTTCCGGGTAGTGATGCAGCAGCGCATTGAGCACCGTGCCGTCCGGGTTACCGGCGCCAGGGTGCACCACCAAATCGCGCGGCTTGTTGATCACCAGGATGTCGCTGTCTTCATAGACGATATCCAACGCGATATCCTGCGGCTCCCAACGCGCCTCTTCTTCTATCTGTGCATCGATGGCGACCGTCTCTCCGCCCAGCACCTTCTCTTTCGGTTTGTTTGACGTTTTGCCATTGACCTTCACCCGATCGCCCAGGATCCACTCTTTTATGCGAGATCGTGAATAATCAGGGAACAATTCGGCCAAAGCCTGATCTAAACGTTGTCCGAGTTGAGATTCGGCCACCGTTGCGGTGAGTTGTACTTGTTGTGCCATATGCAGCTTCTTCGTTAACGTTGGGTTTTCACGGCGATGCCGTTTAATATAATGTGCTATTGTACCTGGTCTTTGTCGGGAGCTTAACGGACAGTCTCCCGGAATAACACCCTGAGGATAATCAAAACGTCATGACGCGTATGAAATATCTGGTGGCGGCAGCCACGTTGAGCCTGGCGCTGGCAGGTTGCTCCACATCCAAGGATGCGGTTCCCGACAACCCACCTTCGGAAATCTATGCCACCGCGCAGCAAAAGCTGCAGGACGGTAACTTCAAGGGCGCGATTACGCAACTCGAAGCGTTAGATAACCGCTATCCTTTCGGGCCGTATTCCCAGCAGGTCCAGCTGGATTTGATTTACGCCTACTATAAGGCCGCCGACTTGCCGATGGCGCAGGCATCCATCGATCGCTTCATGCGCCTGAACCCGACGCACCCGAACATCGATTACGTGATGTACATGCGCGGTCTGACCGACATGGCGCTCGATGACAGCGCGCTGCAGGGCTTCTTCGGGGTTGACCGTTCGGACCGCGATCCTCAGCACGCTCGCGCTGCGTTCCGCGACTTCAGCCAGCTGATTCAGCAATACCCGAACAGCCAATACGCGACCGACGCCAACAAGCGTTTGGTGTATCTGAAAGACCGCTTGGCCAAGTATGAGCTTTCGGTGGCGGAATACTACACTAAACGCGGTGCTTACGTCGCGGTCGTTAATCGCGCCGAGCAGATGTTGCGTGAATTCCCGGATACCAAAGCGACGCACGACGTGTTGCCGCTGATGGAAAATGCCTACAAGCAACTGCAGCTGAACGGCCAGGCTGACAAAGTGGCCAAAGTGATCGCCGCCAACCCGCAATAAGCGCGCGTCGGCAACGGCAAAAAAACAAAACGGCAGCCTCGGCTGCCGTTTTCATTGGCGTGGACCTGGTTTTCACTGGAAGAATACACAAGTAAAAACACGGTGTTAGCTAGCGCTCCTCACCGGTCAACTCATCGATAATGCGCCATCCGGCGGCAACTCTCAAGCATTAGATAACCAATTCAAATGCTGAATCACAGATTGAACTAACTTTGCAAAAAGTGACAAAAAATCGTGATTTACATCACGCATTTAAACAAAAAGCGGGGTATGCTGGGTTCACCAAGACGGAAAGACAGAGAGGTAAGTTATATGACATTGAACATTACCAGCAAACAAATGGATATCACTCCCGCAATCCGCAATCACGTCGAAGACCGTCTCACCAAACTGGAAAAATGGCAGACCCAGCTGATAAACCCGCATATCGTCTTATCCAAAGAACCGCAGGGGTTTGTCGCCGACGCTACCATTACCACGCCGAACGGCCCGCTGGTCGCCAGCGCCAAACATGATGACATGTATACCGCCGTTAACGAGCTGATCGCCAAGCTGGAGCGCCAGCTGAACAAGGTGCAGCACAAAGGCGAAGCGCGCCGCTGCAATGCCAGCGTGAAAGACATCGTGCCGGAAGTGACGCAGGAACAGGAATAACCGTCCGACTGCGGTTGCCGCATCAAACGCGCCCGAGGGCGCGTTTTTTGTCGGGTATTTTTGTTGACGGGGTAAAAGCCAGCGGTTACTTTAAAACCTGTTCGCATTAACCTTAGGTAGACCATGCCACGCACACCGTTTTTCTTCGCATTCTTTTTTACCTTCCCCTGACTGGGAGGCGTTTCGTCGTGTGAGAAAGAATGCGAAGACGAACAACAAGGCCTCCTGGAAACAGGAGGCTTTTTTTATGGCTGTTATACAACGAATAAGAACTGAAGGCGGAAGCTGATTATGACTGACAACCCGTTATTGGTGCTGCGCGAGCGCATCAGCGCACTGGATTTGAAACTGTTGGCCCTGCTGGCGGAACGCCGTGAACTGGCGATCGAAGTCGGCAAGACCAAACTGCACTCTCACCGTCCGATCCGCGACAAAGAGCGCGAGCGCGATCTGCTGGATGCGCTGATCGCCGCCGCCAAGCCTTACGACCTGGACGGTTTCTACGTCACCCGCCTGTTCCAACTGATCATTGAAGACTCCGTCCTGACCCAGCAGGCGCTACTGCAGCACCAGCTCAATCCCGTCAGCCAACACTCCGCCCGCATCGCCTTTCTCGGCCCGAAAGGCTCTTATTCACATCTGGCGGCGCGCCAATACGCCGCCCGCCATTTCGATCGGTTGATCGAATGTGGCTGCCAGAAGTTTCAGGATATCTTCGCCCAGGTGGAAACCGGCCAGGCGGACTACGCCATTCTGCCGATCGAGAACACCAGCTCCGGCTCGATTAATGAGGTGTACGACCTGCTGCAACACACCAGTCTGTCGATCGTCGGCGAACTGACCAACCCGATCAACCACTGTGTTCTGGTGGCCGGCGACAGCGATTTGAGCCAGATTGAAATCGTCTACAGCCACCCGCAGCCGTTCCAGCAGTGCAGCCAGTTCCTGAATCGATTCCCGCACTGGAAAATCGAATACACCGAAAGCACGGCCGCCGCAATGGAGAAAGTCGCCAAGTTGAATTCGCCGAAGGTGGCGGCGCTGGGCAGCGAGGCCGGCGGCGCGCTGTACGGGCTGCAAGTGCTGGAACACAACCTCGCCAATCAACAGCAGAACATCACCCGCTTTATCGTCCTGGCGCGTAAAGCGATCGACGTCTCCGAACAGGTGCCGGCCAAAACCACGCTGATCATGGCGACCGGCCAGCAATCCGGTGCGCTGGTCGAAGCGCTGCTGGTATTGCGCGACAACGGCATCATCATGACCAAACTGGAGTCACGCCCGATCAACGGCAATCCGTGGGAAGAGATGTTTTACATCGATGTGCAGGCCAACCTGCGTGCCGACGCAATGCAAAAAGCGCTGCGCGATCTGGCGCCCATCACCCGCTCGCTGAAGGTGCTGGGCTGTTATCCCAGCGACACCGTGGTGCCGGTCAACCCATCCTGACGCGATAAAAAAAGGTTCGGCCAAGCCGAACCCTTCATTTTTATTTACCGCCGGTATTTTACTGCCGGCTGTCGTTAGCCTGCCGTAACAGCGTGCGGCTTTCCACCAGGAAGCGCTGGGCGTAATCGCCAAACCAGTGCTCCACCTTGCGGAAGCTATCGATAAACGCCTGTTTGTCGCCGTGCTCCAACAGCTTGATCGCCTCGCCGAAGCGCTGGTAGTAGCGTTTGATCAACGCCACGTTTTCCTCCGACGACATGATAATGTCGGCGTACAGCTGCGGGTCCTGCGCAAACAGGCGGCCAACCATCGCCAGCTCCAGCCGGTAGATCGGCGAAGAGAGCGCCAGCAACTGCTCCAGTTGCACGTTCTCTTCCGCCAGATGCAACCCGTAGGCGAAGGTGGCAAAGTGCCGCAGCGCCTGAATAAACGCCATGTTCTGATCGTGTTCGACCGCACTGATGCGGTGCAGCCGCGCCCCCCACACCTGTAGCTGTTCAAGCAACCACTGGTAAGCCTCTGGCCGGCGGCCGTCGCAGTAAACCACGACCTGCTTCGCCACGCTGCCCACGTCCGGGCCGAACATCGGGTGCAACCCCACCACCGGGCCACTGTGCACCGCAAGCATCGCATGCAGCGGACGGTTCTTCACCGACGCCAAATCCACCAAAATACAGTCGTCGGGCAACGGCGGCAGGCGGCTTATCACCTGTTCGGTCACATGGATCGGCACGCTGACGATCACCATGCCGGCGTCTGCCAACAGCTGTTCCGCCTGCGGCCAATCTTCCTGATCCAATACCCTGACCTGATAACCCGACAACGTCAGCAGACGGTTGAACAGCCGGCCCATCTGGCCGTTGCCGCCAATGATGACGATCGGCCGCAGCTGCGGGCACAGGGTTTTAAAGCCTTTATCGTTCTCGCTGACGTACGATTCGCGCATCACGCGGCGCAAGACATCCTCGATCAAATCCGGCGGCACCCCGAGGTTTTCCGCCTCTTGACGGCGCGAGGCCAGCATCGCCGCTTCGCGCTCCGGCACATAAACCGGTAAACCGTGGCGGCTTTTCACCTCGCCGACTTCCGCTACCAGATGCAGGCGTTTCGCCAGCAGATCCAGCAGCGCTTTGTCCACCTCGTCAATTTGATCGCGCAACGCGGTCAGTTCTGCCACCATAACTTACTTTTCTCCCGTGCGTGCCGTCAGCGCAGCGCCGAGTTCCTGATGCATATGACGCAGCAGCGTTTCCGTGCTTTCCCAGTTGATGCAGGCGTCGGTGACGGACACACCGTAACGCATGTCTGCACGCGGCTGCTCGGAAGACTGGTTGCCCTCATGCAGATGGCTCTCCAGCATGATGCCGGTGATCGAACGGTTGCCCGCCTTAATCTGCTCCATCACGGA
This sequence comes from Serratia sp. CY32780, assembly GCF_052169135.1. Lineage (NCBI taxonomy): Bacteria > Pseudomonadati > Pseudomonadota > Gammaproteobacteria > Enterobacterales > Yersiniaceae > Serratia > Serratia sp. CY32780. The sequence goes on from NZ_JBJNLI010000002.1 coordinate 9,510, forward strand.
CTCGGCCACCGCCGGCTGACGGCGATAGTCTTTATTCGAGTTGCCATGGCTGCAATCTATCATCAAGGACGGATGGAGTCCCGCCTCGAGCATCTGTTTTTCACAGGCCGCAACGTGCTCGGCGCTGTAGTTCGGGGTTTTACCGCCGCGCAGGATCACATGCCCGTCCGGGTTGCCCTGGGTCTGCAGCAGGCAAACCTGGCCCGCCTGGTTGATGCCGACAAAACGGTGCGGCATGGCGGCGGCGCGCATGGCGTTGATGGCGGTGCCCAGACTGCCGTCGGTGCCGTTTTTGAAGCCGACCGGCATCGACAGGCCGGAAGCCATTTCGCGGTGGGTCTGCGACTCGGTGGTGCGCGCACCGATCGCCGACCAGCTGAACAAGTCCCCCAGGTACTGCGGGCTGTTCGGATCCAACGCTTCGGTAGCCAACGGCAAGCCCATGCCCACCAGATCCAGCAACAGGCGACGCGCGATATGCAAGCCTGCTTCAACGTCAAACGAACCGTCCATGTACGGATCGTTGATCAAACCTTTCCAGCCGACAGTGGTTCTGGGTTTTTCAAAATAGACGCGCATAACGATATACAGCTGATCGCTCAAGTCAGCCGCCAGGGTTTTCAAACGACGGGCATAGTCCAGCGCCGCATCCGGATCGTGGATCGAACAAGGCCCGCACACTACCAACAGGCGATGATCGCGCCCCTGCAAAATGTTGGCGATGGTGTTGCGCGCGGTGGCGATTTCATTTTCGTCGTCGGCGCTAAGCGGGAACTGGTTCTTCAGCTCCTCCGGTGTGATGAGAACCTGTTCTGCACTGATGTGTACGTTATTGAGCGCGTCTTTTTGCATGATGCTATTCCTGTCGTTTGGCGTTATGCGTTGAAGTGGAACCTTGAGCGTTTCAGGGCTCTACCTTATCACGCAATGTAAAGTTTTCAATCCAATTTCCGTAAATAAAAAATTACCGTAATTACCCCTAAGAAAAACCATTGGGAAAGGCACTTCAATAAATAAAATAAACTCAATAATTTCAATAACATATACAAACAAAAAGATTGCCAGCGCCTCTCTACCCGCTTGCCTGGCAATAGACGGGAATCGTAAACATAAATGTACATTTGATTTTACAAGGAAGACGCGCCCCCCACCTCAGCGCCAACGAATGGGCTGAGACAGGCATCCGCCAGACTCAGCACGAAGCGCTGCTGAAAGCGATGAATTTCAGTAGAAGAAAAGCGAATAAATAAGGAATAAAAATTAAAAACTTAAGCTAATGGCGGCTATTTTTGTCGCCGAAATGAACCGATATAATGTGACCGTCATCAACAATAACCACCCTTAACAACTGGATCCAAAATGCTCTCTTCTCGCGCTCGTCGCGCTTTTCCGCTGTATATTTGCTGCTTAACGACTTTCACCAGTGTTTCAGCTCTCGCCGACAATACGCTTTTCACCGCGATGGACGATCCGGCCACCGCCAAGAAACCGTTTGAAGGCAACGTGCAGGCGGGCTACAACGCCCAGTCAGGCAACTCGCAGAGTTCCACCCTGCTGGCCAACACCAACATGACCTGGTTCAACAGCGACGCGGCGTACAGCCTGTGGGGGGCGGCCAACAACACCACCTCCTCCAACGTACGCTCCTCCGAAAAATACCAGGCCGGTGGCCGTACGCGCTATAACCTGACCGACCGCAACTACCTGTTCGGCCAAGCCAGCTGGCTGAGCGACCGTTTCAACGGTTACGATTCACGCTCCACGCTGACGGGCGGCTACGGCCGTCAACTCCTCAACGGGCCGCTCAGCGACCTGCGGGTAGAATTCGGTCCCGGCGTGCGCCATGACGAATACCACGGCGGCGGCCGCTCGACCAAAGGGCTGGCCTACGGTGCGGCCAACTATTCCTATCAGCTGACCGACAACACCAAGTTCATTCAGGGCGTTTCCGCGCTGGCGAACGAGGAAACCACGCTGAACTCGGAAAGCGCGTTGAACGTGGCGATCAACGATCGCTTCTCACTGCGCGTAGCCTACACCGTGACCTACAACAGCAAACCGCCGGCCTCGGCACCGAAAAACACCGACACCACCACCTCGGTCACGCTGGTCTACGGCCTGTAATCTCCCTTCCAGAATCTCTCGAAGCCCATCATCGATGGGCTTTTTTATGCCTGCCGCCCTCTTTTGCACAATCTGCTAAAAATATTCATCCCACCCATTGACGACTTTAGCAAATAGCTTAATACTGTATGCATATACAGTAATTATTGTACAGCCTCGGGGCATGATGGATTTCGATAGTGAGCGACCAGTAACGCATCGATGGCCACCATAGTTCCCGAGATGCTGTAAACAAAGCGAGCATAAGTTATGGAGAAAATCACCTCATTCATCACCTACGCCATGGCGCTGTTTCTCGCCTGGCTCGGCAAGCTCTCTCCGCAGGACATTGCCTTTTTAGTCGGTGCGGCGGTAGGCATCGGCACGTTTCTGGTGAACTGGTACTACCGACGTAAAAGCCTGCAGATCTTGAAGGCCATTGAGCGCAATGCGGCATCACGGAGGAAAATTTACGATGAGTGCAATCGTTAAGCGCTGCAGCGTCGCCGCCGTTTTGGCCATCGCGGTGCTGTTACCGTCATTTGGCGAGCTGCAAACCTCAGAAGCCGGTCTCAGGCTGATCGCCGATCTCGAAGGTTGCCGCCTGTCGCCTTACCAGTGCAGCGCCGGGGTGTGGACGCAGGGCATTGGGCATACTGCCGACGTCATCCCAGGCAAGACGATCGATGAACGGCAAGCCGCGGTGGGTTTGGTCGACGATGTTCGCCGCACCGAACGCGGCATGGCCGCTTGCCTGCCGCATACGCTCTCGCAACAAACCTATGATGCGGTGATCGCCTTCGCCTTCAACGTGGGCATCAGCGCAGCCTGCCACTCTACGCTGGTCGCGCTGCTGCAACAGCGCCAGTGGCGGCAGGCCTGCGATCAGTTGCCTCGCTGGATTTACGTAAACGGAAAGAAAAACAAAGGGCTGGAACAGCGACGCGCCACGGAACGCGCACTGTGCTTGCAGGGTATTGCCTCATCATGACGAGTTCGCTCGCCGAAGGGTGATGCCACAACAATTTCACTTAATTTGTTCAAGGGGGTTCTTATGATGCACTGTCCATTATGCGGTCACGTGGCCCACACTCGCTCCAGCCGCTATCTGAGCGAGTCGACCAAAGAGCGTTACCATCAATGCCGCAACATCAATTGCAGCTGCACGTTCGCCACGCACGAGTCCGTCGCGCGGGTGATCGTCAAACCTGGCGATGACATTGTCCCGGCGCAGCCGCACCCGCCGGAGAGTCAGCATAAACAAAGCGCCGCCGCGCTGTAATGCAAAAAGCCTGCTGATGCAGGCTTTTTAATGTCGCTGCCAGGCGGCCAAGTCTCGCAAATGCGAGATGATAGATTTTCCAGATAAAAAAAGGGGTTGGCATAATGCCAACCCCTGATAACTATTAACTTTTGGATGCAGCGTTAGCCAACGCGGTTCAGACGCTCTTTGATACGAGCAGCCTTACCAGTACGCTCACGCAGGTAGTACAGTTTAGCTTTACGAACGGCACCACGACGTTTCACAGCAATGCTGTCGATTACTGGGGAGTGAGTCTGGAATACGCGCTCAACACCTTCGCCGTTGGAAATCTTACGAACAGTGAATGCAGAGTGCAGACCGCGGTTACGGATAGCGATAACCACGCCCTCGAATGCCTGCAGACGTTTTTTGCTACCTTCAACGACCCATACCTTCACTTCCACGGAATCACCCGGACGGAATGCAGGTACGTCTTGTTTCATCTGCTCTTGTTCAAGTTGCTTAATAATGTTGCTCATAATATGTCTCTTACCCTAGGTAAACTGATATATCGGTCCCGTCTGATGTCAGACGTTTCCTTCATAGTCCTGTTGCCTGGCCTGATGTTCCCGTTGGAACTCAGCCAGCAACACCGCTTGCTCGTCAGTCAGAGCTAGGCTTTCTAGAAGTTCAGGTCTTCTAAGCCAGGTTCGGCCCAGCGACTGCTTTAAGCGCCAGCGACGTATCTCGGCATGGTTGCCCGACAGCAGAACCGGCGGTACTTCCATCCCTTCCAACACCTCTGGGCGGGTATAGTGCGGGCAGTCCAGCAATCCGTCGGCGAAGGAGTCTTCCTCCGCTGAGGCCTGATGGCCCAGCACACCCGGTATGAAACGGGCGACTGAATCAATCAGGGTCATCGCCGGCAGTTCCCCGCCGCTGAGAACGTAATCGCCGATTGACCATTCTTCGTCAATTTCGGTTTGGATTACGCGCTCGTCTATCCCTTCGTAGCGGCCGCACACCAGAATCATCTTCTGATTGGCCGCCAGTTCGCACACGCCGGTTTGATCCAGCTTGCGCCCCTGAGGTGACAGATAAATCACCTTTGCTCCCTCGCCTGCCGCTGCTTTCGCCGCATGAATGGCTTCCCGTAAAGGTTGCACCATCATCAGCATTCCCGGGCCGCCGCCGTAAGGGCGATCGTCCACGGTGCGATGCCGGTCGTAGGTGAAGTCGCGAGGACTCCAACACTGCACGCTCAGCAGGCCATTTTTTACTGCCCGGCCAGTCACCCCGTAATCGGTGATAGCGCGGAACATCTCAGGAAACAGGCTTACAATACCGATGAACACAAGCCAATCCCCTTACCGTTATTCCACTTGCTTCGACCGTTTGATCCGGGGGTCAAAAACCAGGATCCCAATCTGCCTCAATCACGCGGGCAGTGAGATCGACTTTCTTGATAACCTGCCCATGAAGAAACGGAATCAACCGCTCCTTCATGCCGAACGCATCTTTCAGGTTCGCTTTCACAACCATCACATCGTTCGAGCCGGTTTCCATCATATCGATGACTTTACCCAGCTCGTAGCCGACGGTGGTGACTACCTGGCAGCCCATCAGGTCTTTCCAGTAGTAATCGTCACCCTCCAGCGGAGGAAGTTGATCGGAATCCACCATAATCTCGCGATTAGTCAGCAGATTCGCCGCGTCCCGATCGTCAATGCCTTTGACCTTGATGATCAGATCCTGACTGTGGCGCTTCCAGTCTTCCAACTCGATATGCTGCCACTGACCCGCCTGCTGGATAAACCACGGCTGATAGTCAAAAATGCTTTCGGCGTTCTCGGTGGATGAAAACACTCTGAGCCAACCACGAATGCCGTAAGCGGACCCCATTTTACCGAGTACAATCGGCGCGATCGGCGCTACCGGTTTGAGTTGCTTGCTCATTGCCACCACCGCGACAGATTAAGCTGCTTTCTTAGCGTCTTTGATCAGCGCGTGAACGCGATCAGAAACGGTTGCACCCAGACCGACCCAGTGCTCGATGCGGTCCAGGTCCAGACGCAGTGCTTCAGCCTGACCGGAAGCGATCGGGTTGAAGAAGCCTACGCGCTCGATGAAACGACCATCACGAGCGTTGCGGCTGTCGGTCACTACTACTTGATAGAACGGACGCTTTTTAGCGCCGCCACGTGCCAAACGAATTGTTACCATAACATCCTCTTTAGTTAATAAAACAGCCGGGCCCCATTGAGGGACGGGGCCCGGTTGCAATATAAAAAGCCCGAAAATTTTACTCATTTTGGCGCAAAAAGCAATCTAAAGCGTCGATCGCAGGGGACAACTTTTGCAGCCTGTCAAATTTCGGGCGGTTTTCACCGCGAACGGCGAATGCTGAAAGCGCCCGCACTCGGCGTGCGGAGGCCCATCAGCGGCCTGGGAAGCCCGGCGGCATCATACCTTTCATGCCGCGCATCATCTTCGCCATACCGCCTTTCTTCATCTTCTTCATCATACGCTGCATTTCGTCGAACTGCTTCAGCAAGCGGTTGACGTCCTGCACCTGCATGCCGGCCCCCATCGCGATGCGGCGCTTGCGCGAGCCCTTGATGATTTCCGGTTTGGCGCGCTCTTTCAGCGTCATCGAGTTGATGATCGCCTCCATGCGCACCAGCACTTTATCGTCCATCTGCGACTTGACGTTGTCCGGCAGCTGGCCGGCGCCCGGCAGCTTGCTCAGCATGTTGGCCATGCCGCCCATGTTGCGCATCTGCTTGAGCTGCTCCAGGAAGTCGGTCAGATCGAAACCGTCACCCTTCTTCAGCTTGTTGGCCAACTTCTCCGCCTGCTCGCGGTCGACCTTGCTTTCGATATCTTCGATCAGCGACAGCACGTCGCCCATGCCCAGGATGCGCGATGCCACGCGATCCGGGTAGAACGGCTCCAGCGCTTCGGTCTTCTCGCCCACGCCGAGGAATTTGATCGGCTTGCCGGTGATATGACGGATGGACAGCGCGGCACCGCCGCGCGCGTCGCCGTCGACCTTGGTCAGCACCACGCCGGTCAGCGGCAGCGCTTCGTTAAACGCCTTGGCGGTATTGGCGGCGTCCTGGCCGGTCATGGCGTCGACCACGAACAGGGTTTCCACCGGCTTGATCGCCGCGTGCACCTGTTTGATCTCGTCCATCATCGCTTCGTCAACGTGCAAACGGCCGGCGGTATCGACGATCAGTACGTCGTAGAACTTCAGCTTGGCCTGTTGCAGCGCGCGATTGACGATGTCGATCGGTTTTTCTTTGACGTCAGACGGGAAGAAATCGATGCCGACGCCTTCCGCCAGCGTTTCCAGCTGTTTGATCGCCGCCGGGCGATAAACGTCCGCGGAAACCACCAACACTTTCTTCTTCTGTTTTTCTTTCAGGAATTTGCCGAGTTTACCGACGCTGGTGGTTTTACCGGCACCCTGCAAGCCCGCCATCAGCACCACCGCCGGCGGCTGGGCCGCCAGATTCAGCTCGGTGTTGACTTCGCCCATCGCGGCGATCAGCTCGCCTTTGACGATCTTGACGAACTCCTGCCCCGGCGTCAGGCTCTTGTTGACTTCATGGCCGACCGCGCTCTCTTTGACGCGGTTGATGAAGTCGCGCACCACCGGCAGCGCGACGTCCGCTTCCAGCAATGCCATGCGCACTTCACGCAGGGTTTCCTTGATATTCTCTTCGGTCAGCCGCCCGCGGCCGCTGATATTGCGCAACGTGCGCGACAATCGATCGGTTAAATTTTCAAACATCGTCTCATGCTCAACGTGTAATGACAGGCCGCTCCGGCGACACAATTGCGCCGATGATAACACGAAGCGCGGCGGATCTCTGCCTCAGCGTTGGAGATAGGTTGGAGTGAAACGCGCGCAACGTTATACTGACACTCCAATTAACCACGCCGAAGCAAAATTAAACGCTATGCCAGTTTTCTCCATTGTGGCTTTGATGGCCTACCTGCTCAGCCTTGGACTGATCATTCCCAGCTTGTTGCGGAAGAACAGCGCATACCGTCGGCTTGCCCTCGTCTCGGCGGTGGTGGCGCTGATTTGCCATGCCATCGCGCTGCAGCAGCGCATCTTTGACGTCAGCGCCGGGCAGAATCTCAGCCTGCTGAACATTGGCTCCATCGTCAGCCTGATCATCTGCTCGGTGATGACCTTCGTCGCCTCGCGCGACCGCGGCTGGTTCCTGCTGCCGATCGTCTACAGCTTCGCGATGATCAACCTGGCCTTCGCAAGCTTCATGCCCGGCGAGTTCATCACTCACCTGGAAGCCAGCCCGGAACTGATGGTGCATATCGGCCTGGCGCTGTTCTCTTACGCTACCCTGATCATCGCCGCGCTCTACGCCTTGCAGCTCGCCTGGCTCGATTACCTTCTGAAAAACAAGAAGTTGACCTTTAGCGCCGACATGCCGCCGCTGATGAGCATCGAGCGCAAGATGTTCCATATCACCCAGATCGGCGTGGTGCTGCTGACGCTCACCCTGTGCACCGGCTTGCTGTACATGGATAATCTGTTCAGCAAAGAGAACGTGCATAAAGCCGTGCTGTCGATCATGGCCTGGTTCGTGTATATCGTGCTGTTGTGGGGCCATTACCATGAAGGCTGGCGCGGCCGCCGCGTCGTCTGGTTCAGCTTCGCCGGCGCCTTCCTGCTGACGCTCGCCTACTTCGGCAGCCGTCTGATTCAGCAGGTGATGGTGCGCTAAGCCGGCCGCCTCAACTTTCCCTCTCTATAAGGAATACTGCATTGGAGCATGTGTCGACGGGGACCCTCATCATTATCCTGGTGATCATGATCGTGGTCTCCGCTTACTTCTCCGCCTCCGAAACCGGCATGATGACGCTCAACCGTTATCGCCTGCGTCACCTGTCCAAACAGGGCAATCGCTCGGCGCGCCGTGTGGAGAAGCTGCTGCAAAAACCGGATCGGCTGATCGGCCTGGTACTGATCGGCAACAACCTGGTCAACATCCTCGCCTCGGCGCTGGCGACCATCGTCGGCATGCGGCTGTATGGCGACCTCGGCGTGGCGATCGCCACCGGCATACTGACCTTCGCCGTGCTGCTGTTCGCCGAAGTGCTGCCGAAAACCTTCGCCGCGCTCTACCCGGAACGCATCGCCTTCCCCAGCAGCTTTCTGCTGGCGCCGCTGCAAAAAGTGATGTTCCCGCTGGTCTGGCTGCTCAACGGCATTACCAGTATGACGCTGCGCCTGTTCGGCATTCGCACCAACGTGCGCATCAGCGATGCCGTCAGCAAGGATGAGCTGCGCACCATCGTGCGCGAATCCCAGTCGCAAATCTCCCGGCGCAATCAGGACATGCTGATCTCGGTGCTGGATCTGGAAAAGGTGACGGTTAACGACATCATGGTGCCGCGCACCGAGATCGTCGGCATCGACGTCAACGACGACTGGAAGTCGATCATGCGCCAGTTGACCCACTCGCCGCACGGCCGCATCGTGCTGTACCGCAGTTCGCTGGACGACGCCATCGGCATGCTGCGCGTGCGCGAAGCCTACCGCCTGATGACCGAGAAAAAAGAGTTCAACAAAGAGAACCTGCTGCGCGCCGCCGACGAGATTTACTTCGTGCCGGAAGGCACGCCGCTCAACGTGCAGCTGGTGAAGTTCCAGCGCAACAAAGAGAAGGTCGGCATCGTGGTCGATGAGTACGGCGACATTCAGGGCCTGGTCACGGTGGAGGATATCCTCGAGGAGATCGTCGGCGACTTCACCACCTCGATGTCACCCACGCTGGCGGAAGAGGTCACGCCGCAGAGCGACGGCTCGGTCTTGATCGACGGCACCGCCAACGTGCGCGAGCTGAACAAGGCCTTCAACTGGACCTTGCCGGCCAACGAGGCGCGCACCGTCAACGGCATGCTGCTCGAAGAGCTGGAAGAGATCCCCGAAATCGGCACCCGGTTGCGTATCGGCCATTATGATATCGACATTCTCGACGTGCAGGGCAACATGATAAAACAGGTGCGGGTCACGCCGATCACCTCGCTGCAGTCCAGCGTCGGCCATCACTGACCGCTGGCCAGAACGTAAAAAAGACGCGAAATCGCGTCTTTTTTTCTCTGCGGGAACTCGCGGCTAGATATGCAGTTCCTGCAGCTTCTCTTTCGGCAGCGCCAGCTCGTCGTTGTGGTTCACCACCACGTCGTTATCCAGGATGTGCTTGGCGATCTCCTGCGCTTCTTCCAGCGAGTGCATATGGTAAGTGCCGCACTGGTATTCGTTCAGCTCAGGGATTTTGCGCTGGTCGGTCACTTTCAGCACGTCGGCCATCGCCGCTTTCCACGCATCGGCTACGCGCTGCTCTTCCGGCACGCCGATCAGGCTCATGTAGAAACCGGTACGACAGCCCATCGGGGAGATGTCGATAATCTCCACGCCCTGGCCGTTCAGGTGGTCACGCATAAAGCCGGCGAACAGGTGCTCCAGCGTGTGAATGCCGCGCTCGGGCATCACTTCCAGGTTCGGGCGGCAAAAGCGCAGATCAAACACCGTGATGGTATCGCCGTGAGGCGTCTTCATGGTTTTCGCAACGCGGACAGCCGGGGCTGCCATACGGGTATGATCGACGGTAAAGCTATCCAGCAATGGCATTTCGCTACCTCCTCGTAAAAGAGCATTTATTTCGAAACTTTTTTTCCTAACCGGGAAACCTTTTCCAACCCTGCGAGTCTCAGTATCTGAAAGACGCGCATTTGTTATCATCATCCCTGTCATCAGAGATGCATATTTGGCCACATTGATGTGGCCTTTTTCTTTTTCAGCTTCCGCCGTTTTGCTTCAGGAACGCTTCAAAGCTTAGCGTATCATTGGCTTCTATGTCGCGTTGGCGTTGCCACGAGGCTTCCCGCTCTTTATCCAGCTCGGCCTCGTTCAGGATTTCCAACGGCTCTTCCAGCAGCATCTTGCGATATTGCTCCGCCAATTGCAGGCCGACGCGCCCGGTGCCTTCCGCTTGCATCGCTTTCAGGATGCGCGCGGAGAAGGTCAGCTCAGGGTCGTCGAACGCGGCGACCAGCTCATCGCACACCTGCTGGTATTGGCGATCGCCGGCTTCGCCGTCCAACACTTCCGCTACCCGACGCAGATCGGCGAACAACGCCTTGCCCACTTTTTCGAGCGGTTCATGGCTGGCGCCACAGCCGATGCCGATGGTCTGGCCCGGCTTGCGGCCCTCCAGGATCACCCGGTTCCAGTTCTTGCGCGTGCACAGCAGTTCATCGCTGCTCATCTCCGGCGCATCGGCCAGCGCGCACCACACCAGGAACAGATCCAGGAAACGCGCCTGCACCGCATCCACGCCGATCGGCGAGAACGGGTTGATGTCCAGCGAACGCACTTCGATGTATTCGATACCACCGCGCAGCAGCGCGTCAGACGGCGTCTCGCCGCTTTGGGTCACGCGCTTCGGCCGGATCGGCGCATACAGCTCGTTCTCGATTTGCAGCACGTTGCTGTTCAGCTGCAGGTAACGGTCACCCTCTTTCACGCCCAGCTTGGCGAACTCTTCGGAAGGCGTCGCGATCGCCCGTTTCAGACCGGCCACATAGCTGTGCAGATCGTTAAAGGTGATGCCCAGATTGCTTTGCGACTTGTTGGTATAACCCAGGTCGCTCAGGCGCAGCGAAGTGGCGTACGGCAGGTAGCACATCCCCTGCTCGGTGCGCTCGAACGGCAGATTGGTCTCGCGCCCCTTGAGGAACGAAGAACAAATGGCCGGCGATGCCCCGAACAGATACGGGATCACCCAGCCGAAACGATAATAGTTGCGGATCAGGCGGAAATAGCCCGCCGAGATCTGCTCTTTACCGCTTTCTGCGTCCTGCACGCCGGCCCAGGCCTGCCAAAACTCCAGCGGCAGCGAGAAGTTGTAGTGCACGCCGGAAATGGTCTGCATCAGCGCGCCGTAGCGATTCTTCAACCCTTCGCGGTACAGCGTCTTCATGCGGCCGATGTTCGACGAGCCGAACTGCGCCAGCTCGATATCCTGCTCAGCTTCGATAAAGCACGGCATGCTGAGCGGCCACATGCGCTCATCGCCGATATTGCGCGCCACGTAGCGATGAATATCGCGCAGGAACGTCAGCAGGTGGTCGATATTGTCATCAACCGGCGTAATGAACTCTAACAGCGCTTCGGCGAAATCCGTGGTGATCCAGTGGTGCGTCAATGCCGCGCCCAGCTTTTCCGGATGCCCGGTGGTCGCCAAGGTGCCGTTCGGCGTGACCCGCAGCGTTTCACGCTCGATGCCGCGACGAATGCCTTTTAATGCCTGGGGATGGGCTTCCAACCAAGAAAGCGCCTGTGATACGTCCGGGATCAAATTGACCTCCCGCTTCTAAAAACAATAACTCGTAAGCATACTGAATCCGCACCCGAGAGAATATTGAGTTATATTCACTTGGTTACTGCCACCAGGCGATGCCCTGTACCGTTATCATAGCCAAAACGATGTAACGCAGCGCCTTTCCGATACACAGAAACAGCGCGACAGAGCCCCAGGGCATGCGCAGCCAACCTGCCAACACGCACAACAAATCGCCCACCACCGGCACCCAGCTGAGCAACAGCGCAGCCGGGCCGAAGCGTTGCAGCCACCCGAGCGCCGTTGCCAGCCCCCGCTGTGGTTTCAACGCCGGTAACAGGCGCCCGATAATGACATTGGTCAAGCCACCCAGCGTGTTGCCCAGGGTCGCGGCCAGCACCAGCAACTCCGGCGAGACGCGACTCTGGGTCAGCAAGGCGACCAGAACGATTTCTGAATTTCCCGGCAGCAGCGTCGCACTGAGGAAGCTACTGCCAAATAACGATATTACGGCTAGCGTACTACTCACAGCGTACGGACGTCTACCACCGCCATACCGGCGCTTTTCGCCGCCTGAATGCCGAAATCAGCGTCTTCAAACACCACGCATTTTTCCGGCCGCACGCCGATCAGTTCGGCGCAGCGCAGGAAGGTGTCCGGCTCCGGTTTGTGGCGCTGCACGTCGTCCGCACCGACGATCGCGTCGAAGCAGTTGAACAGGCCGAGATGACGCAGCAGCATTTCCGCCATGCGGTGCTCGCTGCCGGTGCCGACCGCCATCGGACGGCGGCCATGATAGGACTTCACCACCTCGATCAGCGGCAATGGACGCACGCTGTCCAACAGCATCGCTTCCACCGCGCGGGTTTTCTCCGCGGCCAGGTGATGGGGATCGAGATCGGCCTGATGGCTGGCGATAATCGCCTGGGCGATGCGCCAGGTCGGTGAACCGCTCAGCGCCACCATGGCCGCTTCATCAAACGTCATGCCATAACGGGACAGCACTTCACGCCACGCTTTGCGGTGCGTTGGCTCGGTGTCCAGAATCGTGCCGTCCATGTCGAAAATAAGACCCTGATAGCGGTCGTACATCGTTACTCCATGATCGTTGAGGAAAGAAAACTACTTTAGCGTAAAGCCGTTGGGTTGTCGCTGACTGCGTCATAACGGAATGTGCTGTGCCCTATCGGGCGCAAAGGAGGACAGGGGTGAAGAGAGAATGGTTAAATGCTGAAAAGCGAAAAACCCGCCGAAGCGGGTTTCTCTTAGATGGTGCATCCGGGAGGATTCGAACCTCCGACCGCTCGGTTCGTAGCCGAGTACTCTATCCAGCTGAGCTACGGATGCATTACTGTTTTTACTGCTTGCCTGCTTCGCTAATGAGGCCAGACTTAAAGAATGGTGCATCCGGGAGGATGATTTGGCGCTTGCGCCTCACCCTGCGGGCCGTTGCTGAAGCAACGTTATCCTCCCTAAGGGACACTTTCTTTTTTACTGCCCGCCTGAAGATTTCTCTTCGCTGTACGGGAAGTGAAGAATGGTGCATCCGGGAGGATTCGAACCTCCGACCGCTCGGTTCGTAGCCGAGTACTCTATCCAGCTGAGCTACGGATGCACAGTAATTCTTTGATACCCTATGGTACTTTGTTCCCAACTCTACCATACGGCTAATATGGTGCATCCGGGAGGATTCGAACCTCCGACCGCTCGGTTCGTAGCCGAGTACTCTATCCAGCTGAGCTACGGATGCAAATGGCGGTGAGGCGGGGATTCGAACCCCGGATGCAGCTTTTGACCGCATACTCCCTTAGCAGGGGAGCGCCTTCAGCCTCTCGGCCACCTCACCAAACGCTTTCTTTCGAATTGTGCCTAACTCGCTTTAGAGAAGCTCATCGGCACTGCGTGGCGCACATATTACTTTCTCCGACTTTTAAGTCAAACAATTTTTCCCAACTCATGCGCGTTTGCACAATTCGCACCCAACATGGGCGATTTCACGGCAAAAAGGGCGTTTTATCAACAGGCAACCGCCGCGTCTGTAGCAACAAAGCAGGAAACTAACCGGGAAAATAATCACGAAAAAGAAGAGGGAGGGCGAAGGAAGTGGGTAAAACGATGCAGTAGCGTCTCGTCTGGCAACGAGACGCTGCTTCGGAATCAGTAAGTCGTCTGCTGAGACTTCTCTGCCTGAATGCGCTGATAGATTTCTTCACGGTGAACCGAAACCTCTTTGGGGGCGTTCACACCAATACGCACCTGGTTGCCTTTTACCCCTAGCACAGTAACCGTAACCTCATCGCCAATCATGAGGGTTTCACCAACTCGACGAGTCAGAATTAACATTCTTTGCTCCTTGAAAGATTAAAAGAGTCGGGTCTCTCAGTTTCCCCGTCATTATCCATCATATGTGGTGAAAACGTAAGCCGCGCAACCCACAATAAGTGTAAGCAGACTTGGTCCCACCTCAGATAATGGTAAGTTTAGCCGACCTGAAAAACTTTGTTCCCGCAATTGTAACTAAATTGTGTTAGCACAGTATGAAAACGCCATAATCAACAAAGTATTATGGCGTTTGTGCGTGCTATTTATTTATATTCACAGCTTCGAGGCCACCCAGGCTTCTACGCTGTTTAACGCCGCTGGCAGGGCGTTGATATCCGTCCCCCCCGCCATCGCCATATCCGGGCGACCACCGCCCTTGCCGCCGACCTGCTGCGCCACGTTGCCGATCAACTCGCCGGCTTTCACGCGGTCAGTCAGATCCTTGGTCACACCAGCAACCAGACTGACTTTGTCATCAGCCGTCGTTGCCAACACGATGATGGCCGAACCCAATTGATTTTTCAGGTCATCTACCATGGTGCGCAGCATTTTGGCTTCGACATTATCCAACTGGCTGACCAACAGCTTCACGCCGTTAACCACTTTTGCCTGGCTGGACAACGAAGCGCTCTCCTGCGCCGCCTGCTGATCTTTCAACTGCTGCAGTTCTTTTTCCAGCGCGCGCGTGCGATCGAGCACCGAGCGCACTTTATCGGTCAGGGTGTTACTGTCGCCTTTGACCAACTGAGCAACGTCTTGCAACAAATCGCTTTGCTGATGCAGCGTAGCGATAGCGCCAGCGCCGGTCACCGCTTCAATACGGCGGATGCCCGCCGCGGTGCCCGACTCGCTCAGAATGCGGAACAGGCCGATATCGCCGGTGCGGCTGGCGTGGGTGCCGCCGCACAGCTCGGTGGAGAAGTCGCCCATGGTCAGCACGCGCACGTTGTCATCGTACTTCTCGCCGAACAGCGCCATCGCGCCCTTCTCTTTGGCATCTTCCAAGGCCATCAGCTCGGTCTGCACCGGCAGGTTACGACGCACCTGCTGGTTCACCAGATCTTCCACCGCGCGGATTTGCTCCGGCTTCATCGCTTCGAAGTGCGAGAAGTCGAAACGCAGGTATTTGTCGTTAACCAGCGAGCCTTTCTGCGCGACGTGGTCGCCCAACGTTTGGCGCAGCGCGGCGTGCAGCAGGTGAGTTGCGGAGTGGTTCAGACGAATGCTGTTACGGCGCTCAGCGTCGATCTGCGCGTCCACGCGATCGTTCAGCTTCAGCGAACCCTGCGCCAGTTTGCCCTGATGGCCGATAGCCTGACCGTATTTCTGGGTATCGTTGACCGTAAACTCAGCGCCGGCGGCTTTCAGCACGCCTTTATCGCCGACCTGGCCGCCGGATTCGCCATAGAACGGCGTCTCATCCAGCACCACCACCGCCTCTTCGCCGGCGTTGATCTGATCGACCGGCTGGCCGTCGCGGAACAGCGCGATGACCGTCGCCTGCTGCTCGTCGTGATCGTAACCGCTGAACTGGCTGCTGCCATCCACGCGGATCAGGCTGTTATAGTCGGCGCCAAAGCCGCTGGATTCGCGCGCACGGCGGCGCTGTGCTTCCATCGCGTCTTCAAAGCCCGCTTCGTCGACTTTCAAACCGCGCTCGCGGCAGACGTCAGCGGTCAGATCGATCGGGAAACCGTAGGTATCGTACAGACGGAAAGCGGTTTCGCCGTCCAGGGTATCGCCCTGCAGCTTGGCCAGCTCTTCGTCCAACAGCGCCAAGCCACGCTCCAGCGTGCGGGCAAACTGCTCTTCTTCGGTTTTCAGCACCTGCTCCACCAGCGATTGCTGGCGTTTCAGTTCGTCGGCCGCCGGGCCCATCACTTCGATCAACGGCGCCACCAGTTTGTAGAAGAAGGTGTCTTTCGCGCCCAGCATGTTGCCATGGCGGATCGCGCGACGAATGATGCGGCGCAGCACATAGCCGCGGTTTTCGTTAGACGGGATCACGCCGTCCGACACCAGGAAGGCGCAGGAACGAATGTGGTCGGCGATAACGCGCAGGGATTTGTTGTCCAGATCGGTTGCGCCGGTCACTTTAGCCACGGCGGCGATCAGGGTACGGAACAGATCGATTTCATAGTTGGAGTTCACATGCTGCAACACCGCCGCAATGCGCTCCAGACCCATACCGGTATCCACAGAAGGTTTCGGCAGCGGCAGCATGGTGCCGTCGGACTGACGGTTGAACTGCATGAAAACGATGTTCCAGATCTCGATGTAGCGGTCGCCGTCTTCTTCCGCGCTGCCTGGAGGGCCGCCCCAGATGTGATCGCCGTGATCGTAGAAAATCTCGGTGCACGGGCCGCATGGGCCAGTGTCGCCCATCTGCCAGAAGTTGTCGGAAGCGAAAGGCGCGCCCTTGTTGTCGCCGATGCGGATAATGCGCTCGGCCGGTACGCCGATTTGCTTCTGCCAGATGTCGAACGCTTCGTCATCGGTTTCATACACGGTGACCCACAGTCGCTCTTTCGGCAGGTTGAACCAGTTTTCACCGGTCAGCAGTTCCCATGCGTAGCCGATCGCGTCGTGCTTGAAGTAATCGCCGAAGCTGAAGTTGCCCAGCATTTCAAAGAAGGTGTGGTGACGCGCGGTATAACCGACGTTTTCCAGGTCGTTATGCTTGCCGCCTGCGCGCACGCAGCGCTGCGAGGTGGTGGCGCGGGAATAGGCGCGTTTGTCGAGCCCCAGGAAAACATCCTTAAATTGGTTCATGCCGGCATTGGTAAACAGCAATGTCGGATCATTGTTAGGCACCAGGGAGCTGCTCGCTACAACCTGATGACCCTTACTATGAAAGAAATCGAGAAACGCTTGACGGATCTCAGCGGTGCTCTTGCTCATAATTTTCCTGGAAAGGCTAGAATAACGACACGTGAGCCGGTGACGCGTCATCCCGACGATGACAACCAGCTCACGAACAAAAAGTGGGGATAAGATAAATTTTCTTCAGAGGGAAGTAAAACCCCGTGTGCGCTCATTGCGCAAAATCACGGTAAATTGACTGAATTTCTTCCTGGAAGAAGCCGCGATAGAGCAGATAACGCTGCACTTTGGCTTTCTCTTTCCAGTCGGTTGGCAACGCATCGCCAAATTTTCGCTGCGCCACCTGTTTTGCCTGTTCGCACCAGTCGATATCGCAATCCGCCAGCGCGTCCTGCACCAGCGCTTTGTCGACGCCCTTTTGCATCAGTTCGCTGCGGATGCGCTGCGCACCGTAACCTTTACGGCTGCGGCTGCCGATGTAGCTGTGAGCGAAACGCTTATCGTCCAGCCAGTTATGCTGGTAACAGTAGGCGATAACCTGCTCGATCAGCGCAGGATCCACCGGCTCTTCAACCACCGGCGGTGATGCCGGCGCATGTGGCCCCTTGCTGCCAAAACGGGCTTTCGCCACAAACGGCTGCGCCGCAAGTTTGCGGCGCAGTTCAGCTTCACTATGATCGCGTTGCGACAGCAGGCGCATGGCGCGGCTTAGCAAGTCATTCATCATTCAAGCCTGAATTTATGGGATATGCGCCACACGAACGGCAGCGCACATCTTCAGCGATTAGAACTGCTCGCTGGTTTCCGCTTCGTCGTCTTCGAAGTCGTCACCGGAAGCGGCCACCAGCTCACCGCCGCTGTGCAGCAGCAAATCGCGCAGCTTCTTATCCAGCTCGGCGGCGATAGCCGGGTTTTCTTTCAGGAAGTTACAGGCATTCGCCTTGCCCTGACCGATTTTCTCGCCGTTATAGCTGTACCAGGCGCCGGCTTTTTCGATCATCTTGTGCTTCACGCCCAGATCGACCAGCTCACCACGGCTGTTGATGCCTTCGCCGTACATGATTTGGAATTCAGCCTGTTTGAACGGCGCAGCGATTTTGTTCTTCACCACTTTCACGCGGGTTTCGCTGCCCACCACTTCGTCGCCCTCTTTGATGGCGCCGATGCGGCGGATATCCAGACGCACCGAAGCGTAGAACTTCAGGGCGTTACCGCCGGTCGTGGTTTCCGGGTTGCCGAACATCACGCCAATTTTCATACGGATCTGGTTGATGAAGATCAGCAGGGTATTGGCGTTTTTCAAGTTGCCAGCCAGCTTACGCATCGCCTGGCTCATCATGCGCGCCGCCAGACCCATGTGCGAATCGCCGATTTCACCTTCGATTTCCGCCTTCGGCGTCAGCGCCGCCACGGAGTCGACGATGATGACGTCAACCGCGCCGGAGCGGGTCAGCGCATCACAGATTTCCAGCGCCTGCTCGCCGGTGTCCGGCTGGGAGCACAGCAGGTTGTCGATATCGACGCCCAGCTTTTTCGCATAGATAGGATCCAGCGCGTGCTCGGCGTCGATGAACGCACAGGTTTTGCCTTCGCGCTGCGCAGCGGCGATCACCTGCAGCGTCAGGGTGGTTTTACCGGAGGATTCCGGGCCGTAGATTTCGACGATGCGGCCCATCGGCAGGCCGCCGGCGCCCAGAGCGATATCGAGTGACAGTGAGCCGGTGGAGATCGTTTCCACGTCCATGGAGCGGTCTTCACCCAGGCGCATGATGGAGCCTTTGCCGAACTGTTTCTCAATCTGGCCCAGTGCCGCAGCTAACGCCTTTTGCTTGTTCTCATCAATAGCCATTTTTGCTCCTTCGTTTCGCAATGCCGGTGTTACCCCACACTGCCACTGAATGTATGTTGTGCAGGAAATGTCACTAATTATACTGTATGGTCATACAGTATCAAGCCTAATTTACAAAAATTCGTCGATGGCGGTTTGCAGCGCGAAAATCGTCGCCTGCAGCCGCACCGCATCGCGATCGCCCTCGAATTGCATCTTGCGCGACAGCCCCCGGCCATCGCTGCCGGCGAAGCCGAACCACACGGTGCCGACCGGCTTTTCCGCGCTGCCGCCGTCCGGGCCGGCGATGCCGCTTACCGAGAGCGCCAGATCGGCCCGCGCCGCACGCAGCGCCCCTATCGCCATCTCGCGCACCACCTCTTCGCTGACCGCGCCGTGCGCCGCCAACGTGGCTTCGCTCACCCCCAGCAGGTCGTGCTTCGCCGCATTGCTGTAGGTGACGAAACCGCGATCGAAATAGGCGGAACTCCCCGCGATATCGGTAATGGCCTTGGCGATGCCGCCGCCGGTGCAGGATTCCGCGCAGGTGATCCAGCGGCCCTGAGCCTTCAGTTTTTCCCCCGCCAGCACGCTGAGCCGGCGCAGTTGGTTTTCACTCATAACCCCTCCCTCGCGAATTCAGGTATATGCGCCCGATAGTAGCATTTATCAAGGCGGCGCGACGTCTGGCGCGCAGAAATGCGCAGCGCCTCGCAGGAGGTGCGGTTTTAAGCGCCCGGCCAAGCTGCTAGTATCAAAAGAAGCGCCCCAGCGAGCGGCGGCGCACCAGCACAAGGAACATCACGGAGGCGGCACGCTGCGGCGGCGGCCTCAGGGCGCACCAGAAGAGATTAGGACGATAGCGTGAAAAAAACGTTGGGCGTATTCTTGCCGTTGTACACCACCACCCTGCTGCTGCTGTTGGGCTCGGGCCTGCTCACCACCTACGTCTCGCTGCGGCTGGCCTCCATCCACGTCAGCAGCGCGCTGATCGGCGCCATCATCGCCGCCAACTACATCGGGTTGGTGATCGGCGGCAAGGTCGGCCACTTTCTCATCGCCCGCGTCGGGCATATCCGCGCCTACGTGGCCTGCGCCGGCATCATTACCGCCGCGGTGCTGGGGCACGGCCTGACGGCGTTCATTCCCGCCTGGGTTGCGCTGCGCCTGGTGATCGGGCTGTGCATGATGTGTCAGTTCATGGTGCTGGAAAGCTGGCTAAACGACCAGGCGGAATCCAACCAGCGCGGCATGGTGTTCGGTTTCTATATGGCGGCGACCTATCTCGGCATGTCGCTGGGCCAGATCGTGCTGATGCTGCAAAGCAATCTGGGCATCGCCACGCTGCTGGTGATCGCACTGTGCTTCGCGCTCTGCCTGGTGCCGATCGCTCTCACCACCCGCACCAATGCGCGCCACATGTCGCCGGCGCCGATGGAACTGCGTTACTTTGTCGGCGCTATTCCCAAGGTGCTGGCCACCACGCTGGTGATCGGCATGGTGGTAGGTTCGTTTTACGGCCTGGCGCCGGTCTACGCCAGCCTGCAATCCTTAAGCACGCAGCAAACCGGCCTGTTCATGGCGCTGGCCATCTTCGCCGGGCTGGTGGCGCAATTCCCGCTCAGTTGGCTGTCGGATCGCTATAACCGCCCCTTGCTGATGCGCCTCAACGCCATTTTTCTGATCGTGGCGGCGCTGCCGCTGGCGCTGCTGCCGCACATCGATTTCCCGCTGCTGCTGGCGGTGGGGTTCGTCGTCAGCATGCTGCAGTTTACGCTCTACCCGCTGGTGGTGGCATTGGCCAACGATCTGATCGAGCCGGAGCGTCGCGTCTCGCTGGCCGCCTGCCTGCTGATGGCGTTCGGCGTCGGCGCCAGCATCGGGCCGCTGGCGGTCGGCGCGCTGATCGAGCCGCTAGGCGGCAATATCCTGTACGCCTTCTTCGCCCTGTGCGGCGTGCTGCTGGCGGCCCTCAGCCGCACGGCGAAAGCGGAGGAGCCGCAACTGGCGCAGGACGCGCCGGTGCCGCACATTCCGCTGCCGGACAGCCTCGCCAGCTCGCCGCTGTCGCCGGCGCTCAATCCGACCTTTGATGAGCAGATCATTCACGACACCATGCCCCCGCCGGAAGCGGCGCCCGATGTCGACGAGCCGCAGCCTGAAGAACAGGAAACGGAGCACTTGCCTCAGGGCGCCGATCCGCAAGAGGACACCGGCCTGAAAAAGGCGCACGCCATGCTGTAAACGGCGCGGAGCTACAGATCCAGGAAAGAGCCCAGCAGAAAACCGCGTTCGGCGATCGCCGCTTTCAGCGTCGGCGCGGTCAACACATCCAGCTCGACGAGGCGCGGGTGGCAGTATTTGCTCTGCAGGATCGTCGCGTCGAGGAACGCCGGGTGGCACATCATTTCCAATGACTCGGCGCCCAGCTCGTCAGCGCGCGCCAACCGCTGCAGGAACAAGGCTTCGGAAATCGTTTCGCCGTAGAACCCCGCGTCAAACGCGTCGGTGCTGCAGGGCGTCTGCAACGCAATATCGCGCCGTTTCGCCTCTTCGCGATCGAGGCGCAGCGGCAGACCCTGCGCCTGCGCAAACGCCTCCACCAGCGGGTAAATCTGCGGCTGCATATGTACATGGTGGTGGCTGTCGATGTGCGTCGGCGGCCTGCCGAACAGCGTCACAAACCGCGCGAACTGGCGCTGCAGCTCCTCCTGGATCTCGCCCAGCTGCAGCTCGCCGGCCTCGGCGCGGCGCCACAGCCATTTGCCCAATTCGCCATGCTCGTTGACCAGCGAAGGCATGGCGCCCAGCGGCCTGCCATGGGTCAAAACGAAATGCAGCCCGATCGGTAGCCCCGGATATTGCCGGCTGAGCGCCGCCGCGTGCTGTGCGCCGCCGCCGTTCACCATCGCCGTGGTAGAGGAAACGACGCCATGCTGATACGCCTCGATAACACCGTAGTTTTGTCCCTTGCTCAGGCCGAAGTCATCGGCATTCACGATCAGTAGTTTTTCCATAGTGGCTCCCGCGGGATGAATTTTTGGCAAGGGAAGCCCGACCGACCGGCGCGGCATTCCCCTTCGCTAAGGTAAAAATCGAATGATTAACCGGCCGGCGGCCTGAAGCTCATCGGCATATCGGCGTTGATACTGATCGGGAGCGGCCCTAAAGAGGGCCGTAGCACTTTTTTCGGTAGTTGCCTGGGGTCACATCGGTGAGCCGCTTGAAGTTTTTAATGAACAGGCTGACATCGCCATAGCCGGAATCGAAGGCGATATCGGAAACCGAATAGTTGGTGACCTCCAGCTGCGTCTTGGCGAAGTTGATGCGGATCTCATTGATCACCTGCATCGGCGTCTTGTGGTAGTAACGCCGCATCGCCCGGGTCAGATATTCCTGGGTTTTCCCCGACAGCGCCACCATGTTAGCCAACGCCCTTTCGCCGAACATCGCCTTGTCATGCATGCCGGCCAGGGTGTTCTTCAGCCACTGCGGGATATCATCGCCGCCATCGTTTTCTTCTTTATGGTGACGAATACGGCTGATCACATAGAAGGTCAGCGTTTCGAGAAATTCGGCGAAGTCGTCCTCGCGAAACTGCGGCGAGCTCACCACCGATTCGATATAGGCCAAAAACTCGTTTCTCAGGCTGTAGGCCTGCGAGGCGACGAAGCAGCGCGGCAGCTGCTGCAAATAGTGCTCTTCAAAGAACGCTTTGCTGACCGCCACGTTGAAGATTTTCGTCGCGCCGAACTCGTAAAAGCTCTGGTGGTAGGAGCCGATGGGGATAAAGACGAAATCCCCGCGCTCCAGCAGCACCCGCTTGCCGTTGATCTCCTGATAGCATTTGCCGCTCAGCACGATGGTGAACTCGTAATAGTCGTGCTGATGCAGCCCGGTGGCGCTTTCCACCTTGTTGTAGATAAACAGGTGAAAATCTTTGCAGTTAAAAAAATCCTGCTCGCGAATCAGCTTCACGTCGTTGGCACTCAGCGAAATTCGGTTGTCGGACACGGCGCCAGCCTCCCGTTAGTCAAATCCGTTGCGTCTGGCCGCCTCGGCAAACCAGTAGCCGCTTTTCTTGATGGTGCGGCGCTGATCCGCCCGATCCAGCCGCACCAGCCCATAACGATTCTTGTAGGCGTTCAGCCAGGACCAGCAGTCGATAAAGGTCCACAGATGATAGCCTTTGCACTGCGAGCCTTCCGCCAGCGCGCGGTGCAGCCACTTCAGGTGCTCGCGAATAAAGTCGATGCGGTAATCGTCCTCCACCCGCCCATTGGCGCCGATAAACGCCTCTTCGCCCTCAACGCCCATGCCGTTTTCCGAAATATAACAAGGCAGGTTGCCGTAGTTCTCTTTCAGATCCATCAGGATGTCGTACAGCCCCTTTTCGTAGATCTCCCAGCCGCGGTGCGGATTGATTTTGCGGCCCGGCATTGCATAGTAACTGAACAAATCCTCCGGCGATGCGATCGGCCCCTCGGCACGACGCCCCTCTTTCGCCTGCACCCTGCGCGGCTGGTAATAGTTGACGCCGAGGATGTCCACCACGCCGCCTTCAATCAGCTGCGCATCCTGCGGCTCGCAGTGGGGCATCAGCCCATGCCGCTCCAGCAGCTGCAGCAACGCCACCGGATAACGCCCTTTGGCGACCGGATCGAGGAAACTGCGGTTGAACAGCAGATCGGCGTCGTGCGCGGCCTGCCGATCCTCCGGCGCGTCGGAACGCGGATAGGTCGGGCTCAGATTCAGAATGATGCCGATGCTCCCCGGCAGCTCCCGCGCTCTGAAACGCTGCACCGCCATGGCGTGCGCCAGTACGCTGTGATACGCCACGGTGACCGCCCGTTTGAAGTCCACCACGCAAGGGTAATGCAGGTCATTCAGGTAACCGGCCTCCACCGGCACGATCGGCTCGTTGAAGGTGAACCAGTGGGTGACCCGATCGCCAAACAGGCCGAAGCAGATATCGGCGTAACGCGCATAGGCTTCGACCACCGCCCGGCTTTCCCAGCCGCCGCGCTGCTGCATGCACAGCGGCATATCGAAGTGGTAGAGATTGATAAACGGGGTGATGCCCTGCGCCAGCAGCTCGTCGATCATCGCGTTATAGAACGCCACCGCCTGCGGGTTCACCTCGCCGTCACCGTCCGGGATCAGCCGCGACCACGAGATAGACGTTCTGAAGGTATTGTGGCCCAGCGTTTTGAGCAGCCCGATATCGGCGCGGAAATGGTCGTAAAAGGTCGAGGCCTCGGCCGGCCCCACCCGATCGTGAAAGCGCTCGGGCGCGATCTCGAACCAATAGTCGAAGATGTTGCGGCTCTTGCCGTCCCGCGCGGCCGCCCCTTCAGACTGCGGCGCGGAGGTGGCGCTGCCCCACCAAAACCCGTCGGCAAATTGATATTCCATACTCGCGTCCCTCGCAGGGCGGCCGCGCCGCCCCGTTCCACAGTTAGAATTTCAGCGCCTTGGCGATGTCTTCTTCGCTTTCCGTCGCCGCGTCGATCTGGCTCTGCGCCTTGTTGGAGATCGCCACGAACGGCAGATAAATCACGGTGGCGACCGCCAGGTTAAACAGGCTCAACAACATGGCCATGATGCTGCCGTTGGTGTTGAAGAACGCCCCCAGGCCGACCGGCATGGTCCAGGGCGCGATGTTGGTGATAGGCGGGATCAGCCCGGAATAATAAGCCAGCGAGGTGATAATGGTCAGCACCGGCTGCACCAGGATGAACGGAATGAACATCACCGGGTTCATGATCACCGGCAGGCCGAACAGAATCGGTTCGTTGATCTGAAAAATGCCGGACGGCGTCGCCAGCTTGGCGACCTGGCGGTAATCCTCGCGGCGCGAGGCGATGAAGATGGCGATGATCAGGCCCAGCGTCGAGCCGGTGCCGCCGAGGTAAATGTAGGAGTCGACGAACGGCTTCGCCCACATGTGGAACTCTTTCCCGGCGGCCACCGCCGCTTCGACCGAACCGTATTTGTTGTACAGCTCCACGTTTTCGAGTGCGAACGGCGTCATGATGCCGCTGTCCAGCGCCGCCAGCGCCATGGAGCCGTGCACCCCAAAGAACCACAGCAGCGAGGAGAACAGCACGTACACCCAGCCTACCACGCTGCCCATCTTGGCCAACGGCGCCGAAATGCCGTCCATGATGATCTGGTGGAAGTTGGTGCCCCAGTGCGCCAGCGCGAACGCCACCAGCCCCATGATGGAGAGGATGATGAAACCGGGGATCAGCGCCGAGAAGGAGCGCGACACCGAAGCCGGCACGCTGTCCGGCAGGCTGATCACCCAGTTGCGCCGCACGATGAAAGCAAACATCTCGGCCACCACCAGCCCGATCACCATACCGGAAATGATGTTGGCGCCGCCCAGCCAGTTGGCGCCCACCGCATAGGCCTCGCCGACGTTGAACGGCGTGACGGTCATAAAGGCCGCCACCGCCAGCAGCGCCGAGGCGAGCGGATCGACCTTGCGCTCTTCGGCCAACGCCATGCTGATAAAGAACGGCGTCATCAGGGACATGATCCCCAGCGTGCCGTTGTACACGCTGCCGCCAATGCTCTTCAGGCTATTGAGCGTCTCGATGGTGGAGGCGTCCAGGCGCACGCCCAGCGAATAGAAGAACGATCCTTCGCCGAAGCTCAGGAACACGTTGTTAATCAACACGAACATCGCCCCGGTCAAGGTCAGCGGCATCAGGCGGATAAAGCCGTTCTTGATGGCGTTGACGTGGGGCTGCTTGCCGATTTTTACGGCGAAAGGCAGGATAACCTTCTCGAGCGAGGCAATGAGGGTATTCACGGCGGCCTCCTGTTATTGGTTGGCTTTCTTGATGGCGGCCACCGCGGCCTTCAGCACGCCCAGCCCATCGACCTTGCCGTACAGCAGCGGATCGATGACTTCAACGGGTTTGTTGGGCAGCTGTTTTTGCACTTCCGGCAAGGTGTAGGCAATCTGCGGCCCCAGCAGGATCAGATCCGCTTCAACGCCTTTCTCCGCAGCCAGCGCTTCCGGGTAGGCGGCGATGATCACCGGCACTTCGTATTTCTCGGCCTGCGCCTTCATTTTTGAAACCAACAGGGAAGTGGACATACCGGCAGAACAAAACAGATAGATTTTTTTCTTTTCCATACCAAGCACCTCAGATAATCAAAAAAACCCCGTGTTATTTGTATGCCAGATGCAATCACGATTGCTTCACGCACATTCCTTATGAAAATTTCCGTCACGTTGCCCTGGTTGCAGACAGTATACGGAGCATGAAAAACGGATCGGTAAGCCAGGGGAGAGAATAACCGTCTCTCCTTGACCTGATGGCTTGACCCCCTTCACATTTCGCATAAAAAAATAGTGTGACCGGGCTCTCAAATAACCGATATAAACTCAGAATATTCGCAATAAACACTCAAATAACAATTATAAACAGACAGTTATAAACACACCGAGAATTTAAGGGTTTATTTGCACCTGAACAAACGAAAAGGGAATAAAAATAGTTCAAGCTTGATTCGCCTGCTGCTCTCCGAACGCGATGGCAGGCGAAGAGGATTAGGTGGGCAGACGCAGCAACTCGATCACCGTGGCCAGCGCCACGGAATGGTTCCTGCGGTTGGGGTAATAGAGGTAAAAACCGGGAAACGGCGCGCACCAGTCGGCCAACACTCGCCGCAGCCGCCCGCTCGCAAGATGATCTTCCACCTCCTGCTCGATGGCGAAGGCGATGCCGACGTGCGCCAGCGCCGCCTGCAGCAGCAGCCTGGCGTCATCCACGATCAGCGAGCTGTTAACCGCCACGGTAAATCGCTGCTCGCCCTGCTGAAACGCCCATTTGTAGCGCCCGCCCGAAGAGGCCTTGCGCCAACCGATGCAGCGGTGCTGCAGCAAATCCTGCGGGTGCATCGGTTCGCCGTGCCGTTGAAAATAGCCCGGCGTGGCGACGATGGCAAAACGCAGATCCGGCGTCAGACGCACCGCGCGCATATCGTTGTGCAGATCCTCGCCGAGCCGAATACCGGCGTCAAAGCCTTGCTCGACGATGTTGGCGAACCCTTCGTCCGCCACCACCTCCAGCGTAATGCCGGGATATTCGCTGGCCAACCGCCCCAGATGCGGCACGATGGCGAGATCGATCGCCGAACGCGGCGCGTTGATGCGCACCAGGCCGCGCGGCCCTTCGCGAAACGCATTCAGGCTCTCCAGCGCGGCGTCGATGTCGGTAAAGGCCGGCACCAGCTGTGCCAACAGATGCTCACCGGCCTCCGTCGGCGAGACGTTGCGGGTGGTGCGGTTCAGCAGGCGAATGCCCACCTGCGCTTCCAGTTCGCGCAGGGTGTGGGTCAGCGTCGGCGGCGTCACGCCCAGTCGGGCGGCGGCGCGGCGGAAGCTGCGTTCACTGGCGATAGCCACGAAGGCCGCCAGGCCGGACAATTCGGGTTTCTTCATGCTATTAATATAAATTATCTAATAGTGAGATGAATTTTTAGCGGATAGTTATCCATTATCTAACAACATAGCATTACGATCGAACCCATTACCAGGTATCGATGCGATGATTAATGCTACAGCTCCAACTCATGAAACGCCGCGCCGTCTGGCGGACAAAGTCGTACTGGTGAGCGGCGGCGGCACAGGCATCGGCCGCGCCGCCGCGCTGGCTTATGCCCGCGAAGGTGCCAAAGTGGCGCTGGCCGGCCGACGCGCGGCGGAAATCGAAGCCACGGCGCGCGACATCGCGCTCGCCGGCGGCGACGCCCTGCCCATCGTGGCCGACGTCTCTCAGGAAGACGATATCCGTAGGCTGCTCGCCACGGTGACCGCCCACTACGGCCGGCTCGACGTCGCCTTCAACAACGCCGGCATCATCGGCAACTTCGCTCCCATCACCGAACAGAGCAGCGAAGATTTTGACCGGGTGATCGCCATTAACCTCAGAGGCGTCTGGCTGGCGATGAAATACGAGATTGAAACCTTCCTGGCTCAGCGCTCGGGCGGCGTGATCGTTAACACTTCCTCCTGGCTGACCCACGGCGCGCTGGCCGGTTCATCCAGCTACTCCGCCAGCAAAGGCGCGCTCGATGCGATGATCCGCGCGGTGGCGCTCGAATACAGCGGCCAGGGCATCCGCGTCAACAACATCAACCCCGGCATCATCGACACGCCGATGGCGCGCGGCAGCGTGGCCGACAGCGCGGCGTTCGCGCCCTTTATCGCCCACACGCCCGCCGGCCGCCTGGGCGAATCGGAAGACATCGGCGATGTGGCGCTGTGGCTGGCGACGGACGAAGCCCGCTTCATCACCGGCCAAAGCCTGCTGGTGGACGGCGGTTACACCATCGCCGGCATGCGCTGAGGAGACGACGTCATGAACTACGTTCGGCTTGGCGACAGCGGCCTGAAGGTGTCCCGCCTCTGCCTGGGCGGCATGACCTACGGCGATCCGGCCTGGCGCCCCTGGGTGCTGAAGGAGGATGAAGCGCGCCCCTTTATCCGCGAGGCGCTGGAAGCGGGCATCAACTTTTTCGATACCGCCAACATTTACTCCGGCGGAGAAAGCGAACGCATTCTCGGCCGCGCGCTGAAGGCGTTCGCCCGTCGAGAAGACGTGGTGATCGCCACCAAGGCCTACTTTCCGATGGACGCGCAGCCGAACAGCCGGGGGCTGTCGCGCAAGCACCTGCTGCACAGCATTGACGCCTCCTTGCAGCGGCTGGGAACGGATTACCTCGATCTGTTCGTGCTGCACCGCTTCGACACCGAAACGCCGATCGAAGAAACTGCCGACACCCTCGACGGCCTGGTGCGGGCGGGCAAGATCCGCTATCTCGGCGCGTCTTCACTGCACGCCTGGCGCCTGATGAAAATGCTGGCCTTTCAACGTCAGCACCGCCTGGCGCCGTTTATTTCGTTGCAAAGCCAATACAACCTGGTGACGCGTGAAGACGAAGAGGAACTGATCCCGCTGTGCCTGGAGGAAGGTCTTGGCCTGACGCCCTGGTCGCCGCTGGCCCGCGGCGTGCTGGCCGGCTCCGGCAGTGGCGGCACGCTGCGCGCCGCCACCGACGAGCAGGCCCCCCGTTGGTACGGCGGCAGAAACGAGGTCGAACGCACCGTCGCTGCGGTAGCGGAGGTGGCGGCCGCGCGCGGCGTTCCCCCGGCGCAGATTGCGCTGGCCTGGCTGTTGGCCAAACCCGGCGTGGCATCGCCGCTGGTGGGCATGTCCAAGCCACACCATCTGCAGGATGCGCTGGCGGCGCTCGACCTCAGGCTATCGCAAGAAGACGTGGCCGCGCTGGAGGCGCCAATGGCGCACGCTGCCCGCCCCGAGCGCTGGTAGCCCCTTTTCCTTCATTCCAGGAGAAAGACATGGCATACGTTGTGACCGCGCGAGCGGCGTTATTCACCCTCGCTACTGCACTCACCCTTAGCGCGCCGGCGCAGGCCGCCGTCGATGCACACTGTACAGAAAGCAGCATGACGCTGCCGCCCGGCGCGCTTTACCCCAACGGCATCGCCCGCGCGGCGGACGGCACGCTGTATGTCGGCCTGATCACCAGCGGCAACGTGCTGCGCAAACGGCCGGGTAAAGCGTGGGAAATCTTTTTCCCCGGCGCTGACACGGTGTTCGCCTCAAACGCGCTGCGGCTGGACGAACGGCGCGGGCTGCTGTGGGGCAATTCGCCGGACTTCCTCTCCGGCGGCAAAACGCGCGCCAACCGCATCTACGCGCTGAACGTCGCGGATGGCACGCTCAACCGCAGCCTGGCGCTGCCGGCGGGAGAAATGGGCAACGATATCGTGCTCGGCGCAGACGGTACGGTATACGTGACGGAAACCCGCGGCGGCGGCATCCTGCGCCTGCGGCCGGGCGAAGCGGCATTCAGTACGCTGTATCAGGATCCACGCTTAGCGGCCCCTAGCGGGCTGGGCGCCGCCGGGATCGTGCTGCTCGACGACCGGCTGCTGGCTGTCGCCAATTTCGGCACCGGTAAGCTCTACACCCTCAGCTATAACGATTCAAAGCCGCAGTTGACGGAAATGCAGCTGCCGCGCCTGATTGAAAACCCGGACGGGATGGGGTTGGCACCGGACGGCGCGCTGATCGTGCTGGAAAACGGGATCCAGAGCGGCCAGGGGCGGATCCTGCGGATCCCGTCTCCCAAGGCGGCAGGCATGCACCGGATTGAGGTCTTGCGCGAAGGCATGGAATCGCCGGTCAATCTGACTATCACCCCACAAGGCTGCGCCTTCGTCAGCGAATCGCGCATTCGCCACCGCCTGCTGCCCGGCCATGAATCCGAAGTGCCCGACAGCTTCCGTCTCTATCAACTGCCCCTGCCCCTCACCGCCGCGCAATAAACTCCACGCCGCCTCAGCGGGCGGCGACTTGCGTTGTACCGTTAACATCCAATGAATTGAAAATCTTTATTTCGATGGTATTAATCAGAACTATGATTAATTCTAACTTAATAGACTGATTTTAATTAAATTGTTCCACTACACATCGCTGATTATACTTGCCTTATCCCCCACCTTATTATCATCGAGCGTATTCATGAGCCGATACCATGTTTCCAGCAGCGAAGGTCAATATGAGAAAGAATCCGGCGAGCAAGTTCTAGCCAATAAGCTGGGCATCACCGATAGCGACGAACTCGACGGCGCCGAGTTGGTGTTGCTGGAGCAGCTCTACCGTTCCGTTTTCGAACAGCACTTTCCATTAGGAAGAATCACCGTCGAGATGCTTAAGGGATGGCATCACCGCTGGTTAGGCAATATTTATGCGTGGGCTGGACAAGCAAGAGCCGTCAATATCAGCAAAGGAGGCTTCATGTTTGCCCCTTCGACGCGATTGCCCAAACTACTGGACGATTTCGAAGTGAAATACCTGGCAAGTTACACACCTTGCTCAGACATGAGCGAAGAACAGCTGATAGAAGCGATCGCGATAATCCATGTTGAACTGATACTCATACACCCTTTTAGAGAAGGGAATGGCCGTTTGTCACGGCTGTTGGCCGATGTGATGGCGGTTCAGGGTGGGCATAAACCGTTGGATTATCAAAGCTGGGAACAAAACAGAGCCCAATATATCTCGTCTATTCACTCGGGTATGAACATGAACTACGAGCCGATGAAACACTGGGTCAACCAAGCACTAAGAAAGTATTAGGCAAGGCGCAGATGAGCGAATTTTTTACGCACTTCTTCTAAAGAAGCTTCAATTCTGGCTGAAGGTTGACCTGTTTCAACCGCCGTTGATGTCGCCACTGAGCGGGCAATGTCCGTACGAGATGGCTTAACATAACCCACCGGCACTTTTTTAGTATTACTCATGACGCCCCCCGATCAGAAAATTCATTGATGAGATTATATCAAGGATTGTACATAACTTCATGCCCCTCACCGCCGCGCAATAAACTCCACGCCGCCTCAACGGGCGGCGACTTGCGTTGTTGCCCGCAGGCGAACGACAATCTCGCTTCGTTACAACTCCTCCTTGCGCAGCGCTTCCCATTTTTACCTGTGACAGCCGATTGCCCGCTGGGCTAGTATAAGCGTCTGTGCAAACCTCGGGTTTGAGCGCGCCGTTTGGCGTTTTGATGATTTGATTTGCGCCGCCCGCCAAGCGCTGAATGGGGCGGCGCCTGCTGAAACAATGTGATAGCGAATGACGACAATGAAAATCACAGTTCCCTTTACATTCAATGGATTGGAAAAATAATCGCATGAATAGCACCGATAAACTCGATTCGCATACGCCGATGATGCAGCAGTACCTGCGCCTCAAGGCCCAGCATCCTGAAATCCTGCTGTTTTACCGCATGGGCGACTTCTACGAGCTGTTTTACGACGACGCCAAGCGCGCTTCCCAGCTGCTGGATATCTCGCTGACCAAACGCGGCGCCTCGGCGGGTGAACCGATCCCGATGGCCGGCGTGCCGCACCACGCGGTAGAGAACTACCTGGCCAAGCTGGTGCAGCTCGGCGAGTCCGTCGCCATCTGCGAGCAGATCGGCGATCCGGCCACCAGTAAAGGGCCGGTCGAGCGCAAAGTGGTGCGTATCGTCACGCCCGGCACCATCACCGACGAAGCGCTGCTGCAAGAGCGCCAGGACAACCTGCTGGCGGCGATCTGGCAGGACGCGCGCGGCTTCGGCTACGCCACGCTGGACGTGAGCTCCGGCCGCTTTCGCGTCGCCGAGCCGCAGGATCTGGAAACCATGGCCGCCGAGCTGCAGCGCACCAATCCGGCCGAGCTGCTCTACCCGGAAACCTTCGAACAAATGGCGCTGATCGAACAGCGCCACGGCCTGCGCCGCCGCCCGCTGTGGGAATTCGAGCTTGAGACCGCGCGTCAGCAGCTCAACCTGCAGTTCGGCACCCGCGATTTGACCGGTTTCGGCGTCGAACAGGCGCACCAGGCGCTGCGCACCGCCGGCTGCCTGCTGCAGTACGTCAAAGATACTCAGCGCACTTCGCTGCCGCACATTCGCGGCATCACCATGGAGCGCCAGCAGGACGGCATCATCATGGACGCCGCCACCCGCCGCAACCTGGAACTGACGCAGAGCCTGTCCGGCGGCAGCGACAACACGCTGGCGGCGATCCTCGATCGCACGGTCACGCCGATGGGCAGCCGCATGCTGAAACGCTGGCTGCACATGCCGACCCGCGATATCAAGGTTCTCACCGCCCGCCAACAGGCGATCGGCGCATTGCAGGAGCTGTTCACCGATCTGCAGCCTTCACTGCGTCAGGTGGGCGATCAGGAGCGAATTTTGGCGCGTCTGGCGCTGCGCACCGCCCGGCCGCGCGATCTGGCGCGCATGCGCCATGCTTTCCAGCAACTGCCCGACATTCGCGCGCTGCTGCAAGATGTGGATACCCCGCACGTGCAGCAGCTGCTGTCTCAGGTGGGCCAGTTCGACGAGCTGCGCGAGCTGCTGGAGCGCGCGGTCATTGAATCCCCGCCGGTGCTGGTGCGCGACGGCGGCGTGATCGCCCCCGGTTACAACAGCGAGCTGGACGAGTGGCGCGCACTGGCCGACGGCGCCAGCGATTACCTCGATCGGCTGGAGATCCGCGAGCGTGAAAAGCTGGGGCTGGATACGCTCAAGGTCGGCTTCAACGGCGTACACGGCTACTACATTCAGGTCAGCCGCGGCCAAAGCCACCTGGTGCCGATCCACTATGTGCGCCGTCAGACGCTGAAAAACGCCGAGCGCTACATCATCCCGGAATTGAAAGAGTACGAAGACAAAGTGCTCACCTCCAAGGGCAAGGCGCTGGCGATCGAGAAAAGCCTGTACGACGAGCTGTTCGATCTGCTGCTGCCGCACCTGGCGGAGCTGCAGCAAAGCGCCGCCGCACTGGCCGAGCTGGACGTGCTGGCCAACCTGGCCGAGCGCGCCGATACCCTGAACTACGCTTGCCCGACCATGAGCGAGCAGCCGGGGATCCGCATTACCGAAGGCCGTCACCCGGTGGTGGAGCAGGTGCTGAGCGAGCCGTTTATCTCCAACCCGCTCACCCTGTCGCCACAGCGCCGTATGCTGATCATTACCGGCCCGAACA
The DNA here is from genome assembly GCF_052169135.1 of Serratia sp. CY32780. NCBI lineage: Bacteria > Pseudomonadati > Pseudomonadota > Gammaproteobacteria > Enterobacterales > Yersiniaceae > Serratia > Serratia sp. CY32780. The sequence goes on from NZ_JBJNLI010000002.1 coordinate 42,803, forward strand.
TGGGCGGTAAAAGCACTTATATGCGGCAAACGGCGCTGATCGTGCTGATGGCGCACATCGGCAGTTACGTGCCGGCCACCAAGGCCACCATCGGCCCGGTGGATCGCATCTTCACCCGCGTCGGCGCGGCGGACGATCTGGCTTCCGGCCGCTCCACCTTCATGGTGGAGATGACCGAAACCGCCAACATCCTGCACAACGCCACCGAGCATAGCCTGGTGTTGATGGATGAAATCGGCCGCGGCACCTCCACCTACGACGGCCTGTCGCTGGCCTGGGCCTGCGCCGAGAACCTGGCCAACCGCATCAAGGCGATGACGCTGTTCGCCACCCACTACTTCGAGCTGACGACCCTGCCGGAGAAAATGGAAGGCGTGGTCAACGTGCATCTGGACGCGCTCGAACATGGCGATACCATCGCCTTCATGCACAGCGTGCAGGACGGTGCCGCCAGCAAAAGCTATGGCCTGGCGGTCGCCGCATTGGCCGGCGTACCGCGCGACGTCATCAAGCGCGCCCGCCAGAAACTGCGCGAGCTGGAGTCTATCTCCAGCCACACCGCCTCGGGCAGCGTCGATGCCACCCAGATGACGCTGCTGCAGGAAGAAACCTCGCCGGCGGTTGAAGCCCTGGAGGGGCTTGATCCGGATTCCCTGTCGCCGCGCCAGGCGCTGGAATGGATCTACCGGCTGAAAAATATGGTGTAGTCTGGCGCCAAACGCGGGCATAAAAAAACGGTGAGCATGACGCTCACCGTTTTTATTTGATGCGGTTCAACAACCGGCGTTATTCGCGGAACAGCGCCTCAATGCTCAGGCCCTGCATCTGCAGAATCTCACGCAGACGGCGCAGACCTTCAACCTGAATCTGACGGACGCGCTCGCGCGTCAGGCCAATCTCCCGGCCTACGTCTTCCAGCGTCGCCGCTTCATAGCCCAGCAGGCCGAAACGACGCGCCAACACTTCACGCTGTTTGGCGTTCAGTTCGAACAGCCATTTGACGATGCTTTGCTTCATATCGTCGTCTTGCGTGGTGTCTTCGGGCCCGTTGTCCTTCTCGTCGGCCAGAATGTCCAGCAGCGCTTTCTCCGAATCCCCGCCCAGCGGCGTATCCACCGAGGTGATGCGCTCATTCAGACGCAGCATGCGGCTGACGTCATCCACCGGCTTGTCGAGTTGCTCGGCAATCTCTTCAGCGCTCGGTTCATGATCCAGCTTGTGGGAAAGCTCGCGCGCGGTGCGCAGATAGACATTCAGTTCTTTGACGATATGGATAGGCAAACGAATGGTACGGGTTTGGTTCATGATCGCCCGTTCAATCGTCTGACGGATCCACCAGGTTGCGTAAGTGGAGAAGCGGAAACCGCGTTCCGGGTCGAATTTTTCCACTGCGCGAATCAGACCGAGGTTACCCTCTTCGATCAGATCCAGCAGTGCCAGACCGCGGTTGCTGTAGCGGCGGGCGATTTTCACCACCAGCCGCAGGTTGCTTTCAATCATGCGGCGGCGGGACGGCACGTCACCGCGCAGAGCACGCCGCGCAAAATAGACTTCTTCCTCTGCGGTCAGCAGAGGTGAATAACCGATCTCACCCAGATAGAGCTGCGTCGCATCCAATACGCGTTGCGTAACGCCTTGAGACAACAGCTCTTCTTCCGCTAAATCGTTCTCGCTGGTCTCTTCTTCTACCAGCGCTTTTTCATCAAACGACTCGGCCTCAGCTCCATTCTCGTCGAAATCCGCATCATCATGTAACTCGTTAACTTTCAGCGTATTTTGGCTCATATGCTGCTCCTACCCGTGATACCGCGAGCAGAATCTCAGCGTATTCTGCCCAATCTATCGCTGCGGAAGATAACGCAGCGGGTTTACGGATTTCCCCTTGTAACGAATTTCAAAATGCAAACGTACTGAACTGGTACCGGTGCTACCCATGGTGGCTATTTTTTGACCCGCCTTCACTTCTTGTTGTTCCCGGACCAGCATTGTGTCGTTATGAGCGTAGGCGCTCAGGTAATCATCATTATGTTTGATGATGATTAGATTACCGTAACCCCGTAAAGCGTTGCCTGCATACACTACGCGGCCATCGGCGGTAGCGAAGATCGGCTGCCCACGGGAACCGGCGATATCGACACCCTTATTCCCACCTTCTGATGAGGAAAAGTTATCAATAACCTTACCGTCAGTCGGCCATCTCCAGGTACTGACCGGAGCGCTGTTGCTGACGGTGCTGCTCACTGGTGGAGCGGCTTCCGGCGCGGTAACAGGCGCAGCCGCGGTCCCAACCGCTGCGGCCCCTGCTGCAGGTAACATCTTACCTACATTCTGTTTACCCGAGTTTTCAGAATACGCGTTAGTTGATTGAGAATCAACCGTTGCCGTCTGGATCTGGGAGGTGGAAGGTGGCTTCGGAACGCCGCCTTGGGTCGCGTCAGTCGTCGCCAACATACCGCCGCCGCCGTTGGCGGAACCATTACCAAGCTGAATGGTTTGGCCAACATTCAGGCTGTATGGCTCGGGAATATTGTTGCGCTGCGCCAGGTCGCGGAAATCGTTGCCGGTGATCCAGGCAATATAAAACAGCGTGTCGCCGCGCTTGACCGTATAGGTGTCGCCGCCGCTGTAACTCCCTTTAGGAATGGCGTTATAACTGCGGTTATAAACAATGCGGCCCTCTGGACTGGCCTGCTGCGCCCCGCCATTATTATTGCCGGATGGAACGGCGCCGCCGCCACCCACGCTGCTGATAGGGGCCGACGTTGAGGCATTGTTCGTACAACCCGCCAACCACAAACTTACCATCGTACACACCGCAACCCGGCGTAACGTAATCATTGGGCTTCCCGTGCTCATGCTTCCCCCATGACAGCAATATCAGTGATATATCCAAAATACCCTTTACATCGTAGCCGAGCTTTTGCCACTTCCCAGTTTCTGCGATGTAAAGGCGCCGCCGGCCGATCCCTGAATGCCAGGTCATCTCGCGCCGGAGCATCAAAACGCGCGCCAATGCTAACCAGATTGGCGTTGCCGCACCATAAGACAACTACGTAGAAAGGCCAATTCTAGTGAAAATTAACCTGATTGGAACGAGAAAACCTTATCCGGGCATGATGAAAGTGCAACAGATTTTGCCGACGGTCGAAAAATCAGACGATCGCTAGGCCAATTCGCCTTTCACCAGTGGCACAAAGCGCACCGCTTCTACCGCATCGACAACGAACTCGTTGCCATGACGCTGAATGCGTTTGAGAGTTTGAGCCTGCTCCCCCACCGGCAACACCAGAATACCGCCGTCGTCCAACTGTTCCACCAGCGCCTGCGGGATCTCCGGCGGCGCGGCAGTGACGATGATCGCATCGAACGGGCCGCGCGACGCCCAGCCCTGCCAGCCATCGCCGTGGCGGGTGGAAACATTGTGGAGATCGAGCTGCTTCAGGCGGCGCTTGGCCTGCCACTGCAACCCCTTGATGCGTTCGACGGAACAAACGTGTTGCACCAGATGCGCCAGGATGGCGGTCTGATAGCCGGAACCGGTGCCGATCTCCAGCACCCGCGAGGTGGGCGTCAGATTCAGCAGTTCGGTCATCCGCGCCACCATATAAGGCTGGGAAATGGTCTGGCCGGAGCCGATCGGCAATGCGGTGTTTTCGTAGGCCTTATGATCCAGCGCTTCGTCGACAAAACGCTCGCGCGGCACCGCCTCGATCGCCCGCAGCAGCTTTTCGTCCCGGATCCCCTGCTGCCGCAGCTGCGTCAGCAATGTTTGCATGCGCTTGTTCACCATTCCCCGCTAACCTCTGCTTTGGTTAACCATGTTTTCACGACTTCTTGCGCCGCGTAGGCGGTTAAATCCACCTGCAGCGGCGTTATCGCCACATAGCCTTGTTCCACCGCCGCAAAGTCGGTATCCGGCCCGGCATCAAATTTATCACCAGGCGGCCCGATCCAGTAGATATTTTGTCCGCGCGGATCCTGCTGGCAGAAGACCTTGTCGGCTGGATGGCGGCTGCCGCAGCGGGTCACGCGCAGGCCTTTAATCTCCGCCAGCGGCAGATCCGGTACGTTGATATTCAGGATTTTTCCGGTTCGCAACGGTTCGCGCTGCAGCGCGCGCAGGATGCGGCAGGTAATGACGGCGGCGGTCGCGTAGTGCCGGTGGCCGTTCAGCGACACCGCCAACGCCGGCAGCCCCAGGTGTCGGCCCTCCATCGCCGCCGCGACGGTGCCGGAATAGATGACGTCGTCGCCTAAATTCGGCCCGGCGTTGATGCCGGAGACCACGATATCCGGCGCCGGACGCATCAAGGCGTTGACGCCAAGGTAAACGCAGTCGGTCGGCGTCCCCTGCAGCACCGCAATATCCCCGTTGGCCAGCGTCTGCGCGCGCAGCGGCGACTCCAGCGTTAAGGCATTGGAAGAGCCGCTGCGGTTACGATCCGGCGCCACAACCTGCACTTCGGCGAATTCCCGCAGCGCCGCCGCCAGCACCTGAATGCCCGGAGCGCTGACGCCGTCATCGTTACTCAGCAATATCCGCATCGCTGTCATCCTGCTGCATGATCTCGCGAACCACGCTGGTGGCGAAGCTGCCTGCCGGCAGCCAGAAGCGCAGTTCCACGGTAACGTCATCCCACCAGCTCCACCGCATATTTTGCGGCTGCAGCAGCAGGGCCCGACGAGCGGGGTCGACACGCTCGCGCTTTAAAAGCGTAAGCAATTCCGGCTGCTCCGCCAAGCATTGTTGTTCAAATGCCAACGCGCTGCCGGCGGTGCCCGGCTCGCCGTCGCCCGGCAACGTCGCGGTGACAACCAGCTCACCGGCATCCAAGCGCTGTTGCAACGTCTCCAGCTCATCGGCTTTGGCGACAAACCAGCTGCCGCGGCCGCTCAGCTGCAGGGCGTCACCTTCCAGCACGGTGCGCTGCAGGCCGTCCGCCAGGCGCCTGCTCGCGACCAGATTAAACAGCGCGCTGCGGCTGGCAGAGAGGTAAAAACTGCGCTTGCTACGCTCTTTGACGCGAATTTCATCATTCGCCCAGCGGCGCGCCATCACCAGGTTGTTGCCGCCACGGCCGAAACGCTGGCTGCCGAAGTAGTTCGGCACGCCCTGCGCGGCGATGGCCTGCAGACGGCGCTCAACGTCCTGACGATCTGAAATCTGGCGCAGCACCAGCGTAAAGTGGTTGCCCTTCAGGTTGCCGATGCGCATTTTACGCAGGTGGCGGGCATATGAGAGCACCTCGCAGCCTTCCAGCGCAAACCGGGAGAAATCCGGCGTGTCCTTGCCCGGCATATGCAGGCAGAACCACTGTTCGGTCACCGCGTGGCGATCCTTCAAGCCGGCATAGCTGACGGAACGGGCGTGAATACCGGCGAAGCGCGCCAGATAGTCGGCCACGAACTGGGTATTGCAGCCGTTTTTGCGGATGTTCACCAGCACGTGCTCGCCTTCACCGTCCGGTGCAAAGCCCAGATCTTCCACCACCACGAAATCTTCCGGATTGGCTTTCAACACCCCGGTGCTCTGCGGCCGACCATGCAGCCAGGTCAGATTCGCCATATCCATGCGGTTATTCCTTGATCAGCAAGGCAACCGCTTCGCAGGCGATGCCCTCACCGCGCCCGGTGAAGCCGAGCTGCTCGGTGGTGGTGGCCTTCACGTTGACGTCATCCATATGGCACTGCAGATCTTCCGCCAGGAAAACGCGCATCTGCGGGATGTGCGGCGCCATTTTCGGCGCCTGGGCGATAATGGTGATATCGAGGTTACCGAGGCGGTATCCCTTGGCGCGAATGCGTTTCCAGGCTTCGCGCAGCAGTTCGCGGCTGTCGGCGCCTTTGAACGCCGGATCGGTATCGGGGAACAGCTTGCCGATATCGCCCAGCGCCGCCGCGCCCAGCAGGGCATCGGTCGCGGCGTGCAGCGCGACGTCACCGTCGGAGTGGGCCAGCAAACCTTTGTCGTAAGGGATGCGAACACCGCCGATCACCAACGGGCCTTCGCCGCCGAATTTATGTACGTCAAAACCGTGACCGATACGCATGATGCGCTCCTTAATTGTCCAACTGAGTCAAATAGAACGCCGCCAGCGCCAAATCCTCCGGCCGCGTTACTTTAATGTTGTCCGCCCGGCCGGCGATCAGCAGCGGATGGTAACCGCAATGCTCCAGCGCCGAGGCTTCGTCGGTGACGTTCGCGCCTTCATCCAGCGCGCGCTGCAGGCACTGCTTGAGCAACGGCAGCGGAAACAGCTGCGGCGTCAGCGCGTGCCACAAATCCTGCCGATCGACGGTATGGGCGATGGTTTCGCGGCCGGGTTCGGCGCGTTTCATGGTGTCGCGCACCGGCGCGGCGAGAATGCCGCCGACCTTGCTGTGTGCGGTAATCGCCAGCAGGCGCTCGAGATCGTCGGCGTGCAGGCAGGGGCGCGCGGCATCGTGCACCAACACCCAGTCCGCATCGCCCGCCAGATTCAGCCCGGCCATCACCGAATCCGCGCGCTGCTTGCCGCCCTCGGTGACGATCACTCGCGGATCCTGGGCGATCGGCAACTGTTCGAACTGGCGATCTTCGGGGCCGATCGCCACGATCACCCGCTCGATGCGCGGGTGGCGCAACAGGGCATGGATGGCGTGTTCGACGATGCTATGCCGGCCGATAGTTAAATATTGCTTCGGGCATTCCGCCTGCATGCGGCTGCCGATACCGGCAGCGGGCAGGACGGCAATCACCGAGGGAAAGGTGCCTGCGGAGTGATTCATGCGTTATTTTTGTGCGTTGTTTTGCGAGGAAGACGCCGCGTTGCGTCTGGATTGGTCAGGAACCAGACGATAGAAAGTCTCACCGGGCTTGATCATGCCCAGCTCATTACGCGCACGCTCTTCGATCGCTTCCTGTCCGCCGTTCAAATCGTCGATTTCGGCAAACAGCTGATCGTTACGCGCTTTCAACTTGGCGTTGTTGCCCTGCTGGACCGCAACGTCTTCATTGACCCGCACGTAATCGTGAATACCATTTTTGCCCAGCCACAGTGAATACTGTAACCAACCGAGCAATGCCAGCAATAGCAGCGTAAGTTTTCCCATCTCCGCCCCCTGAAAAACCGACCAATCATCCCACAACTTCTCGTTGGACTCCACACTGAGAGCGGCATTTCAACGCCAAATTCAGAATACGGATGAAGGGTTCCCGAGTTTATAACCCAAATCCGCGGCGAAAGCGGCAAAAAAAGCCCCTTTTACCCGACGCGCGCGGCGCGTTTTCCGATGAGAGACACACTGCCCTTCCTCCATTATGCAGCAAGAATCACTGTACCGTCGCTTACCGGCCCATCGCTTACGCCACAGCAATGCAAAAAATGAATATTTACCACCATAGAAAGAATAATCCTCATGCAGCGGTTGCACTTTCATTCATTGAAGCTTATTTTTATGCACTACTAGTGCATAAATAATTCCAATGTATAACCTTTCATTATCGGGGATCGCGATGTTAAAACGTTTAGTTCTGATCGGCGCCTGCCTGGCCGCCACCTTCTCCACCGCCGCGTTGGCGGCTGAACCTACCTACGTCGTCGGCTCCGGCGGCACCTATCGGCCGTTCGAATTTGAAAACAGCCAAAAACAGCTGGAAGGGTTCGACATCGACATCATCAAAGCGGTGGCCAAGGCCGAAGGCTTCCAAATCAAACTGATCAATACGCCGTGGGAAGGGATCTTCGCCACGTTGAATTCCGGCGATCGCGACATCATCATTTCCGGCATCACCATCACCGACAAACGCAAGCAAATGGTTGATTTCTCGGCGCCTTACTTCCCGGCCGAACAGGCCATCGTCGTGCCGCAGGACTCGACGGTCGATTCTATCGCCGCGCTGAAAGCGCTGAAGGTCGGCGTGGTGAACTCCAGCACCGGCGACATCGTGGTATCCGATGTGCTGGGCAAAAACAGCACCGCCATCAAGCGCTTCGACAATACGCCGCTGATGCTGCAGGAGCTGTATGAAGACGGCATCGGCGCGGCGGTCGGCGACGTCGGCGTGGCCAAGTTCTATATCAAAACCCACCCTGAGAAAGCCTTCAAGCTGGTGCCCGACGCCAAGTTCGAGCGCCAGTATTTCGGCATCGCCGTCGCCAAAGGCAACGACGAACTGCGTAACAAGATTAACGCCGGCCTGAAGAAGATCGTCGCCGACGGCACCTACGCCAAGATCTACCAAACCTGGTTCGACAGCAACGTACCGACGCTGCCGGCGGAATAATCAACTGGCGCGCCTCAGCGCAGTCGGCCAGCAAATAAACAGGCGTAGCGAGCTAAGTCAGATTGGGTGCGGCCAGCGCACAGCCACCGGAGTGGACACGCAGTCCATGAGGATGGCGAGCACTGCCCAATCCCAAGATGACAACGCGCAGTAGCCTTAACACGCTTAAATAAGGATCTGATCTTGAACTTCCGCTGGGAGATTATCCAGGAATACGCGCCGCTGTTTATGGAAGGCGCCTGGATGACCATCAAATGCACCATTATCTGCGTGCTGCTGGGCACCACCTGGGGATTGATCCTCGGGCTGGGCCGTTTGGCGCAGGCGCCGCACGGCATCTGGAAACCCATACTGCATTACGGCGTTCAGTGGCCGGTGCGCATCTACATCAGCGCCTTTCGCGGCACGCCGCTGTTCGTACAAATCATGGTCGTGCACTTCGCGCTGGTGCCGCTGTTCATCAACCCGCGCGACGGCCTGCTGGTCACCAGCGGCCTGATGAGCGTCGATTTCGCCCGCGCGCTGCGCGCCGACTACGGCGCCTTTCTCTCCTGCGTGGTGGCGATCACGCTCAACGCCGGCGCCTATGTGTCGGAAATCTTCCGCGCCGGGATCCAGTCTATCGACCGCGGCCAAATGGAAGCTTCGCGTTCGCTGGGCATGAGCTACGGCAAGACCATGCGCCAGGTGATCCTGCCGCAGGCCTTCCGCCGCATGCTGCCGCCGCTGGGCAACAACGCCATCGCCATCGTCAAGGATTCGTCGCTGGCCTCCGCCATCGGCCTGGCGGATCTGGCCTATGCCGCCCGCACCGTCTCCGGTGCCTACGCCACCTACTGGGAGCCCTACCTGACCATTTCGCTGGTCTATTGGGTCATCACCTTCCTGCTCTCGCTGCTGGTGCAACACATGGAAAAGAGGTTCGGTAAAAGTGATTCGCGTACATAACCTGCAAAAACAGTTCGGCGAGAGCCACGTGCTGCGCGGCATTTCCTGCCGGATCGCCGCCAACGAAGTGGTATGCGTCATCGGCCCTTCCGGCTCCGGGAAGAGCACCTTCCTGCGCTGCATCAACGCGCTGGAAACGCTCTCCGGCGGCGAGATCGAGGTCAACGGCTTCGCCGTCCACGATCAGAAAACCGACCTGAACAAGATGCGTGAAAGCGTGGGCATGGTGTTCCAGCGCTTCAACCTGTTCCCGCACATGACGGTGTTGGAAAACATCATCATGGCGCCGGTGAGCGTGAAGAAACGGCCGCGCGCCGAAGCCATCGCGCAAGCCGAACAGCTGCTGCGCAAGGTCGGCCTGCTCGACAAGATAGACGCCTACCCCAACAGCCTGTCCGGCGGCCAACAGCAGCGGGTGGCCATCGCCCGCGCGCTGGCGATGGAGCCGAAGATCATGCTGTTCGACGAACCCACCTCCGCGCTCGATCCGGAGCTGGTGGGCGAAGTGTTGGCGGTGATGAAGTCCCTGGCCCACGAGGGCATGACCATGGTGGTGGTAACGCATGAAATGGGCTTTGCCCGCGAGGTGGCCGATCGGGTGCTGTTTATCGATCAGGGGATCATTCAGGAGGAAGGTGCGCCGCAGCAGATCTTCAGCCATCCGGCCAATCCGCGCACACAGGCGTTTCTGAGCAAAGTTTTGTAACCTTCGGCACCGCTTTGCAATCCTTCGGGCACCGGCAGCGGCGCCCGCTCTCTCACCACCCGGTCAGGAAGCTGAACACCAGCCAGAACAGGCACAGCACGATGGCGCCGGTCAGCAGCAGCGTCAAAATCAGACGACCGCGCAACAGCATGCTGAGGGTGATGCCGATCAGCACCGACAGCGGCATCAGCGCCAGGAAGAACGGCCAGGTATAGAGCAGGAAAAACAGCGTGTTGGAACCGTAAACCAGGAACGGCAACGCGAACGCCAGCCAGTAGAAAACAAAGCCGCTGACGCCGCCCAGGAAAGAATAAGAAGGCTCCTCTCTCTCCTGTTTTGATTGCTTGGAGTCGATCAAGATAGGCGTGACATTTTGCATAGTGATCCCTGGTTATTCGGCTCGCTCTGCGGCGGCTTAGAGTAAAAAGCGCATGGCGAAAAACGCCACACGCTTTTTTTGAATTCAGGGTTTGATAATAGCCTGACCACGCAACACGTCTAACAATTGCGCAATCAAATTTGTTACCAATTGTTGGCCATCGAGGTGGATTTCCGGCTGCTGCGGCGCCTCGTAAACCGCGTCGATGCCGGTGAAATTGCGCAGCTCGCCGGCGCGCGCTTTTTTATACAATCCCTTCGGATCGCGCGCCTCACAGATCGCCAACGGCGTGTCGACGAACACTTCGATAAAGCGATCGTTGCCGAGCATTTCGCGCACCATCTGCCGCTCGGCGCGGTGCGGCGAAATGAACGCCGTCAGCACCACCAGCCCGGCATCCACCATCAGTTTGGCCACTTCCCCCACTCGGCGAATGTTCTCGCGCCGATCTTCGTCCGAGAAGCCGAGATCGCGGCACAGGCCGTGGCGCACGTTATCGCCGTCCAGCAGATAGGTGCTGACGCCGAGCCCGTGCAGCGCCTGCTCCAGCGCGCCGGCGACGGTGGATTTGCCCGAGCCGGACAGCCCGGTAAACCACAGCACCGCGCCGCGGTGGCCGTTGCGCGCTTCGCGATCCGCGCGCGTCACCGCGTGCGGATGCCAAACCACGTTCTCATCGTCCGGCCCGGTCGCCCTCAGTTCAGCGGCCACCTTATCGGCCACCGAGCAGATCGCGTGCGCCCCAGTGCGGGAAGTGCTTGCGCACCAGCGCATTCAACTCCAGCTCGAAAGCGCTGAACTCGCCGCGCGCCGCCGATGCGGCCTGCAGCGTTTCGCGTACCAGACCGGCGCCCACCGTGACGTTGCTCATGCGATCGATAAAGATCAGCCCGCCGGTGTCGTGATTGCTCTGATAGCTGTCCAGCATCAACGGCTCGTCGAAGGTCAGCTCCACCAACCCGATACCGTTGAGCGGCAACGTGCCGGCCGAGTGTTGCGCCAGCGTATTGATCTCCACCTGATGGCGGATGCTCTCCACGCGGGCGCGGGTCTTTTTACCGGCGATCTTGATGTCGTAGCTCTGGCCCGGCACCAGCGGCTGCTCGGCCATCCATACCACGTCCACCAGCGCGCTCTGCGCCGCCTGCAGGCTTTCGCCGGCGTCGACCAGCAGATCGCCGCGGCTGATGTCCACCTCATCCTTCAGCACCAGCGTAATCGCCTCGCCCGGCACCGCCTCTTGCAGATCGCCGTCGAAGGTCACGATGCGCGCCACGCTGGACTCCACGCCGGAAGGCAGCACCTTGACCCGTTGCCCCACCCGCACCACGCCGGCGGACAGCGTGCCGGCATAGCCGCGAAAATCGAGGTTCGGGCGGTTGACGTACTGCACCGGGAAGCGCAGCGGCTGGTTTTCTCGCTCGCTGACCACGTCCACGCTCTCCAGCACTTCCAGCAGCGTCGGGCCGCTGTACCACGGCATATGGGCGCTTTCGCTCGCCACGTTGTCGCCGTCCAGCGCCGACAGCGGCACGAATTTGATGTCCAGATCGCCTGGCAGCTGCTGGGCGAAGGTCAGGTAATCCTGTTTGAACTGCTCGAACACCGCTTCCTGGTAGTCCACCAGATCCATCTTGTTCACCGCCACCACTAGGTGGCGAATGCCCAGCAGGGTCGCGATAAAGCTGTGGCGGCGAGTCTGGTCCAATACCCCTTTGCGCGCGTCGATCAACAGGATCGCCAGATCGCAGGTGGAGGCACCGGTGGCCATGTTGCGGGTGTACTGCTCATGCCCCGGGGTATCGGCGATGATAAATTTGCGTTTTTCGGTCGAGAAATAGCGATAGGCCACGTCGATGGTGATGCCCTGCTCGCGCTCGGCTTGCAGGCCGTCCACCAGCAGCGCCAGATCGAGCTTCTCGCCCTGGGTGCCGATGCGTTTGCTGTCGCTGTGCAGCGTCGACAGCTGATCCTCGTAGATCTGGCGGGTATCGTGCAGCAGGCGGCCAATCAGGGTGCTTTTGCCGTCATCGACGCTGCCGCAGGTCAGAAAGCGCAGCAGGCTCTTGTGCTGCTGCGCGTGCAGATAGGATTCGACGCCGCCCTGGTCGGCGATTTGTTGTGCGATTGCGTTGTTCATCCGGCGGCTCCTTAGAAATACCCTTGACGCTTTTTCAGCTCCATCGAGCCGGACTGATCGCGATCGATCATCCGCCCCTGGCGTTCACTGGTGGTGGAGACCAGCATCTCTTCGATGATCTCCGGCAGGGTTTGCGCCTGCGAGTCCACCGCGCCGGTCAGCGGCCAGCACCCCAGAGTGCGGAAACGCACCATGCGCTGGCTGATCACTTCACCCGGCTGCAGATCGATGCGATCGTCGTCCACCATCATCAGCATGCCGTCGCGCTCCACCACCGGGCGAGGTTTCGCCAGGTACAGCGGCACGATGTCGATCTTTTCCAGGAAGATGTACTGCCAGATATCCAGCTCGGTCCAGTTCGACAGCGGGAAGACGCGGATGCTCTCCCCTTTGTTGATCTGGCCGTTGTAGTTGTGCCACAGCTCCGGCCGCTGGTTTTTCGGATCCCAGCGGTGGAAGCGATCGCGGAACGAATAGATGCGCTCTTTGGCGCGCGATTTCTCCTCGTCGCGTCGCGCACCGCCGAAGGCGGCGTCGAAACCATACTTGTTCAACGCCTGCTTCAGGCCCTCGGTCTTCATGATGTCGGTATGCTTGGCGCTGCCGTGCACGAACGGGTTGATGCCCATCGCCACCCCTTCCGGGTTTTTATGCACCAGCAGCTCGAAGCCGTACTCCTTCGCGGTGCGATCGCGGAATTCGTACATTTCGCGGAACTTCCAGCCGGTATCGACGTGCAGCAGCGGGAACGGCAACGTACCGGGGAAGAACGCCTTGCGCGCCAGATGCAGCATCACGGAAGAGTCTTTACCGATGGAATACAGCATCACCGGGTTGGCGAATTCAGCGGCGACTTCACGGATGATATGGATACTCTCCGCCTCCAATTGCCGCAAATGAGTGAGTCGTTTTTCGTCCATAACAGATCCTTAAAAGCCTTGCCTATGCCAAATTCACGACGGCCGGGCGCGCGGCCCCTTCCGTCTGCGAGTGATGCCCGAACCAGGCGATTTGATGGTGCAGTTCCACCACTTCGCCAATCACCAGCAGCGCCGGCAGCGGCGCCCGTTGGGCCAGATGTTCCAGTTGATCCAGCGTGCCGATCTGCACCTGCTGATCGGCGCGCGTGCCGCGGCTGATCACCGCCACCGGCGTATCGGCAGCGCGGCCGTGGGCGATCAGGCGTTGGCTGATGTCCGCCGCCTTCATGGTGCCCATATAGATAGCCAGCGTCTGCCGCGCCCGGGCCAGATCGGCCCAGTCCAGGCCATCGCCGTCGGGGCGGCAGTGGCCGGTGATAAAGGTCACGCTCTGCGCGTGGTCGCGGTGCGTCAGCGGAATGCCAGCGTAGGCGGTCGCCCCCGCGGCGGCCGTGACGCCCGGCACCACTTGGAACGGGATGCCGGCGGCGGCGGCCACCTGCAGCTCTTCGCCGCCGCGGCCAAAGATGAACGGATCGCCGCCCTTCAGGCGCACCACGCGTTTGCCCTGCTGCGCCAGCTCCACCAGCAGCCGGTTGGTCTCTTCCTGGATCACCGAGTGCGCGCCGGCGCGCTTGCCCACGCAGATGCGTTCGGCGTCGCGGCGCACCAGATCGAGGATCTCGCCGCTGACCAGGTGGTCATACAGCACCACGTCCGCCTGCTGCATCACCTGCAGCCCGCGCAGGGTCAACAGCCCCACGTCGCCTGGCCCGGCGCCCACCAGGGCTATCTCGCCCTGCGCGCCTTCATCGCCTGCAGCGAAACTTTGCAAATCCTGCTCCAGCTGCCGCTCCGCCTGCGCCGTCTGGCCGTTGGCCACCAGCGTGGCGAAACGGCCGCCGAAGGTTTTCTCCCAGAAACGACGACGTTCGCCGATCGAGGCCAGCCGCTGTTTGGCCTGGCCGCGCCAGCGGCCCGCCACCTGCGCCATCTGCCCCAAACTGGCGGGCAGCAACGCCTCCAGCTTTTCGCGCAGCAACCGCGCCAGCACCGGAGCCTGGCCGCTGGACGACACCGCCACCACCAGCGGCGAGCGATCGATGATCGACGGGAAGATGAACGAACAGCGCGGCTGATCGTCCACCACGTTGGCCAACACCCGGCGTTTATCCGCCTCGGCGAACACCGCGGCATTCAGCGCGTTGTCGTCCGTGGCGGCGATCGCCAGAAACACGTCGTCCAGCTGCGGCGGGTCAAAGGTTTTCCCCAGCCAGAGCAGTTGCCCTCGCTGACGTTGTTGTTCCAGTTCCGGTGAGAGCGACTGCGCAACTATCCGTATTTCAGCCCCGGCGCGCTGAAGCAGATCGACTTTGCGCGCAGCCACGTCACCGCCGCCAACGACCAGCACCGGACGTTGTTTCAGGTCGGCAAATATTGGTAGATAGTCCACAACAGCCTTTTCATATAACAGAAAGATAGTGTGACTATACGGGCTGAGATTTAGCCTCTGAAATGACGAAAAGGAATGATTAGTTCCTTTATGGAATATAGGTCGCAACGCCAGAGGCAAACGGTGATAACTGCGGCGACGGTTTGCGCATTCGCGCGAAAATTAAGAGACGGGGAAATTGTGTAATGCCGCCCGGCGTCTCATACTGGGTGCCGAAGAAAAATGATCGGCAGCGCCGATAGCAAAGAAGGATTTTTCGGTATGTTTTCCCGTTTTTACCTGAAGACCAGCCTGCTGGCCCTCGCACTCGGCGGCGTCTTCAGCGTTTGTGCCGCACAGCCCGCAAAAGACGCGCCAATGGGCCGTTTCGCCGCCGAACAGACCCGCCACATCGCCACTTACTTCCCCGGCCGCATGGCGGGCAGCCCGGCCGAATTGCTCACCGCCGACTACCTGAAGCAGCAGTTCAGCAAGATGGGTTATCAAAGCGATATTCGCAGCGTCAACACGCGCTATCTCTACACCAGCAAAGACGGCAAGAAGAATTGGAACAACGTCACCGCCAGCTCGGTGATCGCCGCCCGCAACGGCGCCAGCCCGAAACAAATAGTGATCGTCGCCCACTTCGACACCTACACGCCGCAGAGCGACGAAGACCTGGATAACAACCTCGGCGGCCTGACGCTGCAGGGCGTCGACGACAACGCCTCCGGCATCGGCGTGATGCTGGAACTGGCGGAGCGCCTGAAAAGCATCCCCACCGCCTACGGCCTGCGCTTCGTCGCCACCAGTGCCGAAGAGATCGGCTCGCTGGGCGCACAAAACTACCTGCAACGCATGAGCGCGGAAGAGAAAAGCAACACCGTGCTGGTGATCAACCTCGACAGCCTGATCACCGGCGATCGTCTGTACTTCAACGCCGGGCGCAACACGCCGCCGCAAATGGCGAAACGCTCCCGCGATCGCGCGCTGGATATCGCCCACCGCTACGGCATCGCCGCCGCCAGCAATCCGGGCAGCGCCCAGCATCCGAAGGGCACCGGCTGCTGCTCCGATCAAGAGGTATTCGACGCCGCAGGCATCCCGGTGCTGTCAGTGGAGGCCACCAACTGGTCGCTGGGCGACAAGGACGGCTACCAGCAGCGCGCCGTCAGCCCGCACTTCCCGCAGGGCATCACCTGGCACCGCCCGCAGTATGACAACCTGCAGTACCTGGATCGCTACCTGCCAGGGCGGATCGACAAACGCAGCCGCGAAAGCGTGCAGATCCTGCTGCCGCTGATCAAAGAGCTGGCGCAGGCGCACCCGCCGAAAGCACAGAAGAAAAAGTAGCCCGCAAAAAACAGGGCCCAGCATTGAACTGAGCCCTGTCATGTTGATCGCGCCGTTTAGCCTTCGTGTAGACCGCACTCGCGCTTCAGGCCGAAGAAACGCGTCTCTTCCTCGCTCATGCCCGGCTCCCACTTCTGGGTGGTGTGGGTATCGCCTACCGACAGGTAGCCCTGCTCCCACAGCGGGTGATAGCTCAGCCCATGTTCGGTCAGGTACTGGTAAATCTTGCGGTTGTCCCAGTCGATGATCGGCAGGATCTTGAACACCCCGCGCTGCACCGCCAGCACCGGCAGATTGGCGCGACTGCCGGACTGCTCGCGCCGCAGGCCGGCAAACCAGCTCTGCGCCCCCAGCGTCTCCAGCGCGCGGTTCATCGGCTCGACCTTGTTGATCTGGTTGTACTTCTCAATCCCTTCCACGCCCTGCTCCCACAGTTTGCCGTAGCGCGCCTCTTGCCAGGCGGGAGACTGTTCGGCGCGGAACACCTGCAGATTCAGCTTCAGCTGGTCGGTCAGTTGATCGATAAAGCGGTAGGTTTCCGGGAACAGGTAACCGGTGTCGGTCAGGATCACCGGGATATCCGGCCGGATGCGCGTCACCAGGTGCAGGCATACCGCCGCCTGAATGCCGAAACTGGACGAGAGTACGAACTCGCCGGGCAGATGCTCCAGCGCCCATGCAACGCGCTGTTCGGCGCTGAGGGTCTCCAGTTGGCCGTTGACCACCGCCAATGCCAGCGCCTGCCCGGATTTGGGCAACGCGTTCAGCGCCGCCAGATCGAATTCAGCCATGTTGTCTCTCCTGCTACTTGAAATTACCTGTGCGGCCCCTCTGCCCCAGGGGCCGCCCGGCCTCACTCCCAGAAATCTCGCGCCGGATCCAGCACCGGTTTGACGATGCCCGCGCGGATGGTGAAGTCGCCGAAGCCTTCGCCGGCGTTGCGCTCCTTCGCCCAGCGCCCCACCAGCAGGTCGATCTCGCTCAGGATCTCGTCTTCGTTGATGTTCTCGCGGTACATACGCGGAATGCGCGTGCCTTCGCGGTTGCCGCCCAAATGCAGGTTATAGCGGCCGACCGCCTTGCCCACCAGCCCCAGCTCCGCCAACAGCGCGCGGCCGCAGCCGTTTGGGCAGCCGGTGATGCGCAGCACGATATGCTCGTCACCCACCCCGTGCCGATGCATGATCCCTTCCACCTTGGTGACGAACTGCGGCAGGAAGCGCTCGGCCTCCGCCATCGCCAACGGGCAGGTCGGGAACGATACGCAGGCCATCGAGTTCTTGCGTTGCTCGCTGATCTCGTCGTCGATCAGGCCATGATCGCGCGCCAGGGCTTCGATCTTCGCCTTCTCGCTTTCCGGCACGCCGGCGATGATCACGTTTTGGTTCGCCGTCAGACGGAAGTCGCCTTTATGGATCTTGGCGATCTCCGCCATGCCGGTCTTCAGCGGACGCCCCGGATAGTCCAGCAGGCGGCCGTTCTCGATAAACAGCGTCAGGTGCCATTGATCGTCGATGCCCTTCACCCAACCGATGCGATCGCCGCGGCCGGTGAATTCATACGGCCGGACCGGCGCGAAGGTGATACCGGCGCGCTTTTCCACTTCGGCGCGGAAAACGTCCACCCCGACGCGCTCCAGCGTGTATTTGGTTTTGGCGTTCTTGCGATCGGTGCGGTTGCCCCAGTCGCGCTGCGTGGTCACCACCGCTTCCGCCACCGCCAGCGTATGCTCGAGCGGAATGTAGCCGAATTCGCTGGCCTGCCGCGCGTAGGTCTTCTTGTTGCCGTGTTCGATGGACAGCCCGCCGCCCACCAGCAGGTTGAAGCCTACCAGCTTGCCGTTTTCGGCGATCGCCACGAAGTTCATGTCGTTGGCGTGCAGATCGACGTCGTTCTGCGGCGGGATCACCACCGTGGTTTTGAATTTGCGCGGCAGGTAGGTCGGCCCCAGAATCGGCTCTTCGTCGGTGGTGGCCACCTTCTCCTGATCCAGCCACACCTCAGCGTAGGCGCGGGTGCGCGGCAGCAGGTGTTCGGAGATCTTCTTCGCCCACTCGTAGGCTTCCTGATGCAGCTCGGATTCCACCGGGTTGGAGGTGCACAGCACGTTGCGGTTGACGTCGTTGGCGGTCGCCAACGCGTCCAGCCCCAGGCGGTTCAGCAGCTGGTGCACCGGTTTGACGTTGCCTTTCAGAATGCCGTGAAACTGGAACGTCTGGCGGTTGGTGATGCGAATGCTGCCGTACAGCGTGCTCTCCTGCGCGAACTTGTCGATGCCCAGCCACTGCTGCGGGCTGATGATGCCGCCCGGCAGGCGGCAGCGCAGCATCATGGCGTGGCGCGGCTCCAGCTTCTGCTCGGCGCGTTCGGCGCGAATATCGCGGTCATCCTGCTGATACATGCCGTGAAAACGGATCAACAGGAAGTTGTCGCCGTTGAAGCCGCCGGTCAGGCCGTCGTTCAAATCTTCGGCGATGGTGCCGCGCAGGAAGTTGCTCTCCTTCTTCATGCGCTCCGCATCGGCCAGTTTGCCTTCGACTACCAAAGGCCCGGGGTGTTTATCACTCATCAGTAAACATCTCGCTGATAACGGCGCTCAAGGCGCAGCTCACTTAAAAATTCATCCGCCTGCTCGGTATCCATGCCACCGTGCTCGGCCACCAGTTCCAGTAATGTGTTTTCCACGTCTTTCGCCATGCGATTGGCATCGCCGCAGACGTAAATGTGCGCGCCTTCCTGAATCCAGCGCCACACTTCCGCGCCCTGTTCGCGCAGTTTGTCTTGTACGTATATTTTATGTTGCTGGTCGCGGGACCAGGCCAGATCGATGCGGGTCAGCAGGCCGTCTTTCACGTAGCGCTGCCATTCGACCTGATACAGGAAATCTTCGGTGAAGTGCGGGTTGCCGAAGAACAGCCAGTTTTTGCCGCCGGCGCCGTCGGCGTCGCGCTGCTGCATAAAGGCGCGGAACGGCGCGATGCCGGTGCCCGGGCCGATCATGATCACCGGCGTTTCCGGGTTGGCCGGCAGGCGGAAGTTGTCGTTGTGTTCGATAAACACCCGCACGTCGCCGTCTTCCTCCAGGCGATCCGCCAGGAAGCCGGAGGCGCCGCCGCTGCGGGCGCGCCCGTCGATGTCGTAACGCACCACGCCCACGGTGATGTGGACTTCGCTTTCGTTCTCCGCCTGCGAAGAGGCGATGGAGTACAGACGCGGCGTCAGCGGGCGCAGCAGGCCGACCAGCTGTTCGGCGCTCAGATCCGCCGGCGCCTGACGCACCATGTCGACGATCGGCGTGTTGTGCGCGTACTGCTGCAGCGCGGCTTTATCCGCCAGCAGGCCGATCAGCGTTTCGTCGCGCGACAGCGCGGCGTATTTATCGACGATCGGCGTGGTGTTCTGCGTCAGCTCGAAATGGCTGCGCAGCGCCTGCGCCAGCGGCAGGGTTTGCCCTTCCACCTCGACCGGCTCGTCGCCTTTCAGCCACAACAGCTGCACCAGTTCGTCCACCAGCGCCGGATCGTTGTCGAACCATACGCCGAGCGCATCGCCCGGCTGATAGCGCAGGCCGGAGTCGCCCAGATCGATTTCGATATGACGCACGTCTTTATCCGACGCGCGGCCGGTAATTTTCTGATTGACCGCCAGCTGGGCGGTAAGCGGTTGTTCCTTGCTGTACGGGCTGCTGTCGATCAGATCGACCGCGCCGCTGGCCAACACGCCCGGTGCGGCGCTTTCCGCCGGCGCGCGCGCCTTCAGCACCGACACCACCTGTTTACGCCAGGCGACGGCCAGTTCCTGGTACTCCACGTCGGCGTCCACGCGCTCCACCAGGCGCTCGGCCCCCAGCTCGGCCAGCTTGCCGTCGAAATCCTTACCAGACTGGCAGAAATTCTCATAAGAGGTGTCGCCCAGCCCGAACACCGCAAAAGCGGTGTCATTCAGCTTCGGCGCCTTCTTCGAGAACAGGAATTTATGCAGCGCCACCGCTTCTTCCGCCGGCTCGCCTTCCCCCTGCGTAGAGGCGACGATCACCAGCAGGCGCTCTTGAGCTATCTGCTTGAACTTGTAGTCGCCGGCGCTGATCAGCGTGGCGCTCAGATTGGCGGCCAGCAGATCGTCGCGCAGCTGCTCCGCCAGGCGGCGCGCATTGCCGGTCTGCGAAGCGGAAATGATGGTGATGCCGGCGGCAGCCGCAGGGGCGACAGGCGCAATGGCCACGGCTCCGGGCTGTTGATTGACCATGCCCCAAAAATAGCCGGACAGCCACGCCAGCTGCGTCGGCGAATAGTCGCCGATCGTCGCCTGCAAGCGCGCCAGCTGTTCGGGCGTCAGCGGGAGCAAAGATGTTGGAGGAGCCTGAGTCGTCATTGCTGTACTTATTTCCTATACTTAGCGCCTTTCCTGCCAGGCGCGCGCCAGTGTCAGTCGCTGTCTCTTCGCTGCGTCGGGTGTGCGGAAAAGATCAGGAGAGTTTGTAAGGTTACCGAGCAGAATAGCAACGATTAAATAAGGGATAGCAATAAATCATAACCAAAATGACTAAGCTGTTTTTCCGGTAAGGGATAACGCTTAAACCGTTAAACAAAGTTTTTTATCCAGATGAAATTAAAGCGCTTTTTTTCATCGTTTTTTCACCGTTCAACATTTCGGCTCATTACCCCAGCCGATAGGTGCCGCAAACACCAAACAAAAAAAGTGTTAACCGGGCGCGGTTATCGCGGCGCTAGACCATAACGGTATAAATGGCAAGCAGACGCGCTTTCCGGTACTATGCGGCGGTTTTTGAGTCAATGAGGCCGTAATAATGGCAACCACGCTGTTTAAAGATTTTCAGTTTGAAGCCGCACACCGTTTGCCCCACGTGCCGGAGGGCCATAAATGCGGCCGTCTGCATGGGCATTCGTTTATGGTGCGTCTGGAAGTGACCGGTGAAGTGGATCCCCACACCGGTTGGGTGATGGATTTCGCCGAGCTCAAGGCTGTGTTTTCCCCGATCTGGGAGCGGCTGGATCACCATTATCTGAACGATATTCCAGGATTGGAAAATCCCACCAGCGAAGTGCTCGCCGCCTGGATTTGGCAGCAGCTCAAGCCCCAGTTGCCGGAACTGACTGCGGTGATGGTGAAAGAGACCTGTACTGCGGGATGCGTATATAAAGGTTAAAAGAAAGGGCGCCCAAGGGCGCCCTGATTTTAGGCGATGTTCAGATACTTGTGGGTCTGCATCGACAGCCGCCAGTTGCGCGCGATGCAGGTTTCGATGCACAGGCGGGTCGCCTCTTCTTTCTGGCTGATCGGCTGCAGCGCAATAATGCGCGCCTTGTCGTCCTGCAGCGTCGCCAGCAGCGCGTCCAGCGCCTCGATGTCGCGCTCGCGCGCCACCGGATGCTTCACCTCGTCGGCGCGCCGCAGCGCCTGATCCAGCACCTTCATGCCGCCGCGCATATTCACCTTCGGCGAAACCGTCACCCAGGTGTTGGCGGAACAGCGCACCTCGTGGGTGCCGCTGGTCTCAATCTGGCAGCCATAACCATGCTGTTCGAACAGCTCGGTCAGCGGCGCCAGATCGTAGATGCAGGGTTCGCCGCCGGTGATCACCACATGGCGCGCGGTGTAACCTTGTTGGCGCATCACCGCCAACAGCTGCTCGGCGCTGGCGTTGCCCCAGGCGTCGCTCTCTTCTGTTTTGACCAGGATCCGTTGCAGGTCGACTTCCCGATTGGCTTCCTTTTCCCAGGTATGTTTGGTATCGCACCAACTGCACCCTACCGGACAGCCCTGCAAGCGGATAAAAATGGCCGGCACGCCGGTGAAAAAGCCTTCGCCCTGCAAGGTTTGGAACATCTCATTGATCGGGTACTGCATCGGTTTCTCAATCTGGAAAAGTAAAAAGCGATTATCGCAGATTCCGGCCCGGCGACCAAACGGCCAACATTGTATTAAATTTTATTCTCCGCGCCGCCGCCAGCATATCTCACCACCCACGGCGTTCATTTAATTTGTGAGTCGGGCTTTGGCCTTTCATTCACGGTGTAACCTGCTTCGCAAAAACAACATTTATTTAACGCATAAGATAAATATATTTGACATAAAGCGCCGACGCGCAGATGTATATACAAGCAAACACAAGCCGAGCGTCAGTTTCGGCCACGTTCCATCCATCACGACTACATCTGCGTTTAGAGGGTGCCATGACTCATTCCACCAGCGAGTTGAACATTCAGCAGGCCATCGACGACAGCAAGTTTTCGCTGTTTCACTGGACCCTGATCATTCTCGGATTCCTGATCCTCGCCATCGACGGTTTCGATACCGCCGCCATGGGCTATATCGCCCCCTCGGTCGCCAAAGACTGGGGCATCATCAAACAGGATCTGGGGCCGGTGCTGAGCGCCGCGCTGCTGGGGCTGTCGCTCGGCGCGCTGATCGCCGGGCCAATCTCCGATCGCATCGGCCGCAAGCGCGTGCTGGTGTTTTCCTGTCTGTTCTTCGGCCTGTCGAGCCTGGCCACCGCCTACGCCGGCTCGCTCAATAGCCTGACGCTGTGGCGTTTCCTCACCGGCCTCGGGCTGGGAGCGGCGATGCCCAATGCCATCACGCTGATCTCCGAATACGCGCCGCAGCGCTGCCGTTCGCTGGCGATCAACACCATGTACTGCGGTTTCCCGCTGGGCGCGGCCGGCGGCGGCGCCATTTCATCGTGGCTGATCCCGAGCTACGGCTGGCACAGCGTGCTGCTGCTCGGCGCCATTGCGCCGCTGGCGTTGACGGTTTTGCTGATCCTGCTGCTGCCGGAATCAGTCAAATACATGGTCAACCGCGGGCAGGATGCGGCGAAGATCAAGCGCATCGCACAGCGCTTCGTCAGCCAGAGCCTGGACGGCGTGACGCGTTTTTACCTGTACGAAGAGAAGCTTACGCACACCAAGACCAGCGTCGGCCTGCTGTTCAGCCGCCCTTACCTGCTCGGCACGCTGATGCTGTGGCTGACCTACTTTATGGGGCTGGTGATCTACTACGTGTTGCTGAGCTGGATGCCGATCCTGATGCAGGGACTGGGTTACCAGCTGGAGCAATCGGCGATGCTCACCTCGCTGTTCACCTTCGGCGGCACGCTCGGCATCCTGGTGGCCGGCTGGCTGATGGATCGCTGGAACGCGCATAAGGTGGTCTCGAGCGGCTTTGTCGCCACTGCCCTGCTGATCGTGGCGATGGCGACCGAAGACAAACACATCGTGCTGCTGGGCGCCTTCATCTTCCTGATGGGCGTCACCATGAACGGCGCGCAGTCCGGGCTGCAAACGCTGGCGGCCACCTTCTACCCCACCCACAGCCGCGCCACCGGCATCGCCTGGATGCAGGGCATCGGCCGCTTCGGCGGCGTCGCCGGCACCATGATGGGCGCCCAACTGCTGGCGATGCAGTGGGAGGTGCAGAGCATCCTGATGTTCCTGTGCGTGCCGGCGCTGATCGCCGCCATCGCCACGGTATGCAAAATGAGCCGCAAACCGACGCTACAACCGGCGGCCTGACCCTGGCAAGCCCGCCACCGACGGCGGGCTTTTTCCCCTGCGGCGATAGGGTTTGTTTATCCCCTGGCCGCAACTGTAATCAGTCTGTAAAAATATTGTGACTAGCCGCCCAAAAATGAGTCATTTTTAATTCATTTTTGCCGAACAGCTCACTTTTCTCCGGCTTTCCATACATGAAGCCGGCGATAAAAAATCGCATATCAGACTGATATAAAAAGAAAATAACTTTTTCTTATGCCACTTTTAAGCGGCAACTGGTCAGTGTTGCATATGCTTGTACATACAAGTATATGTTAATAAACCCTACGCATTGTTATGCCGTGGTACTCATCCCCCACCGCGGCATGGAATCTGCACCGATACTGTTTGAGGAAACTGCTGTGACTACAAATAACAAAGTTCGCAATGTCGATGTACGCGCGCCACGCGGCACACAATTAAACGCAAAAAGCTGGCTGACCGAAGCGCCGTTACGCATGCTGATGAACAACCTCGATCCTGAAGTTGCGGAGAACCCACACGAGCTGGTGGTGTACGGCGGCATCGGCCGCGCCGCGCGCGACTGGGATTGCTACGACAAGATCGTCGAAACGCTGAAAACGCTGGAGGAAGACGAAACCCTGCTGGTGCAGTCCGGCAAGCCGGTCGGCGTCTTCAAAACCCACAGCAACGCACCGCGCGTGCTGATCGCCAACTCCAACCTGGTGCCCCACTGGGCAACCTGGGAACACTTCAACGAGCTGGACGCCAAAGGCCTGGCCATGTACGGCCAGATGACCGCCGGCAGTTGGATCTACATCGGCAGCCAGGGCATCGTTCAGGGCACCTATGAGACCTTCGTCGAAGCGGGCCGCCAGCATTACGACGGCAGCCTGCAGGGGCGCTGGGTGCTGACCGCCGGTCTGGGCGGCATGGGCGGCGCGCAGCCGCTGGCCGCGACGCTGGCGGGCGCCTGCTCGCTGAACATCGAATGTCAGCAGAGCCGCATCGATTTCCGTCTGAAAACCCGCTACGTCGATGAGCAGGCCAAAGATCTGGACGACGCGCTGGCCCGCATCAAGAAATACACCTCAGAAGGCAAAGCCATCTCCATCGCCCTGTGCGGCAACGCGGCGGAAATCCTGCCTGAGCTGGTGCGCCGCGGCGTGCGCCCGGACATGGTCACCGATCAGACCAGCGCCCACGATCCGCTGAACGGCTACCTGCCGAAGGGCTGGAGCTGGGAAGAGTATCGCCAGCGCGCCCAGACCGAGCCGGCCAAGGTGGTCGCCGCCGCCAAGCAGTCGATGGCCGATCACGTCAAAGCCATGCTGGCGTTCCAGCAGATGGGCGTGCCGACCTTCGACTACGGCAACAACATTCGCCAGATGGCGAAAGAAACCGGCGTCGACAATGCCTTCGACTTCCCGGGCTTCGTGCCGGCCTACATCCGTCCGCTGTTCTGCCGCGGCATCGGGCCGTTCCGCTGGGCGGCGCTGTCCGGCGATCCGCAGGACATCTACAAAACCGACGCCATGGTGAAAGAGCTGATCCCGGATGACGAACACCTGCATCGCTGGCTGGACATGGCGCGCGAGCGCATCAGCTTCCAGGGCCTGCCGGCGCGCATCTGCTGGGTTGGCCTCGGCCAGCGCGCCAAGCTGGGTCTGGCGTTCAACGAGATGGTTCGCCGCGGCGAACTGTCCGCCCCGATCGTCATCGGCCGCGACCACCTGGATTCCGGCTCCGTTTCCAGCCCGAACCGTGAAACCGAAGCGATGAAAGACGGTTCCGATGCGGTTTCCGACTGGCCGCTGCTGAACGCCCTGTTGAACACCGCCAGCGGCGCCACCTGGGTTTCCCTGCACCACGGCGGCGGCGTCGGCATGGGCTTCTCCCAACACTCCGGCATGGTGATCGTCTGCGACGGCACCGACGAAGCCGCCGAGCGCATCGCCCGCGTGCTGCACAATGACCCGGCTACCGGGGTCATGCGTCACGCCGACGCTGGTTACGATATCGCTATCGACTGCGCCCGCGAGCAAGGCCTGAACCTGCCGATGGTTGCCGCGACCCAAGGAGAAAAAGCATGAAAGCGCTGACTATTCGCCCGGGCAAACTGACTCTGGCCCAGCTACGCGACGTCTATCAACACCCGGTGACGCTGACGCTGGACGACAACGCCTACGCGCCAATCCAGCAGAGCGTGGCCTGCGTGGAACGCATCGTTGAAGAAAACCGCACCACTTACGGCATCAACACCGGGTTTGGCCTGCTGGCTTCGACACGCATCGCCCGCGACGATCTGGAAAACCTGCAGCGTTCGATCGTGCTGTCGCATGCCGCCGGCGTGGGCGAGCCGACCGACGACAACCTGGTGCGCCTGATCATGGTGCTGAAGATCAACAGCCTGTCGCGCGGCTTCTCCGGCATTCGTCTGGAAGTCATCCAGGCGCTGATCGCGCTGGTCAACGCCGAAGTTTATCCGCATATTCCGCTGAAGGGCTCGGTCGGCGCCTCCGGTGACCTGGCGCCGCTGGCGCACATGAGCCTGGTGCTGCTGGGCGAAGGCCAGGCGCGCCATCAGGGCCAATGGCTGCCGGCGACTGAAGCGCTGGCCAAGGCCGGCCTGAAACCGCTGACGCTGGCGGCGAAAGAGGGCCTGGCGCTGCTGAACGGCACCCAGGTCTCCGCCGCCTTCGCGCTGCGCGGCCTGTTCGATGCCGAAGACCTGTTCGCCGCCGCGACCGTGGCGGGCAGCCTGACGGTGGAAGCGGCGCTGGGCTCTCGCAGCCCGTTCGATGCGCGCATCCACGAGGTGCGCGGCCAGCGCGGCCAGATCGACGCCGCCCTCGCCTACCGCCACCTGCTCGGCGCGCGCAGCGAAGTCTCCGACTCGCATCGCAACTGCGAAAAAGTGCAGGATCCTTACTCCCTGCGCTGCCAGCCGCAGGTGATGGGCGCCTGCCTGACGCAGATCCGCCAGGCCGCCGAGGTGCTGGAAATTGAAGCCAACGCCGTCTCGGATAACCCGCTGGTGTTCGCCGAACAGGGCGACGTGCTGTCCGGCGGCAACTTCCACGCCGAGCCGGTGGCGATGGCCGCCGATAACCTGGCGCTGGCGTTCGCCGAAATCGGTTCGCTGTCCGAGCGCCGCATCTCGCTGATGATGGACAAGCACATGTCGCAACTGCCACCGTTCCTGGTGGAAAACGGCGGCGTGAACTCCGGCTTCATGATCGCCCAGGTGACCGCCGCGGCGCTGGCCAGCGAAAACAAAGCGCTGGCGCACCCGTCGAGCGTCGACAGCATTCCGACCTCCGCCAACCAGGAAGACCACGTTTCCATGGCGCCGGCCGCCGGTCGCCGCCTGTGGATCATGGCGGACAACGTGCGCGGCATTCTGGCGGTCGAATGGCTGGCCGCCTGCCAGGGCCTGGATTTCCGCAACGGCCTGAAGACCTCGGAAGGTCTGGAGCAGGCGCGCCGTCTGCTGCGCGAGCATGTCAGTTTCTACGACAAGGATCGTTTCTTCGCCCCCGACATTGAAGCCGCCAGCCAACTCTTGGCGGCCGGTCACCTGACATCGCTGCTGCCTGCGGCGCTGCTGCCTAGCCAGGCATAATCATCACACACTGAATCACGCAGTTTGTTCTGCCCCGCCGGGTGCGTTCCACCCGGCGCGGGCAGCGCGTGCCTGTTCGGCAAACACTTAACGGGAAGCAACATGCGTAACGAAACAACACAACTCAGACGCGGACTAAACGCGCGGCACATCCGTTTCATGGCTCTCGGCTCGGCGATCGGCACCGGCCTGTTCTACGGCTCCGCCGGCGCCATCCAGCTGGCCGGCCCGGCCGTGCTGCTGGCCTACCTGGTGGGCGGCGCGGCGGTGTTCATGGTGATGCGCGCGCTGGGTGAAATGGCGGTGCACCAGCCGGTTTCCGGCTCGTTCGGCCACTACGCCAGCCACTATCTCGGCCCGCTGGCCGGGTTCCTCACCGGTTGGACCTACACCTTCGAAATGGTGATCGTCGCTTTGGCGGACGTCACCGCCTTCGGCATTTATATGGGGTTGTGGTTCCCGGACGTCGCCCAGTGGGTCTGGGTGCTCAGCATCATTCTGTTTATCGGCGCGCTCAATTTGTGCAGCGTCAAGGTGTTCGGTGAGCTGGAGTTCTGGCTGTCGCTGGTCAAGGTCGCCGCCATCGTGGCGATGATCGTCGGCGGCGCGGCGGTGATGCTGTTCGGCTTCGGCCAAGCCCAGCACGCCACCGGTATCAGCAATCTGTGGCAGCACGGCGGCTTTATGCCTAACGGCATCGGCGGCGTGGTCGCGTCATTGGCGGTGGTGATGTTCGCCTTCGGCGGCATCGAGATCATCGGCATTACCGCCAGCGAGGCGAAAGACCCCGCCAAAGTGCTGCCGAAAGCGATCAACGCCGTGCCGGTGCGCATCCTGCTGTTTTACGTGCTGACGCTGACGGTGCTGATGGCGATCTACCCGTGGAACAGCATCGGCCAGAACGGCAGCCCGTTCGTTGAGATCTTCAGCAACCTCGGCATCAGCTCCGCCGCCAACGTGCTGAACGTGGTGGTGATCACCGCCGCCATCTCGGCCATCAACAGCGACATCTTCGGCGCCGGCCGCATGATGTACGGCATGGCGCAGGACGGCCAGGCGCCGCGCAGCTTCACCAAACTGACCGCCAGCGGCGTGCCGTGGATGACGGTGCTGGTGATGTCGGTCGCCCTGCTGCTGGCGGTGGTGCTCAACTACCTGATCCCGGAGAAGGTCTTCATGATCATCGCCTCGATCGCCACCTTCGCCACCGTCTGGGTGTGGCTGATGATCCTGCTGTCGCAGATCGTCATGCGCCGCACGCTGTCGCCGGAAGAAACTCGTCAGTTGAGCTTCCCGGTGCCATGGTGGCCGGTGGCGCCGGCGCTGGCGACCGCCTTTATGGCATTCGTCATCGGCCTGCTCGGCTACTTCGAAGAGAGCCGCATCGCGCTGTACGTCGGGCTGGTGTGGATTGCTTTACTCACCGTGGCTTACTGGCTGTGGGTGCGCAAGAAAGGCGGGGGTTCGCCGGTGACCGCGGCAACGCAGCAGATGTAACGCTCGCTTCTGATAAAACCCGCTGCGGCGGGTTTTTTAATGCGCTTTTGGCCAAACGCTGGCCATAAAAAAACCCGCCGCAGCGGGTTTTTATTTAGCAACCGAATCGGTCGAACTTACTGGCCTTTAACTTCTTTCAGGCCGTTGAATGGCGCACGGTCACCCAGCGCTTCTTCGATACGGATCAGTTGGTTGTACTTGGCAACGCGGTCAGAACGGCTCATGGAACCGGTTTTGATCTGGCCAGCCGCAGTCCCTACCGCCAGGTCGGCGATGGTCGCGTCTTCGGTTTCACCGGAACGGTGAGAGATCACCGCGGTGTAGCCGGCGTCTTTCGCCATCTTGATAGCCGCCAGAGTTTCGGTCAGAGAACCGATCTGGTTGAATTTGATCAGGATGGAGTTAGCGATGCCTTTCTCGATGCCTTCTTTCAGGATCTTGGTGTTGGTAACAAACAGATCGTCGCCCACCAGCTGGATTTTGTCGCCCAGAACTTTGGTCTGGTAAGCGAAGCCCGCCCAGTCGGATTCATCCAGGCCGTCTTCGATAGACACGATTGGGTACTGTTTGGTCAGATCTTCCAGGAAGTGAGTGAACTCTTCGGAAGTGAAGGCTTTGTTGCCTTCGCCGGCCAGCACGTATTTACCGTCTTTGTAGAATTCGGAAGCCGCGCAGTCCATCGCCAGAGTGACGTCTTTGCCCAGCTCGTAGCCCGCCGCTTTTACCGCTTCAGCAATAACCGCCAGCGCTTCGGCGTTGGAACCCAGGTTTGGCGCGTAGCCGCCTTCGTCGCCCACGGCGGTGTTCATGCCTTTGGCTTTCAGAACTTTCGCCAGGTGGTGGAACACTTCAGAACCGATGCGCACCGCTTCTTTCAGGGTTTTCGCGCCAACCGGCTGAATCATGAATTCCTGAATATCGACGTTGTTGTCAGCGTGCTCGCCGCCGTTGATGATGTTCATCATCGGCAGTGGCATGGAGAATTTGCCTGGGGTGCCGTTCAGTTCAGCGATGTGCTCGTACAGCGGCATACCTTTAGAGGCTGCAGCCGCTTTCGCTGCTGCCAGGGAAACCGCCAGAATGGCGTTGGCGCCGAAGTTGGATTTGTTTTCGGTGCCGTCCAGCTCGATCATGATCTTGTCGATGTTCGCCTGGTCTTTGGCATCTT
Organism: Serratia sp. CY32780; assembly: GCF_052169135.1. Lineage (NCBI taxonomy): Bacteria > Pseudomonadati > Pseudomonadota > Gammaproteobacteria > Enterobacterales > Yersiniaceae > Serratia > Serratia sp. CY32780. The sequence continues at coordinate 72,751 of NZ_JBJNLI010000002.1, forward strand.
TACCCAGTACTGCCTGAGCAATCGGACCGTTTACTGCAGCAACGGCTTTCAGTACGCCTTTACCCAGGAAACGAGACTTGTCACCGTCACGCAGTTCCAACGCTTCGCGGGAACCGGTAGAAGCACCTGACGGCGCAGCAGCCAAGCCGACGAAACCGCCTTCCAGATGAACTTCGGCTTCAACAGTCGGGTTACCGCGGGAGTCGATGATTTCACGACCGATGACTTTAACGATTTTGGACATTAGGTTTTCCTCAGTACAAGTTAAACTAAAACTCCAGACAAACAGCGCGCGGTTCTCACCGCGCGCCGCCTACCAAATATTTTATTTCACCTGGCGCTTCTGATGCTCGCCTGCGGCTTTCACGAAGCCGGCGAACAGCGGATGCCCATCACGCGGCGTAGACGTAAATTCCGGGTGGAACTGACAGGCTACAAACCACGGGTGATTCGGCAGTTCAATGATCTCGACCAGCTTGTTGTCGGCGGAACGACCGGCGACACGCAGCCCTGCGGCTTCGATCTGCTTCAACAGCATGTTGTTAACTTCGTAACGGTGACGGTGACGCTCGACAATGGTCGGTTCGCCATACAGCTGACGCACCAGGCTGTTGTCGATCAGGTTGCACTGTTGGCCACCTACGCGCATCGTGCCGCCCAAATCGCTTTCTTCGCTGCGCACTTCGACGTTGCCGTCTTCGTCGCGCCATTCGGTGATCAACGCCACCACCGGGTACTTACAGTCTGGCATAAACTCGGTGGAGTTGGCGTTTTCCATGCCCGCCACGTTGCGAGCGAACTCCATCAGCGCCACCTGCATGCCCAGGCAAATGCCCAGGTAAGGAATGTTGTTCTCGCGCGCATAGCGTGCGGTCATCACTTTGCCTTCCACGCCGCGGTAACCGAAGCCGCCCGGGATCAGGATCGCGTCCAGCCCTTTCAGCACTTCCACGCCGCGGGTTTCCACGTCCTGCGAGTCGATCAGCTTGATGTTCACGGTCAGACGGTTTTTCAGCCCGCCGTGCTTCAGCGCTTCGATCACCGACTTGTAGGCGTCCGGCAGCTCAACGTATTTGCCGACCATGCCGATGGTCACTTCGCCGCCCGGATTGGCTTCTTCGTAGATCACCTGTTCCCATTCGGCCAGGTTGGCTTCCGGTGCGTTCAAGCTGAATCGTTTACAAATATAATCGTCCAGCCCCTGAGATTTCAATAGGCCTGGGATTTTATAAATAGAATCAACGTCTTTCAGAGAGATAACCGCTTTTTCCGGCACGTTGCAGAAAAGCGCGATTTTAGCGCGTTCGTTAGCAGGAACTGCGCGATCGGAACGGCAAATCAGCACATCAGGCTGAATACCGATGGAAAGCAGCTCTTTTACGGAATGCTGGGTCGGCTTGGTTTTCACTTCGCCGGCCGCCGCCATGTACGGCACCAGCGTCAGGTGCATATACAGAGTGTGCTCGCGGCCCACTTCCACCGCCATCTGACGGATAGCTTCGAGGAACGGCAGCGATTCGATATCGCCGACGGTGCCGCCGATTTCCACCAGCACCACATCGTGGCCTTCGCCACCTTCGATGATGCGCTCTTTGATCGCGTTGGTGATGTGCGGAATGACCTGCACGGTCGCACCCAGATAGTCGCCGCGGCGTTCTTTACGCAGCACGTCGGAGTAGATGCGGCCGGTGGTGAAGTTGTTGCGACGCGACATTTTGGTGCGGATGAAGCGCTCGTAGTGACCCAAATCCAGATCGGTTTCTGCGCCGTCTTCGGTGACGAAAACTTCCCCATGCTGAATCGGGCTCATGGTGCCCGGATCCACGTTGATGTACGGGTCCAGTTTCATGATGGTAACGTTGAGGCCACGGGCTTCAAGAATAGCCGCCAGAGAGGCTGCGGCAATGCCTTTACCCAGAGAGGATACGACCCCGCCGGTCACAAAAATATAATTAGTTGTCATGCTGAACCTGAGAGTTTAGGTTTAAAGACGATGGAAGAACCAGGACGGGAAAGTAGTATACCCGAACCTCTCCTGACCTACAAACGATCGTTTTGCTGTCCATCATCTCGGCCGCCCTCCCGTGTTCATCAGGGTTTACTCCGCCGGCGGCGCCTAAACCCTCCAGGTAAAACAAAGAGTTAGCAGAGAAAATTTCTTTTTACCGCCCCTCAGGAGCGATAAAACGCCTTAGATTTCAGTTTGTTGCCCTTTTGCTGCCGCCGGCAGCCATGCGCCTCTAACCTGACCGAAAGCTTAACCGTTTCAGCTTGAGCGAACCTTGTCGGCGATCAACATTGTCGCGGCGATTCAACTTTCCTGACGTTTCACCTGCTGCCAGGCCTCTTCCATCTGCTCCAGCGTGGCGTCTTCAAGCCGCAGCCCGCTTTGCTGGACAATCTCTTCCACCTGGCGGAAGCGGCGCTCGAACTTGCGGTTCGCCGCCTGCAGCGCGTTCTCCGCCTTGTGGCCTAAATGGCGCGACAGGTTCACCGTGGCGAACAGCAGATCGCCGATCTCCTCTTCCAGCTTGCTCTCGTCGACCACCGCCTGGCGGGCTTCGTGCATCACTTCGTCGATCTCTTCGTACACTTTGTCCAGCACCGGGCCCAGGGTATTCCAGTCGAAGCCGACCGAGGCGCAGCGTTTCTGGATCTTGTGCGCTTTCATCAACGCCGGCAGCGCCTGCGGAATGTCGTCCAGCACCGAGTGCAGCGCTTTTTCGGCGCGCTCGCCGGCCTTCAGCTGCTCCCAGCGCGCCGCCACGGCTTCGCTGTCTCCGCCCTCGGCGTCGCCGAAGATGTGCGGGTGACGGCGCTCCAGCTTGTCGCTGATGGCGGTGCACACCTCATCGAAATCGAACAGCCCCTGCTCCTGCCCCATCTGGGCGTAGAACACCACCTGAAACAGCAAATCGCCCAGCTCGTCGCGCAGATCGGCGTAATCCTGCCGCTCGATGGCGTTCAGCACTTCGTAAGTCTCTTCCAACGTATAAGGCGCAATGGTGGCGAAGGTTTGCTTGCGGTCCCACGAGCAACCGATCTGCGGGTCGCGCAGCGTTTTCATGATGTTCAGCAGACGCTGCAGCGGAGTGGATTGGGTCATAAAAAATCTCTGAGAAAGAATGGAAGCGCATGGGGGCGCACGCCGAATTCGGGCCGTATCCGCTATCGATACGGCCCGAAGGCGATGTGAGCTTAGTTGCCGTGCAGACGCTTGGCGTCTATCACGTCCGGCAGCTGGTTCAGCTTCGCCAGCACCCGGCTCAGCACCTGCTGGTTGTAGATTTCGATATCCATGTCGATGGTGGCCAACTGCTTCTTGGTGTCGCTGCGGCTGGCGACGCCCAGTACGTTGACCTTTTCGTTGGCCAGAATGGTGGTAATGTCGCGCAGCAGCCCGCTGCGATCGTTGGCCATCACGCGCACCACCAGCGAATAACCGCTGGAGTAGCTTTCACCCCATACCGCGTCGACGATGCGCTCCGGCGCGTGCGATTGCAGATCGACCAGCTGATCGCAGTCCGCACGGTGGATCGAAATACCGCGCCCCTGGGTGATAAAGCCGACGATGTCGTCGCCCGGGATCGGCTGGCAGCAGCGGGCGATGTGGTGCATCAGGTTGCCCACGCCCTCCACCACCACCCGGCCATTGTCCTTGTTGCGGGCCGGCGGCGGCGCTTTCTGCTGCACCAGCTGGCGCAGCGCCTCGCGATCCTGCTCTTCGGCGCTCGGCTTGTTGAACTTGCCCTGCAGGTAATTCACCATCTGGTTCAGGCGAATGTCCCCACCGCCGATCGCCGCCAACACCTCGTCCAGCGAGTTCATGTTGTAGCGCGGGATCAACAGCTTCTCGGCCTCTTTCAGGCTGATGCCGAGATGCTCCAGTTCGTTGTCCAGCATCTGACGACCGGCGAGAATGTTCTTGTCGCGATCCTGCTTGCGGAACCAGTTATGGATCTTCGAGCGCCCGCGGCTGGTGGTGACATAGCCCAGGTTCGGGTTCAGCCAGTCGCGGCTCGGGTTCGGCTGCTTCTGGGTGATGATCTCAATCTGATCGCCCATCTTCAGCTGATAGGTAAACGGCACGATGCGGCCGCCGATCTTGGCGCCGATACAGCGGTGACCGACGTCGCTGTGAATGTGGTAAGCGAAATCGAGCGGCGTGGAGCCGGCCGGCAGATCCACCACGTCGCCTTTCGGCGTAAACACATAGACCCGATCGTCGAACACTTGGCTGCGCACTTCGTCGAGCATCTCGCCGGAGTCCGCCATCTCTTCCTGCCAGGCGATGAGCTTACGCAGCCAGGCGATGCGTTCTTCGTAGCCGGAGCGCACGGTCACGCCCGCGCCCTCTTTGTACTTCCAGTGCGCGGCCACGCCCAGCTCGGCGTCTTCATGCATTTGCCGGGTGCGGATCTGAATCTCGACGGTTTTGCCGCGCGGCCCCAGCACCACGGTGTGGATCGACTGGTAGCCGTTGGGTTTCGGGTTGGCGACGTAGTCGTCGAACTCGTCCGGCAGATGGCGGAAATGGGTATGCACGATGCCCAACGCCGCATAGCAATCCTGCAGGCGCTCCGCCACGATGCGCACCGCGCGCACGTCGAACAGTTCGTCGAACGCCAGGTGCTTTTTCTGCATCTTGCGCCAGATGCTGTAGATGTGTTTCGGCCGGCCGTAGATCTCCACCCGAATGCCTTCGCTGGCCATCTCGGTGCGCAGCCCGGCGACGAAATCGTCGATGAACTGTTCGCGATCGATGCGGCGCTCATGCAACAGCTTGGCGATGCGCTTGTATTCTTCCGGATGCAGGTAGCGGAAGCAGAAATCCTCCAGCTCCCACTTCAGCTGGCCGATGCCGAGCCGGTTGGCCAGCGGGGCGTAGATGTTGGAACATTCCTTCGCCGCCAGCACGCGTTCGTCTTCCGGCGCGTCTTTCACCTCGCGCAGATGGGCGATGCGCTCCGCCAGCTTGATGACCACGCAGCGGAAATCCTCCACCATCGCCAACAGCATGCGGCGCACGTTGTCGACCTGCTCGGAGGCCATCGAATCGTTTTGGGTGGCTTTCAGTTGGCGAATGGCGTCCATGTCGCGCACGCCGTGCACCAGCGCGACGATGCCCTTGCCGAACGCTTCGGTCAGGGTCTCTTCCTGCACGATGCCGGCGTCCACCAGCGGGAACAGCAGCGCGGCGCGCATGCTGTCGTTGTCCATGCTCAGCGTCGAGAGGATTTCCACCATCTCCAGACCGCGCCACAGCAGCAGCGAGGCGTCGGGATGGTTCTGGGTCTGCTGCTCACAATAACGCCAGGTTGCGGCCAATCGCTCACATGACTGCGGGTTAGGTAGCCCCAAGCCAGCGATCCACTCATCGAGAGCGAATTCACCCGCCGTATTCAGATGTGCACTTCTTACCGCAACCATAACTTCTCCCTACTTTGCAGCGACCTCTGGCGCGCGCTCGTTGATAAACAGCGCCATTGATTCAAGATGCCCCGTGTGCGGAAACATATCCAACATCCGCACGCGCGCAAGACGATAACCGGCGCTCAACAGCACTTTGCTGTCGCGAGCCAGCGTGGTGGGGTTACAGGAAACATACACCACCCGCGCCGGCGCCAGTTTTACAATGTGTGACATCACCCCGGCCGCACCGGCACGGGCGGGATCCAGCATCACCTTATCAAACCCTTGTGCTGCCCAAGGTTGCCGCGCAACGTCGTCCTCCAGATTCTCGTGGAAGAACGATGCATTATTCAGCTTATTCTTATGTGCATTATATTGCCCATTCGCTACCAGCGTGGCAACACCTTCGATGCCCACCACCGCAGCGGCGCGGCGCGCCAACGGCAGGGTGAAGTTACCCATGCCGCAGAACAGGTCCAGCACCCGATCATTGGGTTGAATATCGAGCCATTCAAGGGCCTGCGCCACCATTTGTTGGTTTACGACGTCATTGACCTGAATAAAGTCGCGCGGACTGAAGTCTAAGCGTAGCCCGTCAACCTGATAATACGGCGTGTCACCGCACAGTTTCTCCACGCGATCGCTGTCCGGCGCCAGATAGACGGCGACGTTTTCCCGCTCGCCAAACGCCAACAGCGCCTGCCGATCCGCCTCTTTCAGCGCGTCGAGATGGCGCAGCACCAGCAGCGGGCCGTTGTCCGCCAGCACCAGCTCCACATGCCCCAGCCGCCGTACCGCCTGCAGCCCGCTCAGGCAGGCGCGCACCGGCGCCAGCAGCTGTTCCAGCTCCGGCCGCAGCACCGGACAGTGCTCCACCGCCACCAGCTCGCTGGAGGCCGCCTGTCGAAAACCCATCATCAGGCGCTGCAACTTCGGCTGCCATGCCAGGCTCAGGCGAGCGCGGCGGCGATAGCCGTATTCCGGGCCGGCGATCACCGGTTCCTGCTGCGGGGTCACCCCGGTTTCGCGGGCGATCATGCGCACCAGCGCCGCCGCCTTGCTCTGCTGCTGCAGCGCTTCATCCGCATGCTGCTGCTGGCAGCCGCCGCAGACGCCGAAATGCGGGCAACGCGGCGCCACCCGCTGCGGGCTGCGGCTCAGTAAGCGTTTGAGCTTGCCTTTGGCGAACTGGCGCTTGTCTTCGGTCAGCTGGATTTCCGCCTGCTCGCCCGGCAATACGCCCGGCACGAACACCGCTTTGCCGTCGTGGCGCGCCACGCCCTGGCCGAAAGGATCGAGATCGCTCACCGTCACGGTGAAGATTTGTGAGCTCTGCCGGGTCGTCACGCGGCGTTTGGGAGAGTAGAATTGCGCCATATTTGTCGATTGTGTGCTGGTTCATTAAGCTAGTGTCAGCTGTCAATTCTCCCACATTGGAATCCCATGACCAAATACAGCCTGCGTGCGCGCATGATGATCCTGATTCTGGCCCCGACCTTGCTGATTGGTTTGCTGCTCAGCACCTTCTTCGTGGTGCACCGCTATAACGAGCTGCAGGAGCAATTGGTCGACGCCGGCGCCAGCATCATCGAGCCGCTGGCGGTGGCCAGCGAGTACGGCATGACGTTCCGCAGCCGCGAATCGGTCAGGCAGCTGGTCAGCCTGTTGCACCGCCGCCATTCGGACATCGTGCGTTCGATCACCGTGTTCGATGCGCAGAATAATTTGTTCGTCACCTCCAATTATCATCACAACTTCGCTCAGCTACAGCTGCCGAAAGGCGTGCCGTTGCCCACCGAGCTGATGCTCACCCGACGCGGCGATTCGCTGATCCTGCGCACGCCGATCCTGTCGGAAAGCCAGTATCCGGATGAAACCGCCGACGGCGGCAGCCACCCCGACAACAACCTGGGCTATGTGGCGATCGAGCTGGATCTGCAGTCGGTGCGGCTGCAGCAATATAAAGAGGTCTTCGTCTCCACCCTGCTGCTGTTGCTGTGCATGTGCATCGCCATCCTGTTCGCTTACCGCCTGATGCGCGACGTGACCGGCCCGATCCGCAACATGGTGAACACCGTCGACCGCATCCGCCGCGGCCAGCTCGACAGCCGCGTGGAGGGTTACATGCTCGGCGAACTGCACATGCTGAAGAACGGCATCAACTCGATGGCGATGTCGCTCACCGCCTATCACGAAGAGATGCAGCAGAACATCGATCAGGCCACCTCCGACCTGCGTGAAACCCTGGAGCAGATGGAGATCCAGAACGTCGAGCTGGATCTGGCGAAAAAACGCGCGCAGGAGGCGGCGCGCATCAAGTCCGAATTCCTGGCCAACATGTCGCACGAGCTGCGTACACCGCTCAACGGCGTGATCGGTTTCACCCGCCAGATGCTGAAAACCGATCTGAGCGCGACCCAGACCGATTATTTGCAGACCATCGAACGCTCGGCCAACAACCTGCTGACCATCATCAACGACGTGCTGGACTTCTCCAAGCTGGAAGCCGGCAAGCTGGTGCTGGAGCATATTCCTTTCGCCCTGCGTGAAACGCTGGACGAAGTGGTGGTGTTGCTGGCGCCCAGCGCCCACGACAAGGGGCTGGAGCTGACGCTGGATGTGCACAACGACGTGCCGGAGCAGGTGATCGGCGACTCGCTGCGCCTACAGCAAATCATCACCAACCTGCTGGGCAACGCCATCAAGTTCACCGAAACCGGCAATATCGATATTCGCGTCGAGCTGCGCAAACGGCTGGATCGCCGGGTGGAAGTGGAAGTGCAGATCCACGACACCGGCATCGGCATCTCCGAACGCCAGCAGTCGCAGCTGTTCCAGGCGTTTCGTCAGGCAGACGCCAGCATCTCCCGCCGCCACGGCGGCACCGGGCTGGGGCTGGTGATCACGCAAAAACTGGTGAAAGAGATGGGGGGCGATATCTGCTTCCACAGCCAGTTGAACCGCGGCTCGACCTTCTGGTTCCACATCACGCTGGATCTGAACGAGGGCATGCTGTCGCTGGCGCCGAGCCTGCCGGATCTGAACGGCAAAACGCTGGCCTATATCGAGTCCAACCCGACGGCGGCGCAGGCGACGCTCAACATGCTCAGCGTCACGCAGCTGGTGATCACCCACTCGCCGACGCTGGCCCAGCTGCCGCCAGGCCACTATGACTTCCTGCTGGCCGGCGTGCCCATCCCGTTCCGCGACAACATGGCGCAGCACGAGGACAAATTGCTGGCCTCGCTGAAGCTGGCCGATCGGGTGATTCTGGCGCTGCCGTGCCAGGCGCAGATCGACGCCGAGCTGCTCAAGCAACAAGGCGCGCTCGGCTGCCTGATCAAGCCGATCACCAGCACCCGGTTGTTCCCGCTGCTCAGGATGGAGACACCGACACGCCTCACCGCGCCGCCTGAGCGTAAACGCCTGCCGCTGACGGTGATGGCGGTTGACGACAACCCGGCCAACCTGAAGCTGATCGGCACGCTGCTGGGGGAACAGGTAGAAAAAACCCTGCTGTGCGAGAGCGGCGAGGAAGCGCTGGCGCTGGCGCGCGACAACGTGCTGGATCTGATCCTGATGGACATTCAGATGCCGAAGATGGACGGCATTCACGCCAGCGAGCTGATCCGCCAACTGCCGCATCACAACTCCACGCCGATCGTCGCCGTTACCGCCCATGCCGCCAGCGGCGAGCGCGAGCACCTGCTGCAGGCCGGGATGGACGACTATCTGGCCAAGCCGATCGACGAGAAAATGCTGACCCGCGTGCTGTCGCGCTACCACAGCGGCGACGTGGAAAACGCCGTCGCCGACGACGCGCCGCTGTCGCTCGACTGGCCGCTGGCGCTGCGTCAGGCGGCCAATAAACCGGATCTGGCGCGCGATCTGCTGCAAATGCTGCTCGATTTCCTGCCGCAGGTGCGCGAGCGGGTGCAAGCGCTGCTCGACGGCCAGCATGACGACGAGATCCTCGATCTGGTCCATAAGCTGCACGGCAGCTGCAGCTACAGCGGCGTGCCGCGCCTCAAGCAGCTGTGTTTCTACCTCGAGCGGCAGCTGCGCCAGGGCGTCACCAACGACGAGCTGGAGCCGGAGTGGCTGGAGCTGTTGGATGAGATTGAACTGGTGATCCACGCGGCGCGCGCGCATCTGACGCAACCGGCCTGAATCCTCAGGCCATAACGCAAAAAGGCACGCCGCAGCGTGCCTTTCTTTTTAACGCCAGACGCCTATCACTGCGCCAGCAGGTACAGCTGGCTCTCGCCGCGCTGGATATTCAACGCCAGCACCGACGGCTTGCTGTCGAGGATTTTACGCAGCTCGCCCAGGTTCTTGATCGGCTGCTGGTTCACGCCCAGGATCACATCGCCCTTTTTCAGGCCGATACGCGCCGCGGCGCTGCCGGCTTTCACGCTGTCGACCTTGACGCCCTTCACATTGCCGACCTGGGTGTTGCTCAGCTCGGCGCCTTCGATGCCGGTGTAGATATTGCCCGAGGCCACCTGAGTCTGCGCGCTTTGCTCCAGCGTGACGTCAATCGTCACCGGTTTGCCGTCGCGAATAATGCCCAGCGACATCTTGCTGCCGACCGGCAGCGTGCCGATCTCCGCCCGGAACGAGGCGAAGCTGGAGATGGCCTTGCCGTTCATGGTGACGATCACGTCGCCGGCCTTGATGCCCGCCTTCGCGGCGGAAGACTTCGGCATCACTTGGCTGACGAAGGCCCCGCGCTGCGCGTCGACCTTCATCGCCTTGGCCAGCTCAGAGTTCAGCTCGGTGCCCATGATGCCCAGCTCGCCGCGTTTCACCTGGCCATATTCGACCATTTGCGCCGTCAGATTTTTCACCATGTTGCTCGGAATGGCGAAGCCGATACCGATGTTGCCGCCGTCCGGCGCCAGGATCGCGGTGTTGATGCCGATCAGCTCGCCGTTCAGGTTAACCAGCGCGCCGCCGGAGTTACCGCGGTTGATCGCCGCATCGGTCTGGATGAAGTTTTCGTAGTTTTCGATGTTCAGGCCGCTGCGCCCCAGGGCGGATACGATGCCCGAAGTGGCGGTTTCACCCAGCCCGTACGGGTTGCCGATCGCCACGGTGTAATCGCCGACGCGCAGCTGATCGGAATCCGCCATCTTGATCGCCGTCAGATTCTTGAAGTCTTTCAGCTGGATCAACGCGATATCGGATCGCGGATCCTTGCCGATCACCTTGGCGTCGAAACGGCGGCCGTCGCTCAGCTGCACCTGGATCTTGTTGGCGTTGTCCACCACGTGGTTATTGGTCACCACATAGCCCTTGGCGGCATCGATGACCACCCCGGCACCCAGCGCCTGGAATTTCTGCTGCGTGCCCTGCGGCTGGCCATCCGGCCCTGGCTGTTCGCCGCCCTGACACATCGGCGAGCCCTGGAACGGCGAACCGTCCTGGCAGAACGGCGAATCTTCGCCGAAGAACTGTTGGAACTGCTGCGGCATGCGCGGCGTATTGACCGTGGTGCTGCCCTCAACGTTAATGCTCACCACGGAAGGCATCACCTTTTCCAGCATCGGCGCCAGGCTCGGCAGCTGTTGGGTGTTGGAAGAGGCGGTTTCAGCGGCGCTGGCCGTGACCGGGCCCATCGCCATACCGATACTGAATGCCAGTGCGCTCAGAACTAATGCGGTTTTTTTCATCTGTGTGTCTCTTATAAAGTCGTTCAAAAGAAGGGCCGTCTTGCGTGCTTATTCAGAGTTAATTAATAGCCCGAAGTTCCGGCACAGATGATTGGCAATAGTAAACAAATATTGTCCGTCTTTACAAAAGTCGAGACAGCCAACCGGTTGGAATTGCTGACAATTATTCTTCAGTTGAATTATTCCGCCGCCATCAATCGACGATATTCATCATAGGCGTAAAGGTCGGTCATTCCGCTGATATAGTCCTGCAATAAACGGGCGCGGAAATAATATTCCCGAATGGCTTGCTGCTCCGGCGATAAATGCTGCAGCCCCTCTACCGCCTCCGCATACGCCAGCCGATGCTTGATGGACAGCTTGTGGAACAGGCGCGTTTCGATCGGGTAAGCGCGGTGACTGTCCTCGCGCACCAGCTGGCTGAAGTCCGCCAACGACATCGCCAGCAGCGGGCTGTAAATGTCCAGCAGGCCGCTGATCACCCGGTAGCCTTGCAGCTCGAGCTGCTCGACCTCCGGGTGGTTGAACACGTGCTTGAACGCCACATTTTTAAATATTTTCAGCAGCCGGTACGCCGGGGTGGAATCCTCCAGCAGCGCCTGATTGAAACTGCCCTGATAGACCGCGTCCAGATTGTCGATAAAGCGTTGCGCCGCATGCGGCACCAGCCGCGCCACGGTAAACACCCGCAGATACATGAAGAACTGATCTTCCGCGCTGCGCCGCGCGCCGCCGCGATCGATCTTGCGAAACGCGCTGGCGACGGTCTTGTCGAACAGATCGCCCGGCACCACCTCGCCCCACTCCTGAATCAGGTGCTGATACAGCTGCTCGACGGTGAAAATGCTCTTCTCCACAGCGTCTTCCAGATCGGCCACGCAGTACGAGATATCGTCGGCGGCCTCCATGATGTAGGTCAGCGGGAAACGATCGAACTCGCCCATGTGCAGCTCGCGCCGCAGCCGATCGACGAAGGCCTCTTCCGCCAGATAGTAGCCGGGCTTTTTCATCAGATAGCTGTGGCTGGCGGGGATGTCGCTCGCCCAGTAGGCCGGGCGGGTGTATTTCAAAATGCAGCCGACCTGCGCGTAGGTCAGGTTGAGCTTCAGCAGGCTGTACACCATACGGATCGCCTGGGCGTTGCCCTCGAAGTGGCTGAGATCCTGACGGATCCGGCTGCGCAGCCGGTTCAGATCGCTCTCCCCTTCATGCAGGCGCAGCGTCACCACCTGGCAGCGATCGTGGCTGCCCGGCTCGCTGCCGCAGCTGGCGGGATCGAGCCGCTGGGCGAACCAGTCGTTGATCGCCGACTCGCCGAAATGACCGAACGGCGGGTTGCCGATGTCGTGCATCAGGCAGGCCATTTCCACGATGCTTTCAAACGGATCGAGCAGCCGGGTGAGGCCGAGCTCATCAATTCTCCCCGCCTGTTTGAAGCGGTTGAGGATCTCTTTGGCGATGTGGCGCCCGACCTGCTGCACCTCCATCGAGTGCGTCAGGCGGCTGCGCACCGCCGCGTTGCGCTCCAGCGGAAACACCTGGGTTTTTTGCTGCAGACGGCGAATGGCGGCCGAGTTGACGATGCGCCCGCGATCGCTCTCGAACTGCCGCACGATGTCGTACTCTTCCTCGGCCTCGATCGGTTTGCTGAAAGGCCGTTGGAAGCTGATTTTTTGCTTGAAGTCGATCCCGGACATCTGTTTCTCCGCCGTTGCGCCCTGCCCCCGTGATAACAATTCCCGGCGGCGGATGCAACGCATTATCTCTCTCACACAGCCATGATAGACTATGCCGCAATTCTCACGGCCAATCAGCGAGTGTTATTTATGAAAGTAGGCATCATCGGCGCAATGGAGCAGGAAGTCACCCTGCTGCGCGATCAAATCGAAAACCGTCAAACCATCCAGCGCGCGGGCTGCGAAATCTACACCGGCCAGATCGGCGGCGTTGAGGTGGCCCTGCTGAAATCCGGCATCGGCAAAGTTTCTGCGGCCATGGGCACCACCCTGCTGCTGGAACACTGCAGCCCGGATCTGGTGATCAACACCGGTTCCGCCGGCGGCCTGGCCAGCACCCTGCGCGTGGGCGATATCGTGGTGTCGGAAGAAGTGCGCTACCACGACGCCGACGTCACCGCCTTCGGCTACGAGCCGGGCCAGATGGCCGGCTGCCCGGCGGCGTTCGTCGCCGACGACGCGCTGATCGCGCTGGCGGAAGGCTGCATCAAACAGCTGGATCTGCACGCGGTGCGCGGCCTGATCTGCAGCGGTGACGCCTTCATCAACGGCGCCGAGCCGCTGGCGCGCATTCGCGCCACCTTCCCGCGCGTCGCCGCCGTGGAAATGGAAGCCGCGGCGATCGCCCACGTCTGCCATCTGTTCGGCACGCCGTTCGTGGTGGTGCGCGCCATTTCCGACGTCGCCGACAGCGAGTCGCACATGAGCTTTGACGAGTTCCTGGTGGTAGCGGCCAAACAGTCCACGCTGATGGTCAACGCCATGCTGCAAACCCTGGCCAAGCGCGGTTGATGTGAGGCTGCGCTTTACCTCGATGCTCTGTCTGTTGGCGCTCTGGCTGGCCATGCCGGCCGGCGGCGCCCAGCGGGTGATCAGCCTGGCGCCCAACGCCACCGAACTCGCCTATGCCGCCGGCATGGGCGATGTGCTGGTGGCGGCGAGCGCCTATTCCGATTATCCGCCGCAGGCCGCCAGGCTGGAGCAGGTGGCCACCTGGCAGGGCATCAATCTGGAGCGGGTGCTGGCGCTCAAGCCGGACCTGATCCTCGCCTGGCGCGGCGGCAATCCGCAGCGCGTGCTGGATCAGCTCGCCGCGTTCGGCATCCCAATTTTCTATGCGGACGCCGACAATCTCGAAGGGATCGCCGGCTTGCTGGATAAGCTGGCGCAATACAGCCCGCACCCGGAGCAGGCGCATCAGGCAGCGGAAGGCCTTCGCCGCCAGTTCGCCGCTCTCAAACAACAGTACGCCGCTAACTCGCCACGGCGCGTGCTGCTGCAGTTCGGCACCCAGCCGCTGTTCACCAGCGCCGGCGCCACATTGCAAAGCCAGGTGCTGGCGCTGTGCGGCGGGCAGAACGTCTTCGCCGACAGCCGCACCCCTTGGCCGCAAATCAGCCGCGAGCAGGTGCTGGCGCGTCGGCCGCAGGCCATCGTCATCACCGGCGGCGCGAAAGAAGCCGCCAATGTGAAAGCCTTCTGGGCGCCGCAGCTGCAGGTGCCGGTGATCGCGCTGAACGAAGACTGGTTCAACCGCGGCGGGCCGCGCATCCTGTTGGCGGCGCAGCAGCTGTGCCGCCAGCTGGCGGAGATCCGCTGATGCTGGTGTTCTGGTTGGATATTCTCGGTACGGCGGTGTTCGCCATCTCCGGCGTACTGCTGGCCGGCAAGTTGCGCATGGATCCGTTCGGCGTGCTGGTATTGGGCGTGGTCACCGCGGTCGGCGGCGGCACCATCCGCGACATGGCGCTGGCCAACGGCCCGGTGTTCTGGGTCAAGGATCCCACCGATCTGGTGGTGGCGATGATCACCTGCGTCTTGACGCTGCTGCTGGTGCGCCAGCCGCGCCGTCTGCCGCAGTGGGTGCTGCCGGTGCTGGACGCCGTCGGACTGGCGGTGTTCGTCGGCATCGGCGTCAACAAGGCCTTCGCAGCCGGCACCGGCCCGCTGGTGGCAATCTGCATGGGGGTGATCACCGGCGTCGGCGGCGGCATTATCCGCGACGTGCTGGCGCGCGAGATCCCGATGATCCTGCGCACCGAGATTTACGCCACCGCCTGCATCATCGGCGGCATCGTGCACGCCACGGCGTTTTACACCTTCAGCATGCCGCTGCAACAGGCCATGATGCTGGGCATGATCATCACCCTGGCCATTCGGTTGGCGGCCATCCGCTGGCACCTCAAATTGCCCGCCTTTATTCTCGAACGCTGAGCCGTCGCCCTGTGGGGCGGCGCTTGGCAACGCCGCATTTAGTGATTCATTAGACTAAAAACGGGCTTGGTGGTATTATTTTCACCCAATAAATAGCGTAGTGACGATGTAAAATTCTGTTATCCGCAGGTTAATCCCCTCCCCGCGCTGTTAAACCTTTTTAACTTTTTGCCGATAAGTCATCACAAGATTGCTTACGGATGGCTATTCCCGCAATGATGAAAAAAATCCTGCTTGCCTGCTGTGGCGCCCTGCTGAGTGGCGCCGCGCATGCCGATGCCGTCAACGGCCGGATCGGCGTTACTCTGACCATTGAACCGCAATGCGCCGTGCGCCTCGAGGCCGCCGCCCCACGGGCCGAATGCAGCCATGCGGCGGCGCAGCCGAACATTACCCGCCAACCGGCGCTGGAGAACGGGGCGGAAGTGATCCTCGTGGAATGGTAGGCATAAAAAAACCCGCCGGCCGTAAGGCGAGCGGGTTGACATTCTGACAGGCAAACTCAAATGCTGAACGACGAACCGCAACCGCAGGTGGTTTTGGCATTCGGGTTGGTCACCACGAAGCGCGACCCTTCCAGCCCTTCGGTGTAGTCCACCGAACCGCCGACCAGATACTGCAGGCTCATCGGATCGACCACCAGCGCCACGCCCTGCTTCTCGATGGTCATATCGCCATCGTTGACCTTGTCGTCAAAAGTGAAGCCGTACTGGAATCCGCTGCAGCCGCCGCCGGTAATGTAAACCCGCAGCTTAAGGTTCGGGTTTTCTTCGTCAGCAATCAGGAACTTAACCTTGTTTGCTGCTGCCTCGGTAAATTGCAGGGGCAGTGCCGTTTGATCACTCATACTCTTTACTCCCAACATTGTTCAGCATCAGATCGCTACTATGGCTGCCTGATTAATATTAACGATTATCCGATACCTGAGTGTTGCGTTCAAGTATTCACCGCATTTGTTGTATTTTCCTTACCTGTTTTCTCCGCCGCTTCCCGCGCCAGCTGCGCCTCCTGCCTTTGCAGCGTGCGGGCCAGGATCGACGAATACAGCGGCTTGCCGCCGAGCAGCTGCGCCACCACCGTGGCGCCGAGGCAGGTGATGATCATCGGTAAAATGAGTTGGTAGTTGTCGGTCATTTCCAGCACCAGCACGATGCCGGTCAGCGGGGCGCGCACCGTGGCGGCGAACAGCGCCCCCATGCCGGCGATGGCGAAGGTGCCCGCCTCGATGCCGTACTGCGGGAACAGGTGCGCCCCCGCCAGCCCGAAGGCGGTGCCGAACAGCGTGCCCAGCGCCAGCATAGGCGCGAAGATGCCGCCCGGCGCGCCGGAGCCGAAGCACAGCAGCGTAGTGAAGATGCGGGTGATAAAGATAAACATCAACATGCCGACGCTGTAATTGCCCGCCGCGGCGATCGGGATCAGCCCAAAGCCGCCGCCCGCCGCCTCCGGCTGGATCAGCCCCAGAATGCCGCACACGCCGCCGAGCAGCCCGCCCATCAGCAAGACATTGCGCATTCTGCCGCCGTGCAAACGCGCGAACATGTCTTGAGTGCGGAAGATCAGCGCGTTGAACCCCACGCCCACCGCGCCGAATATCGCCCCCAGCACCAGATAGAGCCACAGGGTATTGATGGGCGCCGAAGAAAGTTTGTCGACCGCGATCACCGAGCCCTGGCCGTTAAACAGCTGGAACACCACGCTCGACATGATCACGCCGATAAACACCGCTTTAATCGAGATCAGGTTGTAGCGGAACTGCGGCCGCATCTCTTCGATGATGAACAAGATGCCGGCCAGCGGCGCGTTGAACGCAGCGGACAACCCGGCGGCAGCCCCGGTCGCCAGCAGCGTATGACGCGCCTCGGCGCCGCGAATGCGCAGCACGTCCAATACCATGCGCCCGACGTTGCCACCCATTTGCACCGTGGGCCCTTCGCGCCCCAGCACCATGCCCGCCCCCAGCGTGCCCATGCCGCCGATGAATTTTACCGGGATCACGCGCCACCAGCGCACCGGCCGCAGCTCCTCCAGCGCGCCTTCGATCTCCGGAATGCCCGAGCCGCCCGCCTCAGGGGCAAAGCGCCGCACCAGGTAATAGCCCAGCGCCGCCAGCGCGGCGGACAGGATAAACGCCAGCGGCCACACCAGGATCCAGGAGTCGGCGACCTGCGCCAGCGAAGCCAGCCGCTGCTGCTGCACCCACTCCACCGCCTTATCGAAGGCCACGCCGAGCAAACCGGCCAGCGTCCCCACCAGCGCGGCCATCACCAGGATCGCCACCGGCGTTTTATCGCGGCGAATAAACTGACGCACCGCATCGCTGCGGCTAAGACGCGGGCTCAACGTCCCGACTGGCTGTGATTGTGATTCCGTCATCGCGAGTAATTCGTTAGGTAATTTGTAATACAAATAGGCAAGGCGGTTATTCTACCCCAACCCGGCGGCGGGCGCTGCCGTTAATGGTATCTGACTGTGATCGTTTCATAACGCGGCGCTCTCCTCTAGAATAGCGCGGTCAAATCATTCAAAAGAGAATCCAGGAGCCGATTTATGAGCCTACACAGCAAGTCCGAAAGTCTGTACGCCCAGGCGCAACAGTTGATCCCCGGCGGGGTGAACTCTCCGGTGCGTGCATTCACCGGCGTAGGCGGTGTGCCGCTGTTTATCGAGCGGGCAGACGGGGCTTACCTGTTCGATGCCGACGGCAAGGCCTATATCGACTATGTCGGTTCCTGGGGGCCGATGGTGCTGGGGCATAACCACCCGGCGATCCGCGACGCGGTGATCGAAGCGGCGCAGCGCGGCCTGAGCTTCGGCGCGCCAACCGAGATGGAAGTCAAAATGGCGCAGTTGGTCACCGAGCTGGTGCCTACCATGGATATGGTGCGCATGGTGAACTCGGGCACCGAAGCCACCATGAGCGCCATCCGCCTGGCGCGCGGCTACACCAACCGCGATAAAATCATCAAGTTCGAAGGCTGCTACCACGGCCACGCCGACTGCCTGCTGGTGAAAGCCGGTTCCGGCGCGCTGACCCTCGGCCAGCCGAACTCACCGGGCGTGCCGGCCGATTTCGCCAAGCACACCCTGACCTGCACCTATAACGACCTGGATTCGGTGCGGGCCGCCTTCGAGCAGTACCCGTCCGAGATCGCCTGTATCATCGTCGAGCCGGTCGCCGGCAACATGAACTGCGTGCCGCCGCTGCCGGAATTCCTGCCGGGCCTGCGCGCGCTGTGCGACAAGTACGGCGGGCTCTTGATCATCGATGAAGTGATGACCGGCTTCCGCGTGGCGCTGGCCGGCGCACAGTCCTATTACGGCGTCGAGCCGGATCTGACCTGCCTCGGCAAAATCATCGGCGGCGGCATGCCGGTGGGCGCCTTCGGCGGCCGCCGCGACGTGATGGACTCGCTGGCGCCGACCGGCCCGGTCTACCAGGCGGGCACCCTGTCCGGCAACCCGATCGCCATGGCGGCGGGCTATGCCTGCCTGACCGAAGTGTCGCAGGTGGGCGTGCACCAGACGCTGACCGAACTGACCGAGATGCTGGCCGCTGGCCTGCTGCACGCGGCGCAGGAAGAGAATATCCCGCTGGTGGTCAACAACGTCGGCGGCATGTTCGGCCTGTTCTTCACCGACGCGCCGGCGGTCACCTGCTACCAGGACGTGATGCAGTGCGACGTGGAACGCTTCAAGCGCTTCTTCCATCTGATGCTGGAAGAAGGGGTGTATCTGGCTCCGTCCGCCTTCGAAGCGGGCTTCATGTCCGTGGCGCACAGCAAGGAAGACATTCAGCGCACCATCGACGCCGCGCGTCGCTGCTTCGCCAAGCTGTAATCCCGGCCGAATGGCCAAAAAAACGGGTGCCTCGGCGCCCGTTTTGCTTTTCGCTGCCGCTTAAAGCAGCGTGCCGTAAATGGTCAACAGCGCCACCACCACCACGATGATCATCGTCACCTTGCGCGCCAGCGTCACCGCCGCCCGCGGCGTTTGCACCGGATCCATATGCGGATCGCGCGCCAGCGAGAACTGCGCCAGCCGCGTCAGCACCTGATACGACGATGAATGCCGATCCCCCAGCGAGGCGAACCAGGCCGGCAGCGCCCGCTCGCCGTGGCCAAACAGCGCGTAGGCCACCCCGGCCAAACGCACCGGGATCCAGTCCAGCCAGTTCAGCAGGTGATCGATGCCCGATTGCGAACGCTCCAGCGGCGTATTGTGGCGCGCCAGCCAGGTTTGATAGGCGCGCAGGAAGGCATACCCCGCCAACGCGATCGGCCCGTAAGGCCCAAAGACCACGAACCAGAACAGCGGCGCTAGATAATAACGGAAGTTGATCCACAGCAGCGCGTTTTGCAGCTCGCGCAGGCGCAGCTCTTCGCTGCAGTCCACCGGCAAACCGTGGATCAACGCCAGCTCTTCCGCCATCTGATCGCTGGCGTGGGTATCGCCCTGCCGCGCCGCTTTCAGGTAGGCGCGGTAGTGTTTGCGCTTGATGCCGGCGCCGACGCACAGCAGATCGATGACGATCCACAGCAGCAGCGTCACCACGCCGAAGAACAACCCGTGCGACAGCCACAGAACGCCCCAGACGACCACCATCCAGGCGGCGGTCATCGCCAGCGTCTGCGCCAGCGAAACCCGATGCAGCCGCTGAAACACCACTTCGAGACGGTGATCCAGCTGCCAGTGTTCTCCCAGCTTAAACAGGCGCTCCCAGGCCAAAACCAGCAACAGCGTAAACAGCGTCATTAGCGATTCCTCTCCCTATTTCTTGTCTCAAGCATAGCGTCGGCGGGCGCGCCGCGTTGTTCCAGAGATGCCAGATAGCGATCCCAATCGAACGCCGGCCCGGGATCGGTCTTGCGGCCGGGGGCGATATCGCAATGCCCGGCGATATTGGCCACCAGCGGCGGATAATGTTCGGCCAGCAGCGCGGTGACCGCCTGCAGCGCGCGGTATTGCGCCTCGGTGTAGGGTAACTGATCGGTGCCTTCCAGCTCGATGCCGATGGAGAAATCGTTGCACCGGTCGCGCCCCTGATACAGGGAAACGCCCGCGTGCCAGGCGCGCTGGTCGAAGGGCACGTACTGCACGATCTCCCCGTCGCGGCGGATCAGGCAGTGCGCCGACACCCGCAGCTGATGGATCTCGGCAAAATAGGGATGCTGTGCGGGATCGAGCGTGCCGGTAAACAACTGGTCGATATAGGGGCCGCCGAACTCGCCGGGCGGCAGGCTGATGTTGTGGATGACCAGCAGCGACGGCGGCTCGTCATCCGGGCGCCGATCGCAGTGCGGCGAGACCACTCGCGTCACCCCGATAATCCAGCCATTTTCCAACTGCATCAGACACCTCTCTGCGGTGGTACTTATTCCTGCAACAGAGTAGCATGTTCCCCTACGATCTAACCGTCCATTTCGGAGTTTTCCATGCCGACACGCCGCTACAGTGCCGACAGTCGCCGCACCGAGCTTCTTGAACGAATTGAAAGTGATATTCCCTATGCCGTCGCCCAGGCGCTGCGCGAAGACCTGGGGGGTGAAGTCGACGCCGGGCGCGATATTACCGCGCAACTGTTACCGGCGGACAAGCAGGCCGAAGCCACCGTCATCACCCGCGAAGCCGGCGTATTCTGTGGCCGCCGCTGGCTGAATGAGGTCTTTATTCAGCTGGGCAATCAGGTGCAGGTGGAGTGGCTGGTGGCGGACGGCGACCGTCTGACGCCGAACCAACCGCTCTGCCGGCTGCGCGGCCCCGCGCGGGTGATGCTGACCGGCGAGCGCACCGCGCTGAACTTCGTGCAGACGCTCTCCGGCGTGGCGACCGAGGTCAGCCGCTATGTGGCTCTGCTGGAAGGCACCCGGACTCGCCTGCTCGATACCCGCAAGACCCTGCCCGGCCTGCGCACCGCGCTGAAATACGCCGTGCTGTGCGGGGGCGGCAGCAACCACCGGCTGGGGCTGTCCGACGCCTTCCTGATCAAGGAAAACCACATCATCGCCTCCGGCTCTATCAAGAACGCGGTGGAAAAAGCCTTCTGGCTGCACGCCGACGTGCCGGTGGAAGTGGAAGTCGAATCGCTCGATGAACTGCAGCAGGCGCTGGACGCCGGCGCCGACATCATCATGCTGGACAACTTCAGCGTCGAGATGATGCGCCAGGCGGTCGCCCAAACCCAGGGCCGCGCCCAGCTGGAAGTATCCGGCAACGTCACCAGTGAGACGCTGCGCACCTTCGCCGAGACCGGCGTGGATTACATTTCGGTCGGCGCGCTGACCAAGCATGTGACCGCGCTCGATCTGTCGATGCGCTTCAAATGATCCCCTCGCCCCCGGCCGCTGCCGGGGGCGTTACCGTAAAATTGCGAAGCCCCTCGCACCCTTTTATTCACCGCTGCAAACAACGTCATTACTGATGGAAGCGCGCCGAGAAACGCGCAAAAGCCCCTCGCCGTGCCCCCGCGCAAACCGCTACCGTTGCCTTCCACACCCTTATGGAGGAGACAACGCATGGAAACGCAACGCGGCTTTACCCTGATAGAACTGATGGTGGTGATCGCCATCATCGCCATCCTCAGCGCCATCGGCATTCCCGCCTACCAGCGCTACATCCAGAAAGCGGCGATGACCGACATGCTGCAAACCATGTCGCCGTACAAACTGGCGGTCGAGCTGTGCGTCCTGGACGAAGGCGCCCCCACCGGCTGTGAAGCCGGCAGCAAAGGCATTCCCACCGGCGGCACGTCGCGTTACGTCAGCGGGGTGAAAGTCGTCAAAGGCGTGATCACGCTGACCGGCACCCAAACGCTGCAGGGGCTGGCGGTGGCATTAACCCCCAAAGCGAACGCCGATGGGCTGACCCGCTGGAGCCGACTGTGCAGCAGCGAAAACGCAACGCTGGTTGAAGTGTGCCAGGAAGTCTTCCGCTTCGACAACGCGGCGGAGTAACGGCGATGAACGCGCAAATCAGCGAAGAAGTTCACGCCCTGTGCCGGCGCTATCAGGCGCTGGCGCTGAACGAAGATCCAACCACCCTGACGATCGCCCTCAACGAAGAGGCGCCGCAAGGGCTGCTGGCGGCGCTGCGTTTCGCCACCGGCAAGCGCATCCATCTGGAGCAATGGCCGGCGGCCAGGCTGGAGCAGGCGCTGAACCAACGCCAGGAACCGCTGCCGGCGCCGCTGGCGGCCGAAGAAGACAGCGCCGACATCGCCTACCCCGACGACGGCGACGCGCCGGTGGTGCAGTTCATCAACCAGACGCTGCGCCTGGCCATTCAGCGTCGCGCCTCGGACGTCCACTTCGAGCCCTTTCGGCAGCATTTTCGCATTCGCCTGCGCATCGACGGCGTGCTGCAAACCCTCGCCTCGCCGTCACCCCAGCTGACCGCACGCCTCATCGCCCGGCTGAAGATCCTCGGCCAGCTGGATATCGCCGAGCGCCGTCAGCCTCAGGACGGGCAGCTCAGCCTGACGTTGGACGGCGCGCGCTATGCCATGCGTATCGCCACTCTGCCGACGCTACACGGCGAAAAGGTGGTGCTGCGCGTTCAGCAGGGCGAACAGCAGGAGCTGCCGCTGGATCAACTGGGCATGAGCCGAGCGGATCTGGCGCGCTACGCGGCGGCGCTGGCCTGCCCGCAAGGTTTGATCCTGGTGACCGGCCCGACCGGCAGCGGCAAGACGGTAACGCTGTACAGCGGCCTGCGCCAGTTGAACGATGCGCAAAGCAACCTGTGCAGCGTCGAAGATCCTGTCGAGATACCGCTGTTCGGCGTCAATCAAACCCAGATCAACGCCAAAACCGAGCTGAGCTTCGCCCGGGTGCTGCGCGCCCTGCTGCGCCAGGATCCGGATGTCATCATGATCGGCGAGATCCGCGATGCGGAAACCGCCGAGATCGCGGTCAAGGCCGCGCAAACCGGCCACCTGGTGCTGTCGACGCTGCATACCAACTCCACCGGCGAAACCCTGACGCGCCTGATGCACATGGGTATCCCCGGCTACCTGCTCGCCGGCTGCCTGAAGCTGGTCATCGCGCAGCGGCTGGTGCGCAGGCTGTGTCGCCACTGCCGCTACCCGCACAGCCAGCCGACGCATTTTCCTGCCTCGGTCTGGCCGGAGCCGCTGACCGCCTGGCGCGCCGACGGCTGCGAGCATTGCTTCGGCGGCTACTATGGGCGCATCGGCGTGTATGAGCTGTTGGCCATTACGCCGGAAATACAGGCGGCGTTGCTGGCGAACGCCGCGCCCAGCCGGCTGGCGGATATCGCCCGCGAACAGGGGCAGCTTTCGCTGCTGCAGGCGGGCCTGGCGCTGGCCAGCGAAGGCGCGACCTCGCTGGAAGAGCTGTACCGCGTGATCGACGTCGTCCAGCTCGGCGTAACCGCGCCATGAAAGCGCGCCGGCTGTTTCTGTGGCAGGCTTTCGACGCCCAGGGTGCCCTGCGCCACGGCGAACTGATGAGCGATGAAAAACGGCAGGTGAGCCGGTTACTGATTGAGCAAGGTATGCAACCCTGGCGGATCGGGCACGGCAAACGCGTCACGCCCGGCCAGTGGCGCGGAGAACCTTTGATCCACTTCACCCGCCAACTCGCCACCCTGCTGCAGGCCGGGTTGCCGCTGGTCAATACGCTGCAGCTTCTGGCGGCAGAGCACCCTTCGGCGGCCTGGCGTTGCCTGTTGCGCCAGTTGGCAGAACAGGTGCGCGAAGGGCAGCCGCTCTCCGAAACCCTTGCCGCGCAGCCAGGCGTTTTTCCACTTATCTATCGCCAACTGATCGCCATCGGCGAGCTAACCGGCAATCTCGATCGCTGCTGCCTGCAGCTGGCGCAGCAGCAGGAAGCCCAATTGCTGCTGCGCCGCAAAGTGACCAAAGCGCTGCGCTATCCCCTCTTCATCTGTGCGGTTGCGCTGCTGGTCAGCGTGCTGATGCTGGTGATGGTGCTGCCGGAATTCGCCAAGGTTTATCAGTCGTTCGATGCGCCGCTACCCTGGTTTACCCAAGGGTTATTGGGGTTGTCCGCGCTGCTGATCGCCGTTGGCCCCTATTTGGCGCTGCTGCTCGGTGCGTTGCTGTTCGGCTATTGCCGCTGGCTGCATCCGCGCCCGCCGTGGCGCCGACGTGAGCAGGCCGCCTTGCTGCGCCTGCCGCTGATCGCCCGGCTGGTGAGCGGCGGCGCGCTGAGCCAAACGTTTCGTATTCTGACCATGACCCAACGCGCGGGGCTGACGCTGGTGGAAGGCTTGAACGCGGCGGCGCTGGCGGCTGACCATCTGCTGTACCGGCAGGCGCTGGAGCAGGTGCAGCGGCAGCTCGCCGAAGGCGAGGCGTTTCATCACGCCCTCGCCCTGCAACCGCTGTTTCCGCCGCTGTGCCGGCAGCTGGTGCGGGTGGGCGAAGAATCGGGCTCGCTGGACGTCTTGCTGGATAAATTGGCGCAGTGGTATGAACGGCAGACGCACGAGCTGGCCGATACGCTGGCGCAAACACTGGAGCCGCTGCTGATGCTGGTGGTGGGCGGGATTGTCGGCGCTTTGGTGATCGCCATGTACCTGCCTATCTTTCAACTGGGCAGTGTGCTGGGATAAAGGAGAGGTATAGCGGGCGTGGCGGTGCGCTACGCCCGAATGCAAGGTGCGGCTTATTTGCTGCCGAAGACGCGGTTTTCCTGCTCCGCCACGCGGATAAAGGTGGTGCGCTTGGTCAGCTCTTTCAGGCGCTCGGCGCCAACGTAGGTGCAAGCAGAGCGCAGGCCGCCGAGGATATCGCGCACGGTAAACTCCACCTCGCCGCGCAGCGGCAGTTTGACGGTTTTGCCTTCGGCCGCGCGATACTCCGCCACGCCGCCGACGTGGCGCTTCATCGCCGACTCGGAGCTCATGCCGTAGAACAGCATGAACTTTTCGCCGTTCTCTTCCACCACGGTGCCTTCACACTCGTCGTGGCCGGCCAGCATGCCACCCAACATCACGAAGTCAGCGCCGCCGCCGAAGGCTTTAGCGACGTCGCCCGGCACCGAGCAGCCGCCGTCGCTGACGATTTGGCCGCCCAGCCCGTGGGCCGCATCGGCGCATTCGATCACCGCCGACAGCTGCGGGTAGCCCACGCCGGTCTTCACGCGGGTAGTACAGACTGAGCCCGGGCCGATGCCAACCTTAACGATGTCGGCGCCGGAGAGGATCAGCTCTTCCACCATCTCGCCGGTCACTACGTTGCCGGCGCAGATCACGTGATTCGGGCAGGCTTCGCGCGCTTTCTGCAGGAAGGCGACGAAATGTTCAGAGTAGCCGTTGGCCACGTCGATGCAGATGAATTTCAGCGCCGGAGACAGGGCCAGGATCTGCTGCATTTTGGCGAAGTCGGCTTCGGAGGTGCCGGTGGACACCATCACGTGGCGCAGCACCGATTCCGGCATGCGCTGCACAAAGTCAGCCCATTGCTCGACGCTGTAATGTTTGTGTACGGCGGTGAGAACGTCGAAAGAAGCCAGGGCCTCGGCCATGCGGAAGGTGCCCACCGTGTCCATGTTGGCGGCGATAATCGGCACGCCGGACCAGCTGCAACCTGAATGCTTGAAGGTAAACTGACGTTCCAGTTCAACCTCGGAACGGCTTTTCAGCGTGGAGCGCTTAGGGCGGATCAACACGTCTTTAAAGCCCAACTTCAAATCTTCTTCAATACGCATGACTTATGATTTCCTGGTTAATGGCGACGGATCGCAAGGAGGATGTTCGAATCTCTGCCCGACGGCTTTCCAGTGGCGCAAAAAGACGGCGGCGAGATTAATGCCAGTTCCAGTGACGTTATAATACGCGCTAATAATCGCCGAACAAGACTGCGAATTCGCCTTTATTTACGCTACAATCCGACAAATTTACCTGCATAATCGCAGTGTGATTGCCCGCTCATTTTTGCCGTGCCGCTGCGCTTTTTCTCGCCGCCCGAACGGTGCCGACGCGCAAGCGCCGCCTGCCGACTTGCACTTCTGCGCGATCGCTTTATGATTCGACTATTATTTTTTTATGAACATCGGATGCACCTAACACCATGGCCTACATTGTTGCGTTGACCGGGGGCATAGGCAGCGGCAAGACGACCGTCGCGAACGCCTTTGCGCGCCACGGCGCAACCCTTGTCGATGCCGACGTGATCGCCCGTCAGGTCGTCGAGCCGGGCACCCCTGCCTTGGCCGCGATCGCCGAACGATTTGGTAATGAAATGTTGCTGCCGGACGGCGCGTTGAACCGTGCTGCGCTGCGTCAGCGCATCTTCAGCCATCCCGATGACAAAACCTGGCTGAACCAGCTGCTGCATCCGCTGATACACCGTGAAACCCAGCGCCAACTGGCGCAGGCCGCCAGCCCGTACGCGCTGTGGGTGGTGCCGTTGCTGGTGGAAAACGGCCTGCAGGATCGCGCCGATCGGGTGCTGGTGATCGACGTCGACGCCGAAACCCAGCTGGCTCGCACCATCGCGCGCGACGGCGTCAGCCGTGAGCAGGCGCAAAGCATTCTCGCCGCCCAGGCCACGCGCCGGCAGCGCCTCGCCGTGGCGGATGACATTATTGACAACAGCGGCGCCGCTCAGGGGATAGAGCCACAGGTCGCCGCACTGCATCGTCGCTACCTTGAACTGGCGGCAACAGCGCCCCAACAGGATTAAACTGCATGAGTGATGTTTCCCCAACCGTTCTCTTTGAACACCCGCTGAACGAAAAAATGCGTACCTGGCTACGCATCGAATTTCTGCTGCAACAGCTGCACGGCCAACGCGCCCTGAGTGAAACCGCCATCGCCCTCACCTTCTTTCGCACCGTCTCCGACTTGCTGGACGTGCTGGAGCGCGGCGAAGTGCGCACCGAACTGCTCAAAGAGCTGGAGCGCCAGCAGCAAAAACTGCTGGCCTGGGCCGATGTGCCGGGCGTGGATATGGCGCTGATCGACCAGTTGCGCGGCCAGTTGAAGTCGCGCTCATCGGCGCTGATGGCGGCGCCGCGCCTCGGCCAGGCGCTGCGCGAAGACCGGCTGATCGGCCTGGTGCGCCAGCGGCTGAACATTCCCGGCGGCTGCTGCAGCTTCGATCTGCCGACCCTACACATGTGGATGCACGCGCCGCAGCAGGATCGCGATGCCGACGTCGCCGCCTGGCTGCAGTCGCTGGATCCGTTGAACCAGGCGCTGACCATGGTGTTGGATCTGATCCGCCAGTCGGGGCCGTTCCGCAATCAAATCAGCCTGAACGGCTTTTTCCAGGATAATGCCGAAGGGGCAGATCTGCTGCGCCTGCGTCTCCATCTGGCGCCGCAGCTTTATCCGCAGATTTCCGGCCACAAGACGCGTTATGCCATTCGTTTCCTGCCGCTGGACAGCGAAAATGGCGTGGTGCCTGAACGCCTGACGTTCGAACTGGCCTGTTGTTGAACTTGTGAAAGAAAGCCTTCTCAGCACTGACAGAAGGCGTAAGGAACCGTTATGACGACCGTAGTAAAATGCCCAACCTGTGGCACCGGCGTGGTTTGGGGTGAAGTCAGCCCGTTCCGGCCGTTTTGCAGCAAGCGCTGCCAGCTGATCGATCTCGGCGAGTGGGCCGATGAAGAGAAGCGCATTCCGAGCAACAGCGATCTGTCGGAAAGCGAAGACTGGAGTGAAATGGACGATCGCTGATCGCCCACGGTTGGCCTGGCGGGCGCCAGGCCACGCTTGTCATTGCGCGGCGTTCGCCTGCGCCACCAGCAGTCGGATGATGCCGACGTTGGCTTCCGGGAATTCGTCTTCACGCAGCTCCGCCTGTTTTACCCAGCGCATCGGTTGCCCTTCACGGCCGAACGGCTCGCCTGCCCAGGCCTCCACCAGATAAAAATTCAGCGTCACGATGCGATCGCTGAAGCGATGCTCCACCACCTCCAGCAGCTCGGCGCGTTCGGCTTCGATACCGGTCTCTTCCCGCAGCTCGCGGCTCAGCGCCTGTTCCGGCGTTTCACCCTGTTCGATCTTACCTCCGGGAAACTCCCAGAACCCGGCCATGTGCGCGTCGGCGGCGCGGCGGGTAATAAAGATCTCCCGTTGCGCATTGCGGATGATGCCCACGGCGATATTCAGATGTTTCATCTCACCCTCCTGATGGGTGTCAAAAAACAGGGGCTCAGCAAGCTGAACCCCTGGTGTTATCGGTTAACCGCGGCCGGCATTACTGCAGGCGGCCGTGGCACTGCTTGTATTTCTTGCCGGAGCCGCATGGGCATGGATCGTTGCGGCCCACTTTACGCTCGGCGGTCGCCGGCGCGTTCGGATCTTCGGTCACCAGCGCGTTCTCGTCGTGGTGGCTCAACTGTTGGTGCTGCGCCAGGCGCTCGGCCTCTTCACGGCGCTGCTGTTCCAGCGCTTCCACCTCTTCCGGCATCCGCACCTGAACCTTGCTCAGCACGCTGATCACTTCATATTTCAGCGATTCCAGCATGGTGGCGAACATGTTGAAGGATTCGCGCTTGTACTCCTGCTTCGGATCCTTCTGCGCATAGCCGCGCAGGTGGATACCCTGACGCAGGTAGTCCATCGCCGCCAGGTGCTCTTTCCACAGGGAGTCCAGCGTCTGCAGCATCACGCCCTTCTCGAAGTTGCGCATCATTTCGCTGCCGACCACGTCTTCCTTACGCTGGTACTGCTCTTTGGCGTTCTCCAGAATGCGTTCGCGCAGCGTCTCTTCGTGCAGCTCCGGCTCTTTGTCCAACCATTGTGCGATCGGCATCTCCAGATCGAAGTCGTTCTTCAGGCGCTCTTCCAACCCCTGAATGTCCCACTCTTCTTCCAGCGACTGCGGCGTGATGTAGTTGTCGATGGTGCTCTTGAACACGTCCTCGCGGATGCTGGCGATGGTTTCGCTCACGTCGGACACGTCCAGCAATTCGTTACGCTGGCTGTAGATGGCGCGGCGCTGATCGTTGGCGACGTCGTCGTATTCCAGCAGCTGCTTACGGATGTCGAAGTTGCGGCTCTCTACCTTGCGCTGGGCGTTGGCGATCGCCTTGGTCACCCACGGGTGCTCAATCGCTTCGCCTTCTTTCATACCCAGTTTACGCATCATGCCGGACACGCGATCCGAAGCGAAGATACGCATCAGGGCATCTTCCATCGACAGGTAGAAGCGGGATGAACCGGCATCGCCCTGACGACCGGAACGGCCGCGCAGCTGGTTATCGATACGGCGCGATTCATGGCGCTCGGTGCCGATGATATGCAGGCCGCCTGCCGCCAGCACCGCGTCGTGGCGTTCTTTCCAGGCGGCTTTGATGGCTTCAATCTGCTCTTCGGTCGGCGCTTCCAGCAGCGCTACTTCGGCCTGCCAGCTGCCGCCCAGCACGATATCGGTACCACGGCCCGCCATGTTGGTGGCGATGGTCACCGCGCCGCTCTGGCCGGCCTGGGCGACGATATCCGCTTCCATGGCGTGGAACTTGGCGTTCAGCACCTTGTGGTCGATGCCCGCTTTGGTCAGTTCGCGGGAAACCACTTCGGATTTCTCGATCGAGATGGTGCCCACCAGCACCGGCTGGCCTTTGGCGGTACGCTCGCGGATGTCTTCGATGATGGCGCCGATCTTCTCTTTCTCGGTCATATATACCAGATCCGGCATGTCCTTACGGATCATCGGACGGTTGGTTGGCACCACGATGGTGTCCAGCTTGTAGATCGAGCTGAATTCGAAGGCTTCGGTATCGGCGGTACCGGTCATCCCCGCCAGCTTCTCGTACAGGCGGAAGTAGTTCTGGAAGGTGATCGAAGCCAGCGTCTGGTTCTCGTTCTGGATCTCCACGCCTTCTTTGGCTTCCACCGCCTGGTGCAGGCCGTCGGACCAACGGCGGCCCTGCATGGTACGGCCGGTGTGTTCGTCGACGATGATCACTTCGCCGTCTTTCACGATGTAGTCAACGTCGCGGGTGAACAGCACGTGGGCGCGCAGCGCGGCGGTAACGTGGTGCATCAGCATGATGTTGGTCGGTGAGTACAGCGACTCGCCCTCATCCATGATGCCGGCTTCCACCAGCATCTCTTCGATCAGGATCAGGCCGCGTTCGGTCAGGTGAACCTGGCGCGCCTTCTCATCCACCGAGAAGTGCCCTTCACCCTTGAAGGTGTCGGAGTCTTCTTTTTCCTGGCGGATCAGTTTAGGGATCAGCTTGTTGACCTTGATGTACATCTCGGAGCTGTCTTCGGCCGGGCCGGAGATGATCAGCGGCGTACGCGCTTCATCGATCAGGATGGAGTCCACCTCATCCACCAGCGCATAGTGCAGTTTGCGCTGCACGCGCTCTTCTGGGCTGAACGCCATGTTGTCGCGCAGGTAGTCGAAGCCGTATTCGTTGTTGGTGCCGTAGGTGATGTCGGCGGCGTAAGCTTCACGCTTGGCCGGCGCCGGCATGCCCGGCAGGTTGATACCGATGCTCAGGCCGAGGAACTCGAACAGCGGACGGTTGTTTTCGGCGTCACGCTGCGCCAGATAGTCGTTGACGGTCACGACGTGCACGCCGCGGCCGCTCAGGGCGTTCAGGTAAGCCGGCAGCGTGGCGGTCAGGGTTTTACCTTCACCGGTGCGCATCTCGGCGATGCAGCGATCGTTCAGCACCATGCCGCCCAGCAGCTGCACGTCGAAGTGACGCATGCCGAACACGCGTTTGCTCGCCTCACGCACTACGGCGAAGGCTTCCGGGATCAGGCTTTCCAGCGATTCGCCCTTCTCCAGGCGCGCGCGGAATTCGTTGGTTTTCGCTTTCAGCTCATCATCGGACAGTTTTTCCATGTCCGGTTCCATGCGGTTGATCTGCTCAACCACTTTGCGCATGCGGCGCAGGGTACGATCGTTACGGCTGCCAAAAACTTTGGTTAATAATTTCACTAACATGATGTTTGATATCTCTGTCATGACGGCCTGACACGGCAGTCAACTTGCTATTATTTATGGTTTTTGTGCCCGAAGGGCGGAGTCAGACGAGCGCGGCAGGCCCGGCGCGAATGCCCTGTACCTGCGCCACCCACAGGCCGGTCTGGTGCCTTGCCAGCGTTGGCAGCACCTCAAGGTGGGTATGGCGAATGATGGTCGGCGGCTTCGGCTCGTGCGTCAGCAGCGCGTTGAGGGTGGACAGCAGCGCCAGTTGCGCCACCTGCAAAGGGGGTTCCGCTTGGGTTTCGCTCTCCTGCACCCGCGCATAAACCGCCTGCGGCGCCAGCGCGAAAGAAAGGTGACGAATGACGGTGCGCAGCGCATGTTGCTGCCAATAATCTACGCTGAAGGTAGGACGGCGGTGCGCGTCCTGCAGCAGGGCCAGGCTGTTGAAGGTACCATTGGCCGCATTTTGCCGGTTAAGGCTGGACGACGTATTCGGCAGTGCGGCCTGATCGGGGGCGCCGGACAAACTGGAAGACGCGCCAAGCGTGGCCGCAACCATCCCTAACAGGAGATGGGGCCAGAAATAACGTCTGCCAAATTGTCGCCAACGATTTAGAATACCGATCACGAGTTTATAATCCGCCGGAGCCCATTATGCGCGATAGCCGTCCACAATTATTAGATGTCCTGTTCGACGACGCGTCTGCCAGCAGCAAAGGGCCGCTGCATAACGTCCAGCAACGCGCGGTGGCGCTGCTCAAGCTTAACCGTGCAGTGAAGGGCCTGTTGCCCGCTCCCCTGCATCCCTGGTGCCGCGTCGCGAATTTCCGACAGGGTATTTTAGTGCTCGAAACGGCAAATGCCAGTTGGATGATGCGCTTGCGCTACGAACACCCCGCTTTGCTGTCTGCACTACGAGCGCAAATTCTACCATCATTGTCGTCGATCGACATCAGGATTAATCCGGCCTTGATGGCGAAAGGCAGCCACCAGGTGCAAAACGCAGAGAAAGCGCCGGAAAAACCGGTGCCGATGCGGCATTTGAGTCTGGAAAGTGCGGAAGAACTGAGAGGATTGGCGAGCCGTAGCCCGGAAAAACTGCGCAAGATATTGGAACGGCTGGCTGCATTGGCCGGAGAGGGTACCAACACAACCAGTCGTGATAAGTAATCAGCGACACAACTGCAAAACATCAGACCGCATCACGAGCCTGAATGCTCAGGCTCTCAGAGGATGCGCCTGCCGTTATTCGCAGCGGGCGAGGAATTCAGACCTTACGCCAATACGGTAGACGGTGCCTTGAATGCCAACGGCATTTCGGCTTCGTCCTGGAAGGTCACGTATTCCCACGCTTCCTGCTTGGCCAGCACGGCCTGCAGCAGTTTGTTGTTCAACGCGTGGCCAGACTTGTACGCGGTAAACGCGCCAATGATGTTGTGGCCGCACATGAACAGGTCGCCGATGGCGTCCAGCATTTTGTGACGTACGAATTCGTCTTCGAAACGCAGGCCGTCTTCGTTCAGCACGCGGTAGTCATCCACCACGATGGCGCAGTCGAAGCTGCCGCCCAGGGCCAGGCCGCGGGACTGCAGGTATTCGATGTCGCGCATGAACCCGAAGGTGCGCGCGCGGCTGATTTGACGCACGAACGACTCAGCCGAGAAATCAAGACGATAGCGTTGAGAGCTGGCGTCGATAGCCGGGTGGTTGAAGTCGATGGTGAAGTCCAGGCGGAACCCGTTATGCGGGGACAGCTCGGCCCATTTGTCGCCATCTTCAACACGCACGGCCTCTTTCAGACGCAGGAATTTCTTCGCCGAGTTCAGCTCTTCGATGCCGGCATCCAGCAGCAAGAACACGAACGGACTGGCGCTGCCGTCCATGATTGGGATTTCAGCGGCGTCGACTTCGATAACGATGTTGTCGATGCCCAACCCAGCCAGCGCGGCGTTGAGGTGCTCAACGGTCGAAATACGCACGTCATGCTCATTCACCAGGCAAGTACAGAGCATGGTATCACGCACGGATTTTGCATCAGCCGGAAAATCAACCGGTGGATTCAAGTCAGTGCGACGATAGATGACCCCGGTATTAGCCGGCGCTGGGCGCATTGTCAGCGTGACTTTCTTGCCGGTATGCAAACCGACGCCAGTCGCCTGAACAATACGTTTTAATGTCCTTTGTTTGATCATCGTTTTATCTCGCAATGTTATCCATCCTACCAGCCAAGCATACAGCATGGCTGGCGGGACAGTTTAGCACAAAGAGCGGAGATTCCAAATTCTCAGGATATTCTTAGTCTGCCTGTTTACGCAGGAAGGCTGGAATATCAAGATAGTCGGGCTCTTTATTCGGTTGCGCAGCTTGGTCGTTGACCACCTTGGCGGCAGGTTTCACTTCCTGCGGCAGAGGCGACATGCCGTGCTGCTGATAACGGTGATCCATCACCGGCTGGCTGGCCTGCTTATTGGTCACCAGGGTGATTTCAGGACGTTTGTCCATACCGATACCGGTTGCAACCACGGTAACGCGCAGTTCGTCGTTCATTTCCGGATCCAGCGAGGTACCGATAACCACGGTCGCGTTGTCGGAAGCGAACGCACGGATGGTGTTACCCACGGTTTCGAACTCATCCAGACGCAGGTCGAAGCCGGCGGTAATGTTGACCAGCACGCCGCGCGCGCCGGACAGGTCGATGTCTTCCAGCAGTGGGCTGGAGATCGCCATTTCGGCAGCTTCTTCGGCACGGTCTTCACCGCAAGCCACGCCGGAACCCATCATCGCGTAGCCCATTTCGGACATCACGGTGCGCACGTCGGCGAAGTCGACGTTCATCAGGCCCGGACGGGTGATCAGCTCGGCGATACCCTGCACCGCGCCTTTCAGCACGTCGTTGGCCGCGCCGAACGCGTCCAGCAGAGAGATGCCGCGCCCCAGAACTTTCAGCAATTTGTCGTTCGGGATGGTGATCAGCGAGTCCACGTGTTTGGACAGCTCAGCGATACCCTGCTCCGCGAATGCCATGCGCTTCTTGCCTTCGAAGTTGAAAGGCTTGGTCACCACGGCCACGGTCAGAATACCCAAATCTTTAGCCACTTCAGCCACCACTGGCGCCGCACCGGTACCGGTACCGCCACCCATGCCGGCCGCGATGAAGACCATGTCTGCGCCGTCCAGCGCTGCGCGCAGGGCTTCGCGGTCTTCTTCCGCTGAATTGCGACCCACTTCCGGGTTCGCGCCCGCACCCAGACCTTTGGTAATACCGCTACCGATCTGGATGGTTTGGCCAACCGCCGTTTTGCGGAGCGCCTGGGCGTCCGTGTTCACAGCGAAGAATTCAACACCTTCGATGCGCTCGCGCACCATGTGTTCAACGGCGTTGCCACCGCCGCCGCCGACGCCGATGACTTTAATCACCGCGTCATTGGTTAGTTCCATTGGTTCAAACATAGTTTCTCTCCGTTTTGTGCCTGTCGCTGCGAGATCATAAAAAGATTACTCAGCATGATCTCTTTGTTGAAACATTAAAACTCTTTTCTCAGCCAGCTATTGATGCGTTTAAACCAATTGCCCACCGAGGCGCGTTTTTCTACTTCCGTCTCACCGCTCAGGTGAGACTCTTTTCCATAGTGCAGCAGACCTACCGCCGTCGAGTAGTAAGGCTCCTGCGCATAATCCGTCAGACCCGTGATGTTCAAGGGTTGGCCGATGCGTACCTGAGTGTGGAACACCCGTTGCGCACAGGCTGCCAGGCCATCAATCTGGGCGGCGCCACCGGTCAGCACGATACCTGCCGCCAGATGATGCTTCACCCCTTGCTGACGCAGTTGCTCCTGCAATTGCAAAATTTCATCGTTAACCAGATTCAACAGTTCGGTGTAGCGTGGCTCAATGACTTCAGCCAGCGTCTGTCTTTGCAGACTGCGCGGAGGACGTCCCCCGACGCTAGGCACCTCTACATTCTCATCCTTGCTAACAATCGACCCAAGCGCACAGCCGTGTCGAACTTTAATCGCTTCCGCGTCGGTCGGCGGCGTGCCGAAGGCGTAGGCGATATCGCTGGTGACCACGTTCCCGGCATAAGGGATCACTTTGGTGTGGCGCAGCGCACCGCCGGTGTACACCGCCATATCCATGGTGCCGCCGCCGATATCCACCACGCAAACGCCGAGTTCGCGTTCATCTTCGGTCAGCACCGCGTAGCTCGCGGCCAGACCGGCGAAAATAAGTTGGTCAACTTTCAGGCCGCAACGTTCCACGGCCTTGACGATGTTCTTCGCCATATCGTTATGGCAGGTAATCAGATGCACCTTGGCCTGCATGCGCACGCCGGACAGCCCAACCGGGTTTTTGATGCCTTCCTGATAATCGATGGCGTATTCCTGAGGAATCACGTGCAGGATGCGGTGTTCGTCGCGCACGCGCACCGATTTGGCGGTGTGCACCACGTTCTCCACGTCGTCCTGCGTCACTTCCTCTTCCGAAATCGGCACCATGCCGATTTCGTTCTGGCAGCTGATGTGTTTGCCCGACAGCGCCAGATACACCGAGGAGATCTGGCAGTCCGCCATCAGCTCGGCCTGATCGATGGCGCGCTGTACGCACTTCACCACCGACTCCAGGTCGTTTACGCCACCCTTATCCATGCCGCGAGACGGGCAGCTGCCCACCCCGATAATGTTGACCATGCCATCGGGCAGAACTTCCCCTACCAACGCGGAGACTTTTGCAGTACCGATCTCCAGTCCAACTACCAGTTTTCTGTCCGTCGACTTGATCATTGTTGTTTTGCCTGTGCCTGATTCTGTTGCTGATTACTGTTTTGCTGACCGCCAAGCGCCTGCGGATCGACCAACACCGGAGCCCACCCTACCGAAGCGCCGGACTCGTAGCGCAGATCGACATAGCTGACACGCTTGCTCTCCGCCTGGCCCTGCTGCTGCAATACCGGGTAAAGCTCGATAAACCGCTGCAAACGCCCATTGCGGTCATCGCGCCCCAGCTCAAGCCGGACATCGTTGTCCAGCGCCAGCTGCCAGGAATGGCGCGCGGTCATCGCCGCCATTTTCAGCGTATATTTACTGGCCGCCAACGAAGCGCTCATCGCCCGATAGCCTTCCAGCACATCCTGCTCGCTCCCTTCCGGCCCGTAGAGCAGCGGCAACTTCTGCTTGCCCGCCCGCTCCGCCGGCACGCTGAACGCTTTACCTTCGGCGTCCACCATGTGCAAATCGTTCCAGCGCGCCACCGGGACGTACTCCACCAGATGGATCTTCAGCTCATCCGGCCATTGTTTGCGCACGCTGGCCTGCTTGATCCACGGCAGACGCTCGATCTGCTGCTGGATAACGTCCACATCCTGCGTCATAAAGGTGCCGGGCGCGCCCAGCGCCAGGATCGCCTGACGAATATCATCGTTGGTGGTGTAGTGGCGTTCGCCGGTCACCACCAGCCTTGAGAGCGGCAGGCGACTGGCGTCTTTCATCCAGCCAAGCACCGCCCAACCGCTCCACACGACCGTTCCCAACACCATCAGCAGGAAAATCATTCCCGCCAACTGGGTTCCATTGCTGCGGCGCGGGCCGTTATCCACCTCGCGATCGCGCGCATTCAGGGCAGCTTGCGACATATCAGTCGGCCAACTCCAAAATTCTCGCCACCAACTGCGAGAAGCTTAATCCAAACTGGCGCGCCGCCATCGGCACCAGGCTATGACTGGTCATGCCCGGAGAGGTGTTCACCTCAAGCAGATAGAAGCTGCCATCGCTGTCTTGCATCACGTCGACGCGGCCCCAGCCGCTGCAGTCCAGACCGCGGTAGGCGCGCAGCGCCAACGCCGCCATCTCGGCTTCCTGCTCGGCGCTCAAACCGCTCGGGCAGAAGTACTGCGTATCGTCCGAAATGTACTTGGCCTGGTAGTCGTAAAACACGCCGGCCGGCTGGATGCGGATCGACGGCAGCACCTGGTCGCCCAGCATCGCTACGGTGTATTCCGGGCCGCTCAGCCACTTCTCCACCAGCACATCGTCGTCATGACGGAAGGCCTCTTCCAGCGCGGCTTCCAACGCGGCGCTCTCGGTGACCTTGCTCATGCCGACGCTGGAGCCTTCGCGGCTCGGCTTGACGATCAGCGGCAGGCCGAGATCCGCCACGCGCGCCAGCAGCGCTGCTTTTTCAGCGCCGAGATACAGCTGGCGATTCAGCGCCACGTAAGGCGCCACCGGCAAGCCCATCGACTGCCACACCATCTTGGTGCGCCATTTGTCCATGGTCAGCGCCGAGGCCATCACGCCGCTGCCGGTATAAGGCAGCTCGAGGAACTCCAGCAGCCCCTGTAGGGTGCCGTCCTCGCCGCCGCGGCCATGCAGCGCGATAAACACTTTGGTGAACCCCTGCTCTTTCAGCTGGGTCACCGGGAAATCGCGGGTATCGACGCCGTGCGCATCGATACCGGCTTCGCGCAACCCGGCCAGCACCGCGGCGCCGGATTGCAGGGAAACGTCACGTTCAGCGGAGGTGCCGCCCAGCAGAACTGCAACTTTATCAGCCATGGTGCTCCTCCTCTTTCTTCGGCGGCTGCAGCTTCAGCTCGGCCAGTTTACGGGCGATTTTGCCCACGTTGCCGGCGCCTTGCACCAGCACCAGGTCTTCATCCTGCAGCAGCTGCGCCAGGGTTTCCGGCACGGTATCGGCATCGGAAACCAGGATCGGATCCAGCTTGCCGCGGCTGCGGATGGTGCGGCACAGCGAACGGCTGTCCGCGCCCGGGATCGGCGCTTCGCCGGCGGCGTACACGTCGAGCATCAGCAGCACATCCACCTGCGACAGCACGTTGGCGAAATCGTCGTACAGATCGCGGGTGCGCGTATAACGGTGCGGCTGGAAGATCATCACCAAACGCTTGTCCGGCCAGCCGGCGCGCGCCGCTTTCAGCGTGGCGTCCACCTCGGTCGGATGGTGGCCGTAGTCGTCCACCAGCATCGCGCTGCCCGCTTTGCCGTTGACCGGCTCCAGCGGGAACTCGCCGAGGAAATCGAAGCGACGCCCGGTGCCCTGGAAGCCCGCCAGCGCGCGCAGGATATCTTCGTCGTCGATGCCTTCTTCGGTCGCCACCGCCACCGCCGCCGCCGCGTTCAACGCATTGTGGCGGCCCGGCGCGTTCAGCGTCACCGTCAGCAACGGCTTGTCCTGACGGCTCAGGGTAAAGTGCCCCTGCGGCCCAATCTGCCGGTAGTCTTCGATGCGCACATCGGCATCGTCACTGAAGCCGTAGGTGGTGATATGGCGACCCACGCGCGGCAACAGCTCACGCACTACCGGATCGTCGATGCACATCACCGCGCGGCCGTAGAACGGCAGGTTGTGCAAGAAATTGATAAACGTCTGCTTCAGGTTCTCGAAGTCGCCCTGGTAGGTGTCCATGTGGTCGGCTTCGATGTTGGTGACCACGGCCACCATCGGCTGCAGATGCAGGAACGACGCATCGCTCTCATCCGCTTCCGCGATCAGATAACGGCTGGACCCCAGTCGCGCGTGGGTGCCCGCCGCCTTCACCAGCCCGCCGTTGACAAAGGTCGGGTCCAGGCGGGCTTCGGCGTAAATGCTCGAGACCATCGCCGTGGTGGTGGTTTTGCCGTGCGTGCCGGCGATAGCGATGCCGTGGCGAAAACGCATCAGCTCCGCCAGCATTTCAGCGCGGCGGATCACCGGGATGCGCGCTTCTCGAGCGGCGACGATCTCCGGGTTGTCGGCGGAGATGGCGGTAGACACCACCACCACGCTCGCATCCAGCACGTTTTCCGGACGGTGATTGAAGTAAATCGTCGCCCCGAGCGCGCTCAACTGTTGGGTGACCGGATTCGGCGCCAGGTCGGAGCCGCTGATCTGATACCCTTCGTTTGCCAACACTTCGGCGATACCACCCATGCCGGCACCACCGATGCCGACAAAGTGAATGTGCCGGACGCGACGCATCTCGGGCACGATAGTACGTAGTTTCGCCAGTTGTTGTGTATTCATCACTCTCTCTAATCCGGATCCGGTACCCCGGCCCTACATCACATTGCTTTTATTCAGGTTCGGCGCACCGAACCCCTGCACTCGTTACTTGGCGAGCCGCACCAGTTCCGCCGCCACGCGCTCGGTGGCGTCCGGAATGGCGACCGCGCGCGCTTTCTCGGCCATGGCCAGCAGCGTTTTGCGATCCCAGCTCGCCAGCAGTTCGGCCACCACATCGGCGTTGAACTGCGGCTGTTCGATAATCTTCGCCGCGCCAGCTTCTTCCAGCGGGCGCGCGTTCCAGTACTGCTGACGATCCTTATGCATGAACGGCACGAAGATCGCCGGCAGCCCCGCCGCCGCGATTTCGCTGACGGTCAACGCGCCGGAGCGGCAGACCACCACGTCGGCCCAGGCGTAGGCGGCGGCCATGTCGTCGATGAACTCGGTCACCTTGTGCTGCGTCTGCCCTACCCTTTCGTAGTCTCGCAGCACCGTTTCCAGCGCGCCCTTGCCAACCTGATGCCAGAGCGTAATTCTATCGCCCAAACGCGCCGCGACTTCAGGAACTGTCTGATTCAGCACGCGCGCGCCCTGACTTCCGCCAATCACCAGCACGCGGATCGGGCCTTCGCGCCCTTGCAACCGCTCCGCCGGCAGCGGCAGCGCCAACACGTCGGTGCGCACCGGGTTGCCCACCACCTCGGCGTTCGGGAACGCGCCGGGGAAGGCCTGCATCACTTTGGCGGCGATGCGCGCCAGCCAGCGGTTGGTCAAGCCGGCGATGCCGTTCTGCTCGTGCAGCACCACCGGGATGCCGCACTGCCAGGCCGCCAGGCCGCCGGGGCCGGAAACGTAACCGCCCATCCCCAGCACCACATCCGGCTGATAGCTGCGCATGATGGCTTTCGCCTGGCGCACCGCCTGCCAGATCCGCAGCGGCGCAGTCAGCTGGGCCTTCAAGCCTTTGCCGCGCAGGCCGGAGATGCGGATAAAATCAATCTCGATCCCGTGCTTCGGCACCAGATCGGCTTCCATTCGGTCTGCGGTTCCGAGCCAGCGCACCTGCCAGCCCTGCGCCATCAGATGATGCGCGACCGCCAGCCCCGGGAACACGTGCCCGCCGGTACCGCCTGCCATCACCATTAAACGCTTAGGTTTCCCGCTCATCCCTTACCTCTTCACAAACGCCTGAGCCTTGGTCAGGCGCGTTTCATAATCAATTCGCAGCAACAGCACGATGGCCGTCGACATAATCAGCAAACTTGAACCGCCGTAACTGATCAGCGGCAGCGTCAGACCTTTGGTCGGCAGCATGCCCGCCGCGGCGCCGACGTTAACCAGCGCCTGGAAGCTGAACCATACGCCGATCGCGCAGGC
This sequence comes from Serratia sp. CY32780, assembly GCF_052169135.1. Taxonomy (NCBI): domain Bacteria; kingdom Pseudomonadati; phylum Pseudomonadota; class Gammaproteobacteria; order Enterobacterales; family Yersiniaceae; genus Serratia; species Serratia sp. CY32780. Next base: position 113,055 of record NZ_JBJNLI010000002.1, read on the forward strand.
CAGGAAGCCGGAGAAGCGTTGGTCGATCTCCAGCGCGCGGCGCCCGATGGACATCGCGCGAAAAGCGACGAAGAATACCATTAACAGGGCTAAAACCACACCGATATAGCCCAGTTCTTCACCCAAAATGGAGAAGATGAAGTCGGTGTGCGCTTCCGGCAAATACTCGAGTTTCTGCACCGAGTTGCCGAGCCCCTGCCCCCAGAACTCGCCGCGGCCAAACGCCATCAGCGACTGGGTCAGCTGGTAGCCGCTGCCGAACGGATCGGCCCACGGGTTCCAGAACGAGGTCACGCGGCGCATACGGTACGGTTCCGCGATGATCAGCAGCACCACGGCGAACACGCCGGAGCCGATGATCGCCAGGAACTGCCACATTTTCGCGCCGGCCAGGAACAGCATCGCCAGCGTGGTGATGAACAGCACCACCACGGTACCGAGGTCCGGCTGCGCCAGCAGCAGCACCGCCAGCACCACCATCACGCCCATCGGCTTGCAGAAGCCCCAGAAGTTGCTGCGCACCTCTTCCACCTTGCGCACCAGATAGCTCGCCAGGTAGCAGAACAGCGACAGCTTGGACAGCTCCGCCGGCTGAATACGCAGCGGGCCGAGCGCGATCCAGCGCGAGGCCCCGTTTACCGAGCTCCCCACCACCAGCACGATCAGCAGCATCACTATCGACATCAGCAGCATCACGTTGCTGTAACGCTGCCAAACTTCCATCGGGATACGCAGCGTCACCAGCGACAGACCGAACGCCAGGCCGAGGTACAGCGCGTCACGTTTGGCGAACAGGAACGGATCGTCCGCCAGGCGTTGGCCGATCGGCATCGACGCCGAGGTCACCATCACGAAGCCGATGATCGCCAACCCGAAGGTCAGCCACAGCAGGGTGCGATCGTACAGCACCATGTTGACCGCATCGTTGTCGCGCGCGCCGGTCACCCAGTCTTTCATCCGTTCTGTCAGCCCGAAGTTCGGCAAGCGTAGTTTCATCCGCCAAGCTCCTGCGCCAGGCGGGCGAACTCATCGCCGCGCACTTCAAAATTACGGAACTGATCGAGACTGGCGCAGGCCGGCGACAGCAATACCATGTCGCCGGGCTGTACGCGGCCGGCGATGGTGCGCATCGCCTGCTCCATGGTCTCGGTCAGCGTCGCCACCTCCGGCCGCAGCTGTGCCAGCTGGGCGCCATCGCGGCCAAAGCAGTACAGACGCACGTTGTCGCCCTGCAGATAGCGCGCCAGCGGCGAGAAATCGGCGGACTTGCCGTCGCCGCCCAGCAGCAGATGCAGCGTGCCGTCTACCTGCAGGCCGTTCAGCGCCGCTTCGGTGCTGCCGACGTTGGTGGCTTTGGAATCGTTGATCCAACGCACGCCGTTGTTCTCCCAAGCCAGCTGGAAGCGGTGCGCCAGGCCGGTGAAGGTGGTCAGCGCCTTCAGGCTGGACGCGCGCGGAATATTGACCGCATCCGCCAACGCCAGCGCCGCCAGGGCGTTGGTGTAATTGTGGCGGCCGGTCAGTTTCATCTCGCGCGTATTCAGCACTTTCTCACCGCGCACCCGCAGCCAGGTTTCCCCCTGCTGACGGTTCAGGTGATAGTCGCCCACGTCGGCGCCGAAGCTGACGCAGCGCTCGTCGGCGCCGCGCACCGGCATGGTCAGCGCATCGTCGGCGTTCACCACGCACACCGCGGCGTTTTCATACACGCGCAGCTTGGCGCCGCGATACTGCTGCAGGCCGAACGGATAGCGATCCATATGATCTTCGGTCACGTTCAGGATGGTCGCCGCCGCCGCCCGCAGGCTATACGTCGTTTCCAGCTGGAAGCTGGACAACTCCAGCACGTAAAGCTGGCATTCCTGGCGCAGCAGGCTCAGCGCCGGCAGGCCGATATTGCCGCCCACGCCCACCGCCCAACCGGCGGCTTTCGCCATCTCGCCCACCAGGGTGGTGACGGTGCTTTTACCGTTAGAGCCGGTGATCGCCACGATCGGCGCCTGCGCTTCACGGCAGAACAGTTCGACGTCACCGACGATTTCCACGCCGGCGTCCGCCGCGGCGCTCAATGCCGGGGTCGCCAGCGCGACGCCCGGACTGGCGACGATCAGATCCGCCGCCAGCAGCCAGTCCTGATTCAGATCGCCCAGATGGCGCTCCACGCTTTCAGGCAGTTTGTCCAACCCTGGCGGCGCGATACGGGTATCCATCACGCGCGGCGTCACGCCGCGCGCCATGAAGAAATCGACACAGGACAGGCCGGTGAGGCCCAACCCGATGATGACGACTTTTCTACCCTGATAGTCTGCCATGATTAACGCACCTTCAGCGTTGCCAGGCCAATCAGCACCAGCATCAGTGAAATGATCCAGAAGCGCACGATAACGCGCGGCTCCGGCCAGCCTTTCAATTCATAGTGGTGGTGAATCGGCGCCATGCGGAAAATGCGTTGCCCGCGCAGCTTGAACGATCCCACCTGCAGGATCACCGACAGCGTCTCCACCACGAACACGCCGCCCATGATCACCAGCAAGAACTCCTGACGCAGCAGCACCGCGATGGTGCCCAGCGCGCCGCCCAGCGCCAACGAACCGACGTCGCCCATAAACACCTGGGCCGGGTAAGTGTTGAACCACAGGAACCCGAGGCCGGCGCCGACGATGGCGGTACACACGATCACCAGCTCACCGGCATGACGCAGATACGGAATATGCAGGTAGTTGGCGAAGTTCATGTTACCGGTCGCCCAGGCCACCAGCGCGAAGCCGGCCGCCACGAATACCGTCGGCATGATCGCCAGGCCGTCCAGGCCATCGGTCAGGTTGACCGCGTTGCTGGTGCCGACGATGACGAAATAGGCCAGCAGGATATACAGCAGGCCCAGCTGCGGCATCACGTCCTTAAAGAACGGCACAACCAGCTCGGTGGCTGGCGTGTCTTTTCCTACGGCGTACATGGCGAATGCGACAATCAGCGCAATCACCGACTGCCAGAAATACTTCCAGCGGGCGATCAGCCCTTTGGTGTCCTTACGCACCACCTTGCGGTAGTCGTCGACGAAACCGACGATGCCGTACCCCACCAGCACGAACAGCACGCACCAGACATACGGGTTGGACGGGTAAGCCCACATCAGCACCGAAATGGTGATGGAGGTCAGGATCATGATGCCGCCCATGGTCGGCGTGCCGCGCTTGCTGAAGTGCGACTCGGGGCCGTCGTTACGCACCACCTGGCCGAAGGACATTTCTTGCAGGCGCTTGATCACCCGCGGGCCCATCCACAGCGACAGGAACAGCGCGGTCAGCAGGCTGACAATGGCTCGGAACGTCAGATAAGAAAAGACGTTGAAGCCTGAGTAATACTTGACCAAATGCTCGGCCAGCCAAACTAACATGGTGCTTTCTCCTGTAACGCGCGTACTACCTGCTCCATTGCGGCACTACGTGAACCTTTGATTAACACGGTAATGACCGCATGTTCCGACAGTAATTCCGCCACGCGCGCGATCACTGCAGTCTTGTCCTGATAATGTTCGCCGTTGCCGGAGGCTTCGCTCAGCACGCGGCTCAAACCGCCGACGCTGATCACTTTGTCGACCCCGGCCAGACGGGCGGCTTCGCCCACCTGACGGTGACACTCTTCCGCTTCCGCACCCAGCTCGGCCATATCGCCGACCACCATCACGCGGTAGCCCGGCATCTCTGCCAGCACCTGCGCCGCCGCGGTCATCGACCCGACGTTGGCGTTATAGCTGTCGTCCAGCAGCAGCTTGCCTTCGGCCAGCGCCACCGGGAACAGGCGCCCCGGCACCGCCTGCAGCTGTTTCAGCCCCTGACGCACCGCTTCGAGGGTGGCGCCCACCGACATCGCCAGCGCCGTCGCCGCCAGCGCATTGGCCACGTTGTGGCGCCCCGGCAGCGGCAGCGCGATCTCGGCGGTGCCGAACGGGCTGTGCAGCGTGAACTGCGTGCCCGCGCCGTTTACCCGCACGTCGTCCGCGAAGAAGTCCACGCCTGCGGCGGCCTGCGGCGAGAAGCGCCAGACGGTTTTGCCGCCCAGCATGCTCTGCCAGTGCGGCCAGTCGTTGTTATCGGCGTTGATGATCGCCACGCCGTCGGCCGGCAGGCCGGTAAAGATTTCACCTTTCGCCTGGGCGACGCCGGCCAGCGAGCCAAAGCCTTCCAGGTGAGCCGCCGCCAGGTTGTTCACCAAAGCGGTCTGCGGCCGCGTCAATGCGGTGGTGTAAGCGATTTCGCCAATATGGTTAGCGCCCAGCTCAATCACGGCAAAATCATGTTGCGGTTCCAGACGCAGCAACGTCAGCGGCACGCCGATGTCGTTATTGAAGTTGCCGGCGGTATATAGCACTTCGCCGCATTCGCGCAGAATGGCGGCGGTCATTTCTTTCACCGAGGTCTTGCCCGAGGAACCGGTCAGCGCCACCACGCGCGCCGGCACCTGCTGACGCACCCAGGCGCCAAGCTGCCCCAGCGCCAGACGGGTGTCTTGCACTACCAGCTGCGGCACGTCCACCAATAAGCGCTTACTGACCAGCAGCGCCCCGGCGCCTGCGGCTACGGCATCCGCCGCGAAGTCGTGGGCGTCGAAACGCTCGCCTTTCAGCGCCACAAACAGGCAACCGGCGGTCACCTTGCGGGTGTCTGTCGTCACCTCGACAATTTGGCAATCGGCGCCAATCAGCTCAGCGCTCAATACCTCAGCCAGTGTCTGAAGAGAGACAGGGATCATGCCAGCACCCCCAGCAGTCGGGCGACCGTCGTGCGGTCGGAGTAATCCAGGCGGCGGTTGCCTACCAATTGGTAATCTTCGTGGCCTTTGCCCGCCACCAACACCACATCCTGTTCCTGCGCCTGCATGATGGCGCTGGTTACCGCTTCGGCGCGGCCGTGGATCACCAGCGCCTGCCCGGCGTCCAGCAATCCGGTCAGGATATCGTTGATAATCGCGCGCGGCTCTTCGGTACGCGGGTTGTCATCGGTGATCACCACGCGATCGGCGAACTGTTCGGCGATGCCGCCCATCAGCGGGCGCTTGCCCTTGTCGCGATCGCCGCCGCAGCCGAACACGCACCACAGCTGCCCCTGGCAGTGCAGGCGTGCGGCTTCCAGCGCTTTCTCCAGCGCATCCGGCGTGTGGGCGTAATCCACCACTACCGTCGGTTTGCCCGGCGCGTTAAACACTTCCATGCGGCCGCAGACCGGCTGCAGGCGGCTGCCGGTTTCCACCAGCGCCTCCAGCGGATAGCCCAGCGACAGCAGCGTCGCCAAGGCCAACAGCAGGTTGCTGACGTTGAACGCGCCCATCAGGCGGCTTTCGATCTCGCCGTCGCCCCAGCTGGAGCTGAAGCGAACCGTGGCGCCGTTGTCGTGATAGTCGATCGCCGTGGTTTTCAGCCAGCGGCCGTGGCAGCCCGGCTGCAGGTTGCCCTGCATCGTCACCGCCACCGCATCCGGCAGCTTGCTCAGCCAGCGCTGACCGACTTCATCGTCGGCGTTGATGATCGCCTGCCCCACGCTGTGGGCGGCGAACAGCGACCATTTGGCCGCCTCGTAATTGGCCATATCACCGTGGTAATCCAGGTGATCGCGGCTCAGGTTGGTGAAGACCGCCGCGGCGAACGGCAGCGCCGCCACCCGGTGTTGCACCAGACCGTGGGAAGAAACTTCCATGGCGGCGAAGGTCGCGCCTTGTTCCGCCAGCTCGTTTAATACGTGTTGAACATCCACCGCAGAACCGGTGGTATTCTCGGTCGGGCACACCTGGCCCAGCAGGCCGTTGCCGACGGTGCCCATCACCGCGCTGGTTTCGCCCAGCAGTTGGCTCCACTGCGCCAGCAGCTGCGTAGTGGTGGTTTTGCCGTTGGTGCCGGTCACGCCGACCAAACGCAGACGCTCGCCCGGCTGGTGGTAAAAACGCCCGGCCAGCGCGGAAAGGCGCTGGTTCAGTTGGCTCAGGTAGATCACCGGCACGCCGTGCATTTCAACGATGGCGCCGTCTTCGGCCTGACCGTCAGCTTCGGCGATCACGGCGGCGACGCCCTGCGCGATGGCCTGCGGAATATAGCGGCGTCCATCCGTTTGATGGCCGACAACGGCGACAAACAGATCCCCGGCAGCCGCCACACGGCTGTCTAATGTCATTTCCCGCAGCGCGCGCCCGGGTGCCGTCGGCACCCACGGGGCGAGTAAGTCGCGCAAATTACGATCTGCCACCTGAACCCTCTTTCTTGTTAATCACTAATTCGCTTTTGTCACCGGTAGGCAACGCGTCAGGCTCGACGTTCATGGTGCGCAATACGCCGCCCATGATGGCGCCGAACACCGGCGCGGAGATTGCGCCACCATAGTATTTCCCACCCTGCGGGTCATTGATGACGACCACCAGGGCAAAACGGGGGTTACTTGCCGGCGCGACGCCGGCGGTATAAGCGATGTATCGGTTGACGTATTTGCCGTCCGGGCCCACTTTTTTCGCGGTACCGGTTTTGATGGCGATACGGTATCCCTTGATGGCGGCTTTCACGCCGCCGCCGCCCGGCAGGGCCACGCTTTCCATCATGTGCACCACGGTGCGCACCAGAGGTTCAGGGAAAACGCGCTCGCCGGCGACCGGAGGGTCAACCTTGGTGATCGACAATGGGCGATACACGCCCAGGCTGCCGATCGTTGCATAGACTCGCGCCAACTGTAACGGAGTTACCATCAGCCCGTAGCCGAAAGAGAAGGTGGCCCTCTCTATGTCAGACCACCGTTGTTTTTTTGGGTATATGCCACTGCTTTCTCCGACCAGCCCCAAATTGGTCGCTTTTCCCAGCCCAAAACGAGAGTAAGTATCTACTAACGCTGAGGACGGCATCGCTAACGCCAGCTTTGAAACACCGACGTTACTCGACTTCTGCAAGATCCCGGTCAATGACAGCTCCGAGTACCGCGCCACGTCTTTGATCTCGTGGCCCTGAATGCGGTACGGGATGGTGTTCAGCACGCTGTTTTCTCTCACCACGCCGTTTTGCAGCGCGGTCATCACCACCATCGGCTTCACGGTTGAACCGGGTTCAAAAATATCGGTGATAGCGCGGTTACGCATGGTCTCTTTCGGCGTACCGGCCATGTTGTTCGGGTTGTAAGACGGGCTGTTGGCCATCGCCAGCACTTCGCCGGTGTTCACGTCGATCAGCACCGCAGTGCCCGACTCGGCCTTGTTGAACGCCACCGCGTTGTTCAGCTCGCGATACACCAGCGCCTGCAGGCGTTCATCGACGCTCAGCACCAGGTTGTGCGCCGCCTGGCTGTCGACGGAGGAAATATCTTCGATCACCCGGCCGAAGCGGTCCTTACGCACCGTTCTCTCGCCCGGTTGCCCGGTCAGCCAGCGGTCGAAGCTCTTCTCGACGCCTTCAATGCCTTGTCCGTCGATGTTGGTCACGCCGATGATGTGCGACGTCACCTGTCCCGCCGGGTAGTACCGGCGCGACTCCTGCCGCAGGTAGATCCCCGGCAGCTTGAGCTTGTGGATGTAGTCGCCGATCGCCGGGTTCACCTGGCGCGCCAGATAAACGAAGCGCCCTTTCGGGTTGGCGTTGATGCGGTTGGAGAGTTGGTCCAGCGGGATGTTCAGCGCATCAGAAAGCGCTTTCCAACGGCTGTCCAGCGTGATACCGCCGCGCTCGTTCAGCTCTTTCGGATCCGCCCACACCGCATTGACCGGCACGCTGACCGCCAACGGACGGCCGGCGCGATCGCTGATCATGCCGCGCGCGGTCGGCACTTCCTGCACGCGCAGCGAACGCATGTCGCCTTCTTTCACCAGACGATCGGGGTTGATGACCTGCAGGTACGCGACGCGCAGCATCAGGCCAACCATCGCCAGCAAAATGCAGCCGCACAGCAACGCAAAACGCCAGCTGACAAAGCTGGCCTGATCTTCCTGGCGTCTCAACTTACCGGGGCGCGCTGCTTTCATGCGTTTCCTTTCTACTCCGTGTCATTATTCCGGTTAAACCATTCATTGTTTAACGATGATATTTTCCTGCGATGGATCAACGTGTTGCATCTGCAGTTTTTCTGTCGCGATACGTTCAACCCGGCTGTGATCGCCGAGGGCGTTCTCTTCTAAAATCAGGTTGCGCCACTCGATATCCAGCGCATCGCGCTCCAGAACCAGCTGTTCGCGCTCGGCGGTCAGCAGGCGGGTGCGGTGCGCGGTGGTCACCACGAAAATCGCGGAGACCAGTGACGCAATCAGTAAAATCATGGGGATCTTGGCGTTGCGCAGCAGGTCGCCGCCAATAACCCCGACCAAACCGTGGCGTTCGTTGCCGATCACGCGGGCATCCTCTCAGCAATACGCAGCACCGAGCTGCGCGCACGCGGGTTGTCCGCCACTTCCGCTTCCGAAGGCATCATTTTGCCCAGCGCTTTCAGCGTTCGCCCGCCCATGCTGCGCAGTTGCTCTTCGGTCAACGGAATGCCCGCCGGCACCTGGGCGCCGCGGCTATGGTGACGCATAAAGCGTTTGACGATGCGGTCTTCCAGCGAGTGGAAGCTGATGATCGACAAACGGCCCTGTGGGGCCAGCACTTCCAGCGCGCCGTCGAGCGCACGCTCGATCTCTTCCAGCTCGCTGTTGATATAGATACGAATCGCCTGGAAGCTGCGCGTCGCCGGATGCTTGTGCTTTTCACGGAACGGACTGGCATCGGCAATCAGATCCGCCAACTCTTTGGTGCGCGTCATCGGCTCCACGCGGTTTCTTTCCACGATGGCGCGTGCGATGCGCTTGGCGAAACGCTCTTCGCCAAAGGTTTTCAGCACCCAAGCGATGTCGTCCGCTTCGGCCTTCATCAGCCACTCTGCGGCGGACAGGCCGGTGGACGGATCCATGCGCATGTCCAGCGGACCGTCGCGCATAAAGGAGAATCCGCGCTCTGCGTCGTCAAGCTGCGGCGAAGAAACGCCCAGATCGAGCAGAACGCCGTCGATCTTGCCCACCAATTCACGTTCCCGCACGTAGTGCGACAACTCGGAGAATGGGCCGTGTACGATGGTAAAACGAGGATCTTCAATAGATTTGGCGGCTGCAATCGCCTGAGGGTCACGGTCAATCGCCAGCAAGCGCCCTTCCGGCCCCAGCTGGGACAGAATCAGACGAGAATGGCCACCGCGACCAAAAGTACCGTCGATATATATGCCGTTGCTGCGGATGTTGAGGCCGTTGACGGCTTCGTCCAGCAGGACGGTGGTGTGTTTATAGTTTTCCAACATGCTTATAGCGACAAGTCCTGTAGCCGCTCAGACAACGGTTCCTGAGTCGACTGTTCAGCGTCAATATCATCCTTGACTTGTTGATACCAGGTCTGTTCATCCCACAGTTCAAACTTGTTGAACTGACCGACCAGCATCACTTCTTTCGTGAGCCCGGCGTGTTGCCGCAGCGTATTGGCTAACAGCAAACGACCGGCACTATCCATCTGACACTCACTGGCATGCCCCAGCAGCAGGCGCTGAACGCGGCGCTCGGCGGGATTCATGCTCGACAGACGTGATAATTTTTGTTCAATAATTTCCCATTCGGGCAAAGGATAAAGCAGCAGGCAGGGCTGATGGAGGTCAATGGTACAGACCATTTGGCCTTGCGATTCCTCGTTGAGCAATTCCCGATATCGGGTAGGTACGGCAAGCCGCCCTTTGCTGTCGAGGTTGACCATCGTCGCTCCACGGAACATTCCTGAGCTACCCCTTAGTGACCGTTTTCACCACTTTACCCCACAAATTCCCACACAATGGAGTTTACGGAGGGTATGAAAACCTTGTCAAGCCAGAGCGCCAGCGCTTTGGCAATATTTCTCTGGTCATTTTGGGAGCTGACTCGCGAAAGAAACTCTGATTATTCGACGATTAAAAATTAACACCATGATAAACGGAGAGAATTTTCTAAGCGGAAAGAATCTGATTAAAAACCTGACGAACTGGCGATTAATTAACTCATTACTTCCTTCTGCAAGCCATGTCTCATTTTTCAGCTCGGCAATCTCAGTGCGGTAACCGCTGGCGAGCCGCGCCCGCCAAGGCTCGGCGTTGGGCGAACCGATCGCGGAATAAGGCCATAACTCCTTGAGTTAATAACGCTCAATCGTTATTCACCGTAAAACCGGGCGCTATTTTACTTCAATTTGCACGGCCGTGATGCGGCCGCGATAAAAATAAATGGTTCGGATATTACGAGCAGAAGTAATTTCGATTTAAATCAATTTGGTAAGATTATTCCCAAAATACCTGTTTACAATTATGGTTTCATTTTCTTACACCTTTATTTCCACAATTTTTGCCGGAAAAAATCCCCATTCGACGCCCAAAATCGCAACCGTATGTTTTTAATGAATTTATTTTAAATTGCCGATTTTAATCTCTCTACCCTCTCCTATCGCCCGGTTCTGCGGGACAAAAACCGAACAAATGTTAAAAATAAAAATATAAATCTAGTTAAAAAACACAATGCAGATTAGTACACTATATAAAAAGCAAAAAAGCAGCTTTAACAGCCAACAATTAATAAATTAACAGAATTTTAACCAAATGGAGATAACACATGCTTTCGCCCGCCGCTCACTGGCGTAGCGCCGCTGCCGATACGTTCGCACTGGTGGTGTACTGCTTTATCGCCGGCATGGCGATAGAAGTGTTGATCTCCGGCATGAGCTTCCAGCAATCCCTCTCTTCGCGCCTGCTGTCGATCCCGGTCAACATCCTGATCGCCTGGCCTTACGGTCGCTATCGCGATCTGTTTATCCGCACGGCGCGCCGCTGTCCACGCGGCCAGTTCGTGCTGCGCAACCTCGCCGACCTGCTGGCCTACGTCAGCTTCCAATCGCCGGTTTATGCCGCCATTCTGTGGAGCGTAGGCGCCGACGGTCAACAAATGCTGGCGGCGGTCACCAGCAATGCGCTGGTCTCCATGGCGATGGGCGTGGTGTATGGCTATTTCCTGGAATATTGCCGGCGGCTGTTCCGGGTGGTGGGCTACGTCTAAACCAGGAGCCCGACATAGCGGGCTCCTGTAGAGCGGACTATTTGCGGCTCAGGCTGCCGCGGCGGAACAGATTGCGGCGGATACGCGTCAACCCCGGTTTGGGTTTACGCGGTTCGTCCAGGCTGGCCAACACCAGCTCCAGCACGCGTTCGGCTACGTCACGATGGCGCTGCGCCACCGCGAGCACCGGGCACTCGAGGAAATCCAACAGTTCATGGTCGCCGAAGGTGGCAATCGCCAGATCGGTCGGCAAACGGCCACGTTGCTTCAGCGTCACGTCCATCACGCCCTGCAACAGCGAGAATGAGGTGGTGAACAGCGCCTGCGGCATCGGGTGCGTTTTCAGCCATTCGGCAAACAGCGCGCCGGCGGCTTCACGTTCATAGCTGTTGGCGTACAGATAATCGACGTGGCGGGGATCTTCTTGCCAGGCCTGACGGAAGCCCTGCTCACGCAGGAAGCTCACCGAAAGCTCCGGCAAGGCGCCCAGATACAGCACCGATTCAGCCGGGAAGGTGCGCAGCTCCTGCGCCAGCGCAAAGGCGTCTTCCTGATCGGCCCCGACGACGCTGATGAAATGCTCGCGATCCAGCGCGCGGTCCAGCGCGATGATCGGCAGCGGATCGTTGGCCCAGCGTTGATAGAAAGGATGCTCCGGCGGCAAGGCGGTGGAGACGATGATGGCGTCCACCTGGCGCTGCAGCAGGTGCTCGATACAGCGCATTTCGTTGTCCGGCTGATCTTCGGAACAGGCGATCAGCAATTGGTAACCACGCTGGCGCGCCTGGCGTTCCAGGTAGTTGGCGATGCGGGTATAGCTGGTATTTTCCAGATCCGGGATCACCAGACCGATAGAACGGGTACGCCCGGCGCGCAGCCCCGCCGCGACGGCATTCGGGTGATAGTTATGCTCCCTGACCACGGCCATCACTTTCTCGACGGTTTTATCGCTGACACGATACTGCTTCGCCTTGCCGTTGATGACGTAACTGGCCGTCGTGCGCGAAACGCCCGCGAGACGCGCGATTTCATCCAGTTTCACATTAACCCCTTAATGACGCTGAAAATAGAAGTGAAGGCTGTGCTCGGATTAACCATGACATCCCGTACGGTTATTCAATCCAGCCTCTGCGATCTAACAGCAGAAAACACTGCCTAGCAACCGCTTTTGCCGAAAGGTGCCAGCAATCGGGCAAAAAATACCGAAAAACAAAGGGCGCAGCCACGCCGCGCCCCCGATTATTCGCCGCCAGACCGCGCTCAGCGCATGATTTTGTCGCCGCGCGACACGCCAACCACGCCGGAACGGGCCACTTCCACGATCTCCGCCACTTCACGCACTGCGCTCAGGAAGGCGTCGAGCTTGTCGCTGGTGCCGGCCAGCTGTACCGTGTACAGCGTCGCCGTCACATCGACGATCTGGCCGCGGAAAATGTCGGCGCAGCGCTTCACCTCTTCACGGCCGTAGCCGCTGGCCTGCAGCTTCACCAGCATGATCTCGCGCTCGACGTGAGCGCCCTGCACCAGCTCGCTGACGCGCAGCACATCCACCAGCTTGTGCAGCTGTTTCTCAATCTGCTCCAGCACTTTCTCGTCGCCGACGGTCTGGATAGTCATGCGCGACAGCGTCGGATCGTCGGTCGGTGCCACCGTCAGGCTCTCGATGTTATAACCGCGCTGGGAAAACAGCCCGACCACGCGCGACAAAGCGCCGGATTCGTTTTCCAGCAAGACAGATAAAATACGGCGCATGATCAGGTCCTCTCCGTTTTGCTAAGCCACATTTCGTCCATGCTTCCACCGCGGATCTGCATCGGGTAAACATGTTCGGTTTCATCGACGGTCACGTCGACGAACACCAGCCGCTCTTTTTCCGCCAGCGCCTGCGCCAGCTTGCTTTCCAGCTCATCCGGCGTGCGGATGGCGATACCGACATGGCCGTAAGCCTCGGCCAACTTGACGAAGTCCGGCAGAGAATCCATGTAGGACTGCGAGTGACGGCCGGAATAAATCATGTCCTGCCACTGCTTCACCATGCCCAGATAGCGGTTGTTGAGGTTCACCACCACCACCGGCAGGTTATATTGCAGCGCGGTGGACAGCTCCTGAATGTTCATCTGAATGCTGCCATCGCCGGTCACGCACACCACGGTTTCCTCAGGCAGCGCCAGCTTGACGCCCAATGCCGCCGGCAAACCGAAGCCCATGGTGCCGAGGCCGCCGGAGTTGATCCAGCGGCGCGGTTTGTCGAATGGATAATAGAGCGCGGCGAACATCTGGTGCTGGCCCACGTCCGAGGTGACATAGGCGTCGCCTTTGGTCAGTCGATGCAGGGTTTCGATCACCGCCTGCGGCTTGATGGTGCCGCTGTGCTTGTCGTAACCCAGGCAGTCGCGGGCACGCCACTGCTCGATAGACTGCCACCAATCGCGCAGCGCGTCGTGATCCTGCGCTTTCTCGTCCTGCGCCAGCAGCTCCAGCATCTGAACCAACACCTGCCTGGCATCGCCGACGATCGGAATATCGGCGTCCACCGTTTTGGAGATCGAAGTCGGATCGATATCGATGTGCAGCACGGTGGCGTCCGGGCAGTATTTAGCGAGGTTATTGGTGGTGCGATCGTCGAAGCGCACACCGACGGCGAAGATCACGTCGGCATGGTGCATGGTTTTGTTGGCTTCATAGGTGCCGTGCATGCCGAGCATGCCGACGCTCTGGCGATGGGTGCCGGGGAAAGCGCCCAATCCCATCAGGCTGCTGGTCACCGGCAGGTTCAGCTGCTCCGCCAACGCCAACAGTTCGGCCTCGCAACCGGCGTTGATCGCGCCGCCGCCGACGTACATCACCGGCTTTTTGGCCGCCAGAATGGTTTGTAACGCGCGTTTGATCTGCCCGCGGTGGCCCTGCACCGTCGGGTTATAAGAACGCATGCTCACGTCCTGCGGGTAGGCATAAGGCATCCGCACCGCCGGGCCGACGATATCTTTCGGCAGATCGATCACCACCGGGCCGGGGCGGCCGCTGGAAGCCAGGTAGAACGCCTTCTTCAACACCGCCGGGATGTCTTCGGTGCGTTTTACCAGGAAGCTGTGCTTCACCACCGGGCGAGAAATCCCCACCATATCGCACTCCTGGAAGGCGTCGTAGCCGATCAGCGAGCTGGGCACCTGCCCCGACAGCACCACCATCGGGATCGAGTCCATATAGGCGGTAGCGATGCCGGTAATGGCGTTGGTGGCGCCGGGGCCGGAGGTCACCAGCACCACGCCCACTTCACCGGTGGCGCGCGCGTAGCCGTCGGCCATGTGCACCGCCCCCTGCTCGTGGCGCACCAGAATATGATCGATCCCTCCTACCGTATGCAGGGCGTCGTAGATATCGAGCACCGCCCCGCCGGGGTAGCCGAATACATGCTTAACGCCCTGATCGATCAACGATCGGACGACCATCTCGGCTCCTGACAACATCTCCATGGGTTTGCCTCCAGGCTTGCTTATTCTTCTCTGGCGCCGGAACGTAGCGCCTGCTGCGGGGCAATGCCCCAAAGTTTTTATGGGTTGTCGCTATCGAATTAACATAACGTCAGAATATGGGGCAGGCAAACGGCAAAATGGCTTAACGGTAGCGGGGTTATTGCCAAGCGGCTGGAGATCGCGGCTTTATAAAAACAATGCGCTAGCCTCGAGGTTGTCAGGCTAGGCATTGTTTCGAACAGGGGGGAAATTACAGAACTAAATCAGGTGAAGGATATGCCGCTTTTTTGGCCGGGTGCATGGCCCGGCGGCAGCGTCAGGCCTGTTCCTGGTACATCGAGTCGATTTCACGCTGATAGCGCTGCAGGATCACTTTACGGCGCAGCTTCAGCGTTGGCGTCAACTCCCCCAGCTCCATCGAAAAGGCCGCCGGCAGCAGCGTGAACTTCTTCACCTGTTCGAAGCGCGCCAGCTCCTTTTGCATCTCGCGCAGGCGCTTTTCGAACATCTCGAGGATTTCGCCGTTGCGCAGCAGTTCCAGGCGATCTTGGTATTTCAGGTTCACTGACTTCGCGTACTCTTCCAACGACTCAAAGCACGGCACGATCAGCGCGGAAACGAATTTACGCGCATCGGCGATGATCGCCACCTGCTCGATAAAGCGATCCTGCGCCAGCGTGCCTTCCAGCATCTGCGGCGCGATATATTTGCCGCCGGAGGTTTTCATCAAATCCTTCAGGCGTTCGGTGATGAACAGGTTGCCCTCTTCATCGATCGCCCCGGCGTCGCCGGTTTTCAGCCAGCCGTCCTCGGTAAAGGTCGCGGCGGTTTCCAAAGGTTTGTTGAAATAGCCGCGCATCACGATCGGCCCGCGCACCTGGATTTCATTTTCCTCGCCAATGCGCACCTCGACCTCCGGCAGCGGTTTGCCGATGGAGCCGAAGCGGAAATGCCCCTCTTCCCAGCAGGAGACGGTCGCACAGGTTTCGGTCATGCCGTAACCGTACTTGATGTTGACGCCCATCGCCTGGAAAAACAGGATCACATTGTCGTCCAGCTTGGCGCCCGCCGCCGGCAAAAAGCGCACCCGGCCGCCGAGGATACCGCGCAGCTTGCTCAACACCAGCTTATCGGCCCAGCGGTGGGTGAAGTCGAACACTTTGCCCAACGGTTTGCCGGCACGCTCCTGCAGGAATTTGCGCTCGCCGCAGACGATCGCCCAGTGGAACAACGCACGGCGCAGCCAAGGGGCGCGCGCCACTTTTTCGTGCACCGCGCTGAAAATCTTCTCGTAGAAACGCGGCACCGCACACATCAGCGTCGGGCGGACCTGCCCCATCGCTTCCCGCACCCAGTCGGTGTTCGGCAGGAAAACGTTCTGCGCGCCGGAATGCATCACAAAGAAGCTCCAGGCCCGCTCAAAAACGTGCGACAGCGGCAGGAAGCTGAGCGACACATCTTCTTCGCCGACCGTCAGCCTTTCATCATGCAGGTAGAGCTGCGCCGCCAGGTTGCGGTAGTCCAGCATCACCCCTTTCGGCTCGCCGGTAGTGCCCGAGGTATAGATCAGGGTGAAGAGATCCTGCAGGTCGCACTCTTCAATACGCTGCTGGCGTTGAGCGGCAAAAGCCGCCGGATCGGCAGCGCGCTCGAAGGCGCTCAGATGCTGTGCGATCTCGCAGCCGCGCAGATCGGCCCCCTCGTCGAAGACAACAATATGGCGCAGCTGCGGGCAGACGCCGCGCAGCGCGATGGCGGCGTCAAGCTGCGCCTGCTCGCCGACGAACAGTATACGGATGTCGGCGTCGTTGGTGACGAACGCCGCCTGTGCCGGCGTGTTGGTGGAATAAAGCGGAACGCTGATGCCGCGCAGGTGAAGGATAGCGAGATCGGTCAAC
Organism: Serratia sp. CY32780; assembly: GCF_052169135.1. Lineage (NCBI taxonomy): Bacteria > Pseudomonadati > Pseudomonadota > Gammaproteobacteria > Enterobacterales > Yersiniaceae > Serratia > Serratia sp. CY32780. Next base: position 129,478 of record NZ_JBJNLI010000002.1, read on the forward strand.
GCCCAGGCCATCGTGTTATTGGCGAAAATACCGATGCGTTCTTGTACTTCGACGCCCAGCCCCAGCAGCCCGGCGGCAATGCGGTCAATACGAGTGGCGGCCGCTCCCCAGGTCAGCTGCAACTCGCCGTTGGGCGACCATTGGCGAAAAGCTGTGCGATCGGCGCGGTGGATGATTTGATGCTGTATACGATGGATCAAATGGTATTGCAGCAGATTAGTGATCATAGTGCTCTAAGCCTGAAATGAATCAAACAGTTAAGCCGGAACGACGCCTTACGGCCCTCATCTCAGCTTACACGTGTTTACTTTTTTCTGCGCAGTCTACCTAGTCTCAGACAGGGGGAAAAGCGATTTCAGCGTAGAAGTGTGAGCCAAAACTCAGTCCGGCTTCCGCACTTTCATTGGTTGGACAAAACGGGGAGGAAAAGGTTTGCTGATGGCAATAAAACGCGGCCCATCCGGGCCGCCGCATCGAGTTAGTTTAAAATACCAGCCGGAAAGTAAAAATCAGAATATTAATTTATATTAATTATTTTTGCTGAACGAACAAACTCACTCTGAAAATAAGTTATTTTATCGCCGTAAAACCAAGAAACATCTTAATAAAAACACAGATAGTTCTTAGTTTTTATCATGAGAAAAAAACGCTCAGTTGAATATTATCTTTATGTGGCTCCCATTCTTTATCGCTTTACTTTGGGTTACCTGCCTCAATCAGGACGGATTTCATCCACTGGTGGCCTTTATCCCGCTCGGAGGATTCATGCCAGGAGAGATAGCAGGTGGCTTTATTCTCGTTGCCACATAAAGGAACCGCCTTTATTTTCAACGCTTCCGTCTGCTGTCGCACCAACCAAGCGGGCGCAATCGCCACCATTTCCGTTTGCGACACCATATTCAACACGCTGTAGAGATCCGTGCACTGTTGCGTCACGGCGCGCAGCATCGGCTCCTCTAAATAAAAAGGTTTACTGAACGATCCAAAACTCTCCAGGGAAACCGCAGCGTGCTGCTCGGCCAGCATGTGCTCCGGCGTCACCTCCTCGCCTATTCTCGGATGCGCCTGCGCAACCGCCAGCACTAATTCGTCGTCGAACATCGCCAGGCTGCGAAACTCCGCCGATTCGAAACGGCTGTAGCCGATGACAAACTCGACGTCCTGATAACGCAATTGATGCTCAATATTATTGTTGATGTACGACTTTATTTGCAGGTTAAGCTGCGGCGCGATCTGTTTGACGTGATTGATTATCCCGGCGCCCAGACGCAAATCGAGCGGGCTGCACAGCGACAGGGAGAACGCTCGCGTGCTGGTCAGCGGTTCGAACTCGGCGCCCGGCAACTCATTTTGCACCAGCTGCAGCGCTTGCCGCACCGGCCCAAAAAGCTGCCTGGCCCGCATGGTGGGCTGGATCCCGCGCCCACAGCGCACGAAAAGCTCATCGTTGAACATCACCTTCAGGCGCGCCACCGCGTTGCTCACCGCCGGCTGCGACATCCCTAACGAATTAGCGGCTCGCGTAATATTTTGCATTTGCATCACGGCGTCAAACACCGTCAGCAAATTAAGATCGACGCTGCGCAAATGAATGTCCGCCGGCTCTTTGACCATGGCGATTTCTGAATCATATTCAGCCATATTTCACTCCACTAAATCCTGTGTAGATAATCTAATCCTTATGCTCGACAAACAATGAAACGCCGCATTGTCTTATCTTTGCACGACAAATCCTGCCATTACCGCCATCAGCCGATAAAAAACCTCGTGTTATCGTCACGATATAAGTCGTATGTGGAATACATGTCAGAAGCATCTCCCGTCAGCGGGAAGAATGCCACCTGGGTGGTACTAATAATTAGGTATCAACAATGATTAAGACAATTAAACAACCTAACCGCACAGTATGAGACAAACTATAGAAACACATCATAAGCAATCAAACCATCTAAAAACACCGCTCACTTTGTGTAAAAACGCATTATTTTGTTATATTATGACTAAAACAATCGATTAATCATATGAATTCAATTTAAATCATTTGTATTAAAAATGTTATTTTATTGCCCCCCGTGATTAATTCCTCTTATTTTTTCATCACAAATCTTAACGCAACGAAATCCAGAAGCAATTAGCGCAGTATATATTCGATTCGTTTATGCTAAGCAGCACGCAAACTGGCCCCGTTTTTTCTCTAGGGCGTCGCTTTTTTGCCGCATGATCCTCTGTTCGGCCGATTCGCCGATGCATTGTCCCCGCATTCAATCAGGTGTTGACATCGCCAGGGCAATCACGTATCAAATTAGGCAGACACCCCATTTAAGAGAAGCTGAACCCTTATGATCCGTACTCACCGTCTACTAGGCCTACTACTTAACGCATCTTGTTTGCGCGGTATGCCTGTGGACGAAGTTCGGAGCTGACTCAGCCGATCACCCATAAGAAACCCGCGCTACTGCGCGGGTTTTTTTTTGCCCGCTTAGCGTGAAATCAACACGATAAGGAATGCACCGATGAGCCAACAAGTCATTATTTTCGATACCACGCTGCGTGATGGCGAACAGGCATTGCAGGCCAGCCTGAGCGTAAAAGAGAAGATTCAGATTGCGCTGGCGCTGGAGAGAATGGGCGTCGACGTGATGGAGGTCGGCTTCCCGGTCTCCTCGCCGGGCGACTTCGAATCGGTGCAAACCATCGCGCGCCAGATCAAGAACAGCCGCGTCTGCGGCCTGGCCCGCTGCGTAGACAAAGACATCGACGTGGCCGCCGAAGCGCTGCGCGTCGCCGAAGCGTTCCGCATCCACGTATTCCTGGCCACCTCGACCCTGCACATCGAATCGAAGCTGAAACGCTCGTTCGACGAAGTGTTGGAGATGGCGGTGCGCTCGGTCAAACGCGCCCGCAACTACACTGACGACGTAGAGTTCTCCTGTGAAGACGCCGGCCGCACGCCGATCGACAATCTGTGCCGCGTGGTCGAAGCCGCCATCAACGCCGGCGCCACCACCATCAATATTCCGGACACCGTCGGTTACACCACGCCGAACCAGTTCGGCGGCATCATCACCACCTTGTATGACCGCGTGCCAAACATCGACAAAGCCATCATTTCCGTGCACTGCCACGACGATTTGGGCATGGCGGTCGGCAACTCCATCGCCGCGGTTCAGGCCGGCGCCCGTCAGGTTGAAGGCACCCTGAACGGCATCGGTGAGCGCGCCGGCAACTGTTCGCTGGAAGAGGTGATCATGGCGATTAAGGTGCGCCAGGACATCATGAACGTGCACACCAACATCAATCATCAGGAAATCTTCCGTACCAGCCAGATCGTCAGCCAGCTGTGCAACATGCCGATCCCGGCCAACAAGGCGATCGTCGGCTCCAACGCCTTCGCCCACTCCTCCGGCATTCACCAGGACGGCGTGCTGAAAAACCGCGAAAACTACGAAATCATGACCCCGCAGTCGATCGGCCTGAAGGACGTGCAGTTGAACCTGACCTCCCGCTCCGGCCGGGCGGCGGTGAAACACCGCATGGAAGAGATGGGCTACCAGGAGCAGGACTATAACCTGGATACCCTGTACGCCGCCTTCCTGAAGCTGGCCGACAAGAAGGGCCAGGTGTTCGACTATGACCTGGAGGCGCTGGCCTTCATCAACAAACAGCAGGAAGAGCCGGAGCACTTCAGCCTGGGCTACTTCAGCGTACAGTCCGGCAGCAGCATCATGGCCACCGCCTCGGTGAAACTGATCTGCGGCGGCGAAGAGAAAGCCGAGGCCGCCACCGGCAATGGCCCGGTCGATGCGGTTTATCAGGCAATCAATCGCATCACCGACTACCCGATCGAGCTGGTGAAGTACCAGTTGACCGCCAAGGGCCATGGCCGCGACGCGCTGGGCCAGGTGGATATCGTGGTCTCTTACAACGGCCGCCGCTTCCACGGCGTGGGTCTGGCGACCGACATCGTCGAATCTTCCGCCAAGGCGATGGTGCACGTGTTGAACAATATTTGGCGCTCACAGCAGGTAGAAAAAGAAAAGCAGCGCCTGCAGCAAAACAAACATCAAAATAATCAGGAAACGGTGTGAACATGACGAAGACTTATCACATTGCCGTCTTGCCCGGAGACGGCATCGGCCCGGAAGTAATGGCTCAGGCGCGCAAAGTGTTGGACGCGGTGCGTCAACGCTTTGACATTCGCATCACCACTGCCGAATACGACGTCGGCGGCATCGCCATCGATCGCCACGGCAGCCCGCTGCCGCCGGCGACCGTCGCCGGCTGCGAGCAGGCCGACGCCATCCTGTTCGGTTCGGTAGGCGGCCCGAAATGGGAACACCTGCCGCCGGCCGAGCAGCCGGAACGCGGCGCGCTGTTGCCGCTGCGCAAGCACTTCAAGCTGTTCAGCAACCTGCGCCCGGCACGCCTGTATCAAGGGCTGGAGGCATTCTGCCCGCTGCGCGCCGACATCGCCGCCCGCGGCTTCGACATTCTGTGCGTGCGCGAACTGACCGGCGGCATCTACTTCGGCCAGCCGAAGGGCCGCGAAGGCCAGGGCATGCAGGAGCGCGCTTTCGATACCGAGGTGTATCACCGTTTCGAGATTGAACGCATCGCGCGCATCGCCTTCGAATCCGCCCGCAAGCGCCGCCACAAGGTGACGTCGATCGACAAGGCCAACGTGCTGCAAAGCTCCATCCTGTGGCGTGAAGTGGTCAATCAGGTCGCCAAGGATTACCCGGACGTGTCGCTGTCGCACATGTATATCGACAACGCTACCATGCAGCTGATCAAGGATCCGTCCCAGTTCGACGTGCTGCTGTGCTCCAACCTGTTCGGCGACATTCTGTCCGACGAGTGCGCGATGATCACCGGCTCGATGGGCATGTTGCCGTCCGCCAGCCTGAACGAGCAAGGCTTCGGCCTGTACGAACCGGCGGGCGGTTCCGCGCCGGATATTGCCGGCAAAGGCATTGCCAACCCGATTGCGCAGATCCTGTCCGCCACCCTGCTGCTGCGTTACAGCCTGGGCGCCGATGAAGCGGCCGACGCCGTGGAGCGCGCCATCAACCAGGCGTTGGAACAGGGCTACCGCACCGCCGATCTGGCCGGTGACGGCAAAGCCGTCAGCACCGATGAAATGGGCGACATCATCGCTCGCTTTGTAGCTCAGGGGGCATAACATGGCCAAGACCTTATACCAGAAGCTGTACGACGCCCACGTAGTGCACGAAGCGCCGAACGAAACGCCGTTGCTGTATATCGACCGTCACCTGGTGCACGAAGTCACTTCGCCGCAGGCGTTCGACGGCCTGCGCGCCATGGGCCGCAAGGTGCGCCAGCCCGGCAAAACCTTCGCCACCATGGATCACAACGTGTCGACCCAGACCAAAGACATCAACGCCAGCGGCGAGATGGCGCGCATCCAGATGCAGGAGCTGATCAAGAACTGCGCGGAATTCGGCGTTTCGCTGTATGACCTGAACCACCCGTTCCAGGGCATCGTGCACGTGATCGGGCCTGAGCAAGGCATGACGCTGCCGGGCATGACCATCGTTTGCGGCGACTCGCACACCGCCACCCACGGCGCTTTCGGCTCGCTGGCGTTCGGCATCGGCACCTCCGAAGTGGAACACGTGCTGGCGACCCAGACCCTGAAGCAGGGCCGCGCCAAGACCATGAAGATTGAAGTCACCGGCGACGCCGCCGAGGGTATTACCGCCAAAGACATCGTGCTGGCGGTGATCGGCAAAACCGGCAGCGCCGGCGGCACCGGCCACGTGGTGGAGTTCTGCGGCAAGGCGATCGAAGCGTTGAGCATGGAAGGCCGCATGACCCTGTGCAACATGGCGATCGAAATGGGCGCCAAAGCCGGGTTGGTCGCGCCGGACGACACCACCTTCGCCTACCTGAAGGGGCGTCAGTTCGCGCCAACCGGAGAAAACTGGGAGCAGGCGGTCGCCTATTGGCGCACGCTGAAGTCCGATGCCGAAGCCCAATTCGATACCGTGGTGACGCTGCGCGCCGAAGAAATCGCGCCGCAGGTCACCTGGGGCACCAACCCCGGCCAGGTGATCGCCGTCAATCAGGCGATCCCGGCGCCGGAATCGTTCAGCGATCCGGTCGAGCGCGCCTCCGCGGAAAAAGCCTTGGCCTACATGGACTTGAAACCGGGCATCAAATTGACCGACGTGCCGATCGACAAAGTGTTCATCGGCTCCTGCACCAACTCGCGTATCGAAGATCTGCGCGCGGCGGCGGCGATCGCCAAGGGGCGCAAGGTCGCCAGCGGCGTGCAGGCCATCGTGGTGCCGGGCTCCGGCCCGGTGAAGGCCCAGGCGGAAGCCGAAGGGTTGGACAAAATCTTTATCGAAGCCGGTTTCGAATGGCGTTTGCCGGGCTGCTCGATGTGTCTGGCGATGAACAACGATCGCCTGAATCCGGGCGAACGCTGCGCGTCCACCAGCAACCGTAACTTCGAAGGGCGTCAGGGCCGCGGTGGGCGCACCCACCTGGTCAGCCCGGCGATGGCCGCCGCGGCCGCCGTTGCCGGTCACTTCGCCGACATCCGTGATATTCACTAAGGGGCTAACGTGGCTAAATTTACTCAACATACCGGCTTAGTGGTGCCTTTGGATGCGGCCAACGTCGACACCGACGCCATTATTCCCAAGCAGTTTTTACAGAAGGTCACCCGCACCGGCTTCGGCCAGCACCTGTTCAACGACTGGCGCTTCCTCGACGACGCCGGCCAGCAGCCGAACCCGGAATTCGTGCTGAACAAACCGCGCTATAAAGGCGCCAGCATCCTGTTGGCGCGCGAGAACTTCGGCTGCGGCTCCTCGCGCGAACACGCGCCCTGGGCGCTGACCGATTACGGATTCAAAGTGGTGATCGCGCCGAGCTTCGCCGATATCTTTTACGGCAACTCGTTCAACAACCAGCTGTTGCCGGTGACGCTGAGCGAACAGCAGGTGGATGAGCTGTTCAAGCTGGTGGACGCCAACGAGGGAACGGAGTTCGTGGTGGATCTGGAGAACCAGACGGTCAACGCCGGCGGCAAAAGCTATCCGTTCGAAATCGACAGCTTCCGCCGCCACTGCATGATCAACGGGCTGGACAGCATCGGCCTGACGCTGCAGCACGAAGCGGACATCTCCCGCTACGAAGCGCAGCAGCCGGCGTTTTTGAATTAATCCCCTTCACCCGCCGCCCGGCGGGTGAGTTTTTTTCCTCACCAGTAGCCCAGCAGCTTCCACCATGCTCCGCCGATCACTATCCAGATCAGCAAGTTAACCACGCTCATCACCCATCCCGCTTTCCACCATTCCCCCAGCGTCACGTAGCCGGAGCCGAAGACGATCGGCGCGGTGCCGGTGCCGTAATGCGTCAGCGACATCATCAGCGAGGAAGAGAACGCCAGGATCAGGCCCAGCAGCGCCGGTGGCGCGCCGAGCGCGATGCCGGCGGCGAAGAAAGCGGCGAACATCGCCGTCACGTGCGCGGTGGTGCTGGCGAAGAAATAGTGCGAATACAAATAGATGAGAGTCAGCAAGATCGTGCCGCCCACCCAGCTCATGCCCATATGGTCGATGCCGTTGCCCACGGTTTGCGACAGCCAGCCGATCAGCCCCAGTTTGCCAAGGAAGCTGGCCATCATCACCAGCGCCGAGAACCACACCACGGTGTCCCAGGCACCTTTATGCTTGAGCACATCCTCCCAGCTCAGCACTCCGGTGGCCAGCAGCACCGCCAGGCCGATCAGCGCCGCGGTGGTGGGATTGACCGCCAGCGCCGGGCCGAAGATCATCGCCGGGATGCCGGCCCACAGCACCAGCAACAGCGCGAACACCCCGAGGGTGATTTTCTCCGGCAGCGTTACCGGCCCCAGCGCCTGCAGTTTTTCGCGCGCGAAGCGCGGCGCGTCCGGGGTACTTTTCACCTCCGGCGGATACAGCAGATAGATGACCAGCGGCATCACGATCAGCGAGCACAGCCCCGGCACCAGAGCGGCGACTGCCCACATCGACCAGGACAGCTCGAAGCTGCCGTGTGTGCCTTTGGCGATCAGGCTGACAATCAGCGGGTTAGGCGCGGTAGCGGTGATAAACATCGCCGAGGTGACCGGGTTGATGTTGTAGTTCACCAGCGACAGGTAGCGGCCGATTTTGCCGGAGGTATTGAGCTCGGGTTTGGAGCCGAAGCTGTCGGCGATCGACTTCATGATCGGGTGAATGATGCCGCCGCCGCGCGCGGTGTTGCTCGGCGTCACCGGCGCCAGCGTGGTTTCCGCCAGCGTCAGCGCATAGGCGATGCCCAGCGTTTTTTTGCCGAACAGCGAAATAAAGTAATAGCCTATGCGCGCGCCCAGCCCGGTTTTATTCAGGCTGAGGGAGATCATGATCGAAAAGCCGATCAGCCAGATCAGCTGGTTGGAAAAGCCGCTGAGCGCGTCGTCCAGCGCGGCGCCCGGCTTGCCGGGATTGGTGACGCCGGTCACCGCCACCAGGGCGATGGCGATCACCGAAACTGCGCCGATCGGCATCGCCTTGCCGATAATGGCGATGATGGTGCCGATAAACAGCGCCAGCAGCTGCCAGGCATTAGGCGCGACGCCCTCCGGCACGGGAATGAGGAACCAGATAATCAGCGTGGCGGCAAGGGCGCACAGGGAAGGAAGCGGTTTGAGCGGTGTGAGTTTATCCATAACGTTCCCACTGTTCTAAACGACAAGGCGGCATCTCAATAGCGAGATGGGCGTGGGCGCAACGATCGCGCGCCATATGTCTTCAGCTTGGGCGTCCGGTTCAGCCTTCTCAATGACTTGCATCAAGAATGCCGTCGTTTGACCTCACACTTCACGCACTTTGGCGCTCATCCCGAGCGCCGCCAGCGCCAACAGCGCCGCCATCCAATACACCGAGCCATGACCGAAATTCTCCACCAGCGCGCCCTGCAGCACCCCGGCCAGGATCACCCCGGTAGAGATGCTGTTGGTGAACAGCGTGGTGGCGGCGCCCGGCCGGCCCGGCATCAAATCCTGAAAATAGAGCATGCCGATACCGGCGACGATGCCGATAAACACCGCGTTGAGCAACTGCAGCGCGATCAGGGCCGGCTTGCTCTCCAGCACCGTCAGCCCGAGATAAAACAGCACGCCCGCCGCCACCGCCAGCAGCATCATGTTGCGTTTGCCGAAGCGTTGGACGTAATAACCGGCCAACAGCATCGCCGGGATCTCTAACCCGGCGGCGGTGCCCATCAGCACCCCGGCCAGCCCCTCCGGCAGGCCGAGATCGGCGGTGATATACAGCGGCATATCGATGATGTACAAGGTATTGCAGGTCCACATCAGCATCGAGGCGATGAACAGCAGCCGCACATCGCGATTGCGCCAGGCGCTGGCGGGCGCAATCGGCGCGGAAGCGCCTTCCCGCAACCCTTCGCCATCCGCCGCGCGCGGCACCGAAGGCAGCATGAATCCTACCAGCAGCACGCAGACCGCGAAGGTGGCGGCGGCGATCAGGAACATCACGGTGAACCCGTAGCTGAGCGCCAGCGCAAACGACAGCGGCGGGCCAATCACCCACGCCAGCGATAGCTGGGCGCGCATCACCGAGCTGAACATCACCACTTCACGCGCCTCGCTGTCGGCGTATTCCCGCGCCAGCGCGAAAATCTGCGGCATGGCGGTGTTGGCAACGGCGGACATCAGCACCCCGGCGGTGATCAGCGTCAGGTAGTCGCGGTTAAAGGCAAACAGCAGACAGTTGCCGACCGCCATCAGGCAGCACAGCAGGATCAGCCTGCGCCGATCGCCGCGGGTATCGGAGCGTTTGGCCAGCAGAAAACTGACGACGATGCCGGCCACCGCGTTGGCGGTGTAAAACAGCCCGACCCACAGCGGCCGCACCTTGACCTCGGTGGTCAGAAACAGGCTGAGCGTCGGCGTCAGCAACGCGCCGGCGATGCCGGAAAGAAAAGCAATCAGCAGGAATGCGGCAAAGATGGGATTGATGCGCTGTGACAACCGGCTCAGGCGTTGCATATCGTCTTCCCTGACCTCAAAGCAGAAGAAAGAACCTTAGGCCACGGCGAGAAAAATGCAAGCGCATCGCCATGACCACGCATAAAAAAACCAGTGGGTCACCCCACTGGCTGGTGAAACAGCACCATTACTCAGAAATTGGTTGCCGCGGCCCCTACAGGTGCTCGCGATACTGCTTATCGGTCATCTCTTTGATGTCCCATTGCGTCAGGTGCGCCAGCATCGCCAGCCGCGCCTGTTCGGGCACCACGCTCAGCCAGTCGGCGCGCTGGCGGCGCACCGCGCTGAAGTAGCGCTGATAGAACTGTCTGGACAAGAAAGCTTTCATGATTACGCCCTCCCCTTTCACTGATGAAAATTATCGGCGTAATATAGGGAAAGAAAAATTGACGAGTTGAGGCAGGAGCGTTCCTCTTTTATGTCCACGTCCCGATTGCAGCAGCAGTTCATCCGTCTGTGGCAACGCTGCCACGGTGAAACCACCGACACCACGCTGCAGGCGCTGGCGGAGGTGCTCAGCTGCTCGCGGCGCCACGTGCGCTCCCTGCTGAGCGCCATGCAGCGGGAAGGCTGGCTCACCTGGCAGGCGGAGTCGGGGCGCGGCAAGCGTTCGCGGTTAACCTTCCACTACACCGGCCTGGCGCTGCAGCAACAGCGGGCCGAGGAGCTGTTGGAACAGGACCGCATCGATCAGTTGGTGCAGCTGGTGGGCGACAAAAACGTGGTGCGCCAGATGCTGCTGTCGCAGTTGGGGCGCAGCTTCCGCCAGGGAAAACATATCCTGCGGGTGCTCTACTACCGGCAGCTGTACAACCTGCTGCCCGGCTCGGCGCTGCGGCGTTCGGAAACCCATTTGGCGCGCCAGATCTTCAACGGCCTGACGCGCATAAATGAGGAAAACGGGGAACTCGAGTCCGATCTGTCTCACCATTGGCAGGCGCTGACGCCGCTGCACTGGCGGTTTTACCTGCGTCCGGCGATCCATTTTCATCACGGCCGCGAGCTGGAGATGGCGGACGTCATCACTTCCCTCTCACGTCTGACCTCGCAACCGCTGTTCTCGCATATCGAGAGCGTCACCTCGCCGACGCCGTTCGTGATCGACGTTCAGCTGCGCAGCCCCGACCACTGGCTGCCCTGGCTGCTGGGCAGCGTGCAGGCCATGATCCTGCCGCGCGAATGGCGCGAACTGCCTGATTTCGCCCGCCATCCGGTCGGCACCGGCCCCTACCGCATGGTGCGCAACCATCCCAGCCAGATGAAGATCCACGCCTTCGACGACTATTTCGGCTACCGGGCGCTGATCGACGAGGTGAACATCTGGGTGCTGCCGGAGTTTTCCGAAGAGCTGGTGCACTCCGGCGTGCAGCTGCAGGGCGATGAAACCGGCAACAGCGAGCTGGAAAGCCGGCTGGAAGAAGGCTGCTATTTCCTGCTGTTCGATCAGCGCTCCCCGCTGGCCGCCGATCCCGCCATTCGCAGTTGGCTGTGCGAATTGATCAACCCCATTTCGCTGCTGAGCCACGCCGGGCCGCTCTACCAGCGCTATTGGTCGCCGGCGTACGGCCTGCTGCCGCGCTGGCACCACAACCGCACGCTGGCGCAGCAGCCCAAGCCCGCGGGCCTGACCGAACTGACGATGACCCACTTCAATGAGCATTCGGAGTTTCACGCCATTCGCCAGGCGATCGAACCGCTGCTGGCGCAGCACGGCATCCGCCTGATTGTGCAAAGCGTGGATTACGCCACCTGGCACCAGGGCGACGCGCGCAGCGATCTGTGGCTCGGCAGCGCCAACTTCTATCTGCCGCTGGAGTTTTCGCTGTTCGCCACGCTGTACGAACTGCCGCTGGTGCAGCACTGCATGAACGAAGATCTGGCGCAGGACGCGGCGCTGTGGCGCGCCAACCGCTTGCCGCTGGCGGAGTTCTGCCAGCGTCTGGTCAGCAACCACCAGCTGCATCCGCTGTTCCATCACTGGCTGCAGTTGCACGGCCAGCGCAGCATGCGCGGCGTGCGGATGAACACCCTCGGCTGGTTCGACTTCAAGTCCGCCTGGTTTGCCCCGCCGGAGGCATAAGCGCCTTTCGCCCGGGTCGGTTAATCTTTACAATAGCGCCGTCTCAACGGGGTGCGGTAAGTCGGGCCGCATGATAAGCCCGATTTTCCGCTGAGAGCACACCCGTCGAACCTGATCCGGTCAATACCGGCGGAGGGATTTGAGCCCAGCGAACCGGCGACGCCGCCTCGCCCCCTCAGATGCCCTTGCCCCCTTATTTTTCAGGAGTGCAACGTGGTCAAAACATATCTGCCCTGCTTATTGCTGCTGTGCGCCGCGCCGGTGTTCGCCAAGCCGACGCTGACGGTTTACACCTACGATTCCTTCGCCGCCGACTGGGGCCCCGGCCCGGCGGTGAAAAAAGCCTTCGAAGCCGAGTGCGACTGTGAATTGAAGTTCGTCGCGCTGGAAGACGGCGTCTCGCTGCTGAACCGTCTGCGCATGGAAGGCAAGAACAGCGCCGCCGACGTGGTGCTGGGGCTGGACAACAACCTGTTGCAGGCGGCGCAGCAAACCGGCCTGTTCGCGCCGAGCGGCGTCGACACCGCCAAACTGACGGTGCCGGGCGGCTGGCAGGACGCGACCTTCGTGCCTTACGACTACGGCTACTTCGCCTTCGTCTACAACAAAGAAAAACTGAAGAACCCGCCGAAAAGCCTGCAGGAGCTGGTCAGCAGCGATCGCAACTGGAAAGTGATCTACGAAGATCCGCGCACCAGCACGCCGGGCCTCGGCCTGCTGCTGTGGATGCAAAAAGTGTATGGCGACAAGGCGCCGGCCGCCTGGCAGCAGTTGGCGAAAAAGACCGTCACCGTCACCAAAGGCTGGAGCGAAGCCTACGGCCTGTTCCTGAAAGGCGAAGGCGATCTGGTGCTCAGCTACACCACCTCTCCGGCCTATCATCTTATCGAAGAGAAGAAAGACAGCTACGCCGCCGCCACGTTCAGCGAAGGCCACTACCTGCAGGTGGAAGTGGCGGGCAAGCTGAAGGCCGCCAAACAGCCTGAGCTGGCGGAGCGCTTCATGCAGTTCATGGTGACGCCGGCCTTCCAGAATACCATCCCGACCGGCAACTGGATGTATCCGGTGATCAACACCCCACTGCCCGTCGGCTTTGAGCAGATGAACGTGCCGCATACTGCATTGCAATACAGCGCCGAAGAGGTGGCCAAACAACGCGGCGGTTGGATCCGGGCATGGCAAACCGCCGTCAGCCGCTGATCCCCCGCTGGCTCTGGCCGGGGCTGCTGGCCGCCGGCGTGATCCTGCTGGTCGCCGCGCTGGCGATGGGCTCGCTGTGGCGTCACGCGCCGGACAGCGACTGGCGCGGCCTGTGGCAGGACAGCTACCTGTGGCACGTGGTGCGCTTCACCTTCTGGCAGGCGCTGCTGTCGGCGCTGATTTCGGTGCTGCCCGCCGTTCTGCTGGCGCGCGCGCTCTATCGCCGCCGTTTCCCCGGCCGGCAGCTGCTGCTGCGGCTGTGCGCTATGACGCTGGTGCTGCCGGTGCTGGTGGCGGTGTTCGGCCTGCTCAGCGTCTATGGGCGCCAAGGCTGGCTGGCGACGCTGTGCGGCTGGCTGGGCATCGAGTATGGCTTCTCGCCCTACGGCCTGCAGGGCATTCTGCTGGCGCACCTGTTCTTTAACCTGCCGCTGGCCACCCGCCTGTTGCTGCAGGCGCTGGAGAATATCCCGGTGGAACAGCGCCAGCTGGCCGCCCAGTTGGGCATGAACGGCTGGCAGCAGTTCCGTTTCGTCGAATGGCCGGCGCTGCGCCGCCAGATCCTGCCGAGCGGCGCGTTGATCTTCATGCTGTGCTTCGCCAGCTTCGCCACCGTGCTGTCGCTGGGCGGCGGGCCGCAGGCCACCACCATCGAACTGGCGATCTACCAGGCGCTGAGTTACGACTACGATCTGGGTCGCGCCGCCATGCTGGCGCTGATCCAGTTAAGCTGTTGTCTGGGGCTGGTGTTGATCAGCCAGCGGCTGAGTCAGGCGCTGCCGGTGGGCCATACCCACGCCCAGCGCTGGCGCAACCCGGAAGACAGCCTGTGGCGGCGCGTCGGCGATTTTCTGCTGATCGCCGCCGCGCTGCTGCTGCTGCTGCCGCCTCTGCTGGCGGTGATCGCCGACGGCGCCAATCAGGCCGTCGTCAGCGTGCTGCGCCAGCCGGTGCTGTGGCAGGCGCTGTTCACGTCGCTGCGCATCGCCCTCGGCGCCGGGGTGCTGTGCGTGGCGCTCACGGTGATGCTGCTGTGGAGCAGCCGCGAACTGAAGCTGCGGCAGCATCTGCGCGGCGGCCAGGCGCTGGAGCTGAGCGGCATGGTGATCCTGGCGATGCCGGGCATCGTGCTGGCCACCGGCTTCTTCCTGCTGCTGAGCGATACGATCGGGCTGCCGCAGTCGCCCTATGCGCTGGTGATCCTCACCAATGCGCTGATGGCGGTGCCTTATGCGCTGAAGGTGTTGGAGAATCCGATGCGCGACCTCGCCGAACGTTACAACCCGCTGTGCCTGTCGCTGGATATCCACGGCTGGCAGCGGCTGCGGCTGATCGAACTGCGCGCGCTGCGTCGCCCGCTGGCGCAGGCGCTGGCCTTCGCCTGCGTGCTGTCGATCGGCGATTTCGGCGTGGTCGCCTTGTTTGGCAACGAGCATTTCCGTACCCTGCCTTTTTACCTGTATCAGCAGATAGGCGCCTACCGCAGCAACGACGGGGCGGTGACCGCGCTGCTGTTGCTGCTGTTGTGTTTCCTGCTGTTTACCCTGATCGAACGCTTACCGGGGCGCCATGCTGACGCTTGAAAAACTGACCTATCTGTATGAACACCTGCCGATGCGCTTTGATCTGCGCATCCAGCCGGGCGAGCGCGTCGCGGTGCTCGGCCCCAGCGGCGCCGGTAAAAGCACCCTGCTGAGTTTGATCGCCGGTTTTCTGCCGGCGGCCAGCGGCCGGCTGCTGCTGAACGACGAAGACCACACCGCCACGCCGCCGGCCAAACGGCCGGTGTCGATGCTGTTTCAGGAGAACAACCTGTTCGCGCACCTGACGGTGGCGCAGAACATCGGGCTGGGGTTGGATCCCGGTCTGCGCTTGACTGAACAGCAGCGCCAACGGCGGGCGCATATCGCCCGTCAGGTCGGCCTGGAGGAGCACCTGGAGCGCCTGCCGTCGCAGCTTTCCGGCGGCCAGCGTCAGCGCGCCGCGCTGGCGCGCTGTTTGATTCGCCAACGGCCGATCCTGCTGCTCGACGAGCCCTTCTCGGCGCTCGATCCGGCGCTGCGCAACGAGATGCTGCAGCTGCTGCAGACGGTGTGCGAACAGCGCAACCTGACGCTGCTGATGGTGTCGCACAACCTCGACGACGCCGCGCGCATCGCGCCGCGCACGCTGCTGGTGGTCGACGGACGCATCTACTACGACGGCCCGACGCAGGCCCTGCTGGACGGCAGCGCGCCCGAAGCGCGCGTGCTGGGCATTTCGGGTAAAGCGTGATCTGACGCGCGTTTTTTATGCTGCGCCAATAAACCTGTTGTGCGAATTTTGCGCCTGTGCTTTTATAAAAACCTGACTTTTTTTACTGATGATAAGGTTCCCTGTGATCGCATCCTCGCTGACTTCGACCCTACTAGTTACCGCGCTACCAGCCGCGGTGGTCGTCGTGCGTGTGGTGGTGGTCGTCGGCAATGCGCCGTAGGGTCCGAATCAACGCATCGATTCCCAAACCCCGCCGGCGCAAACCGGGCGGGGTTTCTTGTTTTAGCACCCTGCCCAGAAAAGCTCACCGGCCTTGAGAAAGGACAGGAACATGGCAACTTCGGGCACGCCTCAGCCGGGCACCAGCTTCACCGGCGCACAATTGATCGTTCATCTGCTGGAGCGGCAGGGCATCACCACCGTCGCCGGCATTCCCGGCGGCGCCGCGCTGCCGCTGTATGACGCGCTGAGCCAAAGCACCCGCATTCACCACGTGCTGGCGCGCCACGAACAGGGCGCGGGCTTTATGGCGCAGGGCATGGCGCGCGCCAACGGCAAAGCGGCGGTGTGCATCGCCTCCAGCGGGCCGGGCGCCACCAACCTGGTCACCGCCATCGCCGACGCCAAGCTCGACTCCATTCCGCTGGTGTGCATCACCGGGCAGGTGCCCTCTTCGATGATCGGCACCGATGCGTTCCAGGAAGTGGACACCTACGGCATTTCCATCCCGATTACCAAGCACAACCATCTGGTGCGCGATATCCGCGAGCTGCCGCAGGTGATCGGCGACGCGTTCCGCATCGCCGAATCCGGCCGCCCAGGCCCGGTCTGGATCGATGTGCCGAAAGACGTACAAACCGCCACCATCACCCTGGAAGAGCTGCCGCCGATCGCCGTGCCGGACGCCGCCCCAACCTTCGATCCGGCGCTGGTTGCGCAGGCCGCCGCGATGATCAACCAGGCGAAACGCCCGATCCTCTACCTGGGCGGCGGCATCATCTGCGCCGAGGCTCACCGGCAGGCGCTGGAACTGGCCGAGCGCGCCGGTCTGCCCACCACCATGACGCTGATGGCGCTGGGGGCGATGCCGGTGGAACACCCGCTGTCGCTGGGCATGTTGGGCATGCACGCGGCGCGCAGCACCAACTTCATTCTGCAGGAGGCCGATCTGCTGATCGTGCTGGGCGCGCGCTTCGACGATCGGGCAATCGGCAAAACCGAGCAGTTCTGCCCTAACGCCGCCATCATTCACGTGGATATCGATCGCGCCGAGCTGGGCAAGGTCAAACAGGCCAACGTGGCGATCCATGCCGACGTCGGCCAGGTACTGCAACAGCTGCTGCCGCAGATCGACACGCAGCCGCGCAGCGCGTGGCTGAGCACCGTCAACGACCTGAAGCGCGAGTTCCCGTTCAACATGCCGAACGCCGACGATCCGCTGAGCCATTACGGCCTGGTGCTGGCCGCCGCGCGCTGCGTGGACGACAGCGCCATTATCACCACCGACGTGGGCCAGCATCAGATGTGGGTGGCGCAGGCCTATCCGCTGAGCCGGCCGCGCCAGTGGCTGACGTCGGGCGGCCTGGGCACCATGGGCTTCGGTCTGCCGGCGGCGATCGGCGCGGCGCTGGCGGAGCCCGAGCGTAAAGTGCTGTGCTTCTCCGGCGACGGCAGCCTGATGATGAACATTCAGGAAATGGCCACCGCGGTCGAACACGATCTGGACGTGAAAATCATTTTGATGAACAACCAGGCGCTGGGGCTGGTGCACCAGCAGCAAACCCTGTTCTACCAGCAGCGCATCTTCGCCGCCGCCTATCCGAAGCGCACCGATTTCCTGAAGATCGCCGCCGGATTCGGGCTGGATACCTGCGATTTGAACGCCGCGGAAGATCCGCAGGCCGCACTGGCCGAAGCGATCCAACGCCCGGGCCCCTGCCTGATCCACGCGCTGATCGACATCAACGAAAAAGTGTTCCCGATGGTGCCGCCGGGCGCCGCCAACATCGACATGATTGGAGAATAAGCCATGCTGCAACCACAAGATAAACCCCAGGTGATCCTGGAGCTGGCCGTGCGCAACCATCCCGGCGTCATGTCGCACGTTTGCGGGCTGTTCGCTCGCCGCGCGTTCAACGTCGAAGGCATTCTGTGTCTGCCGCTGAAGGACGGCCAGCAGAGCCGCATTTGGCTACTGGTGGCCGACGACCAACGGCTGGAGCAGATGATAAGCCAGGTGGAAAAGCTGGAAGACGTGCTGCAGGTGAAGCGCCACAGCGAAGACGTGCGGGTATTTGAACAGCTGGAAGCGTTCTTCCAGTAAGGCGAACGGGGGCTGACGCCCCCTATCCATTATGATGATTGCCCGGACAGCACCTGCCACAACAGGTGCCGATACACCGGCATCAGCGGCTGCTGGCTCAGCAGATAACCGACCGACAGCGCCGCCAGCCAACTCACGGCGCACACCACGCGCAGCCGCAGCGGCGTCAGCCAACGGCTCAACCGATCGGCGTTGCGCTTGCCCTCACGCCACCAGCGCCAGCTCAGCCACACCGCCAGCCAGAGGGTGAGCGCCGCGGCGAGCAGCAACCACTTGAACATCGCGCTGTTGGCGCCGGCGGGAATGTCGATCGCCACGCCCGCCAGGATGCCGGGGAAAAAATAGACCGGCGGCCAGGTCAGGCAGCCGATGATGTTCGGCAAGGCAAACTTGTACGGCGGCAGATCGAGCATGCCGGCCACCATCGGCACCAGCGGGCGCGTCGGGCCAACGAAGCGGCCGATCAGAACGGTCGCCATGCTGTGCTGGTGCAAGGCGTGTTCGGTTTTGTCGAGCAGCGCTTTGTTCTTCTTCAGGAACGACCAGCGGTGCAAGGGCCCTTTGAAGGCGCGGCCGACGAAATAGGAGATCCAGTCGCCGAGCAGGCAGCCGACGATCCCCGCCGCCCAGGCGTAGTAGAAGTCCACCTTGCCGCTGCCGATCAGGGCGCCGATGCTGGCCATCATCACCGTGCCGGGCAGCAGCAGCCCCACCAGCGCCAGCGACTCGAGAAAAGCGACCAGCAGGACGACCATCAGGGTGAAAGCCAGTGACTGGGTGATCAAATCTTGTAAATAGGCTTCCATTACACCTCTGCGGATTATTCGGCCAAACGGGGCGAAGGATTTTCCAGTGCAGCCGCAGACGAGTCAATCGATGAATTGTATGCGTATTTGGCAGCGCCGAACGCCGATGGACAATGACTGTATAAAAACACATACTATAATTTATCTATATTAGCGCCAAAACCGACATCTCGCTGAATGTCGCGCACGCCGCCCGGCGGAAGACGAAGGGGTTATGACAGCACTGCAACAGGGTTTCCTGCTCACTCGCCACTGGCGCGACACGCCCGCCGGCACCGAGGTCGAATTTTGGCTGGCGACCGACGCGGGCCCGCGTCAGCTGCGCTTGCCGCCGCAAACCTCGGTGGCGTTTATCCCCGCCGAACAAAAGCCGCGCGCGGAACTGCTGCTGCGCGAAGAACGGCAGGTGGAACTGAAACCGCTGGCACTGACGGATTTTCATCACCGCCCGATGCTGGGGCTGTACTGCCGCCAGCACCGTCAGCTCATCAAGCTGGAAAAACTGCTGCGGGAAGGCGGCGTTACGGTCTACGAGGCCGACATTCGCCCGCCCGAACGCTATCTGATGGAGCGCTTCATCACCGCGCCGGTGTGGTTCAACGGCCAGGCCAACGGCGGCGGGCCGTTGCTCAATGGCCAGATGAAGCCGGCGCCGGACTACCGCCCGACGCTCAGGCTGGTGTCGCTGGATATCGAAACCACCGCCCACGGCGAGCTTTACTCCATCGCACTGGAAGGCTGCGGCCAGCGGCAGGTCTACATGCTGGGGCCGGCCAACGGCGGCGATGCGCCGCTGGATTTCGATCTGGAATACTGCGCCAGCCGCCCCCAACTGCTGGAACGACTCAACGCGTGGCTGGAGCGCCACGATCCCGACGCCATCATCGGCTGGAACCTGGTGCAGTTCGATCTGCGGGTGCTGCAAAAGCACGCCGAACGCTACCAGATCCCGCTGCGGCTGGGGCGCGGCGGCAACCTGCTGGAGTGGCGCGAGCACGGCTTCAAGCAGAATCACTTTTTCGCCGCCGCCGCCGGCCGCCTGATCATCGATGGCATCGAAGCGCTGAAGTCCGCCACCTGGAACTTTCCCTCCTTCAGCCTGGAATACGTTTCGCAGGAACTGCTGGGTGAAGGCAAGGCGATCGACAACCCTTATCAACGCATGGCGGAGATCGACCGGCGCTTCGCCGAAGACAAGCCGGCGCTGGCCCGCTACAACCTGAAGGACTGCGAGCTGGTGACGCGCATCTTCGCCAAGGCCGATCTGCTCAACTTCCTGCTGGAACGCGCCACCGTCACCGGGCTGGCGGCCGATCGCAGCGGCGGATCGGTGGCGGCCTTCAGCCACCTTTATATGCCACGCATGCACCGCCTGGGCTTTGTCGCCCCCAACCTCGGCGAACAGCCGGAGGAACACAGCCCCGGCGGCTTCGTGATGGACTCCCGGCCCGGCCTGTACGATTCGGTGCTGGTGCTGGACTATAAAAGCCTGTACCCGTCGATCATCCGCACCTTCCTGATCGATCCGGTCGGGTTGGTGGAAGGCATGCGCCACCCAAACGACGCCGATTCGGTGCCCGGCTTTCGCAACGCCCGCTTCTCGCGCAGCAAACACTGCCTGCCGGCGATCGTCGAGCAGATCTGGCAGGGACGCGAGGCCGCCAAGCGCCAACACAACAAGCCCCTGTCGCAGGCGCTGAAGATCATCATGAACGCGCTGTACGGCGTGCTGGGATCGAGCGGCTGCCGCTTCTTCGATCCGCGGCTGGCGTCGTCGATCACCCTGCGCGGCCACGAGATCATGCGTCAAACCCGCGAGCTGATCGAAGCCGAAGGTTATCAGGTGATTTACGGCGATACCGACTCCACCTTCGTGTGGCTGAAACAGCCGCATGACGAGCAGCAGGCGGCGCAGATCGGCCGGACGCTGGTGCAGCGGGTCAACGCCTGGTGGCAGCAGCATCTGCAGCAGCAGTTCGGGCTGGAGAACGCGCTGGAGCTGGAGTTCGAAACCCACTATTCCCGCTTCCTGATGCCGACCATTCGCGGCGCCGAACAGGGCAGCAAGAAGCGCTACGCCGGCCTGATCGCACGCGGCGGCGGCGAGGAAGAGATGGTGTACAAAGGCCTGGAAACGGTGCGCACCGACTGGACGCCGCTGGCGCAGCAGTTCCAGCAGCAGCTCTATCAGCGCATCTTCAAACGGCAGCCCTACCAGGACTATGTGCGCGACTACGTCGGCAAAACCCTGAACGGCGACTTCGACGATCAGCTGGTGTACCGCAAGCGCCTGCGCAGGAAACTCGACGACTATCAGCGCAACGTGCCGTCGCACGCCCGCGCCGCGCGCATCGCCGACGACTACAACCGCAGCCAGGGGCGGCCGCTGCAGTATCAGAACGGCGGCTGGATCAGCTACGTGATGACCGTCGCCGGGCCGGAACCGCTGGAAACGCGCCATTCGCCCATCGACTATCAGCATTACCTCGAACGCCAGCTGCAACCGGTGGCAGACGCTATACTCCCTTTCTTGCACGACGATTTCACCACGCTGGTCACCGGGCAGATGGGGCTGTTTTGAGATTGCGCCAGGTTAAGAAAAATCATCCGGTTTTGCAGGTGACGAACGCGCCGCCTTCCATTACCATAGCGCCCTTCCCAAAACTGAACCACGCTTAGCCCTGCCGTCTCACGACGTCTGCATGGCGTGAACGGCTATTGCCCGTCAAATTTAAAACAAACCGGGATAGCAGACGTTCAGTACAGGTGCCGCGGCCCTTCCCGCCCGGTAACAAGACTTACTTACAAAGAATCGAGCCGACAATATATGCCTTTTACTCTTGGTCAACGCTGGATCAGCGACACGGAAAGCGAATTAGGACTGGGCACCGTCGTGGCGCTGGACGCGCGCATGATTACCCTGCTTTTCCCCGCCACCGGTGAAAACCGCCTCTATGCCAGAAACGATTCGCCGATCACCCGCGTGATGTTCAACCCGGGCGATACCGTCAGCAGCCACGAAGGATGGCAGCTGCAGGTGGAAGAGGTGAAAGAGGAAAACGGTCTGTTGACCTATATCGGCACCCGCCAGGACACCCAGGAGAGCGGCGTGGCGATGCGCGAAGTCCTGCTGGACAGCAAGCTGACCTTCAGCAAGCCGCAGGATCGTCTGTTCGCCGGCCAGATCGACCGCATGGACCGTTTCGCGCTGCGTTTTCGCGCGCGCAAGTACCAGAGCGAGCAGTATCGCCTGCCGTTCGCCGGCCTGCGCGGCATGCGCGCCAGCCTGATCCCGCACCAGTTGCACATCGCCCATGAAGTCGGCCAGCGCCATGCGCCGCGCGTGCTGCTGGCGGACGAAGTCGGCCTCGGCAAAACCATCGAAGCCGGCATGATCATCCACCAGCAGCTGCTGGCGGGCCGCGCCGAGCGCGTGCTGATCGTGGTGCCGGAAACGCTGCAGCACCAGTGGCTGGTGGAGATGATGCGCCGCTTCAACCTCTACTTCTCGCTGTTCGACGACAGCCGCTACGCCGAAGCCAAGCTCGACAGCAGCAACCCGTTCGAAACCGAACAGCTGGTGATCTGCTCGCTGGACTTCGTGCGCCGCAACAAGCAGCGCCTGGAAGAGCTGGCGGACGCCCAGTGGGATCTGCTGGTGGTTGACGAAGCGCACCACCTGGCCTGGAGCGAAGAAGCGCCGAGCCGCGAATATCAGGTGATCGAACAGCTGGCCGAGCATATCCCCGGCGTGCTGCTGCTGACCGCCACCCCGGAACAGCTGGGCCAACAGAGCCACTTCGCGCGCCTGCGCCTGCTCGATCCAAACCGTTTCCACGACTACGGCGAGTTCGTCGCCGAGCAGCAGAAATACCGCCCGGTGGCCGACGCCGTCACCCTGCTGCTGAGCGGTAAACGCCTGGCCGACGACAAATTGAACCTGTTGGGCGAGCTGATCGACGAGCAGGACATCGAACCGCTGCTCAAAGCCGCCAACAGCGAAGGCGACAACGCCGAGCAGGCGCGCCAGGAGCTGGTTTCCATGCTGATGGATCGCCACGGCACCAGCCGCGTGCTGTTCCGTAACACCCGCAACGGCGTGAAGGGCTTCCCGCACCGCAACCTGCACCAGATCAAGCTGCCGTTGCCGACCCAGTATCAGACTGCGATCAAAGTGTCCGGCATCATGGGCGCCAAGAAGTCCGTCGAAGCGCGCGCGCGCGACATGCTGTACCCGGAGCAGATCTACCAGGAATTCGAGGGCGAAAACGCCACCTGGTGGAACTTCGACCCGCGCGTCGAGTGGCTGCTGGACTACCTGCTGGCCAACCGCAACGAAAAAGTGCTGGTGATCTGCGCCAAGGCCGACACCGCGCTGCAGCTGGAGCAGGTGCTGCGCGAGCGTGAAGCGATCCGCGCCGCGGTGTTCCACGAAGGGCTGTCGATTATCGAGCGCGACCGCGCCGCCGCCTACTTCGCCTCCGAAGAGGAAGGCGCGCAGGTGCTGCTGTGTTCCGAGATCGGCTCCGAAGGCCGCAACTTCCAGTTCGCCAGCCAGCTGGTGATGTTCGATCTGCCGTTCAACCCGGACCTGCTGGAACAGCGTATCGGCCGTCTGGACCGTATCGGCCAGATGCACGATATCCAAATCATGGTGCCTTACCTGGAGCACACCGCGCAGGCGGTGCTGGGTCGCTGGTTCCACGAGGGGCTGGATGCCTTCGAACACACCTGCCCGACCGGCCGCACCATCTACGACAGCTGCTACGAGCAGTTGATCGGTTATCTGGCCGCGCCGACCGAACAGGAAGGCTTTGACGAATTCATCCACGCCTGCCGCCAGCAGCACGATCAGTTGAAAGCGCAGCTGGAACAGGGCCGCGACCGCCTGCTGGAGATGCACTCCAACGGCGGCGACAAAGCCCAGGCGCTGGCTGCCGCCATCGCCGAGCAGGATAACGACGTCAATCTGGTGGGCTTCGCGCTCAACCTGTTCGACATCGTCGGCATCAACCAGGAAGACCGCAGCGACAACCTGATCGTGCTGACGCCGTCCGACCATATGCTGGTGCCGGACTTCCCGGGCCTGCCGCAGGACGGCTGCACCGTCACCTTCGATCGCGATCGGGCGCTGTCGCGCGAAGACGCGCAGTTCGTCAGTTGGGAACACCCGATCATCCGCAACGGCCTGGATCTGATCCTGTCCGGCGATACCGGCAGCTGCGCGGTGTCCCTGTTGAAAAACAAAGCGTTGCCGGTCGGCACCCTGTTGGTTGAGCTGGTGTACGTGGTGGAGGCTCAGGCGCCGAAGCACCTGCAGCTGACCCGCTTCCTGCCGCCGACGCCGATCCGCATGCTGATGGATCGCAAGGGCACCAATCTGGCGGCGCAGGTCGAGTTCGAAAGCTTCAACCGCCAGCTGAACGCGGTCAACCGCCACACCTCCAGCAAGCTGGTCAACGCCGTGCAGCAAGACGTGCACGCCATGCTGCAGCAGGCGGAAAGCCTGGTGGAAGCGCAGGCGCGCACGCTTATCGAACAGGCGAAGCAAGAGGCGGACGACAAGCTGAGCGCCGAGCTGGCGCGTCTGGAAGCGCTGAAGGCGGTCAACCCAAACATCCGCGACGACGAAGTCGAAGCGCTGGAGTTCAACCGCCGTCAGGTGCTGGCCAACCTTAATGAAGCCGGCTGGCGTCTCGACGCCATTCGTCTGGTGGTGGTCACCCACCAGTAACCGGCGCGACGCGGGGCGGCAACCGCCTCCCCGTTCGGCCCTTTTCGCGGAGCCAAGATGGAACCCTACAATCCCCCGCAGGACCCGCTGCACATCCTGTATCAGGATGAACACATCATGGTGGTCAACAAGCCCAGCGGCTTGCTGTCGGTGCCCGGCCGCGCGCCGGAAAACAAAGACAGCCTGATGACCCGCATTCAGGCCGATCATCCGGCCGCCGAATCGGTGCACCGGCTGGACATGGCCACCAGCGGGGTGATCGTGGTGGCGCTCAACAAGGCCGCCGAGCGCGAGCTGAAGCGTCAGTTCCGCGAACGCGAACCGAAGAAATCCTATATCGCCCGCGTTTGGGGGCATATGGCGCATGACGAAGGGTTGGTGGACTTGCCGCTGATCTGCGACTGGCCGAACCGGCCGCTGCAAAAGGTGTGTTTTGACACCGGCAAAGCGGCGCAGACGGAGTATCAGGTGCTGTCGCGCGACGCCGACGGCAGCACGCGCGTAAAGCTGACGCCGATCACCGGCCGCTCGCACCAGCTGCGGGTTCACATGCTGGCGCTGGGGCATCCGATCCTCGGCGACGGTTTCTACGCCCCGCCGGAGGCCAAGGCGATGGCGCCGCGGCTGCAGCTGCATGCGCAAGAGTTGCGCATCACCCACCCCGCCTTCCAGACGCCGATGCACTTTCGCGCCGAACCGGATTTCTGAGGCTAATCTCAGGGATACCCTAAATAATTCGAGTTGCAGGAAGGCGGCAACTAAGCGCAGCCCCGGGAGCGTACAAAAAGTACGTGACCGGGGTAAGCGCAGGCAGCCAACACACCTGCAGCTCGAAGTATGACGGGTATCGTTATTTGAAGCCTTTCTCGCGTTTGATCAGATCGTACGCCGCCTGAATTTCCTGCGCTTTCTGCTTGGCCATTTCCATCATCTGCGGCGGCAAGCCCTTCGCCACCAGCTTATCCGGATGGTGTTCGCTCATCAATTTGCGGTAGGCGCGTTTGATGGTGGCGGCATCGTCGCTGCTGCGCACGCCGAGCACCTTGCACGCATCGTCGAGCGTCGGGCCGCGCTGAGCCTGCTGATAGCCGCCCTGCGAATACCCGCCCTGCTGACCGCCGCCGAACTGACGCCCGCCCTCCATCATGCTGAGAAATTGATCGAACTGCGCATGCGAAATGCCCAGCTCTTCGGCGATGACATACAGCACCTGGCGTTCATTCGGGTGCAGCGAGCCGTCGGCGAACGCCGCCTGAATCTGAATTTCCAGAAACATCCGAATCAAATCGAAGCGGCCAAAACAAATGCTGCGGAACTGCTGCAGCGTCTCACGCAGCGGGAACTGGCTCTGTTTCCCCTCGCGGAACGCCTGCTGCGCCGCGGTGCGCGCTTCGCCGTGCAGCTGCAGGCGATCCATGAACAGGCTGGCGATCTGGATATCTGCCTCGGTAACGCGTCCTTTGGATTTGGTCAGGTGGCCCATCACCTGAAAAGTGGTGCGGAAAAACAGCGTTTGCCGCGTTTGCTGGTCGGTGAAGAAACCCCGGCTGCGCTTATTGCTGCGCGCCGTATCGATCATATGACCGATAATCAGCCCCAGAACTACACCCCAGAATCCCGCGCCAGACCAAATGGCGACGATGACGCCGAGCAGTTTTCCCCAATACTGCATATACTCCTCAATTATCATGCCGAAAGCCGCCCGCCCCCTTCGCTTCAGGAAAGGGCGCAGGCGATTTTTCCCAGAATTTGGATTATCATACCTGTCATTTATCTTTGCGCCTAACGACGACGCAAGTAAACGGCTGGATTTAGCACTAGCGCAACGCAGATGAGTAATATAGTCTCTGACCGTTTGCCGGACATGACGCCTCTGATGACGGAACACCAAAACCGCGTATGAAAAAAAGTTTCCCAACACTGCTGGCCACGATGATTTGGACGGCACTCTACAGTCAGCACGCGCTGGCTGATCTGGCCGAGCAATGCATGCTTGGCGTTCCCGTTTACGACAAACCTTTGGTCAGCGGCGATCCAAACAGCCTGCCGGTCACCATCAATGCCGATGACTCGCGCGCCGACTATCCGAAAAGCGCCCTGTTCAGCGGCAACGTGCATATCGAGCAGGGCAACAGCACCCTGACCGCCAAAGAAGTCGAGCTGAACCAGACGCAAGACCCTGGCCAGGCGGAGCCGGTGCGCACCGTCACCGCCACCGGCGACGTGCACTACAGCGACAATCAGATCAAACTGAAAGGCCCGAAGGCCTGGTCGAACCTGAACACCAAAGATACCGACGTCTATGAAGGCGACTACCAAATGGTAGGCCGTCAGGGGCGTGGCGACGCCGACAAGATGAAAATGCGCGGCGCCAACCGTTACACCATTCTGGAAAACGGCACCTTTACCTCCTGTCTGCCGGGCGACGACAGCTGGAGCGTGGTCGGCTCCGAAGTGATCCACGATCGCGAAGAGCAGGTGGCGGAAGTGTGGAACGCCCGCTTCCGCATCGGCGGCGTGCCGGTGTTCTACAGCCCGTACCTGCAATTGCCGGTCGGCGACAAGCGCCGTTCCGGCTTCCTGATCCCGAACGCCAAGTACGGCAGCAACAACGGCTTCGAGTTCATGTTGCCGTACTACTGGAACATCGCGCCGAACTACGACGCCACCATCACGCCGCACTATATGTCCAAGCGCGGCCTGCAGTGGCAGACCGAGTTCCGCTATCTGGTGCAGCCGGGCCTCGGCCTGATGGAGTTCGACTGGTTGCCGGACGACAAGGAATACGGCAAAGATCATGACGACAGCAAGCGCTGGCTGTTCTACTGGAACCACAACGGCGTCATGGATCAGGTGTGGCGCTTCAACGTCGACTACACCAAGGTCAGCGATTCCAAATACTTCACCGATCTGGACTCCAAGTACGGTTCCACCACCGACGGCTACGCCACGCAGAAATTCAGCCTCGGCTACGCCAACGAGAACTGGAACGCCACGCTGAGTTCCAAGCAGTTCCAGATTTACGACGATACCGATCGCTCGCAGTCGGAATCGTATAAAGTTCAGCCGCAGCTGGATCTGAACTACTACAAAAACGACCTCGGCCCGTTCGACTTCCATATTTACGGCCAGGCGGCCAAGTTCACCAGCGTCAACCCGTACAGCCCGGACGCCACCCGTCTGCATATGGAGCCGACGCTGAGCCTGCCGCTGACCAACGGCTGGGCCAGCCTGAACACCGAAGCCAAGGTGATGGCGACCCACTACCAGCAGGATATTCCTGACGGTTTCGCCGCCAACTACCAGAGCCGCAAAGGCGCCGTTGCACCGGAGCTTGATGATTCGGTCAACCGCGTATTGCCGCAGTTCAAGGTCGACGGCAAGCTGGTGTTCGAACGCCCGATGATCTGGGCCGAAGGTGCCACCCAGACGCTGGAGCCGCGCGTACAGTACCTGTACGTGCCGTACCGCGACCAGAGTAACATCTACACCTACGACACCACGCTGCTGCAGACCGACTACTCCGGCCTGTTCCGCGACCGCACCTACAGCGGCCTGGATCGCATCGCTTCGCAGAACCGCGTCTCCACCGGTTTGACCACCCGCATTTATGATGACGCGCTGGTTGAACGTTTTAACGCTTCCGTGGGTCAAATCTACTACTTCAGCCGTTCGCGCACCGGCGATCAGGTAACAGGGTACGACAACAACGACGATACCGGCAGCGTGGCCTGGGCCGGCGATACCTATTGGAAAATCGACGATCGTTGGGGCCTGCGCGGCGGCCTGCAGTACGACACCCGCCTGAACAGCGTCTCGCTGGGCAACGGCGTGGTGGAATACCGCCAGGACGCCGAGCGCGTGGTGCAGTTGAACTACCGTTACGCCACGCCGGAATACATCCAGACGGCGTTGAACACCAAAACGGTTCCGGCCTTCCAGGACGGCATCTCGCAGGTGGGCATCACCGGCAGCTGGCCGATCGCCGATCGTTGGGCGGTGGTCGGGGCGTATTACTACGACACCCGCGCCAAGCAATCCGCCGATCAGCTGGTGGGGCTGAAGTACAACACCTGCTGCTGGGCGGTGACCCTGGGCTATGAGCGCAAGATCACCGATTGGAACAACAGCAACAATACCAGCGTTTACGACAACAGAGTTTCGTTCAACGTCGAACTGCGCGGCCTGAGCAGCGATCATAGTCTCGGCTCCGCAGAAATGCTGCGCTCCGGCATTCTGCCGTATCAGCGCGCATTCTGACGCTTTGCAACACTTTGAAAACGAGAACTTTCACCCGCATTTGCGGATTACATAATGGGAAATGTATGAAGAACTGGAGAACGCTTATTCTCGGATTGGTAGTTTGCGCCAATGCCGCGTTCGCAGCACCCCAAGAAGTGGATAAAGTCGCCGCCGTCGTGGATAACGGCGTGGTACTCGAAAGCGACGTCAACGGTCTGTTGCAGTCAGTGAAGCTCAACGCCCAGCAGGCCGGCCAGCAATTGCCGGACGACAAGACGCTGCGCCATCAGATCATCGAACGCCTGATCATGGATAACATCCAGCTGCAGATGGCCAAGAAAATGGGCATCACCGTGTCCGACGCCGATCTGGACAAGGCGATCGCCAACATTGCCGCGCAAAACAAGATGAGCGTCGATCAGCTGCGCAGCCGCCTGTCGTACGAAGGGTTGAACTACAACACCTACCGTTCGCAGATCCGCAAAGAGATGCTGATCTCCGAAGTGCGTAACAACGAAGTGCGCCGTCGCGTCACCATCCTGCCGCAGGAAGTGGACGCGCTGGCCAAGCAGGTGGGCGCGCAGAACGGCAGCGACACCGAAATGAACATCAGCCACATCCTGATCCCGCTGCCGGAGAATCCGTCGCAGCAGCAGGTCGACAAAGCCGAAGAGCTGGCCAAACGCCTGGTGGGTGAGATCAACAGCGGCGCCGACTTCGGCAAGCTGGCGATCACCTACTCCGCCGATTCTCAGGCGCTGAAAGGCGGCAACATGGGCTGGGGCAAGCTGCAAGAGATCCCGACCCTGTTCGCGGAACGTCTGGTGAGCGCCAAGAAAGGCGACGTCGTCGGCCCAATCCGTTCCGGCGTCGGCTTCCACATCCTGAAAGTGAACGACATCCGCGGCGCCAGCCAGTCGGTGTCGGTCACCGAAGTGCACGCCCGTCACATCCTGCTGAAACCTTCAGTGGTGCTGACCGACGATCAGGCGCGTGCCAAGCTGCAATCCGTGGCGGAAGCGATCAAGAGCGGCCGCGCCAAGTTTGCCGACGAAGCCAAACAGCTGTCGCAGGATCCGGGTTCTGCCATGCAGGGCGGCGATCTGGGCTGGGCTTCCCCGGACATCTACGATCCGGCCTTCCGCGATGCGTTGCTGAAGCTGAGCAAGGGTGAAATCAGCGCGCCGGTCCACTCTTCCTTCGGCTGGCACCTGATCCAGCTGCTGGATACCCGCCAGGTGGATAAGACCGACGCCGCGCAGAAAGATCGCGCTTACCGCATGCTGTTCAACCGTAAATTCGCCGAAGAAGCGCAGACCTGGATGCAGGAACAGCGCGCCCAGGCTTACGTGAAGATCCTCGATGGCAGCGATGCACAGCAATAAACGCGTCGTCATTACCCCCGGCGAACCCGCCGGGGTAGGGCCGGATTTGGTGGCAGCGCTGGCGCAACAGGATTGGCCTGTTGAGCTGGTGGTGTGCGCCGATCCGGCCCTGCTGCTTGAACGCGCCAAGCGTTTGGGCCTGCCGCTGACGCTGCGCGACTACCAGCCGCAGCAACCGGCCGAAGCGCAACGCGCCGGCACGCTGACCGTGCTGCCGGTGCCGCTCGCTCACCCGGTCACCGCCGGGGAGCTGAACGTCGGCAACAGTGCCTACGTGGTGGAAACCCTGGCGCGCGCCTGCGACGGCTGCCTCAACGGCGAATTCGCCGCGCTGATCACCGGCCCGGTGAACAAGGGCGTGATCAACGACGCCGGCGTGCCGTTTATCGGCCATACCGAATTCTTTGCCGATCGCAGCCGCTGCGATCGCGTGGTGATGATGCTCGCGACCGAAGAGCTGCGCGTGGCGCTGGCGACCACCCACCTGCCGCTGCTGGCGGTGCCGGGCGCCATCACGCAACAGAGCCTGTTCGAAGTCATCCGCATCCTCGACCACGATCTGAAAACCAAATTTGGCATCGCCCGGCCGCACATTTACGTCTGCGGCCTGAACCCCCACGCCGGGGAAGGCGGCCATATGGGGCACGAAGAGATAGACACCATCATCCCGGCGCTCGACGCGCTGCGCGCTGAGGGCATCCATCTTGTCGGCCCGCTGCCGGCGGACACCCTGTTCCAGCCCAAATATCTGCAAGATGCCGATGCGGTGCTGGCGATGTATCACGATCAGGGGCTGCCGGTGCTAAAATACCAAGGGTTCGGCCGCGCGGTGAATATCACCCTCGGTTTGCCTTTCATACGCACCTCGGTCGACCACGGTACCGCTCTGGAGCTGGCCGGCACCGGCACCGCCGATGTCGGCAGTTTCCAAACGGCCCTGAATCTCGCCATTAAAATGATAATTAATTGTAATGAATAACAGAGTCCACCAAGGGCACTTTGCCCGCAAACGCTTTGGACAAAACTTTTTAACCGATCAGTTTGTCATCGATAGCATTGTCTCCGCCATTCACCCGCAGCCGGGCGAAGCGGTGGTCGAGATCGGCCCCGGCCTCGGCGCCTTGACCGAGCCGGTCGGTGCGCGCATGGACCGCATGACGGTGATCGAACTGGACCGCGATCTGGCCACCCGGCTGGAGAACCACCCGCGGCTGAAAGACAAGCTGACCATCCACCAGCAGGACGCCATGACGGTGAATTTCGCCGAACTGGCCGAGGAAGCTGGCCAACCGCTGCGCGTATTTGGTAACCTGCCGTACAATATTTCGACGCCGCTGATGTTCCACCTTTTCAGCTATACTCAGGCAATCCGCGACATGCATTTTATGTTGCAAAAAGAGGTGGTCAACCGTCTGGTGGCCGGCCCGAACAGCAAGGCCTACGGGCGTTTGACCGTGATGGCGCAGTACTACTGCAACGTCATTCCGGTGCTGGAAGTGCCGCCGACCGCGTTCGCGCCGCCGCCGAAGGTCGATTCCGCCGTGGTGCGTCTGGTGCCGCACAGCGTGCTGCCGAATCCGGTGGGCGACGTGCGCATGCTGAGCCGCATCACCACGCAGGCGTTCAACCAGCGGCGGAAAACCATCCGCAACAGCCTGGGCGACCTGTTCACGCCGGAGCAGCTGACGGAGCTGGGCGTCGATCCTTCGCTCAGAGCAGAAAATATTTCTGTGGCGCAGTACTGCAAGCTGGCGAACTGGCTGTCAGCCAATCCGGCGCCGCAGCAATAAGGAGTTGTTGTCATGATTGATTCGCCCCGCGTGTGTATTCAGGTTCAGAGCATCTATGTGGAATCACAGTCGATCCCTGAAGAAGAGCGTTACGTCTTCGCCTATACCATCACCATCCGCAATCTGGGGCGGACCGACGTGCAACTGCTGGGCCGTTACTGGCTGATCACCAACAGCAAC
This sequence comes from Serratia sp. CY32780, assembly GCF_052169135.1. Lineage (NCBI taxonomy): Bacteria > Pseudomonadati > Pseudomonadota > Gammaproteobacteria > Enterobacterales > Yersiniaceae > Serratia > Serratia sp. CY32780. Next base: position 161,522 of record NZ_JBJNLI010000002.1, read on the forward strand.
GGCCGCCAAACCGAAGTTCAGGGCGAAGGCGTGATCGGCGAACAGCCCGTCATTCCGCCCGGCGGAGAGTTTCAGTACACCAGCGGCGCCATTCTGGAAACGCCGCTGGGCACCATGGAAGGCCATTACGAAATGGTTGACCACCAGGGTCAGCCGTTCCGCACCGCTATTCCCGTGTTTCGCTTAGCCATTCCAACGCTGATCCATTAATTATGTCGACATACCTTATCGGCGACGTTCACGGCTGTTTCGATGAACTGAAGTCGCTGCTGGCTCAGGTTGCGTTCGATCCCGAGCGCGATCAACTGTGGCTGACCGGCGATCTGGTGGCGCGCGGCCCCGCCTCGCTGGACGTGCTGCGCTTCGTGCGCTCGCTCGGCCCGGCGGTGCGCATGGTGCTGGGCAACCACGATCTGCACCTGCTGGCGGTTTACGCCGGCATCAGCCGCAACAAACCCAAAGATCGCATCACCCCGCTGCTGGAGGCGCCGGACGCCGACGAGCTGATCAACTGGCTGCGCCGCCAACCGGTGCTGCAGGTGGACGATGAGCAAAAGCTGGTGATGGCGCACGCCGGCATCACTCCGCAGTGGGATATCGACACCGCGAAAATGTGCGCGCGCGAAGTGGAAGCGGTATTAAGCAGCGACAGCTACCCGCTGTTCCTCGACGCCATGTACGGCGATATGCCGAACAACTGGACGCCGGAGCTGAGCGGCCTGGCGCGCCTGCGTTTCAGCACCAATGCGCTGACGCGCATGCGTTATTGCTTCCCCAACGGCCAGCTCGACATGATCTGCAAAGATGCGCCGGGCACCGCACCCGCGCCGCTGAAACCGTGGTTCGAGCTGCCGCGCCTGGTGGATCCGGAATACACCATCGTCTTCGGCCACTGGGCCTCGCTGGAAGGCAAGGGCACGCCGGAAGGCGTGATCGGGCTGGACACAGGCTGCTGCTGGGGTGGCGATCTGACGATGCTACGCTGGGAAGACCGCCGTTACTTCACGCAGTCCGCTAATCGCGGCGAAGCGCCCGACCACGCCGGCAGGCTGGCCGCGTTCTGAAAACATCAAGGCGGCCCCAGGCCGCCTTTGCTCTCTTTAGCGCCTTACGCCCCAATCACCCCGCCATCTTCACGCGTGATCATCAACACCGATGAACGCGGGCGCGGGCTGTTGTTTGGGAAGTGCGAATCGCCCTCTTCTCCCGGATGCTGCACGTTGACGAACATCGTCTTGTAGTCCGGGGTGAAGGTGATGCCAGTCAGTTCGCAGGACTTCGGCCCCACCATGAAACGGCGAATTTCGCCGCTGATCGGATCGCCCACCAGCATCTGGTTGTTGCCCTGCCCGGCGTAATCGCCCTTGTTGCTGTACTTGCCGTCGGTGAGGATCCACAGGCGGCCGGCGCGATCGAAGCCCAGCCCATCCGGGCTGTTGAAGGTATTTTCCGCCGTGATGTTCGGCGTGCCGCGGTTGACGCCTTCCGGGTGGGCGATCGGGTTGCCGCACAGCGCATAGATGTCCCAGGCGAAGGTGCCGGCGGTGGCGTCGCCGCCCTCGTCCCAGCGAATGATCTGGCCATAGATATTGTTCGGCCGCGGGTTGGCGGCGTTCAGCGGCATCCCTTCCTCGCCGCGCTTGCTGTTGTTGGTCAACGTGCAGTACGCGCGGCCGTCATGCGGGTTCACCGCGATCCACTCCGGGCGATCCATTTTGGTGGCGCCGACCTGCTGCGCCGCCTTGCGGGCGAAGATCAGCACTTCAGCCTCGTCGCGGAAACCGTTCTCCGGCGTCAGGCCGTTCTTGCCGAACTCGAGCGCAATCCAGCGCCCTTTGCCCTTCAGCGGCGTGCCGGCCTCATCGCCGTCGAACTGCGCCACGTACAGCGTCCCTTCGTCCAGCAGCGTGCGATTGTTGGCCGGATTGGCGGCGTCGACCACGCCTTTGGAAACGTACTTATAGATATGTTCGCCGCGTTCATCGTCACCCATGTACACCACCAAACGGCCATCTTTGGCCACGGTCACCGCCGCGTTCTCGTGCTTGAAGCGGCCCAGCGCGGTGTGCTTGATGGGCGTCGAGGTCGGATTCAGCGGGTCAATCTCGACGATCCAGCCGTGGCGGTTGAATTCGTTGGGGTTCTTCGCCACGTCGAAGCGCTCGTCATAGTCCGGCCAGTTGCGCTCCGGTTCGCTGGCCTTCAGCGTGTAGCGCTTCTGTTCCGGCGTGGTTTTGTAATCAGCCTGATGAGTGCCAAAGTAGGTATCGAAGTTTTCTTCGCAGGTCAGGTAGGTGCCCCACGGCGTCTTGCCGTTGGCGCAGTTGCCGAAAGTGCCCAGCACCTTGCGCCCGCTCGGATCGGCGGCGGTCTGAAGCAGCGGGTGCCCGGCGGCCGGGCCGCTGAACTGCATTTCGGTATTGGCGGTGATGCGGCGGTTATAGCGCGACGGGCGCTCCACCTCCCAGCGCTGGCCGTCGCCGACGCGCTTTACCGCCACGATGGAGACGCCGTGCGCCGCCTGCGATTTACGCACCTCTTCCAGGCTGGTGGCCTTGGCGCCGCCGTGAGCGAACAGGTACTGCTCGTTAACGTATTCGTTATTGATGGCCATCACGCCGTGATTGTCATCGATCGGGAAGAAGCTCATGCCGTCGTTATTGTCGCCGAACTGTTTTTCCTGATCGGCGGCGCTGTTGTTGCCCTGCGGATCGAAGGCCGGCGCGCCGTCCACCAGCGGCTCGCCCCAGGAGATCAGCACCTCGGCGCGGTAGCCCGGCGCGATGGTCACCTCATCGGCGGTAGACGCGGCGATGCCCTGAAAGCCCAACAGCTTGTTCGGCGGCAGATCCTCGGCCAACGCCTCACTGGAGACCGACCAGATGCCGCCGCCGAGAAAACCGGCCAGGCCGACGGCGCCGGCGCTGCCGAGCAGCAGTTTGCGGCGAGTGGGATCGATCAGGCGGTCGGCGTCTAATTGCTCAATTTGCTTGGTCATAGCGTGGTTACCTTTTTAGTTATGGCGCCGCGGTCAAAATTCACCAGAGTTGCCGTGGCGCTCGGAGTTGGGCTTCATACTAATCAGGTAATGTGACGGAAAGGTTACAAACGACGGGCGCAAAAAGGCCGGGGGCGCAATTGCTTGCGCCCCCGGGGAGAGTTGGCTAACGCGCTTAAATCAGCGGCGCTGCAGGATTTCGAAGCAGTAGCTGTGCGAGTTCAGATCGTCGGCGTCGTGGAATTCGCTGAACGTGGTTTCCCACTCGTCCGGCTCGTAATCCGGGAAGTGGGTATCGCCGCCGACTTCGGCGTCGATGTGCGTCAGGTACAGACGATCGGCGCGCGGCAGCAGCTGGGTATAGATGCGCCCACCGCCGATCACCATCACTTCTTCCACCTCGCCCGCGGCGGCCAGCGCTTCATCCAGCGAGGTCACCCAGGTCACCCCGGCGGCATTGCCCGGGCGGCTGCTCAAAACGATATTGTGGCGGCCCGGCAGCGGGCGGCCGATGGACTCGAAGGTCTTGCGGCCCATAATAACCGGCTTATTCAACGTGTTGCGTTTAAACCACGCAAGGTCCGCCGGCAGGTGCCACGGCATGGCGTTTTCCATGCCAATAACGCGATCCGCCGCCAAGGCAGCGATCAGGCTGATAATCATTGTTTAACCCTGTGTAGGCAGCAAAATTGGTGACACTATACGTAAAGGCCTGAGTGCCGTCGATAGGCTAATCAAGCAAGATGAATATATAAGATAGCTCTTATCAGTATATCTAATAACCAACGATCTCCCGCCAGGTCATTTCACACGCCGGGGCGTTTGCGGTACAGCCACAGGCCCGGCAACGACAGGCCGATCGACAATGCGCCAACGATAAAACTGGCCTTGAGGAAGTTGGTGATCATGGTCTCCATCAGGGCTTCGCTGTAGCCCAGATGCGAGATCTCCACCACCGTTATCATCGCGGTATAGGCGGAAATGCCGGGGAACATCGGGATCACCGCCGCCACGGTGAACACCTTCGGGTGCGCCAGCAGCCAGCGCGACCAGTAGATGCCGATGATACCGATCAGGATCGCCGCCAGCAGCGAGGCCCACTCGATGTTCATGCCGCCGTGCATCATCAGCATGCGCGAGCCGCGCCCGATAGCCCCGAGCAACGCGCAATAGCGCAGCGCGCGCAGCGGCACGTTGAACACCATGGCGAAGCCCAGCGCCGGCACCGCCGCCAACAGCATCTCCTGCAACAAGGCCCACAGCAGACTCATGACCACCCCCGCAGATCCCACAGCGACATCGCCATCACCACCCCGATGCAGGTCGCCAGCGTCAGCAGGCTGGCCATCGCCCAACGCGCCAGCCCGGTATTGACGTGCCCCTTGAACATGTCTGCCACCGCGTTGATCAGCGGGAAGCCCGGCACCAGCAACAGCACGCTGGCGGCCATCGCCACGCTCGAGGTGTCTTTAAACGCCGGCAGGCGCAGCAGCAGTCCGGAGATCGACGTAGCGACAAACGCCGTCAGGCAAAAATTGATCAGCGGATTCATATGGCGGGCGGTGAGGATTTGGCGCACCAGCATCGCCGCGCCGCTGGCGATAAAGGTCACCAGGAAAGCATCGCCGCCGCCGCCGTTGAGCATGCTGAAACACCCGCAGGACAACCCCACCATCAGCACCACCAGCCAGCGCGGGTAACGCAGCGGCCGGATCCTGTCAAAGCGGCGCGCCACGTCGTGCGCATCCGCCAGGCGATGCTCGGCGAGGATCACGATATGCTGCACTTCGGTCACCACCTGCATATTGATGCCGCGATCGACGTTCTTGCGGGTGGTGGTCAGACAGGCGCCTTGGCTGAGGGTGGTCAACACCACCGCATTGGCGGAGATCGAGCTTTCCACGCTGTCCATCCCCAGCGCCAGCCCCAGGCGGGTCGACAGCTGTTCCACCACCGTACTCTCGGCGCCGTGCTGCAACAGCAGCAGCGCGCATTGAATGCACAGGCGGGTAATTTCACGCTGTTGCCGGTGCGGCTCCGGCCGGTCTGTGGCGTTAGTCTGCTGCATGGTGCTCCGTTGCTGGCGGTAGATGAATTATTATCATAGAGCCTAACAATACCTCATTGGGTTGATGCGCATCAGAGGAAGCGGCGTTATTATCGCCAGAACTCTGTCTTTTGCGCGAGACGCTCCCATGCTTGAAACTTCACTGTTCGTCGCCGGCATTGCCGCCCTCGGCATGCTCTCCCCCGGCCCGGATTTTTTCCTGGTGATCAAAAATGCCGCCCGCTATCCGCGGCTGGCCGCCATGATGACCGCCTTCGGCGTGATCTGCGGCGTCGCCACCCACATGTCCTACTGCGTCGCCGGGCTGGCGGTGGTGATCACCACCACGCCGTGGCTGTTTAACCTGCTGAAATACGCCGGGGCGGTCTATCTGGTGTGGATCGGCATCCAGGCGCTGCTTTCGCGCGGCGGCGGCAAGATGAACGTCAGCAATCTGCCGCAGCAGCAGGTCAGCCTGAAGAGCGCCTTTGCGCAAGGCTACCTGTGCAACCTGCTGAACCCGAAGGCCACCCTGTTCTTCCTGGCGGTGTTCACCCAGGTGCTGCAGATCGATTCCGGTCTGGGCGACAAGCTGTGGTACGCGGGGATTATTCTCGGCCTGTCGGTTATCTGGTGGCCGCTGCTGGTGTTCCTGATCCAGAGCGGGCCGGTGCGCCGCGGGTTGGAAAAGACCCAGAAGATCGTCGACAAGCTGCTGGGCGGCATGCTGATCGCCTTGGGCATCAAGGTCGCGCTGAGCTAAGCAAAAGAAGGGGCGCCGATCTGGCGCCCCTACTCTTATCCTTTGGCTTCCACCACCTCGTCCTCCGGCGCCTTGCCGTCGATACTGCCGCGCCAGCCGGTCTGCTGCACCCGCGCCAGCCGATTCTGATCCTGCTCGATGGCCGCGCTGAGCATCTCCTTGGCCCGCTGCAGGCTGGCGATGCGGAACTCGGTGTCCTGATAATTCTCCAGCGTGTCTTCCAGCATCTTCAGGTTATAGCGGCGGAACGTGTCCGCCTTCTCGCGCGCCTCATAGGCGTCCAGCCCCAGCAGCTCCAGCGTTTCACGGCCGACGCGCAGCGAGCTTTCGAAGGTTTCGCGCTCCGGTTTTTCCACCCCTAGCTGCCGCAGCTGATACCAGTGATCGACGTCGCGCGCCCGTGCCACCACCTTCAGATGCGGGAAGTGCTGCCTGGCCAGCTCGGTTAGCGCCAGGCTGTCTTCCACGTCATCGATGGCGTTGATCAGCACCTTGGCGTGGGCGGCGCCAGCGGCCTCCAGCAGATCGGCGCGCGTGGCGTCGCCGTAGAACACCTTGGTGTCGAATTTGCGCAGCGTTTCGATATGGTCCGGATCGTGATCCAGCACCACGGTGTGTACGCCGTTGGCCAGCAGCAAGCGGCCGGCGATCTGGCCGAAACGGCCGAAGCCGGCGATGATCACGCTGGCATTTTCGTCGTCGATGACGTCCGCCGGGCGCTCCTCTTTCGGCGCATTTTTCTCCAGCTGCGCGGCGATCACCAACAGCAGCGGCGTGGCCGCCATCGACAGCGCCACCGCCAGCGTCAGCGACTTGGCCCATTCGACCGGCAGTACGCCGGCCAGCTGCGCGGCGCTGAAGATCACGAAGGCGAATTCACTGCCCTGCCCCAGCAGAATGGCAAACAGGCCGCGCTGGCGCTTCGGCACGCCGAGCAGCGGCCCAATCAGCCACAGCAGCGCCGCCTTGATCAGCATAAAGCCCAGCAGCAGCGAGGCGATCAGCAGCGGGTGATGGAACAGCGTGCCGAAGTCGATCGACATGCCGACGCCGATAAAGAACAGCCCCAGCAGCAGCCCTTTGAACGGCTGAATATCGCTCTCCAGCGCGTGGCGGTATTCCGAGCTCGCCAGCAGCACCCCGGCGAGGAACGCCCCCATCGCCATCGACAGCCCGGCCATCTCCAGCAGGATGCCGAAGCCGAACACCAGGAACAGCGCCACGGCGCTGAACACCTCGCGCATGCCCGAACGGGCGACGAAGTGCAGCAGCGGGCGGGTGACGTAGCGGCCGAGCAGCACCACCATCGTCAACGCGCCCACCACCTTGGCCGCCGACAGCACGAAAGCGCCCAGCGTGGTGGTGGCGCCGCTGCTGGCCAGCAGCGGGATCATCGCCACCAGCGGGATCGCCGCGATATCCTGGAACAGCAGCACCGCAAACGCGCTGCGGCCGATCGGCGACGGCGTCAAATTGCGTTCGCTCATCGCCTGCATGGCAATGGCGGTGGATGAGAGGGCCAGCGTCAGGCCGATCAGCAGCGCCACCTTCCAGTTGAGGCCGAGGAAGTAACAGAAGGCGCTCAACGCCAGGCCGCAGCCCACCATCTGAATGCTGCCGCCGCCGAACACCGAGGCGCGCAGCGTCCACAGCCGCTTGGGATCCAGCTCCAGGCCGATGATAAACAGCATCAGCACCACGCCGATCTCGGCGAAGGTCAGGATCGACTCGGCGTCCGACACCAGCTTCAGCCCCCAGGGGCCAATGATGCAGCCGGCGATCAGGTAGCCGAGCACCGAGCCCAGCCCCAGACGCACCGCGATCGGCACGAACAGCGCGGCGGAGCCGAGGTAGATCAGCCCCTCGATCATCATGTGGTGATTATCCATGGCTGGCCTCCCGAGTTTCCGCTTCGGCATGTTCCATCAGATAGTCGACCAACCGCTGCCGGTAGGCTTCGCCGGCGGCGAGCAGCGCCGGTTCGTTGCAGGTAAAAGTATTATGTACGGCAAAATAGGGTTGCCAGTTCATGCCGCAGTAGATCGCCGTGGCCTGCAGCGGCTGCGCCAGCGCAGCGAAGTTGGGAAAGTCGCCCAGCTCGAAGTGGTGCTCGTCGCCGCCGCTGGTCACCGCCCACAGGCAGTCTTTACCCACCAGCGCGTTGCCGTCGTGGCCGTAGGCCCAGCCGTGCTCCAGCACTTTGTCGATCCACAGCTTCAACAGCGGCGGGAAGCTGTACCACTGCATCGGATGCTGCAGCACCACCAGGTCGGCGCGCTCCAGCGCCCGCTGCTCGGCGTTGATATCGATATTGAAATCGGGGTACAGCTCATACAGCGAGCGCACCTCTACCTCGGGGAGATCCCTCACCGCCTGCAGCAGGCGCTGATTGGCATGCGAATGCCGGGGATACGGGTGAGCGTAAATTATCAGAATCATTGTTATCGTCGTTCCTTCGTTCCTTGCCAATACACCAAGCATATACCAATCACACAGGGTGACAGTTTGGCCACTGATTGATAGCGGAAATTTTTAACGCCTGCCGACAAATTCGCTGAATAAAAAAAGGGCGCTGCATTGAACTGCAGCGCCCCTGGCGTAGTGTTATCGCGCGGTTACTTGCCGATGCGCGCGTGCATTTCCTGCACCGACGTCACCTGCTCGGTCGGATCCGCTTTCAGCGCCATCGCGGTGGCGAAGCCGCCGTTCAACGTGGTGTCGTAGTGCACCTTGTACTGCAGGGCGCTGCGGCGAATCAGCTTGGAGTCCTCAATCGCCTGACGGCCGGCCGTGGTGTTGACGATGTAGGTGTACTCGCCGTTCTTGATACGATCCTGAATGTGCGGACGCCCTTCGTGCACCTTGTTGACCAAGCGCGGGTTGATGCCCGCTTCGCCCAGCACCACCGCGGTGCCGTGGGTGGCGTCCAGCTCGAAGCCTTGCTTCAGCAGGCTGGCGGCCAAATCGACCACGCGAGCCTTGTCGCCTTCACGCACCGACAGCAGCGCGCGGCCCTGTTTCTTCATGCCCGAGTTGCTGCCCAGCATCGCTTTGGAGAAGGCTTCCGCAAAGGTGCGGCCCACGCCCATCACTTCCCCGGTAGAGCGCATTTCCGGCCCCAGAATCGGGTCGACGCCCGGGAATTTGTTGAACGGCAGCACCACTTCTTTCACCGAGTAGTACGGCGGGATAATTTCTTCGGTCACGCCCTGCTCGACCAGCGTTTTGCCCGCCATTACGCGCGCGGCCACCTTGGCCAACGGCACGCCGGTCGCTTTGGAGACGAACGGCACGGTGCGCGCGGCGCGCGGGTTGACTTCAATCAGGTAGACTTCGTTGTCTTTCACCGCGAACTGCACGTTCATCAGGCCGCGTACCTGCAGCTCGAACGCCAGTTTTTCCACCTGGCGACGCATCACGTCCTGAATTTCCTGGCTCAGGGTGTACGCCGGCAGCGAACACGCGGAGTCGCCGGAGTGCACGCCCGCCTGCTCGATGTGCTCCATGATGCCGCCAATCAGCACGCGCTCGCCGTCGCAGATGGCGTCGACGTCCACTTCCACCGCGTCGTCCAGGAAGCGGTCCAGCAGCACCGGCGCATCGTTGGACACGCTGACCGCAGTCTGGAAGTAACGGCGCAGGTCGGTTTCGTCATAGACGATTTCCATCGCCCGGCCGCCCAGCACGTAGGAAGGGCGCACCACCAGCGGATAGCCGATGCCCGCCGCCTTCTCCACCGCCTGCTCGATGGCGGTGACGGTGGCGTTGGCCGGCTGCTTCAGGCCCAGACGGTTAACCGCCTGCTGGAAGCGCTCGCGGTCTTCGGCGCGGTCGATGGCGTCCGGGCTGGTGCCGATGATCGGCACGCCCGCGGCTTCCAGCTCACGCGCCAGCTTCAGCGGGGTCTGGCCGCCGTACTGCACGATCACGCCCTTCGGCTTCTCTATGCGCACGATTTCCAGCACGTCTTCCAGCGTTACCGGCTCGAAATACAGACGGTCGGAGGTGTCGTAGTCGGTGGAGACGGTTTCCGGGTTGCAGTTGACCATGATGGTCTCGTAGCCGTCTTCGCGCAGCGCCAGCGAGGCGTGCACGCAGCAGTAGTCGAACTCGATGCCCTGGCCGATACGGTTCGGCCCGCCGCCCAGCACCATCACTTTCGGCCGGTCGTTGGTCGGGTTGGACTCGCACTCTTCTTCATAGGTGGAGTACATGTAGGCGGTGTCGGTGGCGAATTCCGCCGCGCAGGTATCCACGCGCTTGTACACCGGATGCAGGCCGTGGCTGTGGCGCAGCTTGCGAATTTCGCTCTCGGCGACGCCGGCCAGCTTGGCCAGACGCGCATCGGCGAAGCCCTTGCGCTTTAGGGTGCGCAGGAACGCTTTGTTCAGGCCGTTGATGCCCGCTTCGGCCACTTGCTCTTCCAGGCGCACCAGCTCTTCAATCTGCACCAGGAACCAGCGGTCGACGTTGGTCAGGTTGAAGACGCCGTCAACCGACAGACCGGCGCGGAAGGCGTCGGCGATGTACCAGATGCGGTCAGAGCCGGCGTCTTTCAGCTCGCGGCGGATTTTGGTCAGCGCTTCCGGATCGTCCAGGCTCACTTTCGGGTCGAAGCCGGTGGCGCCCACTTCCAGGCCGCGCAGCGCTTTTTGCAGCGACTCCTGCTGGGTGCGGCCGATGGCCATCACTTCGCCGACCGATTTCATCTGGGTGGTCAGGCGGTCGTTGGCGCCGGCGAACTTCTCGAAGTTGAAGCGCGGGATCTTGGTCACGACGTAGTCGATGGACGGTTCGAACGATGCAGGGGTGCGGCCGCCGGTGATGTCGTTCATCAGCTCATCGAGGGTGTAGCCCACCGCCAGCTTGGCGGCGATCTTGGCGATGGGGAAGCCGGTGGCTTTCGACGCCAGCGCCGAAGAGCGCGACACGCGCGGGTTCATTTCGATAACGATCAGGCGGCCGGTTTTCGGGTTGACCGAGAACTGCACGTTGGAGCCGCCGGTTTCCACGCCGATCTCACGCAGCACCGCCATCGAGGCGTTGCGCATGATTTGGTATTCCTTGTCGGTCAGGGTCTGGGCCGGCGCGACGGTGATCGAGTCGCCGGTGTGGATGCCCATGGCGTCGAAGTTTTCGATGGAGCAGACGATGATGCAGTTGTCGTTCTTATCACGCACTACCTCCATCTCGTACTCTTTCCAACCGATCAGCGATTCATCGATCAGCAGCTCGTTGGTCGGCGACAGATCCAGGCCGCGTTCGCAGATCTCTTCGAACTCTTCGCGGTTGTAGGCGATGCCGCCGCCGGTGCCGCCCATGGTAAAGGAAGGGCGGATGATGCACGGGAAGCCGACGTCAGCGGCGACCGCCAGCGCTTCTTCCATGGTGTGCGCAATGCCGGAACGCGCGGTGTCCAGACCGATTTTCTTCATCGCCACGTCGAAACGGCGACGGTCTTCGGCCTTGTCGATCGCATCGGCGGTGGCGCCGATCATGGTCACGCCGAACTCGGCCAGCACGCCCTGACGCTCCAGCTCCAGCGCGCAGTTCAGCGCCGTCTGGCCGCCCATGGTCGGCAGCACCGCATCCGGGCGCTCTTTTTCGATGATCTTGCGCACCACTTCCCAGTGGATCGGCTCGATGTAGGTCGCGTCGGCCATTTCCGGGTCGGTCATGATGGTCGCCGGGTTGGAGTTGACCAGAATGACGCGGTAACCCTCTTCGCGCAGCGCTTTACACGCCTGGGCACCCGAGTAGTCGAACTCACACGCCTGGCCGATAACGATCGGGCCAGCGCCGAGGATCAGGATGCTTTTTATGTCTGTACGTTTTGGCATTTTTTTACTGCTCCTGATTATTTGGCGTTAGAACGGTAAGTCTCAATCAGTTCGATAAAGTGATCGAACAGCGGCGCGGCATCGTGCGGGCCTGGGCTGGCTTCCGGGTGACCCTGGAAGCTGAACGCCGCCTTGTCGGTGCGGTGAATACCCTGCACCGTGTGGTCGAACAGCGATTTGTGCGTGACGCGCAGGTTCGCCGGCAGGTTGTTTTCATCGACGGCGAAGCCGTGGTTCTGCGCGGTGATCATCACGGTGTTGTTGTCCAGATCCTTCACCGGGTGGTTGCCGCCGTGGTGGCCGAGCTTCATCTTCATGGTTTTCGCCCCGCTGGCCAGCGCCAGCAGCTGGTGGCCCAGGCAGATGCCGAACACCGGAATGTCGGTTTCCAGAAACTGTTTGATGGCGGCGATGGCGTAGTCGCACGGCTCCGGGTCGCCCGGGCCGTTGGACAGGAAGATGCCGTCCGGATTCATTTTCAGCACCTCGTCGGCCGGGGTCTGCGCCGGCACCACGGTCAGGCGGCAGCCGCGATCCACCAGCATGCGCAGGATGTTGCGCTTGGCGCCGTAGTCATAAGCCACCACGTGGAACGGCAGTTCCGCGGCGGTCTTAGCTTCAGGCAGGTCGCCTTCAAGCGTCCAGCTGCCTTGCTGCCAGCTGTAAGCCTCTTGGGTGGTGACCTCTTTCGCCAGATCCATGCCCTTCAACCCCGGGAAACCTTGCGCCTTGGCCAGGGCCAGCGCGGCGTCCGGCGAGTCGGCGGCGATGATGCAGCCGTTCTGGGCGCCCTTCTCGCGCAGCAGGCGGGTTAATTTACGGGTATCGATATCGGCGATCGCCACGATGTTGTGACGCTTGAGGTAGTCGGACAGGCTTTCTTCGTTGCGGTAGTTGCTGGCGATCAGCGGGAGGTCACGAATGACGAGGCCTTGGGCGTGTACTGCGGAGGATTCTTCGTCGGAAGCATTGGTGCCGACATTGCCGATATGAGGATAAGTAAGAGTAACGATCTGGCGGGAATAGGAAGGATCAGTGAGGATTTCTTGATAACCGGTCATCGACGTATTGAAGACCACTTCCCCCACTGCCGTTCCCTCTGCCCCGATGGCCCGACCGTGGAATTGGGTTCCGTCTTCCAGAACCAATAGCGCTGACTTTATCAAAACATCCTCCGAGGAATAATCAATCACAATATTTGCATATTAATTCAGATATCGCGATCTAAATCAATGCAAAAACCGTCCGCGAGGCCAATTTTTGGCAAATTGGGCGCATTTTAATGATGAGTGCCCAGCTTGTCTACCCAAACTGCCGTTTTTTGTTTTATTTTTGCAGTTCTCGGCGCTCATGCGGCTTGAGCGTCGATAAAAACACAGAAAACCGGGGCTGGAAAACGGTTGCGAAGCTGAATGACGGAAAATGGCGCCAGAATGGGCTCAAAAAGACGCTGAAATGGGATCTGGTGGATGAAAACGGAGTGATTAGCGAGATAATCATCGATAAACAACAATCAGGACAACAAAATCAAACCAACACTTCATTTTTAATGTTAAAAAAAAGGACAATAAATTTATTGTCCGATTATCATAGTATTATGATCAATACAACCACATCACGATGGTATGCAAATCAATTATAATTGGTCCAGATTCAACACATCTCGCATATCAAACAGACCTTTATCCCGGTTATGTAACCAGGAAGCCGCGCGCACCGCGCCGCTGGCAAAAGTCATACGGCTAGAGGCTTTATGGGTGATTTCCACCCGTTCACCGATGTCGGCGAACATCGCGGTGTGCTCGCCGACGATGTCGCCAGCGCGAATGGTGGCAAAGCCGATGCTTTTCGGATCGCGCTCGCCGGTATGGCCTTCGCGCGCATAGACCGCGCAGCTTTTCAGATCGCGCCCCAGCGCGCCGGCGATCGCTTCGCCCATGGCCAACGCCGTGCCCGACGGCGCATCCACTTTGTGGCGGTGGTGCGCCTCAACGATTTCGATATCGGTATAGTCGCCCATCACCTGCGCGGCCTTCTCCAGCAGTTTCAGCACCAGGTTGACGCCGACGCTGAAGTTGGCGGCGAACACGATGCCGATATGCTGCGCCGCATCGCGGATCGCCAGCTTGCCGGCGTCATCGAAGCCGGTAGTGCCAATCACCATCGCCTTGTGGTGCGCCACGCAAAAATCCAGGTAGCCCCGGGTGCTTTCCGGGCGGGTGAAGTCGATCAAAATATCGAACTCGTTCGCCACCTTCTCCAGACTGTCGCTCACCTTGACGCCCAGCGCGCCAATGCCCGCCAGCTCACCGGCGTCGACGCCGATCAGGCTGGAACCCGGGCGCGACAGCGCCGCCCCCAATACCACGCCTTCCGCCTGCTGCACCGCCTGGATCAACTGACGGCCCATCCGGCCGCCGGCGCCCGCAATCGCAATGCGGATTTGTGTATCACTCATGCTTGCTCTCTTCTTGATTTGACGCCTATCCCATTAGGCTATCGATTCAGGGTAACCGCCCCGCTTCAGCGTCGCCAGAGGATTCATTTCATAATTAGAAAATTATGATATTCCCCCGCTTTCATCAGCGGCGCTGTCGTGAGATTAACATTCAACCGATTTGGCGGCCTGCGACGATTGTACATAATCATGCAGTTTCCATGGCAAAAAAATGCGGAAAAAAGGCGCCGAAAACGGCGCCTGCGGAAGGGAGAACGGCGAGGTCAGGCGGTAATGGCGGCCACTTCGTTGGCGATAGCCGTCAGCGCGTCGTGGCGGGCATAGTCCTCACGCACCAGCGCCGCACGTTGCCGATAGATCGGCTGCTGCAGAATGCGCGTCGCCGCCGCCAGGATCTGTTCGGCGCTCGGCGTGCTGGTGTGCAGGCTGATGCCACAGCCGGCGGCCACCACGCGCGCGGCCGCCTCCAGCTTGTCCTCGCCGGTGCCGGCGACGATCAGCGGCACGCCGCTGTCCAGCGCATAGTTGATCGAGCCGTAACCGCCGTTGGTGATCAGCAGCGCCGTCTCCGGCAGCCAGCGTTCGAAGGAGATAAACTCCCGCACTCTGGCATTGCCCGGCAGCGCGTCCATCAGCCCTCCCGTCGCCCGTCCGCCGGTGGTGGCCAGCACCCGCACCGGCAGATGCGCCAGCGCTTGCAGCGTCGGCACGATCAGCTGATGCAGATCGACATTGGCCAGCGTGCCCTGAGACACGATCACCAGCGGCCGACGATCGTCCGCCTCCCACAGCGTCTCTTCCGCCGCCGGCTGGCCGCCGCTGCGCAGCGGGCCGACGAATCGCACGCCGCTCGGCAGATCGTCACGCTCATATTCCAGCGCCGTGGTAGCCAGCTGCAGGAAACGCTCGCAGCCGCCGATCAGCGCGTCGGTGAACGGGCGATCCAGCGCCCGCCCGCCCGCCTGCAGCAGCGCCGCATCGAAGCTCTGCTGCACGTCATCGATCAGCACGCGCGTTTCCTCATCCACCAGCTGCTCACGGGTCAACGCCTGCGGCAGCAGCGCCGGCGGGATACGCGGGCCATAAAAAATAGCATCGCGCGAAGAATACGACAGCGGCGTAACGCCGATACCGAAGACCGGCGGCCGCGCGGCGGACTGCAGCAGCGGCAGCACGCCGTAGAAGCAGTTCTCCACCATCAGCAGATCGGTCTTTTCGGCGGCGATGGCCGCACGCAGCTGCCGATCCAGCAACGGGATCGGCGCGGCGAAGAAATCCTTCAGCGCCAGCGCCAT
Source organism: Serratia sp. CY32780 (assembly GCF_052169135.1). NCBI lineage: Bacteria > Pseudomonadati > Pseudomonadota > Gammaproteobacteria > Enterobacterales > Yersiniaceae > Serratia > Serratia sp. CY32780. The sequence goes on from NZ_JBJNLI010000002.1 coordinate 176,923, forward strand.
CTGCGCATTGCCCGGCGGCAGCGCGGCGCGCTCGGGGAAGTGCTCTTCCAGGTGGCGGTAATCGAAATCCACCTGCGCGTCGAACGGCACGAAGCTCGCGCCCGCCGCCTCGGCGCGTTCGCGAAATAGCGCGCCGGTCATCACCCGCACCTGATGCCCTTGGGCAATCAGGTGGCGAGCGATGGCTAACATCGGGTAGACGTGCCCCGGAGTGGCGACCGCCGCCATCAGTATCCTTGCCATAATGCTCCTTTACGCTTCTGCGTTGGCCGGCTTCAGCGCCAGATTGGCGCACACCGGGTTGCTCTGAATATGCACGCGCTGCAAATGACGCGCGGAACGGGCGGTAAAGCCCTCACGGCCGTGCAGCAGCGAGAAGTTGTCCGCCACCACCACGTCGCCCTGTTGCCATTGGTGGGCATAATAGTGACGCGGATCGTACAGATGCTGCTGCAGAGTGTGGTGGAACTGTTCCTGCTGGTGTTCCGGCACGCCGTGGTATTCCAGCGCATGTTGATTGAGGAATTTTTTTCCTTCCGTCGGCGGTTCATTGTAGCGCATGATTAAGCCCCTGCCGTTCGGGTGCTGCACCACCAGCGGCGAACAGACTTCGCCGCCGTAATGCACCACCTGCTTGATGCGGTAGGTGATCGAGACCGACAGCCACTGATCCAGCAGCGCTTCGTCCGCATTGGCCAACAGCCGCGTGGTGTCGACGAAGGTGGTGCATCCGCCTTCGTCCGGCGACGGCGCCGCCACGCAGTGGAACAGCTGAAACTCGGGGATGGTCGGCTTATACATGCCATCCCAGTGCAGCGGGACGTAGCTGCTGTCGAAAATATGATCCTTGGCGTCCGGATGCTCCTTCACGTCCAGCACCGCGCCGAACGGCCACATCATGATCTCGCCCCACTGCTCAGCGTAGCGAGTCAGAACTTCCGCCTCGCTGAAACCCGAGTCGAATCCGCGCAGCACCAGCAAGTGGTGTTCCTGCGCCAGCGCCCGCAGCGCCGCCACCGGCAGCTCGCCGATCTTTTGCCCCGGATGCTGCGGCGTCAGGATCGCGCCGAACGGGGTATTCGGTTGAATATGGCAATTAAGCGGTTGGTTGTTCATCGGTGATTCTCCTTGCATCGAATGTGCTGCTCACACGGCAACGTGCCGTCAAAAACGCGCCCGCCAGGATTTCGGGCGCAAAAGCCCGCCACGGCCTCAGGCCATCTGCGGTTGTTCGATCAGGTAATGGCTCGGCGTGCCGCGGATCTCCACCAGTTCGCCGTCCAGGCTCTGCGCGTCTTTACGCTTCATCAGCACGAACTGGCCGTTCACGTTGGCCGCCACGCCGTGCCACGGCGTCAGCCAGTCGTCTTTGGTCGGCATCATGTGGATGCCCATTTTCAGGCTGTCGGCCGGTTGCGGGTGAATCGACAGGCGGATCGCCGCCGGGAAATGCTGCGCCAGCAGGTTGCCCCAGGCCCAGCTGCGCTGGATCACGCCGCAGGCACGTTGTTTGGCGTCTTTCTGCAGCGCGGCGTTGGAACCGCTGTAGCCCGGCAGCTGGCTGTCTTCATACAGGAAGCGCGTGATGGCGCGGTACAGCAAGAGGCCCTGTTCGTCCTGCATCAGCTGTTGCTTGATCGCCTCTTCCGTTTCGGCATAGCCCTCCACCAACAGCCGGCGCAGCAGATCGTAATCATCGGTATGTTCCGCCAGGCCTTTGACGTCGCCGAGGTTGAACACGCTCAGGTGCGTCGCGCCCACTTCATGCAGCAGGCTTTCAATCTCACGCTGATAGTGGTTGATCGCTTCATCGCTGACGCGGATCAGATCGCCGAACACGTGGCCGTCGGAGCAGATAACGATATGCGCCCCCGGCGGGTAATAGAGTTGAATGCGCTGGCACAGCGAGTTGAGGAAGATCAGCGACAGCCGCTCCGCCATGTCCGGCACCGCGCCGATCACTTTGTTGGTGTTGGGCGACTTGGTGGGAAAGGCCGGCAGCACGAATTCGATACGTTGCTCGTTTTCAATGAATGCCCGAATGCGCGGCAATTGCACCTGAGTGACCCGCCGTTCTTCTTCGGCAATCGAGGTATCGTCGCCGGGGAAGCGGCGGCGGTATTGCAATAATTCACGTAGGATTTTTAACGATATTTCTTCTTTCTGAGCGCTGTCCACAATGAGCTCCTGTTGCGATGTGGCGCGGGTGCATTATTGATAAGCGCAATAAGATTTATCAAAAAGAGAAAAAACTCTGCGAAATAATAATCAGCCCGGCGTTTATGTGCTTCAGGCAATATAGAAGAGATAGTGCTATATTATTAGCCCGTATAATTCACAATCTTGGTTAAGTTGTGCTTAACAAACTATGAGCAATATTTTAAAACGCATGGCCATTTTCTCAAAAGTGGTCGATTGCGGCGCATTCAGCATGGCGGCAAAAGAATTGGGCATGACGACTTCCGCCGTCAGCCAGCATATTCGCCAGTTGGAAGAACATCTGGGCATTCAATTACTGCTGCGCTCGACGCGCTCATTGAGTCTGACCGAAGCCGGATTGTGCTTTTATGAAGATTGCCTGCTGATGATCCACGCCGCCGAACGTGGCCAACAACGGATCGCCGCACTGCGCGGCGAACTGGTCGGTGAGCTGCGCGTCGCCACCTCCACCGAATTCGCCACTCACTATCTGGTGCCGGCGCTGCAAAGTTTTCTCGACGAACATCCCCGTCTCACGCTGCGGCTGGAAATTCACGATGAGAAGATAGATCTCATCACGCAGCGCATCGATCTGGCGATACGCGGCGGCGTGCTGGCCGACTCCAGCTACGTTTCCACGCGGCTGGCGCGCTGCCGCGAAGTGCTGTGCGCCTCGCCAGCCTACCTGGCGCATCACGGCGTGCCGGATTCGCCACAGGCGCTGACGCACCACCAATGGGTCACCTTTACGCCGCTCGGCAACCCGCAGTTTGTCCGCCTGATCCATCGCAACGGCGGTGAACACCGCATGCGTATGACCGGGCGCTTGTTCACCAACAGCGGTATGGCGATGAAGGAGTTGGCGCTGACCGGCAAGGGTATCATTCGCAATTTCTTCGCCAACGTTGAACGTGAATTGCGCAGCGGCGAGCTGATTGAAATATTGCCCGATTGGCGGTTACCGGAAATTAATTGCTATGCCATTATGCCGCGCCGGGAGATCCAGCCATTAAAAGTCAGACGATTGCTTGAACATATGAAACTCTATTTGCAGGAGAAGGGATTAAGCCCCGTAGAACATATTCGGCAGGAATAAAATAAGAAACATCTGCAACATCTATTATTGTAATTATTGTAATCACCTTGCCAACACCGGGCCCCATTTAGATTGCAGCCTAATGATATTTTTATTAATGACTTTTCGCCAGCCTATATAATTAATCACATCGACGTTATTTCAAATACTCAGAATAAATTTGACTTTAGTTAGCAGAAAATTTGAATATGCATGGAATATTATTTTTTTACGCGGCGCGCTTTCCAAAAAAAACGGGAAGCCTAAGCTCCCCGTTGTCATCCGCCGGCGCATGTCAGTCGATCTGACGAACGTCCACGCGCAGCTCTTTAGGCACTTCAAACACGATGTTCTCTTCACGCCCGCTGATTTCATGCACGTCCAGGCCACCCAGCGCTTTCAGGCGAGAGATCACCTCCTGCACCAGCACATCCGGTGCCGAGGCGCCGGCGGTAACGCCGATATGGCGCGCCCCGCTCAGCCAGCTTTCCTGAATATCCGCCGCCGAGTCGATCAGATAAGCCGGTTTGCCGACGCGCTGCGCCAGTTCCGCCAGACGGTTGGAGTTGGAGGAGTTCTTCGACCCCACCACCAGCACCACGTCCGCATCGCCGGCCAGGTTGCGCACCGCTTCCTGACGGTTGGTAGTGGCGTAGCAGATATCATCCTTACGTGGCCCGATAATTTTCGGGAAACGCTGACGCAAGGCGTCGATCACGTCCGAGGTATCATCCACCGACAGCGTGGTCTGCGTCATGAAGCACAGGTTGTTTTCGTCATTCACCTGCAGCTTCCACACGTCTTCCGGCGATTCGACCAGGTACATGCCACCCTGCGGGTTGCTGTACTGGCCCATGGTGCCTTCCACCTCCGGGTGCCCGGCGTGGCCGATCAGGATCGCTTCGGTGCCGCGGCGGCTGGCGCGCGCTACTTCCATATGCACCTTGGTCACCAGCGGGCAAGTGGCGTCGAACAGCATGGTCAGATCGCGCGCCTTGGCTTCGGCACGCACCGCCTGAGAAACGCCGTGCGCCGAGAAGATCAGGATAGAGCCGTCCGGCACTTCCGCGATCTCTTCGATAAACACCGCGCCGCGCTCACGCAGGCTGTCGACCACGTAGCGGTTGTGCACCACTTCATGCCGCACGTAGATCGGCGCGCCATACAGCTCCAGCGCGCGTTCCACGATGCTGATCGCACGATCAACCCCGGCGCAGAAGCCGCGCGGGTTAGCCAGCAATATTTGCATGCATCTCCTCCTGCTGCGGATCGATCTCCAGCACTTCGATATCGAAGGTCACCGGGTGGCCCGCCAGCGGATGGTTGAAATCGACGGTGATCGAATCTTCCGCCACCGCGCGCACCACGCCCGGCATTTCACTGCCGTCGATGGCGGTAAACAGCATGATGGTGCCCACGTCCGGCACGCCGGTTTCCGCGAAGTCGCGGCGCGAGAAGAACTGGACCAGATCCGGGTTCTCCGCGCCGAACGCCGCTTCCGGCTGCAGGGTAAAGGCGCATTTGTCGCCCGCGCGCAGGCCAAGCAGCTGCGCTTCCAGCGGTGCCGACAGGCTGCCGTCCCCGAGGCGAAACAGCGCCGGCTTGCCGCTGCTGCGGGTGGATTCGGCGGTCGAACCGTCTTCCAGTTTCAGCGTAAAGTGAACCAGCACCGCGCTGTCACTGATAACCTGAGCCGTCATATTACTCACCTTTACTCTTTGCGCTTTTGTTCGCCGGCGACAGGAAACCTTCCAGCACGATCATCGCCGCGCCCACGCAGATAAAGCTGTCCGCCAGATTGAAGGTCGGGTAGTGCCAGTCACCAACGTAGAAGTCGATGAAATCGACCACGAAACCGTGCCACAGGCGGTCGAACAGATTGCCCAGCGCCCCGCCGATGATAAAGGCGTAGGCGATGTTGTTCAGCTTCTGCTGCGCCGCACTGCGGTACATCATCACCAGCAGCACCGCAACGATGGCGATGGCGATGCCGGCGAAGAACCAGCGCTGCCAGCCGCCGTGATCGGCGAGGAAGCTGAACGCGGCGCCGTAGTTGCGCGCGTAAAACAGGTTGAACGACGGGATCAACGGCTGGGACTGCCCCAGCGTAAAGTTAGCGAGGATCCACTGCTTGCTGCCGAAATCCAGCGCCAGCACCGCCACCACAACCCACAGCCAACGCAGGCCGGTCGAACAAATTGATTTACTCATCAGGCGCGAGTTCTCAGGCAAAGTTACGCTTCTCGCCGTCACCGGCGACGTTGCTCACACAGCGGCCGCAGATGTCTGCGTGCTCCGCCACCAGGCCGATATCGGTGGTGTAATGCCAGCAGCGCGGGCACTTCTCACCCGGTGCCGTGCTGAAGGCGATCTTCAGCCCTTTCAGCAGCTCGGAAGCCTGCGCGTCGGCCGGCGCCTCCGCCAATGGCGCCACGCTTGCCGCAGAGGTCAGCAGCACGAAGCGCAGCTCATCCTGCAGGCTGTTCAGGCGCGCCGCCAGCTCGCTGTCGGCATACAGCGTTACCGCCGCTTCCAGCGAACCGCCGAGGCGTTTGTCGGCACGCGCCTGCTCCAGCACCTTGTTCACTTCGCCGCGCACTTTCAGCAGCTCGGCCCAGAAAGCGTCGTTCATCGGCTCGCCTTCCGCCAGCCCGAACAGGCCGTCGTACCACTCTTCGGTGAACACGTACTGCGCGCGCTTGCCCGGCATGAAGCCCCAGATCTCGTCCGCAGTGAACGACATGATCGGCGCCATCCAGCGCACCAGCGCTTCCACGATGTGATACAGCGCGGTCTGGCAGCTGCGGCGGGCGACGCTGTCGCTCTTCGCGGTGTACTGACGATCCTTGATGATATCCAGGTAGAAGGAGCCCATCTCGACCGAGCAGAACTGCATCAGACGCTGCACCACTTCATGGAAATCGTAGTTGGCGTAAGCCTGCTCGATATCCTGCTGCGCCGCCAGCGCACGGCCGACCGCCCAGCGATCCAGCACCACCATGTCTTCCGGCGCCACGCAATCGGTGCTCGGCTCGAACCCGTTCAGGTTGGCCAGCAGGAAGCGCGCGGTGTTGCGGATGCGGCGATAAGAGTCGGCGGAACGCTTGAGGATCTCGTCGGACACCGCAATCTCGCCGGTGTAATCGGTCGACGCCACCCACAGGCGTAGAATGTCGCCGCCCAGCTTGTTCATCACGTCCTGCGGGCTGACGGTGTTGCCGATCGACTTGGACATCTTGCGGCCCTGGCCGTCAACGGTGAAGCCGTGGGTCAGCACTTCTTTATAAGGCGCCTTGCCTTTCATCGCGGTGGAGATCATCAGCGATGACATGAACCAGCCGCGGTGTTGGTCGGAGCCTTCCAGATACATGTCGGCGCTGTGGCCGTGGAACTCAGGACGCACGTCGACCACCGAAGCGTGGGTGGAACCGGAGTCGAACCACACGTCCAGCGTATCCGGCACTTTCACGTAGTCGGCGGCGTCCGCGCCGAGGATGTCGGCGGCGTCCAGATCCCACCAGGCCTGAATGCCGTCTTGCTCGACGCGCTTGGCCACTTCTTCCATCAGCTCAACGCTGCGCGGGTGCAGCTGCTCGGTTTCTTTATGCACGAACAGCGACATCGGCACGCCCCAGGTGCGCTGACGCGAGATGCACCAGTCCGGGCGGTTGGCCACCATCATTTCGATGCGCGCCTGGCCCCAATCCGGGATCCACTGCACGCCTTTGATCTCTTCCAGCGACTGCTGACGCAGGCCTTTCTGATCCATGCTGATGAACCATTGCGGCGTGGCGCGGAAGATGATCGGCGTCTTATGGCGCCAACAGCACGGGTAGCTGTGCAGGAACTTCTCGACGTGCAGCAGCGCGCCTTTCTCACGCAGCAGATCGACGATCAGATCGTTGGCCTTGAAGACGAACTTGCCGTCCAGCAGCGGATGGGTACCGGTCAGGTAGCAGCCGTTCGGCCCTACCGGGTTGGCGATCTCCAGACCGTATTTTTGGCTGATGACGAAGTCATCCGGACCGTGGCCACCTGCGGTATGCACCGCACCGGTACCGGCGTCCAGCGTCACGTGCTCGCCCATAATGGCCGGCACGTCGAAGCCCATAAACGGGTGTTTGAAGCGCAGCAGCTCCAGATCGGCGCCTTTGCAGCTGCCCAGCACCGTCCATTCGGTGATGCCGGCGCGTTTCATCACGCTTTCCACCAGTTCGGCCGCCAGGATCAGGCACTGGCCGTCAACCTGCACCAGCTGATAGGTGAAGTCCGGGTGCAGCGAGATCGCGCGGTTGGCCGGCAGGGTCCACGGGGTGGTGGTCCAGATAACCAGGGAGATGGCGCCGCTGAAGTTGCTCACGCCGAACTTGGCCGCCACGGCAGCCGCGTCGGCCGCATGGAAAGTCACGTCGATCGACGGCGAAGTCTTGTCGTAATACTCCACTTCCGCTTCCGCCAGCGACGATCCGCAGTCGGTGCACCAGTGAACCGGCTTGGCGCCTTTCAGCAGGTGGCCGTTGCTGATGATCTTGCCCAGCGCGCGGATGATGTTGGCTTCGGTTTTGAAGTCCATGGTCAGGTACGGACGATCCCAGTCGCCCAGCACGCCCAGGCGGATGAAGTCCTTTTTCTGGCCTTCAACCTGCTCGGCCGCGTACTCGCGGCACTTCTGGCGGAACTCGGCCGCCGTCAGCTTCTCGCCCGGTTTGCCGTACAGCTGTTCAACCTTCAGTTCGATCGGCAGGCCGTGGCAGTCCCAACCCGGCACATAAGGCGAGTCGAAGCCGGCCATCCCTTTCGACTTGATGATAATGTCTTTGAGAATCTTGTTAACCGAGTGACCAATGTGAATGCTGCCGTTCGCATACGGAGGGCCGTCATGCAAAATGAAGGTTTTTTTGCCCTTTTTGGCAGTACGAATAATCCCGTACAGATCCTGTTCATACCAACGTTGCAGCATGCCAGGTTCGCGCTTGGCGAGATCGCCGCGCATCGGGAACCCTGTTTCCGGCAAGTTCAGGGTATTCTTGTAGTCACTCATTAGATTCTCGGTTCCGTTTTCGGCTATAGAGATTAAACCGGTGTCTGTAGCCCGAAGAACTTCCGGGCCGTCACCACATCATTGGCGATTTGCTGCTTCAGGGCATCGAGCGAAGCAAACCGCTGTTCATTGCGCAATTTTGCGCGGAGCACCACCTCAATATGGCGCCCGTAAAGATCCATTGTGACATCCAGCAGATGCACTTCCAGCTGCTGGCGCACGCCGGCGACGGTCGGGCGCGTACCGATATTGGCCACGCCCGGCAGCGGCTGCGGCCCCAGGCCGTACACTTCCACCGCATACACCCCTTTCACCGGCGCCACCAGGCGCTTGAGCGGCAGGTTGGCGGTCGGGAAGCCGATGGTGCGGCCCAGCTCGTCGCCATGCACCACGCGCCCGGAGATGCTGTACGGGTGGCCCAGCAGGGTCTCCGCCAGCGGCAGATCGTCCTCGCTCAGCGCGGTGCGGATCGCGGTGCTGCTGATGCGCCGATCGCCTTCGCGGAAGGTCGGGGTGCTGACCACCTCGAAGCCGTACTCTTTTCCGGCCTGCTGCAATAGCGGAAAATCGCCCTGGCGCCCGGCGCCAAAGCGAAAATCATCCCCCACCATCAGGAATTTGACGCCCAGCTTTTCCACCAGCAGCTCGGCGACGAACGCCTGCGCGGTGTTGGCGGCAAAACGCGGATCGAACTTGACGCAGAGCAGGTAATCGACGCCCGCCTGCGCCAGGTAGTTGGCCTTGTCGCGCAGGCGCGTCAAGCGGGCCGGCGCCTTGTCTGCGGCGAACATCTCCAGCGGCTGCGGCTCAAAGATCATGACCATCACCGGCAGCCCGAGGCGTTGCCCTTGTTGCTTCAACTGCTCCAGCAACGCCTGATGACCGCGATGCACGCCGTCAAAGTTGCCGATGGTGAGCACGCAACCATGGTGGCGCGCCCGGATATTGTGAATGCCGCGAATTAGCTCCATAGCTGGCTCAAAACAGTGGAAATCGGCGGATTATACCTTGTACAGCCGGTAAGGTTAACCCGCGATTGGTGCCTTTATGTAATAGACACACCATACCGGAGATAATCTGCGCGTGAAACGGCTTCGCCGCAGTTTATCCGGCGCCGCCGGGCCGATTCTCGACCGCAGCCAACGGCTTGCGCCCGCCGCGGCAAAACATTGGCGAATTTTCTCGCGAAACACTGTATTCCCAAGAGCGAAGCTGGTAAAATCCTGCGCCATCACAACGTAGCGAGTGCCGCCTGTACAAACGGCGCTTATTTGCACAAATCCATTGACAAACGAAGGCTAAAAGGGCATATTCCTCGGCCTTTGAATTGTCCTCAATAGAATATATTTGGGAGTTGGACCTTGGCTAATATCAAATCAGCTAAGAAACGCGCCGTACAGTCTGAGAAACGCCGCAAGCATAACGCAAGCCGTCGCTCAATGGTGCGTACCTTCATCAAGAAGGTAGACGCAGCTATCGCAGCTGGCGACAAAGAAGCAGCACAAAATGCATTCCTGGTAATGCAGCCACTGGTGGACCGTCAGGCAGCTAAAGGCCTGATCCACAAAAACAAAGCAGCGCGTCATAAGTCAAATCTGACTGCACGCATCAACGCAATGCAATAAGCATTTCGTTATCTGCTTGATAAAAAAACCGGCTCAGGCCGGTTTTTTTACGTCCTGCGTTCAGTGAACCGCTAGCAGGAAAACAGCGCAGAAAAATCTTTGTTGCACACGCGCTGCACCGCCGGATGCTGGATCATGCGCTCGGCGAAGATGATGTAATACTCCTCCTGCACGCTGTCGATGCGCCCAATCTCCACCACGTTGTCATCGTTGTAGGTATCCTGCGCATACAACGTCGGCGCCACGAAAATCGCATTGTGATACATGCCGAAGGCCTTCATCAGCGCCGCATCGTCGAACTCGCCCAGGATCTCCACCTGAATGCCCTGCGTATTGAACCAGTTGAGCAGCTTGCGCCCCAGCATCGAGCGGCGGCCGGGGATCAGCAGTTTGCGCTGCTCCAGACAAGCCGGGAACGGCAGCTCCGGCGCCGGCTGACGGCAGAAGAAGCTGATGCCGCACTCGCCCAGCTTCAGCGAGAACAGCCCTTCCTGCTGGCTGGAGTCCACCGGACAATCCGACAGGATCATATCCAGCTTGTGCTGGCTGAGCTGCTCCAGCAGCATCTCGTGCGTCGATTCAAAGCAACGCAGGTGGATCTGTTCGTTGTCCACCACCACCGCCGTTTCCAATACCTGGCTGACCAGGCGCTTCGACAACGCATCGGCCACGCCGACGTCGAACAGCAGATTCGACTCTTTGCGGTAGTTGACGATATCCAGCATTTCCTGGCTGAGCATAAACATCTTGTCGGCATAACGAAACACCAGTTGCCCCAGCTCCGAAGGCACCAACCCGCGCCCCTGGCGTTTGAACAGCTTGCCGTCCAACCGTTCTTCCAGCGCTTTGATCTGGCCGGTGATGGTCTGCGGCGTCAGAAACAACGCTTCGGCGGCACCGACCACGGAACCGGCCTTGCAGACCTGCCAGAAATAGTAAAGGTGATTAAAGTTGATATGCGACATCCTCACGAGCGGCTCTCCTTAACAACGTTTCGCAGCGGCAAACGGTGTGCCGTGACGAGCGACAAACTTCCTTTCCCTGCTTCAGACAACGTATAGCCCCATTAGTCCCAACGAACAACGGCCGAAGCTGCACATATTTTATACCGTGCAGCTCCGACCAGCCATTTTATTATGTGCCCTTACCGGGCACATTCAGGATTAACGTACGCGCGGCAACGCCAGACGCAGCAATCCATACCCTACCACCGCCGCAGCGGTGGAGCCCAACAAGATCCCCAGGCGGGAATAGGTGCTGAGCGCCGCATCCGCATCGCCGAACGCCAGCGAGGCGATAAAAATCGACATGGTGAAACCAATGCCGCAGAGCACCGAAACGGCAAACACCTGTTTGAAGCCGATGCCTTCAGGCAAACGGGCGATGCCCATTTTCACCGCCAGCAGGCTGAAGAGGAAAATCCCCAGCGGCTTACCGATAAACAGGCCGGCCGCAATCCCAACCGGCAGCAGCGACGTCAATCCTTCCAGCGATACGCCCTGCAAAGAAACCCCGGCGTTGGCGAAAGCGAACAGCGGCAGGATCATAAACGCAACCCAGGGGTGCAGCTCATGTTCCAGCGTTTCCGACGGCGACGGCCCCTTCTTCACGTTCAGCGGGATCATAAAGCCGACGATCACCCCGGCCAGCGTCGCATGCACCCCGGACTTGAGGATCGCTACCCACAACACCAGGCCGACCATCATATACAGCGAGGTTTTACCCACGCCACGCCAGTTCATTACCGCCAATAGCACCGTCGCCGCCGCCGCCACGCCCAGCGCCACCATCGACACTTCGTGGGTGTAGAACAGCGCGATGATGATAATCACGCCCAGGTCATCGATGATCGCCAACGCCAGCAGGAACACTTTCAGGCTGGTCGGCACCCGGTTGCCCAGCAGCGCCATTACGCCCAGCGCGAAGGCGATATCGGTCGCGGCCGGGATCGCCCAGCCCTGGCGGGTGACTTCATCCGCGCCGTTGAACAGCAGGTAAATCAGCGCCGGCGCCAGCATGCCCCCCAGCGCGGCGATCGCCGGAAACACCGCCTTGTCGCGCCCGGACAGCGAGCCTTGCATCAACTCGCGCTTGACCTCCAGCCCCACCACCAGGAAGAAGATGGCCATCAGGCCATCGTTGATCCACAGCAGCAGCGGCTTGGCGATCTCCAGCGAAGCGATCTTCACCATCACCGGCAGGTTAAGGAATGCCTGATAGATCCCCTGCGCCGGGGTGTTGGCCATGATCAGGGCGACGATTGCCGCCGCGATCAGAATGATGCCGCCCGCAGCTTCCTGACGTAAAAATTGACGAATGATATTGGTCACAGTACGTCTCTCCAAATCTGTGCAGGGCGTAGCGCCCTGCAAACCACAGTCATGAAGTGAGTATAGAGGGCGTTTTAGTTCGAAAAAATAAGTTTATAAATGCTAAATAGCTCGATAAAACCGATCAAAAGCACGAATAAGTCACATTATTTATAGGGAATTAGGGGCATGGCGTGCAAATAAAAACCCCGGGACAAACGCCCGGGGTTAGAACATAAACCAACAGAAACAGCAGGTTAGCGAGTCAGATCGTCAAAGAACTTTTTCACCCCGTCGAAGAAGCTCTTCGAACGCGGGCTGTTCTTGTCGCCGGACGGGCCACCCAGGCTCTCTTCCAGCTCACGCAGCAGCTGCTTCTGCTTGTCGTTCAGATTGACCGGGGTTTCCACCACCACGCGGCACAGCAGGTCGCCCTGGCTGCCGCCACGCACCGATTTCACACCCTTGCCGCGCATGCGGAACAGCTTGCCGGTTTGGGTCTCCGAAGGCACCTTCAGTTTCACCCGGCCGTCCAGCGTCGGCACTTCAATCTCGCCGCCCAGCGCCGCCATGGCGAAGTTGATCGGCACTTCACAGTACAGGTTATTGCCTTCACGCTCGAAGATCGGGTGCGCCTTCACCTGCACCTGAACGTACAGATCGCCCGCCGGTGCGCCGTGCTCGCCGGCTTCGCCTTCACCCGCCAGGCGGATGCGGTCGCCGGTATCGACGCCGGCCGGAATTTTCACCGACAGCGTTTTGGATTTCTCTACCCGGCCGTGGCCGTGGCACTTGTTGCACGGATCTTTGATGATCTGACCGCGGCCATGGCAGTGCGGACACGCCTGCTGCACGGTGAAGAAGCCCTGGCGCATCTGCACCTGGCCCTGGCCGTGACAGGTTGGGCAGGTCACCGGCGAGCTGCCCGGCTTGGCGCCGCTGCCGTGGCAGACGTCGCACTCTTCCAGCGTCGGGATGCGGATCTCTTTGGTGACGCCACGTACCGCTTCCTCGAGGGTCAGCTCCATGTTATAGCGCAGATCGGAACCGCGGCTGGCGCGCTGACGGCGGCCTCCGCCGAAGATGTCGCCAAACACGTCGCCAAAGATATCGCTGAAGTCGGCACCGCCGCCAAAGCCGCCGCCGCCCATGCCGCCCTGTTCAAAGGCCGCGTGCCCATACTGGTCGTAGGCCGCGCGTTTCTGGTCGTCGGTCAGGACTTCATAAGCTTCTTTAACTTCTTTAAACTTGATTTCGGCGTCTTGTTCCTGGTTGCGGTCAGGATGGTATTTCATCGCCAGGCGTTTGTACGCCTTTTTGATCTCACGTTCATCCGCCGTCTTGCTGACGCCGAGAATCTCGTAATAGTCTTTCTTCGCCATTCTTTTGCTTACCCTTAACATGCGTGCACGGGCGCAGAGTTGCCTCGACGCCCGTGCTGGTTTCCGGGAACGGCACCTCGGCCGCCCCGTGCCCGCTTAAGGGCGATTATTTTTTGTCTTTAACTTCTTCGAACTCAGCGTCAACCACGTCGTCGTCTTTCTGCGCCGCGTTGTCCGCGCCGGCGTCAGCACCCTGCTGAGCCTGCTGCGCCTGAGCCATTTCCAGCAGTTTGCCGGAAACCTGCACCAGAGCCTGAGTCTTCGCTTCGATCTCGGCTTTGTCTTCGCCTTTCACCGCCGCTTCCAGATCTTTCAGCGCCGCTTCGATCGCCGTTTTGTCTTCCGCCGGCAGTTTGTCGCCCGCTTCTTCCAGCTGCTTGCGCGTGCCGTGGATCAGGTGATCCGCCTGGTTACGCGTCTGCACCAGCTCTTCGAACTTGCGGTCGGCTTCAGCGTTCAGCTCGGCGTCGCGCACCATTTTCTGGATTTCGTCTTCGTTCAGGCCAGAAGATGCCTTGATGGTGATCTTCTGCTCACGGCCGGTGTTCTTGTCTTTGGCAGACACGTGCAGGATGCCGTCGGCATCGATATCGAAGGTCACTTCGATCTGCGCCATGCCGCGCGGTGCCGCCTGGATGCCGTCCAGGTTGAACTGGCCCAGAGATTTGTTATCGCTGGCGCGCTTACGCTCACCCTGCAGCACGTGGATGGTTACCGCAGACTGGTTGTCTTCAGCGGTAGAGAACACCTGGCTGTGCTTGGTCGGGATCGTGGTGTTTTTGGTGATCAGCGGCGTCATCACGCTGCCCATGGTTTCGATACCCAGCGACAGCGGGGTTACGTCCAGCAGCAGAACGTCCTTCACATCACCGGCCAACACGCCGCCCTGTACCGCCGCGCCCACGGCAACCGCTTCGTCCGGGTTCACGTCTTTACGCGGTTCTTTGCCGAAGAAGTCTGCGACTTTCTTCTGCACCATTGGCATACGGGTCTGGCCGCCCACCAGGATCACGTCCTGAATGTCGGAAACCGACAGGCCTGCGTCTTTCAGCGCCACTTTCAGCGGCTCGATAGAGCGCGCAACCAGATCTTCAACCAGCGACTCGAGTTTGGCGCGAGTCACTTTGATGTTCATGTGTTTTGGACCGGTCGCGTCTGCAGTGATGTACGGCAGGTTAACGTCGGTCTGCTGAGCGGAAGACAGTTCGATCTTCGCTTTCTCAGCGGCTTCTTTCAGGCGCTGCATCGCCAGCGGATCGTTGCGCAGATCGATACCCTGATCTTTCTTGAACTCTTCCACCAGGTAGTTGATCAGACGGCTGTCGAAGTCTTCGCCACCCAGGTGGGTGTCACCGTTGGTCGCCAGCACTTCGAAGGTTTTTTCGCCGTCAACGTCGTCGATTTCGATGATGGAGATATCGAAAGTACCACCGCCCAGGTCATAAACCGCGATGGTGCGGTTGCCGACTTCTTTGTCCAGGCCGTAGGCCAGGGCCGCAGCGGTCGGTTCGTTGATGATGCGTTTTACTTCCAGACCCGCGATGCGGCCGGCGTCTTTGGTCGCCTGACGCTGGGCGTCGTTGAAGTAAGCCGGTACGGTGATAACCGCTTCAGTTACCGGTTCGCCCAGGTAATCTTCCGCCGTTTTCTTCATTTTTTTCAGCACTTCCGCAGAGATCTGCGGCGGAGCCATTTTCTGGCCTTTCACTTCCAGCCAGGCGTCGCCGTTGTCGGCTTCGACGATTTTGTACGGCATGATCGCTTTGTCGCGCTGCGCTTCTTCATCCTGGAAGCGGCGACCGATCAGGCGCTTGATCGCGAACAGGGTGTTTTCAGGGTTGGTCACTGCCTGACGCTTAGCCGGCTGGCCAACCAGAGTTTCACCGTCCTGGGTATATGCGATAATAGAAGGAGTGGTGCGGTCGCCCTCGGCGTTTTCCAGCACGCGTGCCTTGGCACCATCCATAATTGCTACGCAAGAGTTGGTAGTACCCAGGTCGATACCAATAATTTTGCCCATCTAAACGTCTCCACTAAAAAATTCATAATCAGTCAGGTTGCTAACCTATATGCGGGCGATTTTTTGCTTTTCAACTGCCCGATATCTCAGTGCGACCCGCGGTTAGCAACTGCGGTTGCAAATAAGATGGGGCCATCCAATCCGGCATCAAGGGGCAAGGCGAAAAAAATTTCTTTTTTTTATCGTCATTCAGATCATTGTTTCCGGCTGCGGGGATCATTATGATGCGCGCGCTCTGGTGGAAAACTTCGATTTTTTGGCCATTCAGACCATTTATTATTTTACTTCGCTGTTTCCGTTAATTTTCTGTTATCGCAGAGGACTTATGCACACCAACAAGTTGGCGAATCCCGGCCCTCTCGGCCTGATGGGCTTCGGGATGACCACCGTCTTGCTGAACCTGCACAACGCGGGCTTTTTCCCACTGAACTCCGCCATCATCAGCATGGGGATTTTCTTCGGTGGCCTGGCCCAGATCCTGGCCGGTCTGCTGGAATACAAGAAGGGCAACACCTTCGGCATGACCGCCTTCACCGCCTACGGCAGCTTCTGGCTGAGCCTGGTCGGCCTGCTGCTGCTGCCGCGTCTGGGCCTGGCTGAGGCCACCGAGGCGCACGTGCTGGGCATCTACCTGGCGCTGTGGGGCGTCTTCACCCTGTTCATGTTCTTCGGCACCCTGGGCGCCAACCGCGTACTGCAGTTCGTGTTCGCCAGCCTGACGCTGCTGTTCGCCCTGCTGGCCGTCGGCAACATCACCGGCAACCACGCGCTGCTGACCTTCGCCGGTTATGAAGGCATCATCTGCGGCGCCAGCGCCATTTACCTGGCGATGGCCGAAGTGCTCAACGAGCAATACGGCCGCACCGTGCTGCCGATTGGCGAACCGGCCCCGGCCCGCGTCGCGACCTCACCGGTCACCGCATAATCGCCCTTCCCTGACGAAAAAGCCCTGCATTGCAGGGCTTTTTTTTAGCTGTAGGAATCGGCTTGCCGCTCCCCGGCTTCGCTGTTCAGGTCGCGATGCAGGTAGACGCCGAGCAGCAGCCCGATGAGCGACAGCGCCAACACGTAGTAAGCGGGTGCTAACGGGGTTAATTTCATGATCAGCGTCACAAAAATAGGGGTTAGACCGCCAAAAATAGCGTACGAGACGTTATATGAGAACGAGATACCGGTAAACCGCACTTCCGCCGGGAAAGCCCGCACCATCACGTACGGCACGGCCCCCACCACGCCTACGCTGAACCCCACCAGGGCATAGCAGGCGAACAGCATTTCCGGGCGCACGCCCACCGTTTGATAGAACAGCCAACTGCAGCCGGCCAGCAGCACGCTGCCGACCACCAGCGTTTTGCTGGCGCCGAAGCGATCGGCCGACAAACCGGCGACGATGCAGCCGGCGATCAGCATGATGGTGGCGATGCTGTTGGCCTGCAGCGTCAAGGCCGGCGCGATGCCGAACTGCTTTTGCAGATAGGTCGGGGTCATCAGGATCACCACCACGATGCCGGCGGAGAGCAGCCAGGTCAGCAGCATCGATACCGCCACCTCCCGTTTGTGGTTGAGCACCACCGACTTCAGCGGCAGCTCTTCGGCCAGCGCTTTACGCGCCTGCATTTCGATGAAGATCGGCGTTTCCTGCAGCCAACGGCGCAGGTACATCGCCACCAGGCCGAACATGCCGCCCAACAGGAAAGGAATGCGCCAGCCGCCGCCGGCAATGCTCTGCGGGCTGAGCGTGGTGTTGATCACCGTCGCCACCACCGAGCCCAGCAGGATGCCCACCGTCAGCCCGGCGGTCAGCGTGCCGCAGGCGAAGCCGATGCGCCGGCGCGGCACGTGTTCGGCGACGAAGACCCAGGCGCCCGGCACCTCACCGCCGATCGCCGCCCCCTGCAGCACGCGCATCAACAGCAGCAGCAGCGGCGCAGCGATGCCGATGCTGGCGTAGGTCGGCAGCAGGCCCATCGCCAGCGTCGGCAACGCCATCAGCAGAATGCTCAGGGTAAACATCTTTTTGCGGCCGACCAGATCGCCAAAGTGCGCCATCACGATGCCGCCCAGCGGACGGGCCAGATAGCCGGCGGCGAAGATGCCGAAGGTTTGCACCAGCCGCAGCCATTCCGGCATGTCCGCCGGGAAGAACAGATCGCCGACCACGGCGGCAAAGAACACGAAGATGATGAAGTCGTAAAACTCCAGCGCGCCGCCCAACGCGGCCAACGTCAGCGTTTTGTAGTCTTGCCGGTTCAGCCGGCGATTATTGTCGTGAGGCATAGGGCACCGTCGGTAAAGGCTGTAAAAATAAAAGCCGCAGGCTTTCTGTAAAAGAATTCTTACTATAGCGGCAAATTATTTTCACACCAGACGGGCTGAAGCCGATCTCGCAGAACGCTGAAATTTAGAGGTTTATCTCGCGACGCGCGCTCTTTGGCCGAAATGCTGCTACCACCGCGGCGTGCGTTTCGACGTAAGGCCCGTCGAGCAGTTGAATGCAATAAGGCACGCTGGCGAAGATGCCGTGCACCACCGCATTGCCCTGCTCATCTTTTACCCCTTCCAGCGTTTCCTTGATCGACTTCGGCTGGCCGGGCAGGTTGATGATCAGCGCCTGCTTGCGGATCGCCCCCACCTGGCGAGAAAGAATTGCCGTTGGCACATAGTGTAGGCTGATCTGACGCATTTGCTCGCCGAAGCCAGGCATCACGCGATCGGCGATCGCCAGCGTGGCGTCGGGGGTGACGTCGCGTCGCGCCGGCCCGGTGCCGCCGGTGGTCAGCACCAGATGGCAACCCATTTCGTCCACCAGCTCGCACAGCGTCTGTTCAATTTGCGTCTGCTCATCGGGGATCAGCCGGGTTTCCAGCTTGAACGGCGTCGCCAGCGCGCCGCTCAGCCATTCCTCCAGCGCCGGAATGCCTTTATCCTGATAAACGCCGCCGGAAGCGCGGTCGGAAACGGAAACCAAACCAATACGTAAAATATCCATGCGTAACCTCTACAGCCTGATGGGGTCCGAACGGGTTCGTCCCCGTTCTGTTGTCATTGCCGAGAGTATAAGGGCTTCCCCCGCCGGCGGGAGCGTCGGGCATAAAAAAAGGTGGCCTGAGCCACCTTTTTACTGCGCGATCTGCCGGAATTACAGCAGGTCGGCGATCATTTTTTCCAGTTTGCCCTGGTCTACGGCGAACTTGCGGATGCCGTCGGTCAGTTTCTCAACCGCCATCGGATCCTGGTTGTGCTGCCAGTAGAACTCAGGTTCGGTCAGTGCGGCAGGACGCGCCTTCACTTCACCGGTGTAAGACAGTTTGCGCTCCAGCGCGCCTTCGCTCTCCGCCAGCTCTTTCAGCAGCGCAGGGGCGATGGTCAGACGGTCGCAGCCGGCCAGTTCGATGATTTCGCCGACGTTACGGAAGCTGGCGCCCATCACCACGGTGTTGTAACCGTGCTGTTTGTAGTACTGGTAAATCTCGGTCACGGAGATCACGCCCGGATCTTCATGCGGGGCGAACTCTTTCTTGTCGCCGTTGGCTTTGTACCAGTCGAGGATACGGCCGACGAACGGCGAGATCAGGTAAACGCCGGCTTCGGCACAGGCGCGAGCCTGAGCGAAGGAGAACAGCAGCGTCAGGTTACAGTTGATGCCTTCTTTCTCCAGCTGCTCCGCCGCGCGGATGCCCTGCCAGGTCGAGGCCAGTTTGATCAGAATGCGATCGTTGCTGATGCCGGCTTCGTTGTACAGCTTGATCAGGCGCTTGGCCTTGGCCACGCTGGCATCGGTGTCGTAAGACAGACGTGCATCCACTTCGGTGGAGATGCGGCCCGGAACCAGTTTGAGGATTTCCAGACCGATGTTGACCGCCAGCTTGTCGGCGGCGTCGGCGATTTGCTGCTCGCGATCGCTGCTCTGGCCGCGCGCCCAGGCGATGGCTTCGTCAATCAGTTTACGGTATTCAGGAATTTGGGCTGCATTGAGGATCAGCGAAGGGTTGGTTGTGGCGTCCTGCGGTTGATACAGCTTCATTGCCGCGATATCACCCGTATCTGCAACCACCGTGGTCAGTTGGCGCAGGGAAGTTAATTTGTCGGTCATGTTGGCATTATCTCATCGTTTGTGCATGAACTTTTGGCATTGTTCAACCATGCCCTGCCCTGATAATAACATGCGCCAAGCCCGGTGCAAGGCTGGAAAACCGCGGCGCGCAGGCATCTGTTTTATCCTTGGGCGAGCAACCGTTTACGCCGATATCTTTCGCCATTACCGAGCGGATGGAAAGGCAATAACGTGCTATTGTCCGAATAAATTATGTTAAATTCGAAAAAATTGATGCAATTCGTCCGCTAATCTGCGAAAAATCTTAATCGACTGACGCCGGACAGATTCCAGCTAAGCTCTTGTAAAAAATAGGCCAATGTTTTTCACCTGCGGTGGATGCTGCAAGGTGCGCATTAAATTTCGATAAGAGGAGGGATCCCTTGACGGACCTGATGAACTTTATAAACAATATTTTGTGGGGGTCGGTGCTGATTTATCTGCTGCTCGGCACCGGCATCTACTTCACGTTGCGCACCCGCTTTATCCAGCTCCGCCACTTCAGCCACATGTTCTCGGTGTTGAAAAACAGCAATAAAAGCGACAGCGCCGGCATCTCCTCTTTCCAGGCGCTGTGTACCACGCTGGCGGCGCGCGTCGGCACCGGCAACCTGACCGGCGTCGCCATCGCCCTGACCGCCGGCGGCCCCGGCGCCATCTTCTGGATGTGGGTGGTGGCGTTTATCGGCATGGCCACCTCCTTTGTGGAAAGCTCGCTGGCGCAGCTCTACAAAACCAAAGACGATAACGGCAACTACCGCGGCGGCCCGGCCTACTACATGGAAAAGGGCCTCGGCATGCGCTGGATGGGCGTGCTGTTCTCCATCTTCCTGATCATCGCGTTCGGCCTGGTATTCAACGCCGTGCAGGCCAACTCCATAGCCCAGGCCTCCGCCGTCGCCTTCCATTTGCAGCCGCTGCACGTCGGCATCGGCCTGGTGGTATTGAGCGGGGTAGTGATCTTCGGCGGCATTCGCTCCATTGCCAAAGTGGCCGAACTGGTGGTGCCGCTGATGGCGGGCGCCTACCTGCTGTTGGCCCTCTGGGTAATTGGCCATAACATCGAACACATGCCGGCGATCCTGGCGCTGATCTTCAAAAGCGCCTTCGGCCTACAGGAAGCTGCGGCCGGTGCCGTCGGTTACGGCATCTCCCAGGCGATGACCCAAGGCGTGCAGCGCGGCCTGTTCTCCAACGAAGCCGGCATGGGTTCGGCGCCCAATGCGGCAGCGTCCGCCTCGCCTTATCCGCCGCATCCGGCTTCGCAAGGCTACGTGCAAATGCTCGGGGTATTTATCGATACCATCGTCATCTGCAGCGCCACCGCGGCGATCATCCTCTCCTCCGGCATTCTCGATCAGCCGACCGACAGCATCAGCGGCATCGATCTGACCCAGCGCGCGCTGTCGACCGCCGTCGGCAGTTGGGGGGCGCCGTTCGTCGCCATCGCCATCTTCTTCTTCGCCTTTACCTCGATCATCGCCAACTACGCCTATGCCGAGAGCAACCTGGTATTCCTCGAGCACAACCACCCGGGCGGCCTGATCATTTTCCGCTGCGTGGCGTTGGGCATGGTGATGTTCGGCGCACTGGCGGAGCTGCCGCTGGTGTGGAAAATGGCGGATACTTCCATGGCGCTGATGGCCATCACCAATCTGACGGCCATCCTGCTGCTGTCGCGGGTGGCGCTGAAGCTGGCCGACGACTACCATCGCCAACGCCGCCTGGGCAAGCTGCCGACCTTCGACGCCAACCGTTATCCGGAGCTGAAGACGCAGCTGGAGCCGGGCGTGTGGGACGGTCATCAACCACCGCGCTGAGTTTTCCGGGGCGCGTGCGGTGCGCGCCCCGGCCTATTGGACCGATTGCCCCTTTTTCCCGCGCTTTTTGCTACAGTATCCGCACTTGGATAAACAGGATCTGGCCATGCTCGTTATTATTTCCCCTGCAAAAACTCTCGATTACGACAGCCCGCTGGCGACAGAACGTTTCACGCAGCCCGAACTGCTGGACAAGTCTCAGCGGCTTATCAAAATTTGCCGCGAGCTGACGCCGGCGCAAATCGCCAGCCTGATGAGCATCAGCGACAAGCTGGCCGGGCTGAACGCCGCGCGCTTTAGCGAGTGGCAGCCCAAATTTACCCCAGACAATGCCCGTCAGGCGCTGCTGGCGTTCAAGGGCGACGTTTACACCGGCCTGCAGGCGCAGGATTTCAACGAGGCCGATTTCGACTTTGCCCAGCAGCATCTGCGTATGCTGTCCGGCCTGTATGGCGTGCTGCGCCCGCTCGATCTGATGATGCCGTACCGGCTGGAGATGGGCATCAAGCTGGAAAACCCGAAAGGCAAAGATCTGTACAGCTTCTGGGGCGATCAAATCACCCAGAAACTCAACGAAGCGCTGGAGCAGCAGGGCGACGATGTGGTGGTCAACCTGGCTTCCGACGAGTATTTCAAGGCGGTGAAGCCGGCCAAACTGCACGGCGCGCTGATCAAACCGGTGTTCCTCGACGAGAAGAACGGCAAGTACAAGGTCATCAGCTTCTACGCCAAGAAAGCGCGCGGGTTGATGAGCCGCTTTATCATCAAGAACCGCCTGACGCGCAGCGAGCAGCTGGTGGACTTCAACCTGGAAGGCTACGCCTTCGACGAAGCCGCCTCGCAGGGCAATGAACTGGTATTCAAACGCCCGGAGCAGGCATAAAAAAAGCCGTCGCAAGACGGCTTTTCGCATTCTAGCCTGCCGAACTTCAGGCCGGCAGCGCCATCAGGAATTTGCGCAGTTCGGCAAAGCCGGCCGGCAGCGTGTGCGACAGCAGCGGCAGATCGGCCCGCAGCGCCAGCGCTTTCGGCAACGGCAGTTCCTGGCCGAGGATCGCTTCTACGCTCTCTTTAAACTTGGCCGGATGCGCCGTGCCGAGGAACAGACCGAACTCCCCTTCCTGCAGCTGATCGCGCAGCGCGCGATAGGCAATGGCTGCGTGCGGTTCTGAGATATAACCCAGCTCGGCCAGTTCACGCATCGTTTCCTTGGTGGTCTCATCGCTGACCGCCGCGTGGCCCAGCTCTTTCAGCTGCCAGACCTTACGACGGAACAGCTCTTCCACGCGCGGCCAGTTGTTTGGCTGGCTGACGTCCATGGCGTTGGACAGCGTCGCGACCGTGGCGTGCGGCTGCCACTGGCCGCTGGTCAGGAAGCGCGGCACGGTGTCGTTGGCGTTGGTGGCGGCAATAAAGCGCTTCACCGGCAGGCCCAGCGACTTGGCCAGCAGCCCGGCGGTCAGATCGCCGAAGTTGCCGCTCGGCACCGAGATGACCAGCTGATTGCGTGCTTCCTGCGGCAGCTGCGCCACCGCTTCGAAGTAGTAGCAGATCTGCGCCAGCAAGCGGCTGATGTTGATCGAGTTAGCCGAGTTCAGGTGCAACGCGTCTTTCAATTCCCGATCGTCGAACGCCTGCTTCACCAGCGCCTGGCAAGCATCGAAGTCGCCGTCAATCGCTACGGTGTGAATGTTGCCGCCCAGGGTACAGAACAGCTTCTCCTGCAGCGGACTGATTTTGCCCTGCGGATAGAGGATCACCACCCGGACGTTTTTCAGGCCGTAGAAGGCGTGCGCCACGGCGGCGCCGGTGTCGCCGGAGGTGGCGGTCAAAATGGTCACCGGCTGATCGCCGGCCACTTCCGCCAGCATCTGCGCCATAAAGCGGCCGCCGAAGTCTTTGAACGCCAGCGTCGGGCCGTGGAACAGCTCCAGGCAAGAGACGTCTTCGGTCACTTTCGCCACCGGCGCCGGGAACTCAAAGGCGGCCTGCACGCGTTTCTTCAGCGCCGCTTCCGGTACCTCTTCGCCGATAAAGGCCGACAGAATGCGGCTGCTGCGGGTGACAAAGTCCTGCTCCAGCAACTGGTCGATCTCGGTCAGTTCGAACTCCGGCAGCTCCAGCGGGAAGAACAGCCCCTGCTGCTTGCCCAGGCCTTGTTTGATCGCCTGCGCGAAGCTGACCTGCTCGTTGTGATCCTTAAGGTTGTACAGTTTCATGCGTTATCCCAGTAGTCGAGCGCCTGCGGTATCCAGACGGCAAATATGAACAAAACCTTCGTCGTTTTGCAGATAGTGTTGTTGCAGCCAGGCGGCCATGCGTTGCGCGGTGGCGCCGTCGTTGCAGACGGCGAACAGCGTCGGGCCGGAACCGGAGATGCCGCAGGCCAGCGCGCCGATCTCCTGCGCCGCCTTGCGCGCTTCGGCGAAGCCCGGCAGCAGCCGGGTGCGGTACGGTTCGGCGATCACGTCCTGCATCAATTTGGCGGCCAGCTGCGGCTGCCGGGTGTGGCAGGCATGGATAAAGCCGGCCAGATAGCGACCATGGCTGATGCAATCCTGACGACGGTATTGCGCGGGTAAAATGGCGCGCGCTTCGGCGGTGGAGACCTTGATGCCCGGATAGGCCATGACCCACAGCCAATCGTCGAAGCACGGCACCTCCTGGCTGATGATGCCTTCTTCTTCCAGCATCAGCTGCAGGCCGCCAAGGTAACAAGGCGCCACGTTGTCGTAATGCACGCTGCCGGAAATGCGGCCTTCCAGCTCGCCCATCAGGCCGAGCAGCGTCGTCTTATCCAGCGGCCGATCGCAGAACTCGTTCATCGCCATCAGCCCGGCGACCACCGAACAGGCGCTGGAGCCCAGCCCCGAACCGATCGGCATGTTCTTTTCCAACCGCATCGCCACCGGCACTTCGCGGCCGATCTCCTGGCAGAAACGCTCCCAGCATTGATAAACGATGTTCTCTTTCGGCTCGGCCGGCAGCTTGCTGACGAAGCGCCCGGCATTTTGCAGACTGAACGTCTCGGCGGCTTCGACGCTGACGCAGTCGCCCAGCAGCGTGCCGTCGATCGGCGAAACCGCCGCGCCCAGCACATCGAAACCGACGCTGACGTTACCGATCGAGGCCGGTGCATACACCTTAACCATATTAAACTCCCAACTTCCATGACAGTGTGCGCAGCAGATCGGCGAACACGCCCGCTGCGGTCACATCGTTACCGGCGCCGTAGCCGCGCAGCACCAGCGGCAGCGGCTGATAATAGCGGCTGTAGAAGGCCAGCGCGTTCTCGCCGTTCTTCACTTTATACAACGGATCGTTGCCGTCCACCGCCTCGATGCGCACCTTGCAGCGCCCTTCGTCGATCAGGCCGACATAGCGCAGCACCTTGCCTTGCTCGGCGGCGTTGGCCACGTTGCGCGCGAACTCTTTATCCAGCTCCGGCAGCCGCGCCAGGAACTGATCCACGTCGCCCGATGCGTCGAAGGACGGCGGCAGCACCGGCTCGACCTCGATATCGCTCAGCTCCAGCTTGTAACCGGCCTCGCGCGCCAGGATCAGCAGCTTGCGCGCCACGTCCATACCGGACAGATCGTCGCGCGGATCCGGCTCGGTGTAGCCGTTGGCCCGGGCCTGCAGGGTCGCCGCCGACAGCGACAGCCCTTCGTCCAGCTTGCCGAAGATAAAGGACAGCGAACCGGACAGGATGCCGGAGAAGCGCACCAGCTCATCGCCGGCGTTCAGCAGGTTTTGCAGGTTCTCAATCACCGGTAAACCGGCGCCGACGTTGGTGTCATAGAGGAACTTGCGGTGCGAACCGGCGGCGGCTGCACGCAGTTGCTGATAATAGTTCATCGACGAGGTGTTGGCCTTTTTGTTCGGCGTCACCACGTGGAAACCGTCCGCCAGGAAGTCCACATACTGATCGGCCACCGCCTGGCTGGAGGTACAGTCGACGATCACCGGGTTCAGCAGGTGATACTCCTTCACCAGCCGGATCAGACGGCCGAGATTGAACGGCTCCTGCGCGCCGGCCAGCTCGTCGCGCCAGCTGTCCAGCGCGATACCGTGCACGTTGGTCAGCATCACGCGCGAGTTGGCGATGCCGCACACCCGCAGGTCGATATGTTTTTGCTTCAGCCACGGCTGCTGGCGGTAGATCTGCTCAATTAGCGCCCCGCCGACGCCGCCGACGCCGATGACGAACACTTCGATCACCTGATCGGTGTTGAACAGCATCTGGTGGCTGACGCGCACGCCGGTGGTGGCGGAATCATTGCTGACCACGACCGAAATTGAACGCTCGGAAGAGCCCTGGGCGATGGCGACGATATTGATGTTGGCGCGCGCCAGCGCGGAGAAGAAGCGCGCGGAGATGCCACGCAGGGTGCGCATGCCGTCGCCGACCACCGAGATGATCGCCAGGCGTTCCATGACGTCCAGCGGATCCAGCACGCCGTCTTTCAACTCCAGATAGAACTCCTCCTCCAGCGCGCGGCGGGCGCGCTGCAGTTCGCCCTGCGGCACGCAGAAGCTGATGCTGTATTCGGAAGAGGATTGGGTGATCAGCACCACCGAAATGCCGGCGCGCGACATCACGGCGAACACCCGCGCGGCCATGCCGACCATGCCTTTCATGCCCGGGCCGGAGACGTTGATCATCGCCATGTTGTTCAGGTTGGTGATGCCTTTCACCGGCATCGCGTCATCGGTGCTGTCTTTGCCGATCAGCGTGCCGGGGGCCTGCGGGTTGGAAGTGTTTTTAATCAGGCAAGGGATTTGGAACTGGGCAATCGGCGTGATGGTGCGAGGGTGCAGCACTTTGGCGCCGAAGTAGGAGAGCTCCATCGCCTCCTGGTACGACATCGATTTCAGCAGCCTGGCGTCCGGCACGGTGCGCGGATCGCAGGTATACACGCCGTCGACGTCGGTCCAGATTTCGCAACAGTCGGCGCGCAGGCAGGCGGCCAGCACGGCGGCGGAATAGTCGGAGCCGTTGCGGCCCAGCACCACCAGCTCGCCCTTGTCGTTACCGGCGGTGAAACCGGCCATCAGCACGATGTGGTCGGCCGGGATCGCCGCCGCGGCGATGCGCAACGTGGACTCGGCGATGTCCACGGTGGACTCCAGGTAGTGGCCCTGCGCCAGCAGTTTCTCCACCGGGTTGATCACCGTGACCGGGTAGCCCTTGGCGCGGAATACCCCTTCCATGATGGCGATGGAGAGCTTTTCACCGCGGCAGATAATAGCCGCGTTCACGCTGTCCGGGCACTGCCCCAGCAGCGCAACGCCGTGCAGCACCTGCTTGAGCTGCGCGAACTCTTGATCGACCACGCCCTTCAGCCTGTCGTATTCAAAGCCCGGCAGCGCCTGCGCCAGGCCGCTCAGCAGATCGGCAAAGATCCGCTCGGCGTCGCTGATATTCGGCAGAATGTCCTGGCCTGCCACCGTTTTGTCGATCATCGCCACCAGATGGTTGGTGATCTTTGCGGGGGCGGACAAGACCGTGGCTACCTGTCCCTGACGCGCGTTACTCTCCATGATGTCGGCAACGCGCAGAAAACGTTCTGCATTCGCCACCGAGGTTCCGCCAAATTTCAGCACTCGCATGTGTGATCTCTCCGAATTTAAGCCGAAAAAAAAGCCCGCACTGATTAGGTGCGGGCTTTTTTCTGTGTTTCCTGTGCGCGTCAGCCCGCCCCGTTACCTGTGGTATCGGTGGTGGTAATAATTGTGGTATTCAGGCTGATATTGCGCATGTTGTCTGTCTGTCTCATGAAATACTCTGTCCCCTCTATTGGTTAAAGCAATCGCTATCCCAAGTCAAACGATTTCTTTTTTTTGCTTATTTTCCGTTCAGCGGCGACATTGCGCGATACCGGAGGTAAAAAACAAAATGACAGAACAAAAAAACAACTTAAAGCCGGTTTAATAGTGGATCACTCTGGGTAACCGCTTGATGAAGCCGCTATCACTTGGCGAGTTTTTTTTCGATGTCGTGCAGCAACGTATGCAACATCGCCGTATCTCGCTGTTGCAGCACGCCGAGCCTCTGGTGCAGCCAGTCGCGCAATTTTTGGTCATCGCCGACCTCCAATGCGTTCAACAAGGCATCGGCACGGCGGCGCAGCGCCTTGAGCTGCCCTTCCGACGCCGCCGTTTCCTGCGGCGTGCTGACGCCCATCAAGCTCGCCAACTGGTAGCAGTACACCATCACCGCTTGCCCCAGATTAAGCGACGGATAGTCCGCCTGCATCGGCACGCCGGTCAGCAAATCTGCCAGCGCCAGCTCTTCGTTGGTCAGGCCGGAATCTTCACGGCCGAACACCAGCGCGGCCTGGCCGACCCACTGCTTACGCTCGCTCAACTGTTCCAGCAGCTCAGGCGGCGTGCAGTAGTAGTGAAAACGCGCGCGGCTGCGGGCGGTAGTGGCGACGGTGAAATCCACGTCCGCCAGCGCCTGCTCCAGCGTGGCGAACGTTTGCACGCCGTCGAGGATCTCGCCGGCCCCGTGTGCCACCCAGCGCGCCGCCGGCTGCAGGTGCGCCTCGCTGTCGACGATGCGCAACGACGTGAAGCCCATGGTTTTCATCGCGCGCGCCGCCGCGCCAACGTTTTCCGGCCGCGCCGGAGCCACTAAAACAATATGAAGCTGCATCACTCTTCCACCGAAGGCGGGCCTGCGTTTTTGACGGTGGCGCAGCGCCCGCTTATATTTACAATTGCGTAACAATAAACGCGTTAATAGCAACAAACAAGATTAAACGGCTCGTTGAGCTAATAAACCCGTCGTAATAGTCATTATTCGTGCTTATGTTTTACTGCATTTATTTATCAATGAGTTAAAACAAGACGATGATCAATAAGCGAATAATTGTATCCTATCGGGCCGGATAATGCTGAATCGTTCACAGAATTTGAGGTTCTGTGACTTAAACTGGCATTTCTGTAAGTGTTTTTCACAAATCTGTTAACGTGCTACAATTGAATTTGATATATGTCAACAAAGCGTAGTTTTGTTGGGTGATGAATTCGGCACGCGCTGTTATATTGCTGTTAATGGGGTTAGGATATGCGCCGATTTGGCACCCCAAGGGGTTGTAGGGAACAGCATCCCCACCAGGCTAGCGATCTTGTTGACATGAGATGGAAAGTGCATCAAGAACGAGTTTACGTACTTTAGTCATTTGCTGAGAGGGAACGTGGCGCTATCTCTGCCCTCCTCTAAGAAAACAGAGACTTCTGTACTTCCGATTTTCTATTTTGTTGGCAATTTTAGGTAGCAAATATGCAGACCCCGCACATTCTGATTGTCGAAGACGAGTTAGTCACTCGTAACACCCTGAAGAGCATTTTCGAGGCGGAAGGCTACATTGTTCATGAAGCCAATGATGGTGCAGAGATGCACAATATCCTGTCTGAAAATGATATCAATCTGGTCATCATGGACATCAACCTGCCAGGCAAAAATGGCCTGCTGTTGGCGCGCGAACTGCGCGAACAGGCCAGCGTCGCCTTGATGTTCCTGACCGGTCGCGATAACGAAGTGGATAAAATCCTCGGCCTGGAAATCGGCGCCGACGATTACATCACCAAACCGTTCAACCCGCGTGAGCTGACCATCCGCGCACGCAACCTGCTGTCGCGTACCATGAACTTGGGCAGCCTGGGCGAAGAGCGCCGCCTGGTCGAGAGCTACAAGTTCAACGGTTGGGAGCTGGACATCAACAGCCGCTCGCTGATCAGCCCGGCCGGCGAACAGTACAAGCTGCCGCGCAGCGAATTCCGCGCCATGCTGCACTTCTGCGAAAACCCGGGCAAGATCCAGTCCCGTGGCGAACTGCTGAAGAAAATGACCGGCCGCGAGCTGAAGCCGCATGACCGTACCGTGGACGTCACCATCCGTCGCATTCGCAAACACTTCGAATCGACGCCGGACACGCCGGAAATCATCGCCACCATTCACGGCGAAGGCTACCGCTTCTGCGGCGATCTGGAAGAGTAATTCCGGCCTGCCGTCATGAAAACGGGGTTCAGCATGCTGAACCCCGTTTTTTTTATTTCGTCTCGGCCCACGGCATGATCGGCACCGCGCTCAGCGCGTTCTTCGGCGAGCCGTCGATCACCTTGTCGGAGTAGCTGAGGTAAATCAGCGAATTACGCTTGGCGTCGTAGAAGCGCACCACCTGCAGCTTCTTGAACACCAGCGAGGTGCGTTTCTGGAACACCACATCGCCTTCCGCCTTGCCGTTTTTGATCTTGTCGCTCAGCTCGATAGGCCCCACCTGCTGGCAGGAAATGGCCGCGTCGGCGGTGTCTTCCGCCAGCCCCAGGCCGCCTTTGATGCCGCCGGTTTTGGCGCGGCTGATATAACAAGTTACATTTTTAACATCCGGATCGTCGAACGCTTCCACCACGATTTTGTGGTCTGGCCCCAACAATTTAAACACCGTATCAACGGAACCTACCTGCTCCGCCTGCGCGCTGCCAACGGTTGCGCAAACCAAACCGAATAAAAATATCCAGCCTTTTTTCATTTACTTAACTCCGATATAACCTTGCCGCAAAAATAGGTTCGGCGATCGCCATTATTTATGTCTAAGCTCACGGAATCGGTTTTTTACGGGTCCGCACCGTTCGTTTTAGCACAGAGCGTGACAAAAATCTTTGAGAGTCGCGGAGTAAAAAAATTGCTATGATGCGGCGTCGTTATTTCTTTGCGCCCACTACGGTGTACCCCAATCCAACTCTGGCGCGGCATGCGCAGCAGAGGCAAAGAGTGCAACGCATAATGGCTCATGGATCGGTCTGATAGCGCAGCACCAGCGTGACGAATCAACAGTTCGGGTTCCTACCCCCAAGCTTTACGAGGAAGATCTATGGATCAAGCCGGTATCATTCGTGATCTGCTTAGCTGGCTGGAAAGCCATTTGGACCAACCCTTGTCGCTGGATAACGTGGCGGCCAAGGCCGGCTACTCCAAATGGCATCTGCAACGGATGTTCAAAGATATTACCGGTAACGCCATCGGTGCTTACATCCGGGCAAGGAGGCTGTCCAAAGCCGCCGTCGCGCTGCGTCTGACCGGCCGGCCGATTTTGGATATCGCCCTGCAATACCGTTTCGACTCGCAGCAGACCTTCACCCGCGCCTTCAAAAAACAGTTTGCGCAAACGCCGGCGCTGTACCGCCGTGCCGAAGACTGGAACGCGTTCGGCATCTGTCCGCCGATCCGTCTGGGGGCCTTCACCCTGCCGCAGCCGGAATTCGTTTCGTTGCCGGATAAGCATCTGGTTGGCCTGACCCAAAGCTACTCCTGTACGCTGGAACAGATCACCACCGTGCGCACCGAACTGCGCTCGCAGTTCTGGCGCCAGTTCCTCGGTGACGTCGATACCCTGCCGCCGGTGTTGTACGGGCTGCACCACTCGCGCCCGAGCCAGGAGAAGGACGACGAACAGGAAGTGCTGTACACCACGGCGCTGGAGCCGGATCAGGTGCCTAACAAAGTACAGGAAGGCCAGCCGCTGGTGTTGCCGGGCGGTGAATTCGCGATGTTCAGCTACGAAGGGCCCACCGAGGGGCTGCAAGACTTTATCCTGACAGTGTATGGCACCTGCCTGCCGGCGCTCCAGTTGACGCGCCGCAAGGGGCACGACATCGAGCGTTTCTATCCGAAAGGCGAGCGCCGTCCGCATCAGGCGCCTATCGAGATCAAGTGCGATTACCTGATCCCGATTCGACGTTAACGCTGCAGTTCGTCCAACGCGGGCATGTCCAGATGCGTGACATCGCCCGCCGTTTCCACTATCCAGCCGGAAGCCAGCCACGGGCTCTGCTGGTGATCGACGCGCGACAGTGAGCAGTTGCGCAAGCGCAGGCGACGTTCCGCATAGGCCGGCAGCCCGAGCACCGTACTGATCAAACACCCCAACGCGATGCCATGGCTGACGAGCAGCGGCTTGCTGCCTTCCGGCAGCATCAAGCAGCTCTCCAGCGCGGCACGCATGCGCTCGCCCAGCTCCTCCATGGATTCGCCTTGAGGGATACGGCCGTCAGGAGTACCATCGACCATCTGTTTGCGCCACTGCTCTTCCTGCGGCGTCAAACTGTCGATCAGGCGTTCTTCCAGAACCCCCATGTGCAGCTCACGCAAACGCGGATCGCAAATCACTTCGCAGCCACAGGCTTCGGCGATGATCTGCGCGGTGCGGCGCGTGCGCCCCAGATCGCTGGTAATGATATGCGTAATGCCTTCTTTGCTGACGCGCCTGGCGACCAGACGGGCCTGGTGTTCACCCATGGCGGTTAACGGGCTGTCGGACTGACCCTGGATGCGGCGAGCCGCGTTCCATTCCGTTTCGCCATGGCGAACGAGGTATACCTGTAACATTTTTGTTTTCCGTTATACTGCGTGAAATTTGCGTTTATCCCCGGCCCGGCGGCGCTTTTGCCGCTGCCCGGCGTATCGGCCAGAAGGATATCAAACCCGTTATGTACCATGTTGTCGCTGCAACTACCAACCCGGCAAAGATCAAGGCTATTCAACTGGCCTTCGACGACGTCTTCGGCGCGGGCCACTATCGCATTGAAGCCGTCGACGTCGCCAGCGGCGTCTCGCTGCAGCCGATAGGCAATCACGAAACGCGCACCGGCTCGCGCCAACGCGTCATGGAAGCGCGCCAGGTCAGGCCCGAGGCCGATTTTTGGGTCGGCGTGGAAGCCGGGATTGAAGAGAATATGACCTTCGCCTGGATGACCATCGAGAACCCGCACATCCGCGGCGAATCCCGCTCGGCGAGCCTGATGCTGCCGGAAGTCATCTTACAAGGTATTCGCGACGGTCGCGAATTGGGCAGCGAAATGGCGGCAATCACCGGCAACCCCGAGGTGAAGCGTCAGGGCGGCGCCATCGGCGTCTTCACCGACGGCCGGCTGAGCCGCACCAGCGTTTATCATCAGGCGCTGCTGCTGGCGCTGGTGCCGTTCCACAACGCCATCTATCAGCAATAACCCCGAGCCTGTTAGGGCGCGTCGTGCAGCAACTGCTGCTCAAGCCACTGTTTCAGCGCCGGTGAAGCCGCTTTCAGGCTGTTCGATCCGCGGGTGATGGTGGCAATCCCCGCGCCCAGTTCATTTTTCAGCTCACGCTGGCTCATTTCGCCGCGCATCAGTTCCTGAATGATCCGTACCCGAGTGCCCAGCGCGGTGCGCTCGTCCGGCGTCAGCATCAGCTGCAGCAGCGGTTGATGCAGTTCTTGCGCAAACGAATTCTGCAGCAGCGCGACGAAGCGCAGCCAATCCTCATTGCCTTGTTCTGAAAGAGCGGGGTCGTTTAACGATAATTGCGTCATGGCAGCCACCATACTATTTAACTAGTACAGCAGCATACCATAGGGCCGTCAAAATCAATAACGTCTCTGCCACTCGGCGTCGGTCAGCACCTTGGCCGGCCGGTGCGTCAGATAGCGGTAAAACGCGTCATAGGCCAACACGTTCTTGACGTAGCCGCGGGTTTCCGAGAACGGAATGCTTTCGATAAACGCTACCGGATCGATCCGCCCCGCGCTGTTGCCCAGCCAGGTGTTCACCCGCGACGGGCCGGCGTTATAGGCGGCGGTCGACAGGATGCGGTTGCGGCCGAACTGCTGATAGACCGACTCCAGATAGCTGGTGCCGATGGTGATGTTGGTCTGCGGATCGAACAGCTGGCTCGGGCCGACGTAACCGGGGATGTTGAACATCTGCACCGTATGCTGCGCGGTGCGCGGCATCACCTGCATCAGGCCGGAAGCGCCAACCGGCGACTGTGCCTTCGGATTCCAGGCGCTCTCCTGACGCGCTATCGCCATCGCATAGCTGGTGGTGATCCCCTTGTCATCGGTGGCGCGGCGGAACTCCTGCGGCCAGGCGACCGGGAAGCGTTCCTCCAGGTGATCCCACAGCTTGCCGACGATGGTCGCCTGCACGCTCAGATCGGCCCATTTTTGCTCAAAGGCGTAACGCGCCAGCGCCTCTTGTTCCGGCCGGCTGCGGCTGGCGACGTAGGAACCCCACTCGCTGCGGGCCAGGTTGTCCATATTCCAGTACATCAGCTCGCGCACCCGGGCGACTTCCGGCCCGTCGGTCAGCGACGCGCGCGGCTTGGCCGCCACCGCCACCATCACCGGATAAGTGGCGTTCAGCTTCTGCGCCGCCACCATCGGATAGAAGCCGCGTTCGGTCATCAGGTTACGCAATATCTCCTCGCCTTCGGCGCGTTTCCCTTCGTCCATCAGTTGACTGGCGCGCCAGTAGCGCCACTCATCCTTGTTGCGCGACTCTTCCGGCAGGCGCGCCAGCCAGGTCGCCACGCCCTGCCGATCGCCGTTGCCCAGCGCCATGCGCACCCGGCGCTCCAGCAGCGAAGGCGAACGGCTGCGCAGGATCACCTGATCACGCCACTGCGCCTGTTCAAAGGTGGCATCGCTGCCCATCAGGCGCCAGGCCACCGCCTCTTCCAGCCCTAGCCGCTCGTCGTCGCTCATTTTCTGCAGCCGCGCAAGCGTCGGGATCATCGCCCGCGCGTTTTCCACATCCTGCCGCGCCAGGCGCTCAAAGGCGATGCCGGTGGCGGCGCGGGTAAAGTCGGTCGGCCCCACGCTGCGGGCGAAGGCTTCCACGGTGGTCGGATCGTTTTGCAAGCGCACCAGGGCGTTGCCCATGGTCTGGTAGTCGGCCGGCAGTTGGCTGTAGAGGTTGCTGACCAGTGAACTGTTACCCTCTTTCAGCGCCAGCTTCATGCGCGCCAGAATATCGAGCGGCGTCTGCTTGCCCGCGCCGCGCCAGACGCTGAACAGCCGATCGCAAGCGCTCGGCAGCGTTTTGCCGTTCAGCCACAGTTCGTCGGCGCCGCTCCAGGCCGCCTGCTGATCGCCGGTGGCCCACTTGGCGTAGTAATAGTTGCAGCGCGCCGCCACCGGTTTGGGCGGCTGCGGGCTGAAGGCCAACAGGGTGCGCCAGTCTTCGCGACGCGCCAGCTCATTGACGAAGCGCGGCGCCAGTGATTTCGCCGGCGGCAGCGTCGGGTTGCGTTTGATAAAGTCGTTCACCTCGGAGAACCCCGCCTGACTCAGATCCTGCGTCAACTCGCGGTATTCCAGGTAAGGATAAAGCGGGTAATCGCGCAGCGTCGGCATCAGTTGCGCCACCACGTCCATCTGATTGCCGTCCCACGCCTGTTTGATCTGCTGGTAACGCTGACGTTGCGCATCCAGAGAATCCGCCAGCGCCGCGCCGGAAAACGCCGTCAGGCACAGCCCCATCGCCAACAGCCGTCGCTTGTCCACCTTGACCATCCTCGCTCTTTCCTCACTGGTTATACCGCAGGAGCCGCCCAGCTCCCCGGTGACCGCCGCGCCACGGCGCCGCGGGACAAAATAAAGCCGGGCGCACGGCCCGGACGCAGATATCTACCATAGACAGCGCAATCGCTTATCCATTCAATACTGTAGAAGAAGAAGTGTATCGCCATGACGGGAGCCAGGTAAAAAACGTTTACTTTGGCTGACAAATCAGGCCGACGGGATATTTCCAGCCACCGGATTTTTATTAGCCACCCCGGCATTTATAAGAGAAGTAAAATAATTTTTAATTATTAGCTATGACATTATTGCATTTGTGAGATGACGCCGCCGTTGCGCAAATCGCCTGACAGCTGGCCAAACGCGCCAACTTTGCAGAAAAGCGGTGGCAAACCCGGGTAGGCATTTTTATACTATCAAAAATAAGTAGGATAATTCCGAGAAAACAGCACATAAAGCGCCCAACGAAGACATCTTATAATACAATCCGCGCCAATTATGGGTGAGATAGTGTTCATTAGGCAGTGCGACTGACAGCTTTCAGCAAAACGATTGTCCCTTCAAGCGGGCCGAACTTTTCCTTGTCAGGCCACGGCCTGCGGGCGGTGGATCAGGCCGGAATGGCGGGTGAAGATGGCGAATAAGACCGCGATAGCGATGCGTTGCGCAAAAAGCCCCGTGCCGGGCTTCCTTGGCGCACGTCTGAATATCGGTCGCCTGCTGCTGATCGTGTTGTTGGTGCTGCTGACGTTGTCCGGGCCTGCGCGCGCCGCCGATGATCCCTATCAAAAACGCACGCACGCCGTGACGACCGTGGTGGTAGGCATCATCAGCTACGCCCGCTGGTCGCGTGAACCCAATCCGATCCGCTTGTGCGTGACCGCACCCACCCAGTATGCCGAAGGGCTGTTCGATCCGATCCTGCTGAGCGCCCCGCGTCCGATTAAAGCCGAGCGTGTGCCGTTCGACAGCCCAACGCTGAGTACCGGCTGCGATGTCATCTACTTAGGGAACATCACCGCCGCGCAGAGACAAAATTTCATGCAGCGCATTTCCGGCAACTCCATTCTCAGCATCAGCGAGAACGATAGCGAATGCTCCGCCGGCAGCGCATTTTGCCTGCAGATCGATGGGGACCAGGCCAGTTTCAAGGTCAACCTGGACGCTCTGGCGCGCAGCGGCGTGCGCGTTCACCCCAACGTGCTGCAGCTGGCACGCAAACAGGCGCCGCCGCTATGAGGCTGTTGCACAGAAACCGCGCCGGCAATGCGCGTCCGACGCTGGGCCGAGTGCTGCAGCGGGTGCATCTTGGGCTGGCGCTGATCGCCGTCGGCACCGCCGGCATCTTTTTGACGCTGGTGGCGCTGTTTGCGCTGCGCGCCTATGCCGACCACAACCTGCACCTGATCGCGCGCTCCATCAGCTATACCGTCGAGGCCGCCGTGGTGTTTGAAGACGGCGCCGCCGCGCGTGAGGCGCTGATGCTGATCGCCTCCAACGAAGAGATCCTGGAGGCGCGCATTCTGGATAATAAAGGCAAGATGCTGGCCAGCTGGCGCCATCCCTCCGACAGCCCGCTGCACGGTCTGGAGCAGATGGTTGCGCACTGGGCGCTGCCCGAGCCGGTCATCCTGCCTATTTCTCACGGGGGCAAACAGGTCGGCCAGGTCTGGTTGAGCGGCAACGGCGGCAGCCTGTTGCGTTTCCTGTTGCGCGGCCTGGTCGGCATGATCGCCTGCATGGTGCTCAGCACCCTGTGCGCTCTGGTGTTGTCGCGCCGTATGCTGGTCGGCATCGTCAGTTCGCTGGACGACATCGCCAACGTGGCGCACGCGGTGCGCCGCGATCGCACCTTCGGCCTGCGGGTGCCGTCGGCGCCGATCGCCGAGCTGCATGAGCTCAGCAACGATTTCAACGGCTTGCTCGACGAGCTGGAGGCCTGGCAGGCCCATCTGAAGCAGGAGAACGACTCGCTGGCTCACCGGGCGACGCACGACAGCCTGACCGGATTGCCGAACCGCGCCTTCTTCGAAGGGCGGCTGAGCCGGGCGCTGGGCGATATCGAACCGCCGGCGAAATTGGCGGTGCTGTTTATCGACGGCGATCGCTTCAAGGAGGTGAACGACAGTTATGGCCACGCCGCAGGCGATGCGGTGCTGACCACCATTGCCGGGCGCATTCGCGCGCAGCTGCGCGAGACCGATCTGGTCGCGCGTCTGGGCGGGGATGAATTTGCCGTGCTGCTGGCGCCGGTACACGGCACGGAAGATGTCCTGCAGATCGCTGACAACATCATCGATTGCATGACGCAACCGGTCATTTTGCCGAACGACGAGGCGGTCATTACCTCTCTGAGTATCGGTATTGCGCTGTACCCTGATCACGCGTCGACGCCTCAGGGTCTTTTGCACGAAGCTGACGATGCGATGTATCAGGCAAAGCATCGTTATAACGGAGGCTGGCGGCTGGCTATACATAAATAAGAGCCCCGGCTATAACACTTGAACTAGGGATTTTGACTATGATACAGCAACTGTTTAAAGGTCGTTTTTCACTGCTGACGATGGTGTTCGTCGCCCTGCTGGCGCTCGCCGGCTGCCAGAGCAAACCGCAGGGCCTGACGCCCGAGCAGATCGCGCTGCTGCAATCGCAGGGCTTCAAACTGACCGATAACGGCTGGGAGTTCGGCCTGTCGGATAAAGTGCTGTTCGGCAACAACATCGGCAAGCTGAACCCGGAAAGCACCGAGACGGTGCAGAAGATGGGCCGCGCGCTGCTGAGCGTCGGCATCACCAAGTTCCGCCTGGACGGTCATACCGACAACTACGGTGAAGACAGCTATAACGACCAGCTCTCTCTGCGCCGCGCCGATGCGGTGGCCGATCTGCTGGCCAGCGTCGGCATTCCGCGCGCCAATATCGAAACCCGCGGCATGGGCAAGCGCGATCCCGTTGCCGACAACCGCACCTCCAGCGGCCGCGCGGAAAACCGCCGCGTCGCGATCGTCGTCACGCCATAAGCCACCAATATGCGCCTTTATCGGCGCATAAACGGTTATACTTAGCGATCGCTGAGCGATGTCTGGGATCCGAGATCGAAACGGGCTACACTCATGCCGCCAGACATCCTATAAATACTGATATAGAGAGGCTTAGAGCAACGTGGCTCAATACGTCTATACCATGCACCGCGTCGGCAAGGTGGTACCGCCGAAGCGTCATATTTTGAAAAACATCTCCCTGAGCTTCTTCCCCGGGGCCAAAATCGGCGTACTGGGCCTGAACGGCGCCGGTAAGTCCACCCTGCTGCGCATCATGGCCGGCATCGATACCGATATCGAAGGGGAAGCGCGCCCGCAGCCGGGCATCAAGATCGGTTACCTGCCGCAGGAGCCGCAGCTTAACCTCGAACACACCGTGCGTGAGTCGGTGGAAGAAGCGCTGGCGGAAGTGGTCGGCGCGCTGAAGCGCCTGGACGAAGTGTACGCGCTGTACGCCGAAGAAGGTGCAGACTTCGACAAGCTGGCCGCCGAACAGGGTCGCCTGGAAGAGATCATTCAGGCGCACGACGGTCACAACCTCAACGCCCAACTGGAACGCGCCGCCGACGCGCTGCGCCTGCCGGACTGGGACGCCAAAATCGCCCACCTGTCCGGGGGTGAACGCCGCCGCGTCGCGCTGTGCCGCCTGCTGCTGGAAAAACCGGACATGCTGCTGCTGGACGAACCGACCAACCACCTGGACGCCGAGTCCGTGGCCTGGTTGGAACGCTTCCTGCACGACTTCGAAGGCACCGTGGTGGCGATCACCCACGACCGTTACTTCCTGGATAACGTGGCCGGCTGGATCCTCGAACTGGACCGCGGCGAGGGCATTCCATGGGAAGGCAACTACTCTTCCTGGCTGGAGCAGAAAGACGCGCGTCTGGCGCAGGAAGCGTCCGCCGAAGCCGCTCGCCGCAAGTCGATCGAGAAAGAGCTGGAGTGGGTGCGTCAGGGCGCCAAAGGCCGCCAGTCCAAAGGCAAGGCCCGTTTGGCCCGCTTCGAAGAGCTGAACAACACCGAATACCAGAAACGTAACGAAACCAACGAACTGTTCATTCCACCTGGCGCACGCCTGGGCGACAAAGTGGTCGAAGTCAGCAACCTGCGCAAGTCCTACGGCGACCGCCTGCTGATCGACGACCTGTCGTTCTCGGTGCCGAAAGGGGCAATCGTCGGCATCATCGGTCCGAACGGCGCGGGTAAATCCACGCTGTTCCGCATGATGTCCGGCCAGGAACAGCCTGATTCCGGCAGCATCGTGCTGGGCGACACCGTCAAGCTGGCGTCCGTCGATCAGTTCCGCGACAGCATGGACGGTTCGAAAACCGTGTGGGAAGAAGTCTCCGGCGGGCAGGACATCATGCGCATCGGCAACACCGAGATGCCGAGCCGCGCCTATGTCGGCCGCTTCAACTTCAAGGGCGTCGATCAGGGCAAACGCGTGGGCGAGCTGTCCGGCGGTGAGCGTGGCCGTCTGCACCTGGCCAAGCTGCTGCAGGTTGGCGGCAACGTGCTGCTGCTCGATGAACCGACCAACGACCTGGATATCGAAACCCTGCGCGCGCTGGAAAACGCCCTGCTGGAATTCCCTGGCTGCGCCATGGTGATCTCGCACGACCGTTGGTTCCTCGACCGTATCGCCACCCACATTCTGGACTACCAGGATGAAGGCAAGGTGGAATTCTTCGAAGGCAACTTCACCGAGTACGAAGAGTACAAAAAGCGTACGCTGGGCGCCGACGCGCTCGAGCCGCACCGCATCAAGTACAAGAAGATCGCCAAGTAATGCCCGAGGCGCCGCATGCGGCGCCTTTTTTACGCCTGCGCCCGGCGATAGTCGCGCGGTGAGCACGCCATCACGCGTTTGAACGCGTGGCTGAAAGCGCTGTCGGAATCGTACCCCAAACGCTGCGCGATAGCGGAGACCGGTTCGCCGCCGGTACGCAGCGCCCGCGCCGCCAGCAGCATGCGCCAGCGCGACACATATTCGAGCGGCGCCATGCCGGCTTTCTGCTTGAAGCGCAGCGCCAACGTCGAACGGGAAACGCTCGCCGCGTCGGCCAACGCCGCCACCGTCCAGCGCCGGGCCGGATCGGCATGTACCGCCTGCATCGCGGCGCCGATGCGCGGATCGAACAAAGCGGGTAGCCAGCCGGACGCCGCACTCTCCTCCCCCATCAGGTAAATCCGCAGCGCCTGGGTCAACATGATTTGCCCCAGATGATGCGCCATCAACGTACTGCCCGGCGAAGGCCTCACCAGCTCATCCGCCAGCCGCTGCAGCGCCCATTGCAGCACGGCCGCCTCTTCCGTGCCCCCGCGGATCACCATCAACGCGGGCAGGCTGCCGAACAGCCGCTCCACCTCCTCGCCAAAGCTAAAACGGCCGCCGATAAACAGGCACGTTTCCCCCTCGCCGCAGCTCGCCACGCCGTTTTGCGCCTGCAGATAAAGCGCGTCGGCGTCGAGCGCCGGAAGAGACAAGTCGCTGCCGACGGTCAGCGGCAGGCTGCGAGTCAGCAGTAAACAGTCGCCGGCCGCCAGCCACAGCGGTTCTGCCAGCCCTTCCGCCGCCAACCAACAGCCGCCGCGCACCACCGCGTTGAACTTCCCGCCTTGCGGAGCGGGAAAATGAACGGCCCAGTCGCCGCCGGCCTTCAGACCGCCGAAAAACGCATTCTGGCTGTTCAGTGGCGCCAGCACTTCCGATAAAGGATCCATATCCTCTCCCCATAAAGATCTTGCAAGAGCATAACCCGCGCGATGCGCTGGCCGAAGACTTTAGGACGATGGCGACAGAAATTAGGTTTTTGTTGCATTCATCCGCCGGATAACGCCGATTTACACTCCCTGTGTCACAGCCAACCACAGCGAGGAATCCCCAATGAACAAACGCCCATCGGCTCTGGCTTCAACGCCACCACCACCGCCGCCGACGTGCTCAAAGATCGTCAACTGGCCGGCATGACGGCGCTGGTCACCGGCGGCCATTCCGGCCTGGGGTTGGAAACGACTCGCGCATTGACGCAGGCGGGAGCACAGGTGATTGTCGCCGCCCGCGATCCCGTCATCGCCCGCACTCGTCTGGCCCTCGCCGGTATCAGCAACGTCGACATTTATGAGCTTGATTTGGCCGATCTGAACAACATTAGAGAGTTCGCGCAACATCTTCTGGCGACCGGCGTCCACCTCGATATGGTGATCTGCGGCGCCGGCATCATGGCCTGTCCTGAAACCCGCATCGGCCCAGGCTGGGAGGCTCAATTCGCGATCAACCACCTGGGGCATTACGCGCTGGTGAACCACCTCTGGCCGGCATTGGCGGGCGGCGCCCGCGTTGTCGTCATCTCCTCTTCCGGCCACCATGCCAGCGCCATACGCTGGAATGACGTGCAGTTTCACAGCGGCTATGACAAGTGGCGGGCCTACGGCCAGTCGAAAACCGCTAATGCGTTATTCGCCGTGCACCTCGACAAACGAGGACGAGCCGCCGGTGTACGCGCCTTCACGCTGCATCCCGGCATGATCCCCACGCCACTGCAGCGTTACCTCTCGCAGGAAGAGATGCTCGCATTGGACTGGATCGACGCCAACGGCAAACCCGCCCACCCGGAAATGCTGAAAACGCCGCAACAGGGTGCGGCAACCCAGGTGTGGGCGGCGACATCGCCTCAACTCAATGGCCTTGGCGGATTGTATTGCGAAGACTGCGATATCGCCCGGCGCAACGATGACGA
Organism: Serratia sp. CY32780; assembly: GCF_052169135.1. Classification (NCBI taxonomy): domain Bacteria; kingdom Pseudomonadati; phylum Pseudomonadota; class Gammaproteobacteria; order Enterobacterales; family Yersiniaceae; genus Serratia; species Serratia sp. CY32780. The sequence goes on from NZ_JBJNLI010000002.1 coordinate 218,613, forward strand.
GGGCCTTTCCTTCAGCGGCGTAAAAAGCTACGCCGTCGATCCTGAACAGGCCCAACGCCTGTGGGAATTGTCGGCGCAACTCACCGGCATCGACATCTTCGGCAAGATTTAAACAGGAGCCCCCTATGCAGAATCGCCAAATCATCCTCGGCAAACTCCCACAGGGAAAGCTGACCGTCGATTGTTTTCAGACTCGCGAGACCCCGATGCCGATCCCCGGCCCCGGAGAGGTTCTGTTGCGCACGCTTTACGTGCCTTTGGATGCGGCCAGCAGAGCCTGGATGCAGGGCGTCACCTATCGTTCCGGATTGCAGCCAGGAGACATCATGGCCGCGACGACGCTGGCCGAAGTCGTCACGTCGCGCTCTCCCCTGCTGGCCGCCGGCGATATCGTGTTGGCGGAAACCGGCTGGCAAACCTTCACGGCCCTGCCGGCGGCTGAGGCGCTCAAACAGCCGGACATCGTTCCGCATACGCACTTGCTCAGCGTTTACGGCGTACCCGGACTCACCGCTTACTTCGGCCTGCTGGAATGCGGACGCCCCAAGGCCGGTGAAACCGTCGTCATTTCCGCCGCCGCAGGGGCGGTAGGCATGTTCGCCGGACAAATCGCCCGGCTCCACGGCTGCCGCACGGTGGGCATTGCCGGCGGCGCCGCCAAAACGGCTCTGCTGACGGACAGGCTGGGTTTCGACGCGGCGATAGATTATAAGGCGGGGAATCTGCATGACGGCCTGCGCCGCTCGTGCCCCAACGGCATTGACGTGCTGTTCGACAACGTCGGCGGCGATATTTTGGCGGCCTGCCTGCCGCACATGGCGAAACAGGGGCGCATTGTTTGCTGCGGCGCGGTGTCGCAGTACGATACGGCCTCCCCACCGGCCGCGCCGGCCGGGATCCCCGGTTTGCTGATCGTCAACAGCTTGACGATGCGGGGGTTCCTGGTGGCCGACTTCCTTCACCGACAAGAACAGGCGCTGACGGCGCTCACGGCCTGGGTCGCGGAGAAGAAATTAGCGGTCATCGAAGATCTGATCGCCGGTTTTGAGCTGCTGCCCGCGGCCTTGGTTGGCCTGCTGGCGGGGGAGAACACAGGAAAGCGCATCGTGCAAGTGACGTAATATCTTGTTTAACCCAGGAGCGGCCTGGGCTTCCTTGGTTCTTATTCCCGCGGCAGCTCGCGGGCATAGTCGTCGAACGCCGGATGCTGCAGCACCACATCGATGAAGCAGGCCAGCGCCGGGGAGTTCAGCTTGCGGCTCGGGTAAACCAGATACAGCTCGTTGCCCTCCGCGCGCCACGCCGGCAAGACTTCCACCAACAGCTTCTGCGCCACCACCTCGCGGCTGAGAAACGCCGGCAACAGCGTGATCCCCGCGCCGGCGATAGCGCATTCACGCGCATACAGCAGGTTGTCGGTGGTGTGCGCCAGCGGCAGCTGCCAACGGTAGTAGTCGTCGCCGCAGCGCAGGTTCCAGGCCGTCCAGGCGCGGTGGGCAATGCAGCGATGCTGTTGCAGTTGTTGCGGGTGTTCGATCGGCGGATGCTGCGCCAGATAGGACGGCGCGGCCAACAGATAGCGCGGCGCATACCCGAGACGGCGACCGATCAGCGAAGAATCCTGCGGCTTGCCGGTGCGCAGCGCGGCGTCGAAGCCTTCCTGCACCAGATCCACCATGGCGTCGGACACCGACACCTCCAGCGAAACGTCCGGGTATTGGCGCTGAAAATCCGCCGCCAGCCGCGCCACCAGGGTCGCCCCCAGCCCGGCGGGCGTTGAAATGCGCAGGCGGCCGCTCGGGTTATCGCGCAGCCGCTGCAACGCCAGATCGGCGCGTTCCGCGGCGGACATCATCGCCTGACAATGTTCCAGATAGCGCTCACCGGCGAAGGTCAGGTTCAGCTGGCGCGTGGTGCGATTGAGCAAGCGCAGCCCCAGCGTCTGTTCGAGCTGGCTGATGCGCTGGCTGACGCTGGACTTCGGCAACCCGACGCGCTGCGCGGCGGCGGTGAAGCTGCCGCACTCCGCCACCAGCGCGAACAGCGCCATGTCCTGCAGCTGTTTGAATTCCATTGTTCACCTTAAACGAACACTCCGTTAGATATTGTCCATCTTATCACCCCACTGCCGCGGGTCTACACTGGGGACATCATTTAAAAGGAGCACAATCATGTCGATAAAAGCCATTGCCGTAGACCCGCAGAACCCCGCCGGTTTCATCGAAATCTCACCGGAGATGCCGGTTCCCGGCCAGTACGATCTGCTGGTGGCAGTGAAAGCGGCGTCGGTCAACCCGGTGGACACCAAAGTGCACGCCGGTCTGCAAAAGAGCGGCCTGCAGCAGCCGCGCATCCTCGGCTGGGACGCCAGCGGCGTGGTGGTAGAGGTGGGCAGCGGCGTCAGCGGCTTCAAGCCCGGCGATGAAGTGTGGTACGCCGGCGACATCACCCGCCCCGGCAGCAACAGCAGCCACCAGCTGATCGACTCACGCATCGCCGCGCACAAGCCGCGCAGCCTGAACTGGGCCGAGTCCGCCGCCCTGCCGCTCACCGCCCTCACCGCCTGGGAAGCGCTGTTCGAACACCTGAACATTCAGGATGCGCCGGAGCACAAGACACTGCTGATCATCGGCGGCGCCGGCGGCGTCGGCTCGCTGGCCATTCCGCTGGCCGCGCTGCGCAGCAAGGTGAAAGTGATTGCCACCGCCTCAAGGCCGGAATCCGCCGCCTGGTGCCATGAACGCGGCGCCGATCTGGTGGTGGACTACCGCGATCTGAAGGGCAACCTGGCGCAGCACGGCATCGAGCAGGTGGATTACATCCTCTGTCTGAACGATACCGACGGCCACTGGCCGGCGATGGCCGAGCTGGTCGCGCCGCTGGGCCATATCTGCACCATCGTCGAGAACGCGCAGCCGTTGGATCAAAACGCGCTGAAGCTGAAAAGCGCCGCGCTGCACTGGGAATTCATGTTCACCCGCAGCATGTTCACCACCCCGGACATCGCGCAGCAAGGCAAGATCCTGCTGCAGATGGCGCAGTTGCTGGACGAAGGCAAGCTGAGCACCACGCTGAGCGAAACCCTGCACGGGCTGTCGGTAGAAACGCTGACCGCCGCGCATCAACGGCTGCTCGGCGGCCATATGCAAGGCAAGCTGGTTATCGCTTACTAAGCCTGAATCGCGGCGGCGTTTTGCGCCGCCGTTACTGCGGACGAACGAAGCCGACGCACAGCGCTTGCTCGTCGGCATGCGGATCGGCGCGGAACGTCAGCGTCTGCTGCCAATCGAGGCGCATCTTCGGCCAGTGGGCCAGCTCGCCGCCGAAGTCGCTGTGCGCGCAGTCTTCACCCAACCGCCCGAACAGAGCGACGCCGTGCTGCGCAATCTGCGGATAGCTGATGTTGACGTTGTAGATATTCGGGCGCGTATGATTGGACCAGCGCGTAATGGTCTGCGGCCGGGAGCCGGCGTACACCGTCATCCACTGCGACAGGTATTCGCCGCCGACGTAGCGCAGGCTGACGCCATACCGCTCCTGCCACAGCCGCTCCACTCCGACGCTGAACGCCTTGATACCCACCATTTTCTGGCCGGCGTTGCGCACGTTGCCCAGCATCACCGCGGCATACCCCAGATAGACCGCCAGCGCCGCGCACATCAGCCCGATGGTCGCCGCGCGCAGCGAACGCACCGGCGGCTGGCGCACGCAGCCGACCAGCAGCGCGGGCGCCAGCATGAAGAACGGCTGCAGCCACTCGGTCAGCCGGCCGCCGACGTTGAAAGAGAACCAGAAGGTAATGATGCCGAGCGGCAACAGGTAGACCCACAGCAACACCCGCATCGGCAACGCCGCTGGCCAGGCCAGCACCGCCCCGCTGCGCCGCAGGATCACCCACAGCGCCAGCGACGGATAGAACACCAGCAGCAGCGACTGCAGCATATCGAGGTTGAGCTGCATCTTGATCTGCGAATCCACCCACTTGAAGGCGGCGAAGTCATGGTTCCACAGCCAGAACAGGTTCGGCAGCACCAGCGCCAACCAGATCGCCACCGCCAGATAGAACTGCGGCTGGCGATAGCAGCGGCGGATCTGCGGTACGAACAGCGTCGACAGCGCCGCGAAATAGACGAAGGCGAAGGTCGAGTATTTCGCCATCATCGCCAGACCGGCCACCAATGCGAAAGCCGGCCACCAGTTGGCCGAACGCGAGATCGCCAGGTGGAAGAACAGCGCCATCCACGGCCACAGCATCACCAACAGGTAATTGTCGTTGTAGGGAATGATGTCGAAATTGATGATGCCGGACAGGTTGAGCGTCAGCAGCGCCATCCAGGCCAGCGAGGTGCTGCCGCTCAGGCGGCGCGCCAATAGCCAGACGCCCAACATGCCGATGGCGATGGCGATGAAGTGCCCGCCATACCAGTACAGGTTCAGCGGCAGCCACGGGAGCCAGATCGCCGGCTGCATCGCCGCACCGACCAGCCAAGGATTTTTCGGTGAGCCCCACTCGGCGTTGAGGCCCCAGTTGAGCGCCTCGACGGCGTCGTAAGGCAGAGTGGGATCGAGATGAACGGTCAGCAGCGTCCAGGCTGCGGCATAGCAGATCAACCAGAGAACGAGTAAGCGATAAGACATGTCTTCTTCTGAGCGTTATTGTAAAGAAAATCTTAACCTAGTCGCTACCGAATGAACCATGTTTAAACAAGCCGTTAAATGTGCGCCACAAAGGCGTTTCTGCCGCCGCGACCGCACATTCCGCTAATTTTCTCAGCCTGCGGCGTGGCAATGGGCGGGCGCATTCGCCAACCGGCCAGCGTCCGCCGCCAGCAGCTGCTGCACCAGCTCGACGCAGCGCAGGAAACGCTCTTCGTAATCGCTGGATTCAACGTGCACGTACTCGATGTTGTTGGCGCGCAACATCTCCTCCAGCAGGTGCTGGAACGCCAGGCGATCGGCGGCGCTGCCAAGGCTGCGCAGGCCGTCCGCCACCCACGGCGTGTTGTTTTCCAACAGGATCACCAGATCGAAACGGTATTCGTCGATCAGCGCCTGCACGAAGGGGTGTTCACGCCCCTCGTACTTTTTGCAAAACGCCTGGGTGGTAACGAAATCGGTATCGATAAACGCCACCTTGTTGGCGTACTTGACCGCGAAATCCACGTATTGCGCTTGCCCGAGAGCGATTTTGTCGTAGTCGGAGTACTGCAGCGCCATCTCGTCGCCGCCCAGGTGCGAAAACACGTAATCACGGCCATATTCCCAGGCGCTGGTGGTGTTGAAGATGTTGGCCAGCTTGTTGACCAGCGTCGATTTGCCGCTCGACTCGCCGCCGAGGATCGCCACGGTGCGTACGAAAAACGGCTTCACCTCGGTAGGGATGTAGTCCCAATAGCGGAACGGATCCTGGCGGATCTGATTGCCGCTGATGTTCATGAACGAACGCTCGGGATCGACCAAGATGGTTTCGATGCCCAGATGCTCGCGGTAGCGCGGCGCATCCTGCGCTTCGCTGGAATAGATGAAGCTCGGCACGATGCCCTTCTGTTCCATAAAGGCCTTCATGCCGTCGCTCCACACGTTCCAGCCGTGCGGATAGGGTTCGATGCCCTGCTCGTCGAACGAGTGGATATGGATGTTTTTCTGGTACTTGAAGGTCTGCAGCAGCCAGCGCAGGCGATCGCTGACCGTTGGCTGTTGCGACATCGAACTGTTCTCGAACAGCTCGCGGTCGCGCGGTTCATCGTGGCACAAGATAACGTGAAGTTCGTCCACCTGGCTGCAGGCGCGCTGGATCAGATAGATGTGGCCGGTGTGCAGCGGGTAAAATTTACCAAACACCACGCCGACTTTGACCTCTTTACGCGGGAACTCCAGCCCGAGAAAACGGTGCAGCGCCTCGAGCTTTTGCGCGCTCGGGCTTTTGATTTTGTCGTTCAACAGCTGGCTCAGATAGCCCTTGGTCATGCCGCTGGCATCCGCCACCTGCTGCAAAGTACAGCCTTTTTGCTTAATGGACGTCTTCAGGTAATCAAATTGCGGCATGGCCACCTCCGTTTAGTATGCTAAACAAAATAGCATATCTTACTCGCCGTCGGCGACATTAATAAAACTCTTCCAGCACGTCGAGCGCGTCCGCCAGCTTCTTGACCCCAAACACCTGCATGTTGGCCGGCGGCTTCTTCGGCATGTTGCCGTGCGGCACGATGGCGCGCTTGAAACCGTGCTTGGCCGCTTCGGAGATGCGCTCCTGGCCGCTCGGCACCGGACGGATTTCTCCCGCCAACCCCACTTCGCCGAACACCACCAGATCGTTCGGCAGCGGCCGATCGCGCAGGCTCGACACCAGCGACATCAGCAGCGCCAGATCGGCGCTGGTCTCGCTGACCTTCACCCCGCCGACCACGTTGACGAACACGTCCTGATCCGACATCTGCAGCCCGCCGTGCCGGTGCAGCACCGCCAGCAGGATCGCCAACCGGTTCTGCTCCAGGCCCACCGCCACGCGGCGCGGGTTGGACATCATCGAGTGATCCACCAGCGCCTGGATCTCCACCAGCAGCGGCCGGGTGCCTTCCCACACCACCATCACCGAACTGCCGGAAGTGACTTCATCGCCGCGGCTGAGGAAGATCGCCGAAGGGTTGCTGACTTCGCGCAGCCCCTGTTCGGTCATGGCGAACACTCCCAGCTCGTTGACCGCGCCGAAGCGGTTCTTGTGGCTGCGCAGGGTGCGGAAGCGGGAATCGGCGTCGCCGTCCAGCAGCACCGAACAGTCGATGCAGTGTTCCAGCACTTTCGGCCCGGCCAGCGAGCCGTCTTTGGTGACGTGGCCGACCATGACGATCGCCACGCCGCGCGTCTTGGCGAAGCGCGTCAGATAGGCGGCGGTTTCCCGCACCTGCGCCACGCTGCCCGGCGAAGACTGAATGTCCGCCATGTGCATCACCTGGATCGAGTCGATCACCATCAGCTTCGGCTGCTCCTGCTCGGCGATCAGGCAGATCTGCTCGATGCTGGTTTCCGACAGCATGTTCAGGCCGCCGGTCGGCAGCCCCAGACGGTGAGCGCGCATCGCCACCTGCTGCAGCGACTCCTCGCCGGTGACGTACAGGGTTTTCATCTGTTCGGACAGTTTGCACAGCACCTGCAGCAACAGGGTGCTCTTGCCGGCGCCGGGGTTGCCGCCGATCAGAATGGCGCTGCCGGGCACCACGCCGCCGCCCAGCACGCGGTCGAACTCGAGAAAGCCGGTGGTGAAGCGCGGCAGAGCCTCAAGGCTGATTTCCGACAGCTTCTGTACCTTGCTGACGCCGGCGTCGCCGGCATAACCGCTGAGGCGATCGTTGCGCGCCGCTGCGGGCGACGCGGCCAAACGCACTTCCGTGATGGTGTTCCAGGCATGACAGGCGCTGCACTGCCCCTGCCAACGCGGATAGTCCGCCCCGCACTCATTGCACACAAATGCCCGTTTTGCCGCTTTTGCCACGTCTTACCTCAATCTTTCGTTATCGCACTTCGTGTTTCAGGCTGCCGGTGAGAATACACAGCACGCCCATCAGATCCGCATGCCGGATCGCCACCTGCGCTTTTTCATACACTTTCGGTTTGGCGTGGTAGGCGATGCCCAACCCCGCCGCCTGCATCATTTTCAAATCGTTGGCGCCGTCGCCGATGGCCACGGTCTGCGCCAGCGGGATCTCAAGCTTCTCCGCCAGCCGCAGCAGCGTGTCGGCTTTGAACTGTGCGTCCACCACCGGCCCCAGCACTTCGCCGGTCAGCTTGCCGTCGCGGATCTCCAGCTCATTGGCCGCTGCCGCCACCAGCCGCAGCCGGTTGCGCAGGTATTCGGCATAGTAGGTGAAGCCGCCGGAGGCGATCGCCACATGCCAGCCCATCGCCTGCAGCTTGCCCACCAGGCTGGTCAGCCCCGGCATCAGCGGCAGCTCGTCGCGCACCTGCTTGAGGATGTTGGCGTCGGCCCCTTTCAGCGTGCCGACGCGCTGGCGCAGGCTGGCGGTAAAGTCCAGCTCGCCGCGCATCGCGCGCTCGGTGACTTCCGCCACCTGCTCGCCGACGCCCGCCAGCTTGGCGATCTCGTCGATGCACTCGATCTCGATCGCCGTCGAATCCATGTCCATCACCAGCAGCCCCGGCGTGCGCAGGTGTGGGATCTTGCCGAGCGGCGCCACGTCCAGCCCGCTCTCCGCCGCCAACAGCTTGGCGCGCGGCGTCAACGTGCCCGCCAACCGCACCACCTGATAGTCGTCCACGCCCCAGGCGGTGACGATCACCATCGCCGCGCCGAGCTTACGTTGGAATTGCGTAATGCGCGCCTTGTCCAGCTTTCTGCCGTATAACAGCCACCCGGTATTGCCCGCCCGGTAGTCCAGCGGCATCACTTCGTCGCCGCTGAGCGAAAGGGGAAGACCCGGCCATTGAGAGATCTCCGCCGGAAGATCGCAATAGGTCAGACTGTTTGACATCATTGACTCCTGAATGGACAAAAACGCTGCATGATAAAACGACGCATCAAGCTATCCTATCGCCAGCGGTTCTGGCAACATAAAGTGTCCCCGATGCCCAAGGAACCTGCATGGCTCGCGCTAAACTGAAATTTCGCCTGCACCGCACCGCTATTATCCTGATTTGCCTGGCTTTGCTGGTGCTGCTGATGCAGGGCGCCTCTTATTTTAGCCTGAGTCACCAAATGGCGCGATCCGAGCAGGTTGAAGAACTGGCGCAGACGCTGACCAAACAGGTCGCCTACAGCCTGGCGCCGCTGCTGGACGACGACGGCAACACCCCGCGCATCGACGCCATCCTCAAGCAGCTCACCGATCACAGCCGCATTCTCGACGTCAGCGTGTATCAGCTGGACGGCACGCTGGTCTCCCACGCCGGGGAACAGATAAGTATACGCGATCGCCTGTCGCTCGACGGCAAACGCGCCGGCAGTTACTTCAACCACCAGTTGGTCGAATCCATTCAGGGCAAAGACGGCCCGATCGGCTTTATCCGCATCACCCTCGACACCCACGTGTTGGCGACCGAATCCAAGCAGGTGGACAACACCACCAACCTGCTGCGCCTGATGATCCTGCTGGCGCTGGCGATCGGCATCATTCTGGCGCGCACCCTGCTGCAACACCGCCGCAGCCGCTGGCAGCAGTCGCCGTATCTGTTGACCGCCAACACGCCGTTGGCAGAAGGCAATACGGTGGAAGACGACGAAGAGGATGCGCCGGAGAAAAAACAGGAAGCGCCGAAGCAGGGGTAACTCAGGCCAGGCGCTGAATGCGCTCGTGCCGTTTTTTTGTCCTTTCGGTGAATAGATTGTCCGTAACAACGGGATCCACAACCAATTGAAAGGTAAAGCGTTAGCCAAAACTGGCCAAGCGGAATGAATAGATTGACGGGCGGGCGCCATGATGACGCCCGCCGGGGTATTACGCTTTGTCGCCCAACAGCACGGATTCCAGCGCGATAACGATCATTTCGTTAAAGGTGGTCTGGCGTTCCGCCGCCGTGGTCGCTTCGTGACGCAGGATGTGGTCGGACACGGTGCAGATGGTCAGCGCCTTGCAGCCGAACTCTTCGTACAGCTCCGCCGCCACGCCGTAGATGCCGGCCGCTTCCATTTCCACGCCCAGGATGCCGTACTTCTTCATCACCTGGAACATGTCCGGATCCGGCGTGTAGAACAGATCGGCGGAGAAGATGTTGCCCACGCGCGCCGGGATGCCCTGCGCCGCCGCCGCGTCGACCGCGTTGCGCACCATGTCGAAATCGGCGATCGCCGCGTAGTCGTTGTCCTTGAAGCGCAGACGGTTCACCTTGGAATCGGTGCACGCGCCCATGCCGATCACCACGTCACGCAGTTTGATATCGTCACGCACCGCGCCGCAGGATCCCACGCGAATGATCTTCTTCACGCCGAATTCGGCGATCAGCTCGCGCGCATAGATGGAGCAGGACGGGATGCCCATGCCGTGGCCCATTACGGAGATGCGGCGGCCTTTGTAGGTGCCGGTGAAGCCCAACATGCCGCGCACGTTGTTCACTTCCACCGCGCCTTCCAGGAAGGTTTCGGCGATGTATTTTGCACGCAGCGGATCGCCCGGCATCAGTACTACGTCAGCGAAATCACCCATCTCAGCATTAATGTGCGGCGTAGCCATAATTTTCTTCCTTTAGAAATCTTATTTAATAAAAACGTCAAACATCTGAGCCTTGAATGTCGAGTTGCAGCCAGGCAGCTAGCGGGTGAATCCCCAGGAGCTTACTTGAGTAAGTGACTGGGGTTCACGCGTGAAGCTAACAACGCTGCGGCTTGAAAAACAGGGCTTAGAACATGCTCTTACCGTAATCCATCGGCGACAGGCCAAAATAATTGGCGACGGTCTGGCCGATGTCGGCAAAGGTCTCGCGGTGGCCCAGCGAGCCCGGCTTCACTTTCGGGCCGTAAACCAGCACCGGGATGTGTTCGCGGGTGTGGTCGGTGCCCGGCCAGGTCGGGTCGCAGCCGTGGTCGGCGGTGAAGATGATGATGTCTTCGTCTTTCACCAGCTTCAGCAGCTCCGGCAGGCGGCGGTCGAACAGCTCCAGCGCGGCAGCGTAGCCCGCCACGTCGCGGCGGTGGCCATAGGAGGAGTCAAAGTCCACGAAGTTGGTGAACACGATGGTGTTGTCGCCGGCCTTTTCCATTTCGATCAGGGTCGCGTCGAACAGCGCGTCAATGCCGGTCGCCTTCACCTTCTTGGTGATGCCGACGTTGGCGTAGATGTCGGCGATTTTACCGATCGACACCACTTCACCGCCTTTCTCGTCCACCAGCTTTTTCAGCACGGTCGGCGCCGGCGGCTCTACCGCCAGATCGTGACGGTTGCCGGTGCGCTGGAAGTGGCCCGGCTTGTCGCCGACGAACGGACGCGCGATCACGCGGCCGATGTTGTAGCCGCCTTCGGTCAGCTCTTCACGCGCAATTTCGCACAGCTCATACAGGCGATCCAGGCCGAAGGTTTCTTCATGGCAGGCGATCTGGAACACCGAGTCGGCGGAGGTGTAGAAAATCGGCTTGCCGGTTTTCATGTGCTCTTCGCCCAGCTGATCGAGGATCACGGTGCCGGACGAGTGACAGTTGCCCAGGTAACCCGGCAGCTTGGCGCGCTCGACCAGCTTGTCCAGCAGTGCCTGCGGGAAGCTGTTGTGCTCGTCCTTGAAGTAGCCCCAGTCGAACAGCACCGGCACACCGGCGATTTCCCAGTGGCCCGACGGCGTGTCTTTACCGGAAGAGAGCTCGCTGGCGTAAGCGTAAGCGCCGATGATGTCGGCGTTGCGGTCCAGCCCCTGCGGGAAGTTGCCGGTGGACTCTTCAGCCGCTTTACCGAGGCCCAGACGGCTCAGGTTAGGCAGCGTCAGCGGCCCTTGGCGGCCCACGTTGGCCTCACCGCGCGCGCAAACCTCGGCGATGTGGCCCAGGGTGTCGGAACCCTGGTCGCCAAAACGTTCGGCGTCTTCGCTAGCGCCGATGCCGAAGGAGTCCAATACCATAATAAATGTGCGTTTCATCTGTGCTCTCCTGCGTGTTCTCACGCTTTGGACGGCCGCGAAAAAGCCGCGGCCGTTCCTGATTCTTGGGTTATTCCGTGATGCGCTTATACACCACCGGCGTCGCTTCCGGCGCCTTGTCGCTCAGCGTCATTGCGCTGCGCACCGCATCGGCCGCCTGCTGCCAGCTCTCTTCATCGTTGGCGTGGATCATCGCCAACGGCTGCTGGGCATCCACTTTATCACCCAGGCGCGCCACTTCGGTCAGACCAACGCTGTAGTCGATGGCGTCGCTCGCCCGGCGACGGCCGCCGCCCAGCGAAACCACCGCCATGCCCAGCGCGCGGGTATCCATGGCGCTGATGATGCCCGGCTTTTCAGCATACACCGGCTTGCTCAGCGTTGCCGCCGGCAGATAGCTATCGTAGCGTTCGACGAAGTCTATCGGCCCCTGCTGCGCCGCCACCATGCGGCCAAACACCTCCGCCGCCTTGCCGTTGTCCAGCACCGCCTGCAGTTTGGCGCGCGCGTCGGCCTCGTCTTGCGCCAGGCCGCCGGACAACAGCATTTCCACGCACAGCGCCAGCGTCACTTCCAGCAGGCGCGGGTTGCGGTATTCGCCGGTCAGGAAGCGCACCGCTTCGCGCACTTCCACCGCGTTGCCGGCGCTGGAGGCCAGCACCTGGTTCATGTCGGTCAGCAGCGCGGTGGTCTTGCAGCCCGCGCCGTTGGCCACGCCGACGATCGCCTGCGCCAAATCTTGCGACAGCGCATAGGTCGGCATAAAGGCGCCGGAGCCGACCTTCACGTCCATCACCAGCGCATCCAGCCCTTCCGCCAGCTTCTTGGCCAGAATAGAGGCGGTGATCAGCGGGATCGAATCCACGGTAGCGGTAATGTCGCGGGTGGCGTAGAAACGTTTGTCCGCCGGCGCCAGCGAGCTGGTCTGGCCGATGATCGCCACGCCGACGTCCTGAATGATTTTGCGGAAGGCGTTATCGTCCGGGAAAATATTGAAGCCCGGAATGGCTTCCAGCTTGTCCAGCGTGCCGCCGGTATGCCCCAGGCCGCGGCCGGAGATCATCGGCACATAGCCGCCGCAGGCCGCCACCATCGGGCCAAGCATCAGCGAGGTCACGTCGCCCACGCCGCCGGTCGAATGCTTGTCGACGATCGGGCCGTTCAGCGCCAGACTCTTCCAATCCAGCACGGTGCCGGAATCGCGCATCGCCATGGTAAGCGCCACGCGCTCCGGCATGCTCATGTCATGGAAATAAATGGTCATCGCCAGCGCGGCGATCTGCCCTTCCGACACCACGTTGTCGCGAATGCCGTTGATGAAAAAGCGGATTTCCGCTTCGCTTAACGGCTGGCCGTCGCGTTTTTTACGAATAATTTCTTGAGCCAGGAACAAGGCATCCCCCTGTGTCGCCGAGAGTCGGTGCAGACGGGCGCGCCTGGCGCCCGCCAACGAAATCGATCAGTAGCCGCCGCCGGCGGTCTGGGTCTGGTGGCCCAGCGCGGTCAGCAAGCTGGCCAGCAGGCTGGAAGCGCCAAAGCGGAAATGCCGCGCATCGGCCCAGCCTTCGCCCAGAATACGATCGGCAAGTTGCAGATAATGCAGCGCATCCTCTGCGGTGCGCACGCCGCCGGCCGGCTTGAAGCCCACCGTCTTCGCCACGCCCAGATCGCGGATCACCGACATCATCAGCTCGGCGCTTTCCAGCGTGGCGTTGACCGGCACCTTGCCGGTGGAGGTCTTGATAAAGTCCGCCCCGGCCTTGATGGCGATTTCGGACGCCTTGCGGATCAGGTCGGCCTGCTTCAGCTCACCGGTTTCGATGATCACTTTCAGCAGCACGTTGGCCGCCTGACAAGCCTGCTTGCACTGTTTCACCAGCTCGAAGCCGACCTGTTCGTTGCCGGCGATCAGCGCGCGGTAAGGGAACACCACGTCCACTTCATCCGCGCCATAGGCGATGGCCGCGCGGGTTTCCGCCAGCGCGATGTCGATATCGTCGTTGCCATGCGGGAAGTTGGTCACGGTGGCGATACGGATATCCGGCGTGCCTTGCTCACGCAGCGCCTTGCGCGCTACCGGGATAAAACGCGGGTAGATGCAGATGGCCGCCGTGTGGCCGGCCGGGCTGTTGGCCTGACGACAGAGGGCGATTACTTTCTCGTCGGTGTCATCATCATTCAGCGTGGTTAAATCCATCAGGTTCAGCGCACGTTGCGCTGCTGCGGTTAATTCGGTCATAAAACTCTCCAACTGAGTACCTGGGTGTTGGCGAGCGGACTTGGTTCCATGAAGATAGCGCAGGGGAACGGCGTTCCCTCGGCGGCAACTGAGATCCTTCTCACCGCACATGGCCACCCGCCTTGCGGCCGGCCAGTAATAGCTATTTGAACACGAATGCCAAGGGCGATTCGCGTTCATCGTCACACTATATGAAATAGCACTGTAACAGACCGGAATTATATGTGAAGAGCATCACAAAATAACGCGATATCGTTCACAAATTCGCTAAAGAAGCGGCTGAAGATCGCGGGTGCGGCAAGCACCCGCGTTGCTTAGAGTATAGGCGGAGTCCCGCGATCGGTCGCGCCGTCGCGGGCTCCGGGATGGCTTACAGCGCCAGGAAGAAACCGGCGATGGTGGCGCTCATCAGGTTGGACAGCGTGCCCGCCGCCACGGCCTTCAGACCGAAACGCGCGATGTCGTGGCGACGGTTGGGCGCCATGCTGCCCAGACCGCCCAGCAGGATCGCCACCGAGGAGAGGTTGGCGAAGCCGCACAGCGCGAAGGAGATGATCGCCTTGGTATGGGCCGACAGCACCTGCAGGCCTTCCGCCGCCACCACGTCGTCCGGACGCAGATAGGCGCCGAAGTTCATGTAGGCGACGAACTCGTTGACGATGATCTTCTGGCCGATAAACGAACCGGCGGTCATCGCCTCGCTCCACGGCACGCCGATCAGGAAGGCGATCGGCGAGAACACCCAGCCGAGGATCAGTTCAAGCGACAGCTGCGGATAATCGAACCAGCCGCCGATACCGCCGAGAATGCCGTTAAGCAAGGCGATCAACGCGATAAACGCCAGCAACATCGCACCGACGTTCAGCGCCAACTGCATGCCGGAGGCCGCGCCGGAAGCCGCCGCGTCGATCACGTTGGCCGGACGATCCTCTTCGGCGATCAGCTTCATCGCATCGTCTTTATCGTGGGTCTGCTCGGTTTCCGGCACCATCAGCTTGGCGAACAGCAGCCCGCCCGGCGCGGCCATGAAGGACGCGGCGATCAGGTATTCCAGCGGCACGCCCATCTGCGCGTACCCTGCCAGCACCGAACCGGCCACCGAGGCCAGGCCGCCGCACATCACCGCGAACAGTTCTGATTGGCTCATGGTGGCGATATACGGACGCACCACCAGCGGCGCTTCGGTCTGACCAACGAAAATGTTGGCGGTCGCCGACAGCGATTCGGTGCGCGAGGTGCCCAACAGCTTTTGCAGCCCGCCGCCCAGCACGCGGATCACCAACTGCATGATGCCGAGGTAGTACAGCACCGCAATCAGCGAGGAGAAGAACACGATCACCGGCAGGACGCGCAGCGCGAACACGAAGCCGCCGCCGCCGAACACCTCGAACATCTTGTCGGACACCAGCCCGCCGAAAATGAACGAAATGCCCTGATTGCCGTAGGCGATAACGTTTGCCACGCCGTTCGACATACTGCCGAGGATGCTGCGGCCCAGCGGCACATACAGCACCAGCGCGCCGATGCCGACCTGAATGATGAACGCCCACGCGACGGTGCGCAGTTTGATGGCCCGGCGGTTGCTGGAGAGCAGCACCGCAATGGCGATCAGCACCGCCATGCCGACTAGGCTCATGATGAGTTGCATGCAAAGTTTCCCTGTTGCAAAAAATAAAATACATCCCTGCTCATAAAGAGAGGTCTGCTATTGGAGAGTTTCGGGGGGATTATACTGAGCGAGGTCACTCTCGCACCGATTTATGTCACAAATGCATACAACGAGACGCAAATGAAAATCTTATAACGTGACGCAGGTCACGTTATCACCTCATCAATCCGGCATGGCAAACAGCGCCTGAGCATTGCGCTGCAGATGGGCGGCGATCTCGTCGGCCGGTTCCGGCCGCAGCTCGCACAGCGTTTGAAACACCTCGGCGGCGCGTTCGGGGCGATTCGGCTGCCCCTGATAGCCCGCCAGCGGCATGTCCGGCGCATCGGTCTCCAGCAACAGCGCCTCGAGCGGCAGCTGCGCCATCACGCCGCGCGTTTTCTGCGCCCGCTCATAGGTGATGGTGCCGCCCACGCCGATGTAATAGCCGAGGCGGATAAACGCCTGCGCCTGCGACAGGCTGCCGGCGAAGCCATGCACCACGCCGCGGCGCGGCAGCTGCACGCGCCGCAGGGCCGCAGCCAGCTGATCGTGGGTGCGGCGCGAATGGAGGATCACCGGCAGGTCATGCTGTTTCGCCAGCCGCAGCTGGGCCAGCAGCACGCTTTGCTGGCGCTCGAACTGCGGGTTGTCCATATACAGATCGAGCCCGACCTCCCCCACCGCTACCAGCTTGCGCGGCCGTTCAGCCAGCAGCGCCGCCAGTTGCTCCAACTGCGGCTCATGATGCTGCGCGATATACAGCGGATGCAGCCCCAGCGCGGCGAACAGCGGCGCGTGATCCTGCGCCAGCCGCAGCACCCGCGCGAAGCGATCGGCGGTGACCGTCGGGACGATGATGCGCGTGACGCCGGCGCTTGCCGCTCGCACCAGGCTCTCGCCCTCATGCCCGGTAAAGGGCGGGAAATCGAAATGACAGTGGGTGTCGGTAAAGGCATAGCTCACAGCGCGCCCCCTTCACCCGGCGGCAGATCGCCCGGCAGAATGATCTTCGGCGCCACCACCGCGGCCTCCGGCTGCGCGCCAAGATCGGACGGCATGACGATGTCGGTCACGATCGGCGAAGGCATTCTGACGTTCTCCGGCTGGATCAGGCGGCGCGACAGCGCTTTTTTCACCTTCATGCCGTCCGGCTCCGGCTGCGCCATCCACTGGCCGACGGTGGCCAGGAAATAGCGGCCGCAGCGGCGCCCCAGGTGATAATCCTGATTGAGCGACCCCAGTCGGCTGCCCAGTGCATTGCTGGCCAGCGGCTTCGGCGGGAAGATCTCGAAGATGCGCAGCTTGCCCGGCGGCTTCTCGATAAAGCGCTGGATGCGGTGATAGCTTTGCTCGTGATGCTGCAGGATGCGCACCATCTGCTGCAGGCTGCTGTCGCTCAGCCAGTGTTCCATGCGCTTCATCCACTGCGGGGTGTAGTACATCTGCGAAGGCACGGTGCGGATCACCACGATGGTGTCGGCGCCGCGGCGATAGGCCTCTTCCACCGGGATCGCATCGCTGATGCCGCCGTCCTGATAGCTGATGCCGTCCAGCTCCACGCCCTGGCGATAGAAGCCGGGAATGGCGCTGGACGCCTTGATGGCCGGCAGCCAGCGCTCGCGCTGCGCCGGCAGATAGGTCGGTTCGAAATCGTCGCTGCGGCAGGCGCACAGCAGAAACTCGCGCCCGTCGGTAAAGTGCCGTTCCGCTACGTCCATCGCCAGCGGCATCTGCGCCGCCGCCGTATCAACCAGCCAATCGAGATCGATCAGATGCCCGCCGCGCACGAAGCGCAGCGGATTGAAGAATTGAGCCGAGGTGGTGTAACGGGTGATCACCCGGCGCGCGTAGCCCACCTGCCCGCAAATGTAGGCGGACAGATTCTGGGCGCCGGCCGACGTGCCGATCAGCAGGTCGAAAGGGTTAAAGCCCGCGCGCTGAAACTCGTCCAGCACGCCGGCGGTGAAAATGCCGCGCTGGCCGCCGCCTTCGCAGACCAGCGCCATCTTGCCTGGCCGAAAGGGCTTAGACGCCAGCGGTTCTATATTGCCGAGCGTGATGGGTATTCTGTATCCCAACTTGGCATCCTCAGTGAGACGTTTTCTCCGAGGATACCGCGTCTCGCTCTCTTCCGTAATCCTCTTGCAGCACGCCGGCGAGGAAATCATTACTGCCGGCCAGCCAGACACAATCGCTGCCGGACCATTCGGCCAATGCCTGCCATACCTGGCCTTTCAGCTGTTTCCAGCGCCCGACGATGATGTCGCTGTTCATGGCCGGCCCTCCCCGACGTGAGAAAAGGAATTAAGCTTTGTTACAGTTTGCAGGAAAATACCGGCCGGCTAAGGGCGCCGGCGGCCGGTGAACAGGCTGACCAGGAACAGGATAATGCCGACGACAAACACGATTTTAGCCGCCCAGGCGGCGGTGCCCGCCAGCGAACCGAACCCCAGTGCCGCAGCGATAAGCGCGATGACTAAAAAGATAATGCCCCAACGAAACATAAGCTTCTCCTTACCATTGTGAAAAAATTCGCTGCCGTCTACCGCCCCGACAACGGGACGTCGACGGCAAATCAGTTTCTTTTTTTGGTGGTACATGTCGGGCCGCCTTCACGGCCCGACCGATGCGGCTTGTTGTTACTTGTTACGGGCGCCTGGCGGGATTACGGCTTGACCACCAGGTCGTTTTTCACGCTTTTCACGCCGTCGATGGCCTTGGCGATGCTTTCCGCACGCTCAGACTGCGCCTGCGTTTTCACCTCACCGGAAAGCTGCACCACGCCATCGGTGGTTTCCACTTTCACATTGCGCGACGGCACGATGTCATCGGCCAGCAGCTTGGCTTTCAGCTCGCTGGTGGTGGCGGTGTCGCCGGCATACGATTTGATCGACTGGTTGGCTTCATCTTTCACGTGCAGCTTGTCGCTGACGGTCTTGACGCCTTCCACCTTGCCGGCGACAGCGACCGCATGCTCCGCCTGCGCCTGGCTGCCGACGAACCCGCTCAGGGTCACGGCGCCTTTTTCGGTTTTCACCGAAATGTCGGAACTTTTGATGGTTTTATCTTCCACCAACGCACTTTTAACTTTAGCCGTTATCGCGCTGTCATCCATGTAACCGTCAACTTTTTTCATGGAGCTATCGATTTTGGCACCGGCACTGTCCGCGGCGTTAGACGCCTTGTTGAGCAGACTCTCTTCGGCCAGCGCACTGCCGCTGACCAACACAGAACCCAATACAACAGCCATCAGCGAGTGTGCAAATTTGGTCTTTTTCATCGATCTCTTCCTTTTGTTGGGGGCTCACAACGCCAGAGCGCCGGAACCCTGCGGCCACCTTCACGCGGCCTTCTCGGTAAATACTTCATCATCGCTATACGATTAAGCGTTCACGACAGGAATATTGCAACGGCCGTGCCAACTCAAAAAAACCCTTAAAAATCAAAGAAAATAAATCAGACGTTGGATTTTTAGCCAAAAAACTGTCGCCTATTGACGACAGGCTAAGTCACACAAAACTGAAATATAGCTATCTCATTGATATTTAAAGACACTGACTGTCTCCTATCGGCAACACATCAGAATAACTCACCAAACAAATAGCGTATTGCAGTGATTTACTCTCAAGCAATGTGCGGACATCCCGTTAAAGATAGACCATTAGACAAAAAATGCAGGCCGAACGAACATCGCCTGGTGTCCTAGGTTCGCAAGAAAAATATGAGGGAGGTTTATTAATTAGCGCAGTGGGAATAGGAGAGGCGTGCAGGGCGCACTGGGCGCCCTGCCGATTGATCAGTGTTCGCGCGTCTTGCGGAAGGTCACATCAGGATAACGTTCCTGCGTCAGGTTGAGGTTCACCATGGTCGGCGCGATATAGGACAGGTTGTCCCCGCCGTCCAGCGCCAGGTTGATCTCGTTCTTGCGCTTGAACTCTTCGAACTTCTTCACGTCGTCGCACTCGACCCAGCGCGCGGTCGACACGTTGACCGACTCGTACAACGCTTCCACGTTGTACTCGCTCTTCAAGCGCGCTACCACCACGTCGAACTGCAGCACACCGACCGCACCGACGATCAGATCGTTGTTGGCGATCGGACGGAACACCTGCACCGCGCCCTCTTCGGACAGCTGCACCAGCCCCTTCAGCAGCTGTTTCTGCTTCAGCGGATCGCGCAGGCGAATGCGGCGGAACAGTTCCGGCGCGAAGTTCGGGATGCCGGTGAACTTCATGTCTTCACCCTGGGTGAAGGTATCGCCGATCTGAATGGTGCCGTGGTTGTGCAGGCCGATGATGTCGCCCGGATAGGCTTCTTCCACGTGCGAACGGTCGCCGGCCATAAAGGTCAGCGCGTCGGAGATCACCACGTCTTTGCCGGTGCGCACCTGGCGCAGCTTCATGCCCTTCTCGTAGCGGCCGGAAACCACGCGCATAAAGGCCACGCGGTCGCGGTGTTTCGGATCCATATTGGCCTGGATCTTGAACACGAAGCCGGTGAATTTCTCTTCCGCCGCCGTCACTTCGCGGGTGTCGGTTTTGCGCGGCATCGGCGCCGGCGCCCAGGCCACCAGGCCGTCCAGCATGTGATCCACGCCGAAGTTGCCCAATGCGGTACCGAAGAACACCGGGGTCAGCTCGCCGCTCAGGAAAGCCTCCTGATCGAACTCGTGGGAAGCGCCCTGCACCAGCTCCAGCTCATCGCGCAACTGCGCCGCCAGATCTTCACCCACCGCCGCATCCAGCTCCGGGTTGTTCAGGCCTTTGACGATGCGCACTTCCTGAATGGTGTGGCCTTTACCGGTCTGGTACAGGTAGGTTTCATCCTTGTACAGGTGGTAAACACCCTTGAACAGCTTGCCACAGCCGATCGGCCAGGTGATGGGCGAGCAGGCGATCTTCAGTTCGCGCTCGACTTCATCCATCACTTCCATCGGATCGCGGATATCGCGGTCCAGTTTGTTCATGAAGGTCAGGATCGGCGTGTCGCGCAGACGGGTAACCTCCATCAGCTTGCGGGTGCGATCCTCAACGCCCTTGGCGGCGTCGATCACCATCAGACAGCAGTCGACGGCGGTCAGAGTACGGTAAGTATCTTCGGAGAAGTCTTCGTGCCCCGGGGTATCCAGCAGGTTGACCAGGCTGTCGCGGTACGGGAACTGCATCACCGAGGTGGTGATCGAGATCCCACGCTGCTTTTCCATTTCCATCCAGTCGGATTTGGCGTGCTGGCTGGAGCCGCGGCCTTTTACCGTACCGGCGGTCTGGATCGCCTGTCCGAACAGCAGTACTTTTTCGGTAATGGTGGTTTTACCGGCATCGGGGTGCGAGATGATGGCGAAAGTTCTTCTTTTGGAGACTTCGCGGGCAAATTCACTAGGAGACATGGTTTTCAGGTTCTACGGTTAGTCCGCCCTGCGACATCATCAGAACGCGCCGATCGCGGCGCCGGGCAAAGCGGTGAATAAAAGATAACAGCCGGGCATTTTCGCCGATTTGCCAACCGGTGACAATCAATGCTTTTACCGGCCGGACGGATTACGCCAGCGGCAGCGCCATCACGATCGCGTCTTCGCGGCCGTGGGCGCTCGGGTAATAATTGCGGCGCACGGTGACCTCGTTGAAACCGAGATCTTCATACAGCGCGATCGCCGCCTGGTTGGAGGCGCGCACTTCCAGCCACAGCGTGACCACGCCGCGGCTCTCCAGCCGTTCAATCAACGCGTTGAGCAACAGGCGGCCAAAGCCACGGCGCTGGTACTGCGGATGAATGGCGATGTTGAACAGCGTGGCTTCGTCCAGCACGATCTGCGTGATGGCGAACCCCGCCATCTCCCCGTCGGCGCTCAGCTTCAGGTTAAGATAGCGATCGCCCTGATTGCTGGCGAAGGTGGTTTCCGTCCAGGGGAAAGCGTGGCTGGCTTGCTCAATGGTGAAGGCCGTGGCCAGGTCGGCCGCCGTCAGGGTAGAAATCGTGTTCATGATGACAAATCTGCTGCCAGAGGGCGCGTTTGGCCCCCGCGTCTTGGGAAAGCTCGGCCAGCGCCGGGCTGTGTAGCTGCGCACCGGCGACCGCAAGCGGTTCCGCCACGCCCAGCCGCCAACTGTTGCATGCGGTCTCTTCAGGCAGCATCGCCGCCTGTTCCGGCGTCAGGCTGTAGGTTTGCGCCGGCGTCAGCCCCAGGCTGCGCAGCACGTCGCAAAACAGCGGATCGTCCGGTGCGGGCAGCGTCTGCGCCACCACCAGCAGGCGCGCCTCGGGCGGCAGACTGACCGCCACTTCGCCCTGCAACACGCCCGGGCGGCGCAATGTCCACTGCGTAATACCCAGTTGTTGTAACAGCCAGTCGCGTTTTGATGCCATGCCGATTCCTACCCGTTGTGGTGCGCCATGCCTGCCATGCGCCGCGCTATGCTAACAAACCCGCGCAGCCCGCGCCAACAAACCCGTCGAACATATCGCCACAAAGCTCTATAATCCCCGGTCTCATTTCCAGGAGCCAATATCTGATGTCTGCATTAACCCCCGCCAGTGAAGTCATGCTGCGCCACAGTGATGAATTTATCGAACGCCGCGTGCTGTTTGCCGGCGACCTGCAGGACAGCCTGCCGGCCCAATTCGAGGCCGCGGACGTGCGCGTCCACACTCAGCAATACCATCACTGGCAGTTACTGAACCGGACGATGGGCGATAACGTGCAGTTCGGTTTGACCGTCGATCCCGCTTTCGTCGCCGACTGCGACACGCTGGTTTACTACTGGCCGAAGAGTAAGCAGGAAGCGCAATTCCAGCTGTGCAACATCCTGGCGCTGCTGCCGGTGGGCGTAGACGTGTTCGTGGTCGGTGAAAACCGCAGCGGCGTGCGCAGCGCCGAGCCAACGCTGGAAGGCCACGTTGCGCTGGTGAAAATCGACAGCGCGCGCCGCTGCGGCCTGTATCACGGCCGCCTGGACGCACAGACCGAGTTCGGCCTGGACGACTGGTGGGACAGCTATCAGCTGCACGATCTGGAAGTGAAAACGCTGCCGGGCGTGTTCAGCCGCGACGGCCTGGACGTCGGCAGCTCGCTGCTGCTGTCGACGCTGGAAAAACACATGAAAGGCAAGGTGCTGGACATCGGCTGCGGCGCCGGCGTGATGGCCTCGGTGATGGCCAAGCTGTCGCCGAAGGTGAAACTTACCCTCAGCGACGTCAACGCCGCCGCGGTGGAATCCAGCCGCGCGACGCTGGCCGCCAACGGCATCGAAGGCGAAGTGATCGTCAGCAACGTTTACTCCGACATCACCGGCCGTTTCGACATGATCATCTCCAACCCGCCGTTCCACGACGGGCTGCAGACCAGCCTGACCGCCGCCGAAACCCTGATCCGCGGCGCGGTGAAACACCTGCCGATCGGCGGCCGGCTGCGCATCGTCGCCAACGCCTTCCTGCCGTACCCGGACATTCTGGACGCCACCTTCGGCAGCCACGAAGTGCTGGCGCAGAACGGCCGCTTCAAGGTGTATCAGGCCACCGTCGGCCGCCCGCCGCGCGCGCCGAAGAAGAAATAATTCGCCGTTGGCGGAAAACGACAGAGCGCGGCCTGAGGCCGCGCTTTTTTTTAGCCGTTGATATAGGTCATCGACTCCGCGCCGTAGCGATCGCCGGCCGCCGCACTCAGCGGAAACACCGCGTCTATCGCCGCCAGCTCGGCCGCGCTCAGCGTTATCTCCGCCGCCGCGACGTTCTCTTCGAGGTAGCGACGGCGTTTGGTGCCGGGGATCGGCACGATGTGCTCGCCCTGCGCCAACACCCAGGCCAGCGCCAGCTGTGAAGGCTTGACGCCCTTCTGTGCCGCCAGCTCACCCACCTTCTCCACCAGCGCCAGGTTGCGGGCGAAGTTTTCCCCCTGGAAGCGCGGGTTGCCGCGGCGGAAATCGTCCTCGGCCAGATCCTCCGGCCGCCGGATAGCGCCGGTGAGGAAACCGCGCCCTAACGGGCTGTAAGGCACAAAGCCGATGCCGAGGCGCTCACAGGCCGCCAGCACGCCCTGTTCGGCATCGCGCGTCCACAGCGAATACTCGGTCTGCAGCGCGGTGATCGGATGCACCTTGTGCGCCCGCTCCAGCGTGGCGACCGACGCCTCGCTCAGGCCGATATGGCGGATCTTGCCTTCGCGGATCAGATCCGCCATCGTGCCCACGACGTCTTCGATCGGCACCTGCGGATCGACCCGATGCTGATAATAAAGATCGATCTCTTCTACGCTCAAGCGCCGCAGGCTGCCTTCCACCGAGCGCCGGATATACTCGGGCCGGCTGCTGACGCCGCGCGCCGAAGGATCCGCCGGATCGCGCAGGATGCCGAACTTGGTGGCCAGGAACACCTGTTGCCGTTTGCCCTTGATCGCTTCCCCCACCAACTCCTCGTTGGTGTGCGGGCCATACATGTCGGCGGTGTCGAGCAGCGTGACACCCAGCTCCAGCGCCCGGTGCAGCGTGGCGATGGCTTCCTGCCGATCGGCGCCGGTGGAGTAGAAGTCGCTCATGCCCATGCATCCCAGCCCCAAGGCGGAGACGAGGGGGCCGTGAGAACCCAGTTTACGTTGTTGCATTGTGCTGCCCTCATGCGATGAACGGATAACGCAGCAAAGTCTGGTTGTTTACGCTACAAAGATAAATAATGCAGATTGCACATCACTGTTCAAAAATCACCAACAATCCGGAGTGGACATGGATCAGGTTCAAGCCATGCGCATTTTTACCCGCATCGTCGAACTGGGCAGCTTCAGCCGGGCGGCCGAGCGCCTGCAGCTGCCGCGCGCCACGGTCAGCAACGCGTTGAAACGGCTGGAGCAGCGGCTGGGCGTGCGCCTGCTGATCCGCACCACCCGCCAGGTGCAGGTGACCAGCGAAGGCAGCCTCTACTATCAACGCTGCGTACAGTTGCTGGGGGCGCTTGAGGAGGCGGACACGCTGTTCAGCCACCATAAGCTGCAGCCGTCCGGCAAAGTGCGCATCGATATGCCCCATTCGCTGGCGCGCCAGATTGTCATTCCGGCACTGGACGACTTTTACCGCCGCTATCCCGACATCACGCTGGCGCTGGGCGCCAACGACACCCACGTCGATCTGTTGCGCGAAGGCGTGGACTGCGTGCTGCGCGCCTGGGAAACCGAAGACGACAGCCTGGTGGCGCGGCGCATCGCCCAGCTGCCACAGGTCACCTGCGCTTCCCCCGCTTACCTGCAGGCCTGCGGCACGCCGCGCGACATCGATAGCCTGGCGTCGCACCGCGCGGTGGGGTATTTTTCCCTGGCCAGCAACCGCGATTACCCGCTGGAATTCTGCCGCGGCGGCAAAGTGGAACTGCGCGAACTCCCCGCCCGGCTGAGCGTCAGCGGCGCCGACGCCTACATCGCTGGCGCGCGGGCCGGCATGGGGGTGATTCAGGCGGCGCGCTATTCGCTTGCCCCCTGGCTGGAACGGGGTGAACTGGTGGAAGTGCTGGCGGACACGCCGCCTCCGCCGATGCCGATTTACATCATGTATCCACCCGGCCGTTTCCTGGCGCCACGGGTCAGAGTGTTGATTGATTGGCTGATTTGGCTGTTTGACCAGCGGAAAAGCGGCGATATGGCTGTTTTTCCAGCAAACGCCCGCAATGCGGGGAAATAACTGTTGACGTGCCCGCCAAAATCTCTAGAATTCGCCTCCGTGGTAACGTTACTCCGGTAATGTTTCTGGTACGCGAAGGTGGCGGAATTGGTAGACGCGCTAGCTTCAGGTGTTAGTGTCCTTACGGACGTGAGGGTTCAAGTCCCTCTCTTCGCACCAAATAACCACATGATTTATATTGCACTCAGCATCGATGCGAAGGTGGCGGAATTGGTAGACGCGCTAGCTTCAGGTGTTAGTGTTCTTACGGACGTGAGGGTTCAAGTCCCTCTCTTCGCACCAAGCTGGCGACGTAATATAAATCAAAGCAACAACATCGACTGTGCGAAGGTGGCGGAATTGGTAGACGCGCTAGCTTCAGGTGTTAGTGTCCTTACGGACGTGAGGGTTCAAGTCCCTCTCTTCGCACCAATTGATGATCTCTCCGGTAGTTCCTTCGAAAAAATCCCAACGCATTGATGATAAACACGCCTAAGCGTGGTTTTGCCGTTTCCGGCGTTTACGCGAAGCTGAAGTTGAGGCTGATTGCCGCCAGGCCGCCCGCCAGCGCCATGCAGGAAGGCAGCAGCAGATAGTGACGCAGCCGGCTGTTGAACAGCATCACCAGCGTCGCCAGCATCGCTATCACAATCAGGGTGCGCAGCTGCATCATATTCAGATCGATCAAGGCCAGCAGCGGCATCAGCGCGCACGGCAGCAAAACGCCCCAGGCGCTGGCCAGGCGATCGCCGAGGCACCAGCTGACGCCCCACAGTCCACACGCGGCAATCATGGCGGTGAGCATGATAACCCCCTTTAAGTGATAATGATAACCAATATCATATAACACTTTTTTGGCCGCCGCATCATTTTCACTGCGGTGACCAAACCCAGATGACACCAGCATGAAAAAATGATAATTTGACATAAGAAAATTCCTAGTCCTGTTTGCATGATAATAATCACAATCATCAACCATGCAACTTCCGTGGATATTTCGCGCCGAGGGAATGCTTCTCAACCTTAATTATTCGACAGAACGACTTTGCAAAGAGTGACCTCCGTATGAACGCCCGTTCTTATCAGGAATTACTGAACAGCAAGCAGCGCCTGGCATTATTTCTTTTTCTGGTGATGAATGCCGCCTCTTCCGTATTTACGTTATTGTTCCCTTTTAGGGATACGCCCTCATTTACCCTACCTTTATTATGTATACCGCTATTTTGTCTGGCGGCGGCGCTATTCTCCCTGCAAACGCCGCGGAAATACCTGTGTAAACTCAACCTGTTCGCCAGCGTGCTCGGCCTGCTTTGGGCCGCCCATATTTACGTTAAAAGTCAATATTGCCTACCGAATAACCAAGATTTTTTATTAATTAGTTTGTTCAGCATCTTTTTTATCAGCGCTATTTCTCTGACGGATAACTTTACCGCCTTTTGTTTACACGCCGTGCCTTCCGCAATGGTGATCCTGGCTTTAGACGGTATGCATAATACCCTGCGGATATTATTCACCACGCTATTACCTATTATCGCTTTCTCCATCCACCACCTGATGTTGAAACGCAGTGAAATCTTTACCCACGCGCTGGTGGCCAACCTGTATAACGAACGGGACAAATTCAATAATTTAAGCATGCTCGATCCCCTGACCGGTCTTTATAACCGCCGCGGGCTGGAGAATAAGATCAACATGCTGCTGGAACCGCAAACCGGCCGCCACTACGTGCTGCTGCTGGATATCGACCACTTCAAGGTCTACAACGACAGCTACGGCCACGCGATGGGCGACCGGGCGCTGGTGCAGGTGGCGATCGCCATCCGCGATGCGGTACGTTCGCGCGACATCGTGGTGCGCTACGGCGGGGAAGAGTTTTTGGTGCTGCTGACCAACGTGCACGAAGGCTACGCGGCGCAGCTGGCCGAACGGGTGCGCCAACGGGTGGCGGAACTGAACATCCCACACGGCGCCAGCCCGCAGCACAGCGGCACGCTGACGCTCAGCGCCGGCATCTCCGCGCTGGAAAAGCTGGACGTCGAGTCGGCGATCGGCGCGGCCGACGCCGCGCTCTATCTGGCGAAGCACAGCGGCCGCAACAATATCCAGCTGGCGCAAAACGTCCAGCCCGCCCTGCTGCTGCCGCAGGAGTAAATACCCTGCCCGGTTAAGCGGCCGTTGGCCGCAAGCCGTTCAGCAACAACGACAAACCGGCCAACGCCTGCTCCAAAGCGGTTTTCTCATCCGGCTGGTGCGCGATCCAAAGCGCGGCATCCATCAGGCCGCCGTTGATCAAATGCGCCAGCGATTCCGGCTCGGCGACAGCGATGCGCCCCTGCGCCATCAACGCCTGCAATGCGCCCGTCATCCAGACAATGCATTGCAGCTTACTGGCCTGCAAATATTCAGCCCCCAGCACCGAAGGTGAATCGCGCAACAAAATGCGTTGCGCTTGCGGCTCCGTCATCATGATCAAATAACCGCGACAACGCGCCGCAAACGCCTCCCAGTCATCCGCCGTACGCGCGGTAATGTCGGCAAGACGCGCATCCATTTCAGCATCAATCGCCTTCACAACCGCCAGGAACAACCCCTTTTTATCGCCAAAATGGTGATAGAGCGCACCGCGCGTCATGCCGGCTTGCGCGGTGAGTTCATCCATCACCGTCTCGGCATACCCCACGCTGCCGAACTGCTGACGGGCGGCCGCCACCAGTTTTTGTCGGGTTTCTTCAATCATTTCTGCGCGCGCTTTACGTGCCATGGGTCCACTCCCGCCTCATTATTGATGAACGTTATAATTGACATACGCCATGTATGTCAATTAACGTAACATACGTGGCGTATGTCAATGATGGCCATTGAGCGAATACTGAGCCGCCAACTTCTGGAGCCCTTTCCATGGCAAATCCTTATTTCAACCTGTTCAACGCCCCGGGCAGCAAGGCGTTTTCCTCTGCCGGGCTGATCGCGCGCCTGCCGGTCTCGATGACCGGTATCGGCATCATCACCATGCTCTCACAGGTACGCGGCTCTTATTGGTTGGCGGGCGCGGTAGCGGCGACGTTCGCCTTTTCCATGGCGCTGCTTGCGCCGCAAATCGCGCGCGCGGCGGATCGTCACGGCCAAAGCCGCGTGCTGCCGTATGCCACCGGGATCAGCACGCTCGCCCTGCTACTGCTGTTGCTCTGCACCCACTATCGGGCGCCGGAGTGGACGCTGTTCGTCTTCGCCGCGCTTGCGGGCGGCATGCCCAGCATCTCCGCGATGGTCAGAGCCCGCTGGAGCGAAATTTATCGCGGCACGCCACAGCTGCACACGGCATTTTCATTCGAGTCCGTGTTAGATGAAGTGGCCTTTATCGTCGGCCCACCGATCGCCGTGGGGCTTAGCGTTTCACTCTTCCCAGAAGCCGGCCCTCTGGTAGCCGCGCTGCTTCTGGTGGCGGGCGTTGCGGCATTCGCCTCGCAAAAAAGCACTCAGCCCCCGGTCTACACCCGCAATAACCAGCGGCAGCGCGCCATCCTGGCCATGCCGTCAATGCAGATCCTGCTGCTGGCGCTGATCGCCCTGGGCACCATCGTCGGCACCGTGGACGTCATCAGCGTGGCCTTCGCCGAGCAGCAAGGACAGCCGGCCGCCGCCAGCATCGTGCTGTCGGTTTATGCGTTCGGCTCCTGCCTGGCCGGGCTGATTTTCGGCGCAATGAAGATCCCCGTCTCCTTGCCTCGCCTGTTCTTATACGCGGCGTTCGCCACCGCCTTCACCACCCTGCCGCTGCTGTGGGTGCACGATGTCTTGACGCTGGCGGCGGCGATGTTTGTTGCGGGATTGTTTTTTGCGCCGACCATGATCATTGCCATGGGGCTGGTTGAAAACATCGTGCCGCCCTCCCGGCTGACGGAGGGGTTGACCTGGATGGTCACCGGCCTGGGGATAGGCGTGGCGCTCGGCGCCGCATTGGCGGGCCTGGCGATCGATGCCGCCGGGATAGCGGCCGGCTTCGGCGTCACGCTCACCGCCGGGCTGATCGTGCTGCTGGTGGCGGCCGGCGGCTACCGCTTAATGCGGCGAACGCTGGCCTTGAAAGCGGTGTGAATCGCTCGCGCTAAGCGGTTTCCCAAATAGCCTTGCCCTGCCAGCGCCGTTCGATCGCCGCCAGGAACAGTTTCACCTTGGGGGAGAGATGGCGCCGGCTGGGATAGACGGCGCAGATCGGCGGCCCCGGGCGGCAATAGCGCTCCAGCACCGGCACCAGCGTGCCGGCCGCAATCTGCTCGCCGACCAGAAACGCCCCCACCTGGCACAGGCCGGCTCCGGCGACGGCCGCATCCCTCAAGGCCTCGACGTTGTTGAAACGCATCCGGCCGCGCACCGGCTGTTCGTGCAGTTGCCCGTTGACCAAATAGCGCCAGGGCGCCGGCAGCCCCTGATGGCTGAAGACCAGCGTCTCGTGATCGCCCAGCGCCTCCGGTTTTGCAGGCGTGCCGTGCCGCGCCAGATAATCCGGCGCCGCGCAGGTGATCAGGCGATGTGGCGCGAGCACCCGCCGCACCAGCCGGCTGTCGTCGTTGCCGCCGACGCGGACAGCCACGTCGATGCCGTCGCGCACCAGATCGCTGTAATCGTCGGAGAAGCTGACATCGGCGTCCACCTCCGGCCACTGCGCCAAAAACTCCCGCAGAATCGGCAGGATATGCAACCGCCCCAACGAAACCGGCAGATCCAGCCGCAGCCGCCCGCGTGGGGTTTGCCGCCGCGTATTGAGCGCCGTTTCCGCCTCTTCGGCCTGCGACAGGATACGCTGCGCATACTCGTAAAACACCGCGCCGTCTTCGGTCAGGCTGACGCTGCGCGTGGTGCGCTGCAGCAACCGGGTGGCCAATCGCTCCTCCAATCGGATCACGCATTTGCCCGCCGCCGAGCGGGAGATGCCCAGCCTCTCGGCCGCCAGCGTGAAGCTGCAGGCGTCGGCAACGCGAATGAACACCAGCAGGTCGGTCAGGTTATCCAACGGCATAGACGGTAAATTAGCCACGATTTGTCCCCAATGTTGCGCATTCAGGCCAGTTTATCAGTCATTTTGGCGCGGATACACTGAGGCTCTTCATCTGTTGGGAGAGTCATTATGAGTGCCTTACACGCCGGCGGCGGCGCAAAACCCTGGCTGGCGACCTTCGCCATCGGCCTATCCACCTTTACCGTCGTCACGGCAGAAATGCTGCCCGTCGGGCTGCTGACCCCGATAGTCAGCACCTTGAACGCATCGATAGGCCGCGCCGGGCTGCTGATTTCCCTGCCTGCCCTGTTCGCCGCGCTGTTCGCCCCGCTGGTGGTGCTGGGCGCCCGGCGCACGGATCGCCGCAGCCTGCTGATCGTCTTTCTGCTACTGCTGATCGCCGCCAACCTGCTGGCCGCCGCCGCTACCTCCATGGCGCTGCTGTTCGCTGCGCGCATCCTGCTGGGCTTTTGCATCGGCGGTATCTGGGCCATCGCCGGCGGATTGGCGGAACGTCTGGTGCCGCCGGCCTCCGTCGGATTGGCGCTGTCCGTCATCTTCGGCGGCGTAGCGGCGGCCTCGGTGCTCGGCGTGCCGCTCGGGGTGTTCCTCGGCGAAGCGCTGGGCTGGCGCATGGCGTTTCTGGCCGTCGCCGTCCTGGCGGCGCTGACCCTGCTCCTGCTGCTGTGCGTGCTGCCGCCGCTGCCGGTCACGCAGGCGGTGAGCTGGCGGTCGTTCACCGCGCAGCACGCGAATCGCCGGTTGCTCCTCGGGCTGCTGCTGACGTTTCTGCTGGTCGCCGGCCACTTTATGGCCTACACCTTTGTCCGCCCGCTGCTGCAGACGGTCGCCGGCATCGAGAGCCGCTGGGTGGGGCCGCTGCTGTTCGCCTACGGCGCCGCCGGTATCGTCGGGAATTTCATCGCCGGCCAGGCCGCCACCAAACGGCTGCGCCGCACCCTGGCGCTGATCGCCTTCGGGCTGGCGCTCGCCGTCCTGCTGCTGCCGCTGCTGGGCCGCGCGCCGCTGAGCGGCGGTGCCTTCCTCCTGCTGTGGGGCATCGCCTACGGCGGCGTTTCCGTGTCGCTGATGGCGTGGATGCTCAAGGCGGCCCCCGACGCGGTCGAGGTCGCCTCTTCGCTGTATATCGCGCTGTTTAATCTGGCGATTTCCTGCGGCTCGCTAGCGGGCGGGCTGGTGGTGGACGCCGGAGGCTTGACGATAAACGGCGTGCTGTCCGGCATCGTGCTGCTGCTGGCGCTGGCGATCCTGATGCGAACGCGCCCACAGGCGCTGACAACGGCGGCGAAGGCCGATTCGCCGCCGGGTTGAATCAGGCGCGGCGCTGCCGCAGGCCGTAAACCAGCACCACCGCGAAGCACAGCAGCGGCAACAGATAAGAGAGCGCGGTGCTGTAACGGTCGGCCAGCGCCCCCATAAAGTACGGCATGATGGCGCCGCCGACGATCGCCATGATCATAAAGGAGCTGGCGCGCTTGGTGTGTTTACCCAGTTTTTTCACCCCCAGGGCGAAAATGGTCGGGAACATGATCGACATAAAGAAGAACACCGCGATCAGCGCCACCACCGACACCCCGTCGACACTCAGCATCACCACGCCGCACAGCGCGATGTTGATCAGCGCATAGGCCGCCAGCAGCGTCGCCGGTTTGACTCGCCCCATCAGCCAGGTGCTGAAGAAGCGCCCGACCATAAAGCAGATCATGGCGATCGACAGCAGGTAAGAGGCGCTCTGGTTAGACACATCGCGCCAGTGTTCGGTGGCGTAGTTGATGAAGAACGCCCCCACGCCCACCTGCGCCGCCACGTAGAAGAACTGCGTGATCACCCCGCCGACGAAATGCGGATGCTGCCATAAGCCCTGCGCTATCACGCCGTGCACCGGTTTCTCCTCTTCACGGATCGCCGGCAGCCGGGTGCGGCTGAACAACAGCGCGATCAGCAGCACCAGCACGGCGATCGCCACATAGGTCATCTTCACCGCGCTCTGATCGCCGCCGCCGGCGGACTGGCTGGCGGAGAAGAACAGCGTGCCGCCGATCAGCGGGCCGATAAACTGCCCGAGGCCGTTGAACGACTGGGCCAGGTTGAGCCGCCGTTCGGCGCCCTGCGCGTCGCCCAGCACCGTGGCGTACGGGTTGGCGGCCGTTTCCAGGCAGCCCAGGCCGCTGGCGATAACGAACAGCGCAAACAGGAACACGCCGAAGCTGTTGGCCGATGCCGCCGGCACGAACAGCAGCGCCCCCAGCGCATACAGGCACAGCCCGACCAGAATGCCCGCCTTATAGCCCTTGCGGTCCATAAAGTACCCGGCGGGCAGCGCCACCAGGAAATAGGCGCCGAAATAGGCCGCCTGCAGCAGCCCTGATTGCGCCTTGGTGACGTGCAACGTCTCCTGAAAATGTTTGTTTAATACGTCCAGCAGGCCATAGGACAGCCCCCACATGAAGAACAGGCTGGTGACCAGGATAAAGGCCCAGCGCAGATTGGCGGTCACGGCGACGCCCGGCTGCGCGGAGGCCGCACTTTTTTCAGCAAGCATGGTGATACCCTCGTATCGTCTGGCGATGATGATGTTGGCGTTATTGCTGTTGCAGAGAAAATATCCGCGCCATTTCCACCCATTTTTCGCCCTGCGGCGTCCAGGGGGTGGCGGCCTGGTAGTGCCACATCAGCGCTTCCCATCGCTGTACTTCGGGGTTGTTCAGGCTGGCGGCGTCAAAGCGCGCAGCGTCGAAATCGGCGCTGACCTCCACGATCATGAACAGCCGGGTGCCCAACCGGTAAATCTCCATGTCCAGAATGCCGTGCTCGCGCAAATGCGCGGCGATGCCCGGCCAGATGCGCTGATGATGCTGCAGGTACTCCGCAATCAGCGCCGGTGAGTCAATCAGATCGAGCGCCTGGCAGAAACGGCTCCGCCCTGCCGTCGCGCCGCTCACGTCAGCGCCCGATCGAGATGCAGGTAGCCGCCGTCCACCGACAGCCACTGCCCGGTGGTATGCGATGACCGCGACGACAGCAGAAACGCCACGGTATCGGCGATCTCCTGCGGCGTGGTCATGCGCTGCCCGAGCGGAATGCGCGCGGTGATTTTCGCCATCTGCCGCTGCGGCTCGGCGAAGGTGTTGAGCCAGCGCTGGTACTGCGGGGTGATCACCTCCGCCGGCACCACCGCGTTCACCCGCACGCCGTCATGGCGCAGCGACACCGCCCATTCGCGCGTCAGCGCCAGCACCGCGCCCTTGGCGGCGGTGTAACCGCTGGTGCCGCCCTGGCCGCTGAGCGCGGTCTTGGAGGCGATGTTGACGATAGCGCCCCGGCTTTCCTGCAGCGCCGCCTGGCACAGGTGCGCCATCAGGTAGTAGTGCACCAGGTTCTTTTCCAGCGAGCCGACGAAGGCTTCGCGCCCCGCCTCCAGCCCGACGCCGTCGTTGACTCCGGCGTTATTCACCAGCCCGTCGATGCGGCCGAAGGCCGCCAGCGTCTGGCTGACCGCGCGGCGGCAGGCCGCCTCGTCGCACAGTTCGGTGAGGATCACCTCGGTGCGCGGCTGCAGCCGCTGCAAATCGGCCAGCAGCGCCGCCTCCGGCGCGGCGTTGGTGACCAGCACCGGGATCGCGCCTTCTTCGGCCAGCACATGAGCAATCGCCGCGCCGATGCCGGCACCGCCGCCGGTGACCAGCACCACCTTATCTTGCAGATACAGATCCATAACCAGACTCCGTTAAACCGTAAATTCGCCAGGCGGTGTCGCCCCAAATCGCCGCCTGCTCGGCGGCCCCCAGCGTCGACAGCGCCCGTTCGCACAGTTGCACCACCTGGCGGTAATCGCCGGCCAGCAGGCACACCGGCCAGTCGGAGCCGAACATCAGCCGCTGCGGGCCGAACGCCTCCAGCGCGGCGTCGAAGAACGGCAGCAGTTCTTCCGCCCGCCACCGGCCACCCGGCGCCTCGGTGATCAGCCCCGACAGCTTGCAGGCCACGTGCGGCAGCGCCGCCAGCGGCCGGATTTGCTGCGCCCAGTGCCGCGCGCCGCGCGCGATATCCGGCTTGCCGAGATGATCCAACACCAGCCAGTGCTCATCGTGGCGGGCGGCGAACGCCGCCGCGGCCGCCAGATGCCGGTGCGTCACCAGGATCTCGTACACATACCCGGTGCGCTGCAGCGTTTGCATGCCGCGCTTCACTTCCGGCCGCGCCAGCCAGGCCGCCGGATCCGCTTCGTCCTGCACCTGATGGCGCACCCCGCGCAGCGCGCTATAAGGCCGCAAGGCCTCCAGACGCTGCGCCAGCTGCGGCGCGGCGATATCCAGCCAGCCCACCACGCCGCATAAGCCCTCGCCCTGCTCCGCCAGCGCCAGCAGGGCCAGCGTCTCTTCCTCGCTGGGGCGCGCCTGCACCGCCAGCGCGCCGTCGAACCCCTGTTCCTGCAACAGCGGCCGCAGCCGGGGCGGATCGAAATCCTGCCGCAGCACGCTCATCCGCTCGTCGATCCACGGGTAGTGCTGTGGGTGATAGCGCCAGTAGTGCTGGTGAGCATCGATGCGCGGCATGCGATCCTCCCGCCTCACCCGCGGAACCGATACTGCTCGATCGACGACGAATGCATCTCGATCGAATAGCCGGGGCGGCTCGGCGGCATGTAGGCCGCGCCGTTGATCACGCAGGGATCGACAAAGTGTTCATGCAGATGATCGACGTACTCGATCACTCGGCCTTCGTGGCTGCCGGCAATGCACAGGTAGTCGATCATCGACAGGTGCTGCACGTACTCGCACAGCCCGACGCCGCCGGCGTGCGGGCAGACCGGCAGTTGGTATTTGGCCGCCATCAGCATCACCGCCAGCACTTCGTTGACGCCGCCGAGGCGGCAGGCGTCGATCTGCACCACGTCTACCGCGCCGCGCATGATGAACTGCTTGAACATGATGCGGTTCTGGCACATCTCGCCGGTGGCCACCTTGACCGGCGCCACCCCTTCGCGGATGCGGCGGTGCCCTTCCACGTCATCCGGGCTGGTCGGTTCTTCGATAAACCAGGGTTTGGCGAACGCCAGATGCTTCACCCACGGAATGGCTTCGTCCACCTCCCACACCTGGTTGGCGTCGATCATCAGCCGGCGATCCGGGCCGATCACCTCGCGGGCGATGCGCACCCGGCGGATGTCATCTTCCAGATCGCGCCCGACCTTCAGCTTCAGGTAGGAGAAACCGGCGTCGACTGCTTCCTGGCACAGGCGACGCAGCTTGTCGTCCGGATAACCCAGCCAACCGGCGGAGGTGGTGTAGCAGGGATACCCCTCCTGCAGCAGCCGCGCCAGGCGCTCTTCTTTGCCCTCGGCACGCTGTTTCAGCAGCGCCAGCGCTTCCTGCGGCGTGATGCAGTCGGTGATGTAACGGAAGTCGATGCAGCGCACCAGCTCCTCCGGCGTCATCTCCGCCACCAGCCGCCACACCGGCTTGCCGACCGATTTGGCCCACAGATCCCACACCGCGTTGACCACCGCACCGGTCGCCAGGTGAATGGCGCCCTTGTCCGGCCCGATCCAGCGTAGCTGGCTGTCGCTGGTGAAGCGCCGCCAGAAGGCGCCCATGTCGGCGGCGATATCTTCCAGCCGCTCGCCGACGATCTGATGTTCCAGCGCGCGGATCGCCGCGCAGCAGATCTCGTTGCCGCGGCCGATGGTGAACGTCAGCCCGTGGCCGCTGAGATCCGCGCGATCGGTCTCCAGGATCACGTAGGCGGCGGAATAGTCGGGATCCGGATTCATGGCGTCGGATCCGTCCAGCCCCAGCGAAGTGGGGAAACGAATGTCTTCAACCCGCAGTGCGGTAATGGTGGTCATGGCGGCGCTCCCGGTTAGGCCTGTACGGTTTGCTGGCGCTGTTCGCCCAGCCCTTCGATGCCCAGACGCATCGTCTGGCCCGCCCGCAGATAGATGGGCTGCGGTTTCTGCCCCATGCCGACGCCCGGCGGCGTGCCGGTGGAGATCACATCGCCCGGCTGCAGGCTCATAAAGCGGCTGAGGTAGCTGACGATCTGCGGAATGCGGAAGATCATGGTGCTGGTGTTGCCGTCCTGATAGCGCTTGCCGTCCACCTCCAGCCACAGGTTCAGGCTGTGCGGATCGGCGATCTCGTCGGCAGTCACCAGCCAGGGGCCGATCGGCCCGAAGGTGTCGCAGCCTTTGCCCTTGTCCCAGGTGCCGCCGCGTTCAATTTGATATTCGCGTTCTGAAACGTCGTTGATCACGCAGTAGCCGGCGACGTGGCGCATGGCGTCCGCTTCGCTGATGTAGCGCCCGCCCTGGCCGATCACCACGCCCAGCTCCACTTCCCAGTCGGTTTTCTGCGAGCCGCGCGGGATCTCCACCTGGTCATAGGGGCCGACCACCGCGCTGGTCCATTTGTTGAACACCACCGGTTCTTCAGGAATGGCCGCGCCGGTTTCCGCCGCGTGATCGGCGTAGTTCAGGCCGATGCAGATAAACTTGCCGATGCCGCCGACGCAGGCGCCGAGGCGCGGCTGCCCTTCGACCAGCGGCAGCGCGGCGCTGTCCAGCGCGCGCAGTTTGGCGAGCGACGCCGGCAATAACGCGGCGCCCCCCACGTCGGCGATATGCTGCGACAGATCGCGCAGGCGGCCCTGCGCATCCAACATGCCGGGGCGCTCTTGCCCGGGTTGCCCGTAACGTAAAAGTTTCATGCGTTCCTCTCTCAAAAATGGCGGCTCAGTTGCTCCAGCCGCCGTCGATGATCTGCACCGTGCCGGTGGTGTACGAACTGGCGTCGGAGGCCAGATACAGCGCCAGTTGGGCGATTTCCTCGGTGGTGCCGATGCGCCCGATCGGCTGACGGGCGACGAACGCCTGATACACCTCTTGCTCGCTGCGCCCCTGCTCGCGCGCCTGCTCGGCAATGCGCTGGCGCAGCGACGGCGACTCCACCGTGCCGGGGCAGATGGCGTTGCAGCGGATGCCCTGCGTGACGTAGTCCGCCGCCACCGAGCGCGTCAGGCCGATCACCGCCGCCTTGCTGGCGCTGTAAGCGAAGCGGTTCGGCACCCCTTTCACGCTCGAGGCCACCGAGGACATGTTGATGATCGAGCCTTTACCGCGCGCCAACATGCCCGGCAGGAAGGCGCGGATCATGCGGAACATCGCGGTAACGTTGAGATCGAGCGCGAACGCCCACTGATCTTCGCTGCAATCGAGGATCGATCCGCTGTGCACCACGCCGGCGCAGTTGAACAGCACGTCGATCGGGCCGATCGCTTCCGCCGCCGCCGCGATGGCGGCCGGATCGGTGACGTTCAGCGTCAGCGCGCGGATCCCGGCGCAGCCCTGCAGGCGCTCGAGGTTGATGTCGCTGGCGATCACCTCGGCACCGGCGGCGGCGAACAGCCTGGCGGTGGTAAAACCGATCCCTTGCCCGGCGGCGGTGATCAGTACGCGTTTCCCGGTTAAATCCATCTTGACTCCTCGGCCTAAAGGTCTAATGGTC
This sequence comes from Serratia sp. CY32780, assembly GCF_052169135.1. Classification (NCBI taxonomy): domain Bacteria; kingdom Pseudomonadati; phylum Pseudomonadota; class Gammaproteobacteria; order Enterobacterales; family Yersiniaceae; genus Serratia; species Serratia sp. CY32780. The sequence goes on from NZ_JBJNLI010000002.1 coordinate 256,231, forward strand.
AGGCCACTAAAGGCGGTTAAAGGTCAGGCCTCTAACATGACAAAAGACGCTTTACGCGTTATCGTTGGGGGAAGAAGTTAATAAAACAGCCTTGAAACCGCATTTCAATTAACCATTTTTTTACACTTGAATAACGATTACTCAAGCGCCTTGTCGCATAATTGTGCGCCAAATCACTGAACGCCGAATCGTCAAAGGTCAAAAATGCCGATTACCCGACTGGAAAACCCAAGAATTTACAGACAGATAGCAGACCAGCTCAAACGTCTGATCGAAAATAACGAATTTCCGCCGGGCAGCCGCCTGCCCTCGGAGCGGGATCTCGCCCAGCAGTTGCAGGTCAGCCGCGCGTCGGTGCGCGAAGCGCTGATCGCGCTGGAAGTGATCGGCCTGGTGGACGTCAAGGTCGGCAACGGGGTGATCGTGCGCTCGCAAACGCCGCTGGCGCCGTCGCAGGAGCCGGTGATGGCGCAGGCCGGCCGCAACCAATGGGCGGAGATCGACGACGAACTGAATATTGAACTGGATTTCAACGCCGAGCTGCCGCCGTTTTCACTGCTGCAAACCCGCCTGTTGATCGAACCGGAGACCGCCGCGCTGGCCGCGCGCCACGCCACCGACGAAGAGCTGGCGGGCATCCGCGCCGCCTACGAGCAGAACTGCCGCGATAACCGCGCCGGCTCCGCCACTCACCCCGGCGATCGGCTGTTCCACATCCGCATCGCCCAGGCCAGCGGCAACCCGGCCTATGCGTTCATTATCGGCCACCTGCTCGGCCACCGTTACGGCAGCATGTTTCGCGTGCTGCAGCGCCACTATACGCCGGACGACATGCCGCACCGTTCCGAGCAGGAACACCGGGCGATCCTGGCGGCGATCGAAGCGCGCGACGTGCGCGGCGCCCGCAAGGCGATGAAGGCGCACCTCGATGAAGTGATCGCCATTTTCGCCCGCGCGCAGTAGGCCGCCGGCGGTTAAAAAATTTATCGTCACCGCTCTTTTTTCTACATGCAGCCGGGGCCTGAGCGCATTACACTGGGCGACGAATAACGCCCTTTCCCGCTGCATTGTTAAATGGATAACGACCGTTGAAGAACTCTGTCTCCGCTTTATTGCTGGCGCTGGGCCTGTGCGCCGCGCCGCTGGCCGCGCTGGCCACCCCCCCGCAGCTGGCTTCGCAAATCGTCGACCAGTATGCCGAACATATTTTCTACAACAGCGGCGCCACCGGCATGGCGCTGGTGGTGATCGACGGCAATCAGGTGGTTAACCGCAGCTTTGGCGATACCAAACCCGGCAACAACCTGCGCCCGCGCCCGGATTCGCTGATCCGCATCGCCTCGATCACCAAGCTGATGACCAGCGAAGTGATGGTGAAAATGGCGGCGGCAGGCCAGGTCAAACTGACCGACCCGCTGCGCAAGTACGCCCCCAAAGGCGCCTATGTACCGGCTTACAACGCCGGGCAGCCGATCACCCTGCTGAACCTGGCGACGCACACCAGCGCGCTGCCGCGCGAGCAGCCGGGCAAAAAGCCGCCGAAAACGCCGGTGTTCACCTGGCCGACCAAGGCCCAGCGCTGGCAGTGGCTGGCGCATGCCAACGTCACGGTGCCGCCGGGCGTACGCGCCGCCTACTCCAACCTGGCGTATGACCTGCTGGCCGACGCGCTGTCGCGCGCCGCAGGCAAGCCTTACAACGCGCTGCTGAAAGAGAAAATCACCGCGCCGCTCGGCATGGTCGACACCACGCTGACGCCGAGCCCCGAACAGTGCTCGCGCCTGATGGTGGCGGCGGCCGGCCCGAGCGCCTGCCGCGACACCACCGCCGCGGCCGGCAGCGGCGGCGTCTACTCCACCCCGCGCGACATGCAGCGCTGGATGCAACAGTTCCTCTCCTCCAGCGCCAGCGGCCCGCGCAAAGCCACCGCCGCCAGCGAGCAAACCATGTACTTCCAGCGTCACGATCTGGTGTCGCTGAAGGGCATGGACGTGCCGGGGCAAGCGGATGCGCTAGGGTTGGGCTGGGTGTATATGGCGCCGAAGGACGGGCTGCCGGGCATCATTCAGAAGACCGGCGGCGGCGGCGGGTTCATTACCTACATGGCGATGATCCCGGCGAAAAACGTCGGGGTGTTCGTGGTGGTGACCCGCTCGGAACTGAGCAAGTTCACCAACATGAGCGATCCGGTCAACCGCCTGGTGAGCGATCTGGCGGCCAACAAGAGTTGATATGCGGGGCGCAGCGGGCTGCGCCCCAACGCCTCAGGCCGGCACCGCCATCGGGTGGATCACCGAATGGAAATTGCGCTTGAAGTAGATCAACCCGTTGCCGGCTTCGCTCAGTGCGATCTGCTTGATCTGCACCAGGTACATCTGGTGGGTGCCGATGCTCTGGATCTGCTCGATCTCCCCTTCCAGGCTGGCCAGGGTATTGCGCAGCACCGGCTGCCCCAGCGCACCGAGTTGCCACTCTTTCAGCCGGAAACGTTCTTCCATGCTGACGCCGGTCATGCCGGCGAAGTGGCGCGCCATCAGCTCCTGCTCGTGGTTGAGCACGTTGACGCACAGCCTGCGGTTTTCCTGAAACACCGGGTTCATCGCGCTGTTGCGGTTGATGCACACCAGCAGCGTCGGCGGCGTATCGGTTACCGAGCACACCGCCGTGGCGGTGATGCCGCAGCGCCCCGCCGGGCCGTCGGTGGTGACGATATTCACCGCCGCCGACAGGCTGGCCATGGCGTCGCGAAAGCGCAGGCGCTGTTCATTTTCCTGAGACATACAACCTCCTCCTGAATTACTTCAGCAGATTATCCAACTGATTAATATCGTCATTGTTCCGCAGGTGCGGCACCTTCCAGCCGTGCTGATCGTAATCGGCCAGGCACTTGTCGACCATCTGCATCATGCGATCCATGTTGCCGGATCCCTGCGCGTGGCGCAGGCACTGCAGGCGGATCTCATCCTGGCTGCCGGCGTAGTTGATCTCATACAGCTCGTGGCGGCCGCCGAATTCGCTGCCGATCGCATCCCACATCAGCTTGAGGATCTTGATGCGTTCGACGTGATCCATACCGTCCGATCCGCGCACGTAGCGCGCCAGGTACTTGTCGATCTCCGGGTTGTTCATGTCGCGCACGCTGGACGGCAGGTAGATCAGGCCGCTGGTGACGTTCTTCTCGATGATGTGTTTCACCTTGGTGTAGGCCATCGGCGCCATCACGCGGTAGGTTTGCAGCGCGGCGGAATCCGGCAGGTAGGCGCCGTTTTCCCATTTTGTGGCTTCGGCGCACATCGCGTCGCTCAGCGACCAGAACAGGTTGCGCCAGGCCACCACTTCGCCCAGATCGGCCTGCACGCCGCGGAACTCCAGCACGCCGGTGCACGAGAGGCTCTTTTGCAGCAGCGCGGTGATGAAGTCCATCTTCACCGCCAGGCGCACGCAGGCCTGCAGCGGGAACAGCCGAGCGAAACCGCCCTGGGTGCTCCAGCGCCGGCAGCGGTCGAAATCGCGGTAGATCAGCACGTTTTCCCACGGGATCAGCACATGATCCATAATCAGGATCGCGTCGTTCTCGTCGAAGCGGCTGGAGAGCGGGTAGTCGAACGGCGATCCGGTGGCGCCGGCCACCAGTTCGTAGGAGGCGCGCGAAATCAGCTTCACCCCTTCGGCGTCCATCGGCGCCACGAACATCAGCGCGAAGTCCGGGTTATCGCCCATCACCTGCGCCGAACCGAAGCCGATGAAGTTGTAGTGGGTCAACGCCGAGTTGGTGGCCACCACTTTGGCGCCGCTGACCACGATGCCGGCGTCGGTCTCTTTCTCCACCTGAATGTAAACGTCCTTCACCTCGTTGACCGGCTTGTGGCGGTCGATCGGCGGGTTGACGATGGCGTGGTTGAAATAGAGCCCGGTTTCCTGAATGCGTTTGTACCAGTGGCGCGCGTTGTCGGCGAACTGGCCGTAGAACTCCGGATAAGCGCCCAGCGCGCAGCCGAAGGCCGCCTTGTAGTCCGGCGTGCGCCCCATCCAGCCGTAGCTTTGACGCGACCAGTCGGCGATGGCATCGCGCTGCTGGCGCATCTCTTCCGGGCTGCGGGCGTAGCGGAAAAATTTGTGGGTATAGCCGCCGTTGCCGGTGTCGGTATTCCAGCACAGGCGATCCTGGCTGGCCGGATCGTGCAGCGCGTCATACAGCTGGCCGACAGACGCCGCCGCGTTGCGGAACGCCGGGTGGGTGGTGACGTCTTTCACGCGCTCGCCGTAAATGTAGATTTCGCGGCTGTCCTGCAAACTTTTCAGGTATTCGGCGCCGGTAAACGGGCGTTTGCTGTCGGCACGAAAGTCTTCTGGTTTCATCGGGTCTTCCTCGTCATCGGCATTTTTCAGGCCGTGGATCCGGCCATTTGTTAAAATAATGTTTTCTTTTGGTTGCTTAATTGAAGCTGCCAAAGCCGGTTTCGAGAAGAGACTTTTGCGGCAATCGCCGGTACTTTTCAGGTCAGTTTGCCGCTTTCGCGGCAAACTGTGATCGCGGTTACGAAAGGGCGTGTTGCGCCGCGCGGTAGGTCGAGGGGGAACAGCCTTCCAGCCGATTGAAAAAACGGGCGAAATAGGCCGGATCCTTGAAGCCGAGGCTGTAGGCGGTTTCATGCACCGTGCAGGCGCTGAACAGCAGCATGCGTTTGGCCTCGCGCAGCAGCCGATCGAAGATCAGCCGCTTGGGCGGCCGGTTGGCGAAGCGCCGGCACAGGTCGTTGAGCCGCGATTCGGTCACTCCCAGCGCCTGCGCATACTCCGGCACCGGCAGATGCTCGCGAAAACGCTCGTCCACCATCTTGTTGAACCGCTGAAACAGCTGCAGTTCGCCGCGCACGCCGCTGTTGGCGTTGTCTTCCAGCGCGGTGTTGCGCAGCAGCAGCGTGAACACCGCCTGCGCCAGCAGCGCCAGCGTCTGTTCGCGCCCGGCCAGGTTCTGGCCGAACTCGCGGCGGATCAGCGCCCAGTAGTGGCTGAGCGCCGTCAGCTCCTGCGGCGCATCGGCCAGCGACAGGCAGATGCCCGGCATGTCCAGCGCCAGGTTGCTGCCGGGATACAGGCGCTCCAGCAGCGGCCAAATCAGCTCCTGGCGCACCGTCAGCACGTGGCCGTCGCTGTCTGGTTCGGTAAAGAACGCATGCGGCACCGACGGCGGCGTGAGGATGAACAGCGGCGCCTGCACCGAATAGTGCTGATCGTCGAGCTGCAGCTCTATCTTGCCGGTTTCCAGGAAATGCACCTGGAAGAAGCAGTCGTGCCAGTGCACCTGCATGTCGCGGCCGAAGAATGCCGCCAGCCCGGCGAAGGTTTCGTAGTGCACCTCGTCGGCGGCGTAACGCGCGTCATACTCTTTGCAAATATCGATGTTGGCGATAAAGCCGGTACTTTTCCGCACCTCATGACCTCCTGCAATCATGCCCACTTGCGCATCAAGGCGTCGCCCTCGGGCGCGAATCCTTCATCGGGATGCGCCACACCAGCACGGCGCCGACGATCAGCAGCGCCGAGACGAAATACAGCCCGGAGTTGAAGCTGCCGGTCAGATCCTTGAACCAGCCGATCAACAGCGGGCTGAGCGCCGATCCGATATTGCCGGTGGCGTTGATCACCGCGATCCCCACCGCGCGCGCTTCCAGGCTGATCGACTGATCCGGCGTGGTCCAGAAGATCGCCATGGCGGTAAAGGAGCCGACCGAGGCCATCACGATCCCCAGCAGCTGGATCAGGCTGTGATCGGTGGCGGACGCCAGCAGCCAGCCGGCGGCGGCGAACAGGTATGGCAGCGCGGTGTGATGCTTGCGCTCCTGCAGCCTGTCGGATCGTTTGCTCCACCACACCATGCCGGCGATGGTGCAGATCTGCGGGATCGCCGCCAGAATGCCGATCGTCACGTTGCTGCTGCCCTGGTTGAAGCTTTGCAGGATCTGCGGCGTCCAGATGTTGATCGCGCTCAGGGTGTTGGTCAGGCAGAAATAGGCCAGCGTGTACATCAGCACGATCGGCGTGAAAATTTCGCGCCACAGGCTGCGTTGCTGCAGCGCGCGGTGGCTGCTCGGCCCGTTGGGCTGCACCAGCTGCAGCTTGTCGGCCTCCATCATCGCCTGCAGGCTGGATTTTTCCTCGTCGGTCAGCCACTTGGCCTTGGCCGGCGTATCGTCGAGGTAAAACCACACCACCACGCCCAGCAGCACCGACGGAATGCCTTCCAGCAGAAACAGCCACTGCCAGCCCTTCAGATTCATCACCCCGTCCAGCGCCAGGATATAGCCGGAGACCAGCGAGCCGATCGCCATGGTCACCGGCATGGCGATCATGAACAAGGCGTTGGCGCGGGCGCGGTAGAACGCCGGGAACCAGTAGGTGAGGTACACCAGAATGCCCGGCAGGAAACCGGCCTCGGTGATGCCGACGATCATGCGCAGCACGTACAGGCTGGTCGGCCCGGTGGCGAACATGGTGCAGGTGGAGGCGATGCCCCACAGCACCATGATGGTGGCGATCCAGCGCCGCGCGCCGACCCGGCTCAGCATCATGTTGCTCGGAATGCCGAAGATCACGTAGGTGACATAGAACAACGTCGCCGCCAGCCCGAACATGGTCGAGCTGAGGCCGAGATCTTTGCCCATCGTCAGCCCGGCGAAGCCGATGTTGATACGGTCGAGGAAAGAGAAAACAAACAACACGAACAGGAAAATGATCAGGCGCCGAAACAACTTTTTAATCACCGATTGCTCGGCGGCGGTTAACGCTTTATGTTGCTGCGCCGGGTTGGCCGGCGGCAGCGAATCGACGTGGTTCATGGTTCAGTAAACTCCCGATGAAGGCGCTTGCACCCCGCCCTGTTTGAACTCGTCAGCCAGGGCTTCCGCCGCCCGCGCCAGCAGGGTGGTGTCCACCCCCACCGCGACGAACAGCGCGCCGGCTTCCAGATAGCGCTGCGCCAGTGCCTTGTTGGCCATCAAAATGCCGGGCGCCTTGCCGGCGGCGCGGATGCGGGCAATCGCGTCGTCGATGGTGCGCTGCACCTCCGGGTGCTGCGGATTGCCGGCGAAGCCCATATCGGCGCTGAGATCCGCCGGGCCGATAAACACGCCGTCCACCCCTTCCACCTGCAAAATGGCGTCGAGGTTTTTTACCGCTTCGCGGGTTTCAATCTGCACCAGCACGCACATCTGCTCGTCGGCCTGCTGCAGGTAATCGGGCACCCGGTTCCAGCGCGAAGCGCGCGCCAGGGCGCTGCCGACGCCGCGCACGCCGTGCGGCGGATAGCGCGTGGCGCGCACCGCATCGCGCGCCTGTTCGGCGTTTTGAATCATCGGGATAAGCAAGGTTTGCGCGCCGACGTCCAGCAGTTGCTTGATGATCACCGCGTCGTTCCACGGCGGCCGCACCACCGGCCGGCTCGGGTAAGGCGCGACCGCCTGCAGCTGCCCCAGCACCGTCTGCACGTTGTTGGGCGCATGTTCGCCGTCGATCAGCAGCCAGTCGAAACCGGCGCCGGCCAGCAGCTCGGCGCTGTAGCTGCTGCACAGCCCGAGCCACAGCCCGATCTGCGGGCGTTTTTCCTGCAGCGCACGCTTGAAGTGGTTGGTTAACATCGCATTCTCCCTGACAAGCGGGCGTAGCGCATGGCTCCCCGCCCGGTTTATTGCGGCCCGGTTCGCCGAGCCTGCATTAGACAAAGCGGCAGCTGATGCAGCCCATCGGGCCGTAGTCGACGTGGAAGGTGTCGCCGCGCCGCGCCGGCACCGGCCGGGTGAAGGAGCCGCCGAGGATCACCTGCCCCGCTTCCAGCTCCACCTCATACGGCGCCAGCTTGTTGGCCAGCCAGGCCACGCCGTTGGCCGGGTGGTTGAGCACCGCCGCCGCCACGCCGGACTCTTCAATCACGCCGTTGCGGTACAGCAGCGCAGCTATCCAGCGCAGGTCCAGCGCATCCGGCTTGATCGGCCGCCCGCCCATTACCACCCCAGCGTTGGCGGCGTTGTCGGAGATGGTGTCGAACACCTTGCGCGGCCGCTGCGTCTCGGGATCGACGTTGTGGCTGCGCGCGTCGATGATCTCCAGCGCCGGAATGACGTAGTCGGTGGCGTTGTAGACGTCGAACAGCGTGCAGTTCGGCCCGCGCAGCGGCTTGGCCAGCACGAACGCCAGCTCCACCTCCACCCGCGGCACGATAAAGCGATCGATCGGAATGTCGCTGCCGTCGTTGAAGAACATGTCGTCCAGCAGCGCGCCGTAGTCCGGCTCAGTGATCTGCGAGCTCACCTGCATGGCGCGCGAGGTCAGGCCGATCTTGTGGCCCTTGAGCGTGCGCCCCTCGGCGATCTTCAGCTCCACCCACTGCCGCTGAATGGCGTAGGCGTCCTCGATGGTGATCTCGGGATGATCGAGCGACAGCGCGCGGATCTGTTCACGACTCTTTTCCGCCTGATGCAGGCGCTGTACGGCGCGGTTAACCTGCTCTTTATCCAGCATTTACGACCCCTTATTCACGCCTTGTTGAACAGCGCGTGGACATTGTTCTGTTTGTAATTCAGCACCGGATCCAGCTCTTCCATAGTGAAAGAGAGCGCCAGGTAACGCTGCGCCATCAGCGCGGCAAAGTGTTCCTTGATCAGCGCAAACAGCATCTCGCCCACCTGCTGCCGGCTTTCCAGACTGCGGCCGTGGCCGATCTTCAGCGTCATGTGCACGAAGGCGTAGTCCTGCTTGCCGTCGGCCATCTGCCAGGTGTCGAGCCAGATGGCGCGGCTGCGTACGCCGGCCAGCGGAAAGATGCCGGTCGCCGCCAGCGCCTCGTTGACCTTGGCGAACAGGGTGGGCAAATCCGCCTCGCGGCGGATGTTGTCGGTACATTCAGCGTAAAAATGGGGCATAGCGTTCTCCAGACGGCGCATAGGCGCGGGCGCAGCCCGCGCAGCGGCATTTACAGCGTATTGCCAAGTTTGAAACCTTTTTCCGTATCGCCCTCACGGGTGTAGGAAAAACCGTCTGCGCCGATGGTGACGGCCATTTCGCTGGGCGCGCTGCGCTCGATGACCGGCTGTGGCTGCCCATCGAGATCCAGCACCAGCGATCCTTCGGTATACCAGCTCGGCACCACCGGATTGCCCCACCAGTCGCGGCGCTGGTTGTCATGCACGTCCCAGGTCACGGTCGGGTTGTCCGGATCGCCGGTGTAGTAATCCTGCGTGTAGATCTCCACGCGGTGACCATCGGGATCGCGCAGGTAGAGGTAGAACGCGTTGGAGACGCCGTGACGGCCGGGGCCGCGTTCGATCAAATCGGATTTGCGCAGCGCGCCGAGCTTGTCGCAGATGGCCAAAATATTGTGCTTTTCATGGGTGGCGAAGGCGATGTGATGCATGCGCGGCCCGGCGCCGCCGGTCATCGCGGTATCGTGCACCGTCGCCTTGCGGCGCATCCAGGCGGCGTAAACCACGCCGTCTTCATCGCGGATGTCTTCCGTTACGCGAAAGCCCAGCCCCTGGATGTATTCCACGGCGCGCGGCACGTCAGGGGTGATTTGGTTAAAGTGATCGAGGCGCACCAGCGCGCCCGGCGTATACAGATCGTAGCGCCAGGCCAGACGCTCGACGTGCTGCACGTCGTAGAAAAACTCATACGGGAAGCCGAGCGGATCCTCGACCCGCACCGCATCGCCGATGCCTTTGGCGAACCCGTTCACCCGACGCTCGGTGCGACAGCCAAGCGCCTTGAAATACGCTTCGGCGCGATCGACGTCTTCCGGCGTGCGCACGCGGAAAGCAAACGCCGCAACGGCGGCGACCGGGCCTTCGCGCAGCACCAGGTTATGGTGAATGAACTCCTCCATCGAACGCAGGTAGAGGGTTTTGTCATCCTCGGCGGTCACGACCAGGCCGAGGATATCGACGTAAAATTCGCGTGCGGCTTTAAGGTTCGTGACCTGAATTTCCATGTAGGCACAGCGCACGACGTCGGGAGCAGGGACAGCATTAGTGGTAAGTTTTGTCGTCATTGTTCTCATCTCTTTCGTTATTATTGTGGCCCGAGGCTTAGACGCCCCATTTCGGGATCGGGTGGTCGCCCATGGAAATGCACACGTTCTTCATTTCGGCGAACACTTCGAAGCTGTATTCGCCGCCTTCGCGGCCGGTGCCGGAGGCTTTCACGCCGCCGAATGGTTGGCGCAGATCGCGTACGTTTTGGGTGTTGACGAAAACCATGCCCGCTTCGATGCCGCGGGCCAGGCGCAGAACCTTGCTCACATCCTGCGTCCAGATGTATGACGCCAGGCCGTATTCCACATCGTTGGCCATGCGCAGGCCGTCTTCTTCCGACTTGAACGGCAGCAGGCAGGCCACCGGCCCGAAGATCTCTTCCTGCGCCACGCGCATCCGGTTGTCGACATCCGCCAGCACCGTCGGGCGCAGGAAGTTGCCGTGGCTCAAACCGGCCGGTTTGTCCGGACCGCCGGCCAACAGGGTCGCCCCTTCTTCCACCCCGAGGCGGATATAGCCGGAGACTTTTTCCCAGTGCTGCGGGCTGATCAGCGCCCCCACCTGGGTGTTGGGATCTTGCGGATCGCCCACGCGCAGACGGTTGGCGCGCTCGGCGAAACGTTTGACGAATTCCGGGTAGATGCTCTCCTGAATGAAGATGCGCGAACCGGCGGTGCAGCGCTCGCCGTTGATCGAGAAGATGGTGAACAGCGCGGCGTCGAGCGCCCGCTCGATGTCGGCGTCTTCAAAGATCAGCACCGGCGACTTGCCGCCCAGTTCCATGGAGAATTTCTTCAGCCCGGCGCTTTCGATGATGCGGCGGCCGGTGGCGGTGCCGCCGGTGAAAGAGACCGCGCGCACGTCTTTATGGCGCACCAATGCGTCGCCGGCGGTGGCGCCGTAGCCCTGCACCACGTTCAGCACCCCGGCCGGAATGCCGGCCTCCAGCGCCAGCTCGCCCAGGCGATCGGCGGTCAGCGGCGACAGTTCGGACATCTTCAGCACCGCGGTGTTGCCCAGCGCCAGGCAAGGCGCGGTTTTCCAGGTGGCGGTCATGAACGGCACGTTCCACGGCGACACCAGCGCGCATACCCCCACCGGCTGCACCAGCGTGTAGTTGAGCATCTTGTCGTCCACCGGGTAGGTCTTGCCGTTCATCTGCTGACACACCTCGGCGAAGAACTCGAAGTTGTGCGAAGCGCGCGGGATCAGCACGTTTTTGGTCTGGTGGATCGGCAGGCCGGTGTCGGCGGTTTCCAGTTCGGCGATCTGCGGCACGTTCTGGTCGATCAGCTCGCCCAGGCGACGCATCAGGCGCGCGCGCTCTTTCATCGGCGTGTTGGCCCACTTGGGAAACGCCTCTTTCGCCGCCGCCACCGCCTGGTCTATCTCCAGCTGGCCGCCGGAGGCCACTTCCGCCAGCACCTCGCCGTTCGCCGGGTTGGTGGTGGTGAAATACTCTTTGCTGGTGACATTCTTGCCGTTGATCCAATGGTTGATGGTTTTCATTAGCACTTCTCCTGCAACTTTTGGCGTGAAAGCCAAAAAAGGGACTGAGTAATTTTTAACCTAAAATCTCTTTGCATCTGTCCACATCTCTCTGTAATTTGTTACGCCATGAAACGTGCCTATAAGTTCCGGTTCTATCCCTCAACTGAGCAAATTCAACTTTTAGCTCATACATTTGGCTGCGTACGTTTCGTTTATAACTTCATCCTGAATTGGCGCACCGATGCCTTTCGTCAACGGAAAGAAAAAGTCAGTTATGCCCAAGCTAGCGCACGATTAACCATCCTCAAGAGAACACCTGAATTCGCTTGGTTAAATGACGTTTCATGCGTCCCACTCCAGCAATGCTTACGCCACCAACAGACTGCTTTTAAAAACTTCTTTGAAGGTCGAACTTCATATCCGGCCTTTAAATCTAAACGCCACAAGCAAGTCGCTGAGTTAACCGCCAGTGCTTTTAGGTACCGAGAAGGACATCTATACATAGCGAAAAGCAAAACGCCTCTGAACATCCGCTGGTCGCGTAAACTGCCGTCGTCCCCTTCGACAGTCACTGTGAGCAAGGACTCTGCAGGTCGATACTTCGTCAGCTGTCTATGCGAAGTCCAGCCGGAGCCATTACCTGTTACGTCATCAATAGTGGGAATAGATGTTGGTCTAACTCGTCTATTGGTCACGGACAGCGGATTTAAAGCTGACAACCCACGCAATACAGCCAAGAATGCCAAGCGGCTTGCATTGCTACAGCGCCGATTAAGCAGGAAACAACTGGGTTCAAAAAACCGCACTAAAGCTCGCCAAAAAGTTGCCCGGTTGCATGCAAAAATTGCGGATTGCCGCCTGGACAACCTGCATAAGTTGTCCCGCACACTCATTAACGAAAACCAAGTTGTGTGCGTCGAGTCGCTAAGCGTGAAAAACATGATGCGTAATCCACAGTTGGCAAAAAGCATTGCTGATGCAGGCTGGTCGGAACTCATCCGACAGCTCAGGTATAAAAGTGAGTGGGCTGGCCGTCGTCTCATCGCGGTCGACCCATTCTTCCCATCATCTAAGCGCTGTTCCTGCTGCGGATACACCATGCAAGTTTTACCCCTGAATATTCGCTTTTGGCTGTGCCCCAAATGTCAGAGTCACCATGACCGCGATATCAACGCGGCCCGAAATATCAAAGCTGCCGGGCTGGCAGTGTTAGCCCATGGAGCGACGGTAAATCCTCAAGTCGCGTGATGCGGCCTTGGTTCGTTGCACTGAAATGGGAACCCTTGTTTCTTTGAAGCCAGGGAAGTCAACGCAGGCTCTCCTCGTAATCTTTTTCACTGATAATGTGGTTAACCAGACGGCCGATGCCCTCGATCTCCACCACCACTTCGTCGCCTGGCTGCACGTCGGCCAGCCCTTTCGGCGTGCCGGTGGCGATCATGTCGCCCGGCTGCAGCGTCATGAATTCACTCAGGTAGGCGACCAGGAACGGAATGTCGAAAATCATGTCGGCGGTGCTGCCGCGCTGGCGCAGCTCGCCGTTGACGTAGGTGCTGAGCGCCAGCCGGTGCGGATCGGCGACGTCGTCGCGATCGACGATGTACGGCCCGATCGGCGTCAGGGTGTCGCGGCTCTTCACCCGCAGATTCGGCCGGTAGTAGTTCTCCAGGTAATCGCGGATGGCGTAGTCGTTGCACAGGGTGTAACCCGCCACGTACTCCATGGCGTGCTCGCGGCTGACGTTGCGCGCGGTCTTGCCGATCACCGCCACCAGCTCGGCTTCGTAATGCATGTACTCCACGCCGGCCGGGCGCACCGACACCTGGCGGTGCCCGGTCAGGGTGTTCGGCGCCTTGAGGAACACCAGCGGTTCCTCCGGCGCCTTGAATTCCAGCTCGCTGGCGTGGTCGGCATAGTTCAGCCCGAGGGCGAACACCGTGCCCTGCGCCGGCGGCAGCCATTCCACTTCGCGCTCCTGCAGCACCTCGCCGTTCGGCAGCGTGACGCGCAGCTGGTCGTCCACCTGGACGTTGACGGCCTGGCCATGATGGCGAATACGGGCATGTTTCATGATGCGGCTCCTGCTTGGGTGACGCGGTTGGTCAGCGTGGGCAGGCCGGCGGCGCGCACCGTCACCTCATCCCCCGGTTTGATCTCCACCCGCTGGTGCGGGGTGCCGATCAGCACCGCATCGCCCGGCTGCAGGGTGATGAAATCGCTGATGGCGGCGATCAGCTCCGGCACCGAGCGCACCAGATCGGCGGTGGACCAGCGATCCTGCTCCACGCCGTTGATCTCGGTGACGATCTCCAGCCGATCGGCGGCCTCCAGCTGGCCGATCTCCCCCAGCGGGCAGAACCCGTCGCGGCATTTGGCCTTGATCGCCGGGCGATAGAAGCTGCTTTCCGGCAGGCTGACGTCGTTGGCCAACGCGTAGCCGGCCAGATAACGGCTCACCTGCTCAACCGGCACCTTGCGCGCGGTATCGCCGATGATCACCGCCAGCGTGCCGCCGCTCTGCACGGTTTCACCGGCCGGAAACGGGATCGCCCCGCCGTTGGCGAGGTGGGTGTTGCGCGGTTTGATAAACCACACCGGGGTTTTGGGCGGGGTCTGATACGGTGGCTGGTGAAACGCCTGATCCCAGGCGTCCAGTTGGCTGCGGTGGTTCAGCGCAACGGAAAATACGGTGCCTTTCATGCGAACTCCTCCAATGGCAAAACATGACAACCGGCGTTCATTAATATATTAATGATTACTTTTATACGCTGTGCAGCTTTTACGCAACGCGCTTGGAGTGATTTGTGATCGTGATAACAAAATATTCACAAATAACGAACATTAGCGTGATTATTCAACGTATTAATCATTTTTCTCGCCATTTTTCGCTGCGGCACGCATTTTTGCTTTATCCCTACGGGTAACTTTGGCTACTATTAAGTTATTAACAAAATCGGGCTTTGCGGGGCGGGCGCCCCCATAACGAGCGCCGTAACAACGAACACCTTGATAGCTAAGGCCAAACTTATGCATGAATCGTTAACCATCGCCCTGCTGCAGGCGCGTGAAACCGCCATGGGGTTCTTCCGCCCGATCCTGAAAAGCCACAATTTGACCGAACAGCAGTGGCGCATCATCCGCGTGCTGGCCAACAGCCGCTCGATCGAATTCCACGAGCTGGCGGCGGAAACCTGCATCCTGCGCCCCAGCCTGACCGGCATTCTGTCGCGCATGGAGCGTGACAAGCTGATCTTCCGCCTCAAGCCGGTCAACGATCAGCGCAAGCTGTACGTGTCGCTGACCCAGCAGGGCCAGGATCTGTATGAAGTGGCGCGCCACCAGGTGGAACAGGGCTACGCCGAGATTGAAGCCGCTTTCTCGCGGCAGAAAATGGACCAGCTGATGACGCTGCTGGACGAGCTGATCACCCTGGGCGACAGCCTGCCCGCCAACGTCACCGCGCATCCCACTAAGAAGTGATTTAACCAACCGGAATTCTCAAATTAATTGGCGTTGCAGCAAACAACGCTGCAGCGTCAAGTAAGCAGAGAATTCGTTTCCGGCAACAGCGCGCCGCCGTCCACCACCAGCGTCTGGCCGGTGATGTAGGCCGCCGCCGGCGAAGCGAGAAACACCATCGCCGCGGCGATGTCTTCCGGTTCCCCCAGCCGCCCTAGCGGCACCGAGGCGGCGATCGCCTGATTCACCTGTGCGCCGCCCAGGTTGGCCATCGCCGGCGTGCGGATCATCCCCGGTTCCACGCCGTTGACGCGAATTTTCTCCGCCGCCAGCTCCAGCGCCGCCGCGCGAATAAACCCGTTCACCCCGGCCTTGGAGGCGGCGTAGTGCGCCAGCCCCGGGTAGGCTACCCGCGGGCCGGTCACCGACGAGGTCACCAGAAGGCAGCCGCCGCCCCGGCGGCGCATCCACGGCAGCGCCGCCTGCGCCAGAAAGAACGGCGCCATCAGATTGACGCTCAGCGTGCGTTGCAGCAGGGCCGCGTCGATGGCGGCGAACGGCGTCAGCGGAAAGTAAGCGGCGTTGTGGATCACCACGTCCAGCCGTTGATGCCGCTCACCTACCGCCGTCACCAGCTCGGCGATCTGCCCCGGTTCGGCCAGATCGCAGGCCAGCGCCTGCACGCTCAGCCCTTCGTCCCGCAGCGCCTGCGCCGCCGCCTGCGCCTGCGGCAGCTGCACGTCCGCGATCGTCACCTCGGCGCCCAACCGGGCAAAGGCGCTGACGATCGCCAGCCCAATGCCCTGCGCGCCGCCGGTCACCAGCACCGCCTGCCCCGCGAAGGCGTCGGCCGCATAGGTTGCGCTCATCGCCCTATCCTCGCGGGTGGCGCGTGGTGTTCAGCACCTGCGCATGGGCGCCGACCGCAAAGTTGCTCAGCGCGCTGAAATCGCTGCCCTGATAACCGAGGATCTTGCCGTCGGTGCGCATGCCCTGCAGATCGATCATCACCACGCCCAGCGTCGGGATGATCTTCTCGCGCCAGACGAACAGATAAAGCTGCTCCGCCACCTTCACGTAGTGGCAGCGATCGACGTCCGCCAGCCCTTTCTCCACCCCGTCCAGACACTGCCAGGCGTAGAAGTTATCGTTCAGGTAGATGTGCTCGTACCGCTCGGTCGGGCTGTAGGTGTACATATTGCGCATGCCGATCAGCTCATCGGTAAAGCCCGGCGGCGCCACGTCGGCGTCATCCAGCGTGCCGAAGCGGAACTCGGCCTCGACCGCGGTCAGCGGCAGCCCCTGTTCCACCCGGCTGAAGGCATCGAGCCGCGCCTGCGCTTCGTCCGGCAGCTGACCATATACCGCGGTGAAGTTGCCCTGATTGCGGTCGCATACCAGCGTAATGCTGGCGTTGGCGCGGGCGGGATCGAGAAAATCGATGAACAGCACGCCGGGGCGAATGCTGGTGGCGCGATAGGCGACGCCGCGCCGTTCGCCCCACTCCAGCGTCTGCTCGTCGGTAAACCGGCAGCGCTGCGTCGCGCCGTCGCTAAAGCGCAGCGTCAGCGTGCTGCCCGCCAGCCCGTGCTGCCGTTCCAGCGTATTGCTGTGCGGCGCAAAGCCTTCCGCCAGCGCGCCAACCTGAATGAATACCGCTTCTGAACTCATGGAAATGCTCCTTACAGGGAAGTGAAAGCCAGGGTCGGCACGTCAACGATGGTGGAGCCGCCGTCGGCCACCAGCGCCGCGCCGGTAATGATTGAAGCTTCGCTGGAACACAGGAAACGGCAGACGCGGGCGATCTCCTCGGCGCTGGCCGGGCGGCGCAGCGGCACGTCGCGGCAGACCATCTGGTAAGCCTGCTCCAGCGAAATCTGATGGGCGTCCATCAGCAGTTGCATCTCTTCGTCCGCCATCGGCGTGGTCACCCAGCCGGGGCACACCGCGTTGGCGCGCACGCCCAGCGGGCCATAGTCGCGGGCGATGGAGCGCATCAGCCCGATCAGCGCGTGCTTGGCGGTGACGTAGCCGCAGACCTCCGGCCCGGCGGCCAGCGAGGCGATCGAGGCCACGAACAGCAGGTTGCCGCCGCTTTTAATCAGCTCCGGCAGGCAGGCGCGCGCGCTGGCGAAGGCGCTGTTGAGGTTGCTGTCCATCGCCCCTTGCCACTGCGCGTCGGTCATCTCGGTGATGCGCTTGAAGCCCATGCCGCCGGCGCTGCCGATCAGGCAGTCGATGCGCCCGGCTTCGCGCAGAATGGCCGGCAGCAGCGCGTGGTTCCAGCTCTCGCCGCTGGCGGCGTCGCCCACCAGCGCCTGCGCGCCGATCTCTTGCGCCAGCGCCGCCAGCGGTGCCGGGCGGCGGCCGATGATGAACACCCGATCGCCCTGCGCCGCCAGCAGACGGGCGCAGGCGGCGCCGACGCCGGTGCCGCCGCCGGTAATCACAACCACTCTATTCATGATTCAGCTTCTCCATCAGTTGGCCGATCATCAGCAGGCTGCTCAA
The DNA here is from genome assembly GCF_052169135.1 of Serratia sp. CY32780. Lineage (NCBI taxonomy): Bacteria > Pseudomonadati > Pseudomonadota > Gammaproteobacteria > Enterobacterales > Yersiniaceae > Serratia > Serratia sp. CY32780. The sequence goes on from NZ_JBJNLI010000002.1 coordinate 273,717, forward strand.
CAGCAGCCGCCGCTGTTCGGCATCCAGCCGCAAATAGCGGCGGCCGGCCGGCAAACGGCTGACCACCTCCGATGCGGCGAAATGCTCGATATCCACCTGCCAGCGCCCGTCTTTCACCGTCAGCCGCACGCGGCGAAAATCCAGCTGCGCCAGCGTCTCGCCGATCTGCGGGTAGCGCTGCAGGCCGTCCAGCACCCGCTGCGCGGCCGCGTGGCGCTGGCGCAGCAGATAACGCACCCCGCGCCGCCGCAGCCAGCCGCCGGTCACCACGTCCAGCGTCAGCGGGGGCTGCGCTGCGCACGCGCCCTGCAACCGAAAGCGGTGGCTGACGATATGCGCCATAAACAGCCCCTGGACCTGTTCGCCGATCTCGATCTGCGGCCCCTGCGGCAGCGTCAGCCGCAGCAGGCCCGGTGCCAGGCGTTCGCACGCGTAGGGTTCCAGGTTGCGCGCCAGACGATCCAGCGCGGCGCCCGGCCGATAGCCCGACGGCGCTCGCCGCCAGGCGCGATTAAGTGAGGGAAGTAAGCCGATCAAACTGCGCCTCCTCGTTTTCACCTTTGGCGAACGCGTTCTCCAGCACCTGCTCTACCGGCACCGGCTTGAACGGATTCACTTTCTGCACGCACAGCGTCCAGAACAGCGCATAGGCGGCGGTCAGGCCGATCATCCAGCCGAAGGGAATGTAGATGTCGCTCGGGTTCATTCCCGGCGGCGTGATGTAAACGATGGCCAACACGATGCCGACGCTGGAAACGATCTGCGGCAGCGGGAACCACGGCGATTTATAGGCGCGCGGCAGATCGGGGCGGCGTACGCGCAGGATCACCACCGAGCAGGTCACCAGCAGGTAGGCCACGCCCCAGGCGCACACCGCCGCCAGCACCAGCGGAATGATCCTGTCGAGGTTGCCCTGAATGGCGAAGGCGTGTACGCAGGGGATCAACACCGCCACCAGAATGCCGACCACCGGCGTCTTAAAACGCGGGTGCAGATAGGCGAACATGCGCGGCAGCGCGCCGTCCAGCGCCATGCCGTACAGAATGCGCGGCACCGCCGCCATCAGCGTGTTGATGGTCGCCGCGCCCGCCAACAGCAGGCCGACGCCGAGCCAGTATTTGCCGAACTGGCCCATTACCTGGCCGGCGAACGCCGGGATGGCCATCGGCGTTTCCAGCAGGCGCGTGCCGCTGGCGGCGTCGATCACCACGTTTTCCACCTGGTGGCTGAGCGCCGCGCCATACAGCGCCATGCACACCGCCACGCCGCACAGCCCCAGCGCCATCGCGCGCGGGATCACCCGATCGCAACGTTTGATCTCCGGCGCCATCGGCGTCACCAGCTCACAGCCGACGAACATGAACATCGCCATGCCGATCAGGCTGAATACCGCGAAGGGATCGTTCAGGCTCAGCGTGCTGCCGAACCAGCCCTCGAGCGGCACCGCATGCGGCGACAGCAGCCCGACGATGCCGAAAATCACCAGCGTGCTCCACATGGCGAAGGTCAGCACGATCTCCGCCTTGCCGAAGGCCTCGATGCCGAACGCGTTGAGCAGGCCGAACACGATGACCAGCCCGACGCCGACCATCCAGGAGGCGTTGTGGCTTTCCATCAGGGTGTTGAGGTGCTCGAAGTTCACCAGCGCCATGATGCCGGAGAGAATGGTCTCGGCGGTACCGGCGAAGATGTGCACGATCAGGTAGGCCGACAGCGCGCCGGTGATGGCGAAAAAGCGCCCCATGCCGCAGGAGATGTAGTCGTAAACCGAACCGGAGGTCGGCAGCAGCGCCGCCGCTTCGGAGAAGGTGGTGAGCTGTGCCTGCATCATGATGAAGGCGATCAGCATCGCCAGCGCGAAGGTGTCGCCGCCGATGCCGAAGCCGCTGGTGACCGTCAGGATCACCGGGCTGGCCATGATCACCCCGACCGAACTGGCCAGGGTGGTGGGAAAGCCGACCTTGCCTCGAGCCAGGTGGGCGTGCAACCGCGACGACAGGTTCATGGTTATTTCCTCTTATAGTTTTGGCCTGATGCATGCAGGTGCTTGCAGGTTTTTCACCGCCAGCGGCGGTCATCTCACTATAGAGAGGAAAGGAAAATGCTGACTATCGTCCTTAAGGACGAGACGGTTTCAACCTGCGGCCGTGCTCACGGCGGCGCGCCACTGCATCGCCCCCTGCGGGCTGCGCGGGTAGGCGCGCAGCGGCGCCAGCAGCGCGGAAAAGAAGGCGTAATAGCCGGCGCACAGCCGGTTGTAACGATCTTCACCCACATGCGCCGGGCAGCCGCCCTGGCAGACGCTTTTCACGCTGCAGCGTTGGCACTCGCGGCGCAGGCTCTTGTTTTTACCGAACGGCATCTCCGCCGCCCTTGCCGCCAAGGTGGCGAGCGGCGTGTGGCGATCGGCATGGCCGAGCAGGTGCTGCGCGTTGATCAGATGATCGCAGGCGTAAAGCCGCCCGTCCGGCTCCATCACCAGATTGCCGCCGCAGCGTTCGGCGTGTACGCAGCTGGGGCTGACGTGGGTGAAATACTGCGCGTAGACCTGTTCGATGTTCATCACAAACACCTGGCCGACGTGCCCGCGGCTGCGCCAGCGGCGGTATACCGCCAGCATGAAGCGCCCCCAGTTGGCGGCGCTCAGCCCATAGCCGGCGGTGGGCGCATCCCCTTCCCGCATCAGCGGCTGGAACTGCAGATAGCGCGCCCCGATCGCCACCGCATGATCGTAGATCGCCTCGGCGCGATCCGCGACGCCGTCGTGCACCACCATCAGCAGGTTGAAATCGATCTGATGGCGCTGCAACAGCGCAATGCCGCGCAGCGCGGCGTCATAGCTGGCACCGCCGCGCTTGTCCGGCCGGTGGGCGTCCTGCACCTCGCGATCGCCGTCCAGGCTGACGCCGAGGATAAAGTGATGCTGCCGGAACAGCCGGCACCAGGCGTCGTTCAGCAGGGTACCGTTGGTCTGCAGGCTGTTGCTGATCCGCACGCCCGGCGGCGCGTAGCGGCGTTGCAACGCCAGCGCCCGCTTGTAAAAACCGATCCCCGCCAGCAGCGGCTCACCGCCCTGCCAGACGAAGTTGATCTCGCGGCTGTAACGCGGCTGGGCGGCGATGTAGCCGCGGATAAATTCCGCCAGCAGGTCGTCGTCCATCTTGCGCGTCCGCTCCTGCTGGCGCTGCGGATAGTAGCAGTAGCGGCAGCCCAGGTTGCAGCCGGCGCCGATCGGCTTCACCAACAGATGAAAAGGCGCCGCCGCGCGCGGTTCGTTCTCTACCGGGATCTGCTGCGCGCGCAGCTGGGCCAGGTTCATGGCGCCGCCTGCGGCAACGGTTTGTGGGTCAACGGATCCAGGCCGATGTAATCGCCGGTGCTGGCGTCGACGCCGAGGTAGTCGATCGCTGCGCCTTTGGCTTCAATGACCATGCCCTGCTGCGCAAAGCGGCGATACGCCTCGCTCAGCCGTTTGACTCTCTCCGGGTTGGCGGCGGCCAGATCGCGCGTTTCCAGCGGATCGTCATGCAGGTTGAACAGCCCCCACGGCGCCATCTGCGCCGTCGGCCCGGCCTTCACCAACCGCCGCAGCTTCCAGACGCCGTCCACATAGGCGGCCTGGTTATGCAGCTCCACGCCGTAGGTCGCGCGCGGCACGCGGTCAGCCTCGCCGCTGAAATAGCGTTTGAAGCTGACGCCGACCATCGGCAGCGTCGGTTTGGCCTTCAGCGGTTTGTTGGCGTCGATGCCGGCATAGTCATACAGCGTCGGGGCGATGTCATACACCGCCATCGGCGTGCGGTCGATGCCGCCGCGCCCCTTCAGCCGCGGCGCGGAGATGATGAAATCGGTATTGATGCCACCCTGCGCGCTGGTGGTTTTGTGGTAATTGGCGTACGGCGCGTTGCTGACGTTGGCCCAGTGCGGCCCGTAGGAGATGAACGAGCCCTTGCGGCCGAGGTTGGCGTAGCTGTTGTCGAACTGCCGCCAATACTCCGGCTTCGAGCCGTAGTAGAAGCCGCTGGCGGGGTTGGCGCCGTTGTCGGTGGCGAACACGATCACCGTATTTTGGTCGCGGCCGGTCTGCTTCAGGGTGTTCAGCACCGCGCCGACCTGATCGTCCATGTAAGCGATCATCGCCGCGTACACCTGCATGGTCTTGGCTTCATATTTTTGCTGCTCGGGCGTCAGCGCGTTCCAGGCCTTATCCAGCGCCAGCGTCGGCATCGGCGTGCGCTCGGAAATCAGCCCCAGCGCTTTCAGGCGCTGAATGCGCTGCTGATAGGCCTGCTGGTAACCGGCGTCGTATTTGCCGTCGAATTTGGCGATCCAGTCATCCGGCGCCTGCAATGGATCGTGCGGCGCGGTGAAGGCCAGATAGGCGAAGACGGGCTTATTTTGCGGCGTATCGCGGATCCACTGTTCCAGCTGATCGGCATAGGCCTTGCTGGAGTAGAAATCTTTGGGCAACGACACGCGTTTGCCGTTCAGAGTGTAGAAGGTGTGGAACGCCTCCACGGTGCCCAGCGGTTTCGCATCGTCGAAATGGCTGGTGCCGCCGCCCATAAAGGCGAAGGCGCGCTCGAAGCCGCGATCGGTCGGTTTGGCGCCGTCGACATAGCCCAGATGCCATTTGCCCGCCATCATGGTGGCGTAACCCGCATCGCGAAAACGCTCCGGCAGCGTGGTCACGCGGTCGGTCAGGCGCATTTCATAGCCCGGCTGCGCGGCGGTGCTCTCATACCACCACATGCCGCCCATGCCGGCCTGCTGATTGGTGTTGCCGGTCATCAGCATCGACCGCGCCGGCGCCGACATCGGCGAGGTGTAGTACTGGCTCATGCGCACGCCCCGTTCGGCCAACGCCTGCAGGTTGGGCGTCGGTATCTCGCCGCCGAACGGGCTGATGTCGGAGTAGCCCATGTCGTCCACCAGAATGATCAGCACATTGGGGCGATCGGCGTCCGCCCCCTGTGCCAGACCCGATAAGGCGCCGCTCAACGCCACCGCCAACGTTTTTTTCTGCATCGTTTGTTCCCCGTATGGTCATGCGGACTGAACAACCCGACGCCTCAGCCCGAGAAAGGTCATCATTTTTTCGTCTTATACGTTTGGCGCCGCCTGGCGCTATCTTCAATTCGCAGTGTAGGAAGCGGCGGAAAAGCCTGGCTATCGTTCTTAAGAACGAGGGACGACGGCGACGGCATCGGTTGTAGCACGCGCAGGGCGGCGAGGGCTTCGTCCGGGCAAACATTGAAAAGCGCTGTAAATTCAGCGGGAAAAGCGGTGAATTATTTCATTAACCTATTAATGAAAATCGCGATAAATCCGAACCGAAAAGCCCTGATTAACGCAGTGTCATCTTGTTATTTATGTGTTTTATTGCAATCGGCCTCACGTTGTTAATATGTTTTTATTGTGTTGCCAAATTGCTACAACTATGCTTGTATCGTTCATATATTGACCGCCAACCTTCTCCAGATTGAACGATAAAGGGAGGAACACGAATCATGCACAGCACAGCATCCGATGCCTTTATCAACAGTTGTTTGGCGACCATTACGCACCTGATCCCGGTGTCCGCCGGGGTGTTTTATCTGGTCGATCGCGACCTGCGGCCGGATCACTACATCCTGTATGGCATGCCCGATAAAACGCATCAGCAGTATCTGAACCACTTCCAACAGATAGACCCGCTGCAACCGGCCAATTTCCATCGCCAGGACATCACCATGGTCGGCATGAGCCCGGCGGCGATCGCCGGCAACCGCCGCTATTACCACGACTTTATGCTGCCGAACGACATGCGCGACATGACGGAGATCTTCATCCGCCAGCGCAAGCGCATCGTCGCCGGGGTATCGCTGATCCGCGATACGCCGTTTACCGAAGTGGAGCGCGGCCGCCTGCGCGCGGTGCTGCCGCTGATCGAGCTGGCGACGCGCGATCTGCTGCCCGACGGCGAGGCGCAGATGCTGACCGCCAAAGAGCAAGAGATCGTCAACCTGGTGCGCGAAGGCGCCAGCAATAAGCGCATCGCCCTGAAGCTGGGTATTTCGCTGTCCACGGTGAAAACCCATATGCGCAATATTTTCGCCAAAACCGACGTGGTGAACCGCACCGAACTGGTCGCCGGCGGCTTTCTCGCCCACGGTTAACGCCCGATAACGGCCGCCGCTGCCGACGGCCGGAAAATAACGCCAAAACGTATTCGCCATTTATGGCGTGGCCTCCCCCTGCCCGCAATCGGGCCGGGCGGGATATTTCATCGTCACTTAACGCTTGGGGAATAAGGTTTATGTCCAGTGATTCGGTTTCCGCGCCCGCCGTCGGCGCGGCGCTCCCCTGCCCGCCGCGGCTGCTGACCGCCATTATCGTCTTCGCCGCCATCGCGCCGGGCATTCTGATGACCGCCCCCGCCGTGGCCGCCCAGCTCGCCGCGCAGTGGCAGCTCGGCCCGGCGCAGATCGGCCACCTGTTCTCCACCGAACTCGGCGCCATGAGCCTGGCCACGCTGCCGGCGTGGTGGTGGATCGGGCGCATCAACTGGCGGCGGGTCGCTACGCTGTCGGCGCTGGTGTTTATCGCCGGCAACCTGGCTTCGGCGCTGGCACAGGATTTTACCCTGCTGCTGCCGCTGCGCTTTATCGCCTCGCTGGCGGGCGGCACCCTGATGATCCTGTGCATCACCTGCGCCGCCGGCACCGCCAATCCCAGCCGGGTCTATGCCTTCTGGGTGCTCGGCCAGCTGGTGCTGGGCGCGGTCGGGCTGCTGGTGCTGCCGCCGCTGTTCGCGCACTTCGGCCTGATGGCGGTCTACCTGATTCTGGCGGCCATCATGCTGTGCTGCCTGCCGCTCATCCCGGCGTTCCCCAACGGTTTCACCGCTGCCCGCACCGCCCGCAGCGGCCCCGCCGCCTCGCTGGCGCGCAAGCTGTGCGCCGTGCTGGCGGTGTTGACCTTTTACATCAGCCTGAGCGCGGTCTGGACCTTTATCGGCGGCATCGCCGCCGGCGCCGGGCTGTCGCCGGCCCACAGCGGCCAGGTGCTGGCCGTCGCCACCTTGCTCGGCATCGTCGGCGCGGGGGCCGCGGCGCTGATCGGCGCGCGCTTCGGCGGCGGACGCCCGATCGTGCTGGGGTACACCCTGCTGCTGGCCAGCGTGGCGCTGCTGACGGGCCAGCCCCTGCTGCTGCGCTTCGCCCTGGCGGCCCTGCTGTTCAAATTCACCTGGACCTTCGTGCTGCCGTTCATTCTGGCGCGGGTCGCCGGGTTGGATAACGACGGCAAGCTGATGAACGGCATCAACCTGGTGATCGGCGGCGGCATGGCCATCGGCCCGACGCTGGCCGGCTCTCTGATCGAATCTTCCGGCGGTTTCAACGCCTTGCTGTTCGGCGCGCTGGGCTGCGCGCTGCTGTCGCTGCTGTTGATTTCGCTGGCTTCACCGCGCGCACCGCGCCGTATAACAGGAGGAGAAAGGTGAAAAGAACAACCGGTTTCTTGTTTGATGAACGCTGTTTCTGGCACAGCACCGGCCTGCACGCCACCACCCTGCCGGTCGGCGGCTGGGTACAACCGCCCTCGGGCGCCAGCCATGCCGAGTCGCCGGAAACCAAACGGCGCATGAAGAACCTGATGGACGTGTCCGGGCTGTCGCGCCAGCTCACCCTGCTGAGCGCCGAACCGGCGACGGAAGAAGACCTGCTGCGCATTCACCCCGCCCACTATCTGCAGCGTTTCAAACAGGTGAGCGACAGCGGCGGCGGCCTGCTGGGAGAGGAAGCGCCGCTGGGGCCGGGCAGCTATGAAATCGCCAAGCTCTCCGCCGGGCTGGCCTGCGCGGCGGTGGAGGCGGTGCTGCAGGGCGAGCTGGATAACGCCTATGCGCTGTCGCGCCCGCCGGGCCACCACTGCCTGCCGGATCAATCGATGGGCTTCTGCTTCCTGGCCAATATTCCCATCGCCATCGAGCGCGCCAAGGCTCGCCATGGCCTCGGCAAGGTGGCGGTGCTCGACTGGGACGTGCACCACGGCAACGGCACCCAGCACATCTATTGGCAACGCGGCGACGTGCTGACGCTGTCGCTGCATCAGGACGGCTGCTTCCCGGCGGGCTACTCCGGCGAACGGGATCGCGGCGAAGGCGACGGGGCGGGCTGCAATGTTAACGTGCCGATGCTGGCCGGCGCCGGCGACGACGGCTACCTGCACGCCATGCGGCGCATCATCATCCCGGCGCTGGAAAAATTCGAGCCGGAGCTGATCATCGTCGCCTGCGGCTACGATGCCAACGCCCTCGATCCGCTGGCGCGCATGCAGCTGCACAGCGACAGCTTCCGCGCCATGACCGCGCTGGTGCAGGACGCCGCCGACCGGCTGTGCGGCGGCAAGCTGGTGATGGTGCACGAAGGCGGCTACGCCGAATCCTACGTGCCGTTCTGCGGGCTGGCGGTGATGGAACAGCTGAGCGGCGTGCGCACTGAAGTGCAGGATCCGCTGCTGGCGTTTATCCAGCAACAGCAGCCGCGCGACGCCTTCAACCGCTTCCAGCGCGAAGCGCTCGACGAGCTGGCGCGCCAGTTCGGCCTGTAACCCCCTCTCTGCGGGCGCCGCACCCGGCGCCCCTGACAACCTCGCCGCCAGCCGCTACGCTGAAGGGCAACCCTACCACCATGAGAACAATAAGATGCCCGAACAAACCGTCAGCTTTATCAAAGGCCGTCACGGCGACATCGCCGTGCATGATTGGGGAAATGACCAGCCGCGCTATCTGGCGCTGCTGATACACGGCTACGGCGAGCATCTCGGCCGTTACCAATACGTGGCGCGCACGCTGCAGGCACAGGGCGCGCGGGTGTTCGGCCCCGACCATCTCGGCCACGGCCTGTCGCAGGGCGAACGCGTGCTGATCGAGGATTATGACGCCGCGGTCGACGACGTGCAGCGCGTGGTCAGCCATTTCCGGCAGCAATACCCCACCTTGCCGCTGGTGGTGATCGGCCACTCGATGGGCGGCATGATCGCCACCCGCTACGTGCAGCGCTACGGCGAGGAGGTGCGTGCGCTGGTGCTGTCCGGCCCGCTGCTTGGCGACAGAACGGCGATCTCCGATCTGGCCGAACTGCCGACGATCCCCGACGCGCCGCTGGATACCGCTACCCTGGCGCGCGATCCGGCGGTTGGCGCGGCGTATCAGGAAGATCCGCTGGTGTGGCACGGGCCGTTCAAGCGCCCCACCCTGCGCGCCATGCAGCGGATCCTCGCCGCCATCAACGCCGGGCCGGGCTTCGGCGCGCTGCCCACGCTGTGGATCCACGGCGACGACGATCGGCTGGTGCTGATGAGCGAAACGCAAACCGCGCTCGATCGTCTGCGCGGCGACGATTTCGAACGGATGATCAATGCGGGCGGGCGGCACGAGAGCTTTAACGAAACCAATAAGGATCGGATCCTCAAGCGGGTGACCGATTTTATTGCGCGGGCGTTAGGCTAAGGCGTTCCCCCTCAGCGGGCCGAGGGGGGCATGACGGCGTCAGCCCTCGACGATGGCGAGGTAGTGTTTGACGAAGCGATCCGAGGTGATGTCCCAGCGCACCGGGGTGCCTTTCTCGACGAACCAGGAATCGCCGGCCTGATACTGCACCGATTCGCCGGTGCGTTCGTTGGTCAGGGTCGCGCTGCCTTCCCACACCGTGGCGTGCTCGGCGAACGGATACTCCATCACGAAGCTGCCGCGGGTGCAGCTGAACACGCCGCAGTTCAGGTTGTCGGTCGGCTCGCCGAAGATGCTGGCCACGCCGACGGTCGGCGTGCCGGCGATCACCGTGGCGCCCAGGTTGCTGACGCTGCCGATCTCCAGCAGTTCCGGCAGCGGTTGTTTAAGCAGTAACGGTTTCATGTCATTCTCCTCTGAGGGTTAACGGCGGCCTTTCCAGTAGCCGGATGTCTGGTGCCAAACCTTACCGGCGGTGGTCATCACCCGCCGCAGCTTGTCCTTGCCGAAGATGTTGACGTGCGGGATCGAGCTCATCAGATCGTAGCGATCGGATCCTTCGCTCATGCCTTCCGCCAGCACCTTGCACACGATGTGGCTCGGCGTCACGCCAAAGCCGGAGTAGCCCTGCACGTAAAACACGTTGTCGCGATCCGGCAGCGTGCCGATCTGCGGGAACAGGTTGGCGCTGCAGCACAGCGGGCCGCCCCAGGCCAGATCGATCTTCACGTCTTTCAGGTACGGGAACACTTTCAGCATCAGGTTGCGGTTCCAGGCCTTGAGATCCGACGGGAAGTATTCGATCAGGCGGGTGGCGCTGCCGAACAGCAGCCGGTTTTCGTTGGTCACCCGGTAATAGTCGATCACCGGGCGGATGTCGCTGTAGGCGCCGCGGATCGGGCTGATCTGGCGGATCAGATCGTCAGACAGCGGCTCGGTGGCCAGCTGGAAGGCGTAGGTATTGATGGTCTTGCGATAAATCTGCGGCTCCATGCCGTTGAGGAAGCCGTTGCAGGCCCACAGCATCTTGTTGGCACGCACCGAGCCCATGGCGGTGCGCACCGTGATGCGCGGGCCATACTCCACGTTGAGCACGCTGCTGTTCTCGAAGATTTTCACCCCGTAGCCGCTCAGCGCCTTGGCCTCGCCCAGCAGCAGGTTGAGCGAATGCACGTGGCCGCCGCCCATGTGTTTCAGCGCGCAGCTGTAAGCGTCGGAGCCCACCACCTGCTTCACCTCCGCCCCGGTGTAGAGCTCAATCTCCTCCTGCGGCGCTACCGCCCTGAACTCCTTCAGCCAGCCGCGCAGGGTCTTCTCCTGGCGCGCATTGCTGCCGAGGTAGCCGTAGCCGAAACAGAAGTCGGCGTCGATGTCATATTTCTTGATGCGCTCGCGGATAATGCCGGCGCCGAGATTGCTGATTTTGAAGATGGTTTCCAGCCCGGCCGGGCCAACGTGGCGCTTGATCTTCTCCAGATCGTGGCCGATGCCGGCCATCACCTGGCCGCCGTTGCGCCCGGTGCCGCCGTAACCCAGATAGCGGCCTTCGAGAATGGCGATGTTGGTGATGCCCTTCTCCGCCAGCTCCAGCGCAGTGTTGATGCCGGAGAAGCCGCCGCCGATGATCACCACGTCGACGTCCAGATCCTCTTCCAGCGTCGGGAAGCGCAGATCGTATTTTTTGGTCGCCGCGTAGTAGGTTAAGGACTCGATTTCGTTGTTCACTGCCGCACTCCCGATTGCCTATGCCATGACATCGGATTATCGGGAGGCGGCAGCCGTGCCGCTATGTCCCCTTAGGGACATTCGCTACAAAAAATTAACATTCACGCGCTGCGGCGCTGCGGGGCGGTCAGCAGCAGGCTGAACAGTTCGGCCTGCGAGCCGATGTTCAGCTTGCCGTAGATGTTCTTGCGGTGATTTTTTACCGTGCCGAGGCTGATGAACAGCCGGTCGGCAATCTGCTGCGAACCGCAGCCGGCGAGGATAAGATCGACGATCTCGCGCTCGCGCGGCGTCAGCAGATAGCGCGCCTGCGCGCCATCGTCGTTCCCCGTGTCGGCCTCGGCCGGTGCCGCTACCACTTCGCCGTGCAGCCGCGCCACGCTTTTCACCAGCGTCAGCGCGCTGCGCAGATCCGCCCGCTGCGGGTAGCGCACCGCCACCGTGCGGCGCGCCGAGCCGAAGAACACCCCCAGCCCGCGCTCCGGCGTCAGCTGCAGCAGCACGCCGGCCTCGTCGTGCCAGCCGGTCTTGCGATAAAAATTACGGTAATAGTCGCTATGATAAAACCCGCAGGGCGCCAGCTGGCGCAGCGTGAGCACCTCGCCTGCGCCGCCGTCGTTCAGCGCACGGTAAAACGGATCCTGCAGATAGGCGCCCTGTTGGTAGAGCTGGTTGACCGCATCGCTGTTTTCCCGCTCGGTTTTGATCAGGCAGCGCGGCGGCCGGCCGCGTTCGAAGGCATAGACAATGGCGTTGTCGAAGGCGAAAAACCCTTCCAGCCAATTCAACAGGCTGGGATAAAAGCGCGGGCTGGCCACCGCATCGATCACCGCAGACAAGCGTTCAACCTGAATATCCATACCCGCCTCGCCATTATTAATACATTAACAATCTACCGATTTCGGATGGGGTTGGCCGCATGACGGCCAGTACTGTTAAAAAAAGCATCAGGCGCGCCGAAATGCAAGAACGCGATCGTTTACATGTTAAACAACTCACAAGTTGCCGCAGCGGGGAAAGCGGTGGCCGCTCTGCGCCCGCTGGCTTATGCTGTGGCATCGCGCCCTGCAACGCCGTCAAGGAGACCTCATGTCCGTCAGCCACATCATCGCCAACCGCCAGACCTGGTTCGGCCACGGCAGCATCCGGCAACTGCCGCCGCTGCTGCTTGCCGATCCGCAGCCAACGCTGCTGTTCAGCTGCCGATCTTTTCTCAACGGCCCGGTGTACGCCGGCCTGCGCGAATCGCTGGCGCCACTGTTCATCGGCACCGAGATCGTCAGCCACGAGGCGTCACCGCAGGAAATTGACGCCTGGGTGGCGCGCTGGCGCGGCCAAGCCCGGCGCGTGGTGGCCATCGGCGGCGGCAGCGTGCTGGACGCCGCCAAGGCGTTCTCCGCGCTGGTGGAGCATCCGCTGCCGACGCTGCGCTATATGGAAAAGGTGGGCGACAGCAAAATCAGCGGCGCCACCCTGCCGCTGATCGCCATTCCCACCACCGCCGGCACCGGCAGCGAGGTGACGCAGAACGCGGTGATCACCGACACTCAGGTCAGCAAAGTGAAGGCCTCGCTGCGCCACAATAACTTCGTGCCGCACACCGCCATTCTCGATCCGCAGCTGCTGGCGGGCGCGCCGGACAAGGTGCTGGCCTACTGCGCCATCGACGCCTTCACCCACCTGTTCGAGGCCTATCTGTCGAAAACCGCCGGCGCCATGACGCGCGACATGTCGCTGAGCGGCATCCGCCACTTCCTTGCGGCCTGGCCGGCGCTCAACCGCAGCGATGCGGCGCGCGAAGCGATTATGCAGGCTTCCTACCTCGGGGGGCTGACGCTGAGCGCCGCCGGGCTGGGGGTGATCCACGGCATCGCCGGCGAGATTGGCGCGCTGCGCGACTACCACCACGGCCAGGTCTGCGGCCGTCTGCTGCTGCCGTTCCTCGCCCTGTTGGAAAGCAGCGAACAGCCGCAGCAACGCGCGCTGATGGCCGAGCTGGCCGCGCGCCTGTATCCGCACTGGCAGGGCAGCCCGGAGAGCTACCTGACCGATTTCATCACCCGCCACGCCATCGCGCCGTTCTGGCGGGACGATTTGCCGATTTCCGGCCAGGAACTGGCGGTGGCGCTGGAGAAATCCAACAGCAAGAATTCCTGGATCGACTATGCGCCGGCGCAGCGGCAACGGATGATCGAAGAGGCGTTTCGCGTCGAATGACTATTTCTACCCTAAATAGTTGGAGCGGCATCCCGGCGGCAAGAGGCGGCTCGCCAGAGCTTACTCAAGTCAGTGACTGGCGTACGCACTCGCAGCCAACACAGATGCAGTTTCAAGTATGACGGGTATAATCAGATCAACGCACTAGCAGGAGTAAGGAAATGGGCATCATCGGCTGGATCTTCGCCGGCATCGCGGTCGGCATCCTGGTCGGCGCGCTGATCAAAATCTTCGGCAAGAAGAAAGAGCAGTAAGCGTCACGCTGTTCCGTGGGCCGCCAGCAGGCACTCATGGAACAGCTTCACCACCCGCTGCGGCACCGGCGAGCGGCGCAGCACGCTGGAGTATTCGCAGTGATAGCGGAACAGCGCCGGTTTGATCGCCCGCATCAGGTTCTGCGCCACGAAAAACGCCGCGTAGTGATCCGGCAAAAAGCCGACGTATTTGCCGGAGAGGATCAGCGTGGCGATCGACTCCTGCGCGAACCCCGTCGCCTTGCGATGCAAATGTTGCTGCAGGCTCAGTTCCATATTCGGCGAATGGTAGCCTAATCCAGCGAAGGCATAATTGTGCAGCAGATCCCAATTTAATGTTTCATGGGGGGCGGAAAATAATTCATGCTGCGCGCCGCAATATAAGAACATCCTCTCACTGAATAACGAATGATAAGATAAACTTTCCGCGCTGCGGTGCATGGGAATAACGCCAACCTGAAATTGCCCGTCAATTACGCCGCGTTCAATGGTATTAATCGGCTCCACGTACATTTGCAAAGAAACCTCCGGCGCGCGCTCGCTGAATAACGCGATGGCTCGGCCGATCTGCGCCTGCGGATTGCTGACCGTATGGTCGAATATCGCCACGTGCAGCTGCCCGCCCAGGCGCTGGTGTACCTCGTCCACCCCGCGCCGGAACGCCTCGGTGGCCGCCAGCAGGTTGACGGTTTCCTGGTAGATAAGCAGCCCCTCGTCGGTGACCGCAAAGCCCTCGCGCCCGCGCTGGCACAGCGTCAGGCCCAGCCGCTGCTCCAGATCCTTGATGTGTTTGCTGATGGTCGACAGGCTGATGTTCAGCTCCAGTTCGGCGGCGCTCATGCCGCCGCAGTCGACCACGGCCTTGAATACCCGCAGCAAACGCAGATCCATATCCGACAATTGCCCTAACAGCGCGCGCTTTTTTACTTGCATAAAACCTTAAGTAAGTTTCGACATATGATTATTCACAGTAGAGAACAAGCGGTACATAGTCAATTTCGCACAACAATTCGTTAACAACTCGGTTTATTTCATTAATCGCTCTTATTTTCCTGTTCGGAGGAAAACATGGCCGCTGAAAATCACCCGCTAAATAGTCTCGATGCCGAAGGGTTAGAGGCCCATTGGATGCCTTTTACCGGCAACCGTAATTTTAAAGCGCAGCCGCGCATCATTACTCAAGCCGCGGGGACGTATTACACCAGCCATGACGGCAGAAAGATTTTCGACGGCCTGTCCGGATTATGGTGTTGCGGATTGGGGCACGGCCGGCAGGAAATCACCGACGCCGCCCAGCGCCAGCTGGCGACGCTGGATTACTCGCCGGCGTTTCAGTTCGGCCACCCGCTGTCGTTCGAACTGGCCAACAAGATCAAGGCACTGACGCCGGCGGGGCTGGATTACGTATTCTTCACCGGCTCCGGATCGGAAGCGGCGGACACCTCGCTGAAAATGGCGCGCGCTTACTGGCGCGCCAAAGGCCAGGCGGGCAAAACCTGCTTTATCGGCCGGGAAAAGGGCTATCACGGCGTTAACTTCGGCGGCATCTCGGTCGGCGGCATCGCCGGCAACCGCAAAACGTTCGGCGCCGGCGCCGAGGCGGACCACCTGCCGCATACCCTGCTGGCCGGCAACGCCTTTTCGCGCGGCATGCCGCAACAGGGGGCGGAGCTGGCGGAAGAGCTCAACCGCATCATCGCGCTGCGCGACGCCTCAACGATCGCCGCGGTGATCGTCGAACCCTTCTCCGGCTCCGCCGGGGTGATCGTGCCGCCGGTCGGCTACCTGCAGCGCCTGCGCGAAATCTGTACCCAGCATGACATCCTGCTGATCTTCGACGAAGTGATCACCGCCTTCGGCCGCTGCGGCGCGATGACCGGCGCCGAGGCGTTCGGCGTCACGCCGGACATCATGAACATCGCCAAACAGGTGACCAACGGCGCGCAGCCGATGGGCGCAGTGGTGGTGCGGCCGGAGATCTACCACACCTTCATGAACGGCGGCGAGCCGGACTACCAGCTCGAATTCCCGCACGGCTACACCTACTCCGCCCACCCGGTCAGCTGCGCGGTCGCGCTGGCGACGCTGGACATCCTGCAGCGCGAACAGATGGTGGAGCGCGTACAGGCGCTGGCGCCCTACTTCGAGCGCGCGGTGCACAGCCTGCAGGGAGCCAAACACGTCGCCGACATTCGCAACATCGGCCTGGCGGCCGGCATTACGCTGGCGGCGCGGCCGGGCGAACCGGCGCGGCGCCCCTTCGAGGCGGCGATGCGTTGCTGGGAAAGCGGATTTTACGTGCGCTACGGCGGCGACACCCTGCAGCTGGCGCCGCCGTTCATCAGCAGCGAAGCGCAGATCGATGCGCTGATCAACGCCGTGGGCGACGCCCTCAACGCCACCGAATAAGGAGAGAGCCATGACCATTACCCATTGGATCAACGGCGAGCCCGCCGCTGGCGGCGAACGCAGCCAGCCGGTTTACGACCCGGCCACCGGCCAATCGGCGCAGGAGGTGCAGCTGGCCGACCGCGCCACGGTGGAGCGCGCCATCGCCGCCGCCGAACAGGCCTATCCCGCCTGGCGCGACACCCCGCCGCTGAAGCGCGCGCGCATCATGATGAAGCTCAAGGATCTGCTGGAGCAGCACGCCGATGCCATCTGCCAACTGATCACCGCCGAGCACGGCAAGGTGCTCAGCGACGCCCTGGGCGAACTGCAGCGCGGCATCGAGAATATCGAATACGCCGGCTATGTGCCGGAACTGCTGAAGGGCGAACACAGCAAAGAGGCCGGCCCGGGCATCGACAGCTGGAGCGAGTTTCAGCCGCTGGGGGTGGTGGCGGGCATCACGCCGTTCAACTTCCCGGCGATGGTGCCGCTGTGGATGTGGCCGATGGCGGTCGCCTGCGGCAACACCTTCGTGCTGAAGCCTTCCGAGCGCGTGCCTTCTGCCGCGCTGTATATCGCGCGGCTGGCGACGGAGGCCGGGCTGCCGCCGGGGGTGCTCAACGTGGTCAACGGCGATCGCGAAGCGGTGGAGACGCTGCTGCATGACGGGCGCGTGAAGGCGATCAGTTTCGTCGGTTCGACGCCGGTGGCGGAGCACATCTATCACACCGGCTGCGCGCAGAACAAACGGGTGCAGGCGTTGGGCGGCGCCAAGAACCACGCGGTGGTGCTGCCGGACGCCGATATCCCTGGTGCGGTCGGCGCGCTGATGGGCGCGGCCTTCGGCTCCTGCGGCCAGCGTTGCATGGCCATCCCGCTGGTGGTGGCGGTGGGCGACGGCACCGCCGAAGCGCTGATCGCCGGGCTGCGGCAACAGATGGCCGCCATGCGCGTCGGCCCCGGCAACGACAACCACAACGACATGGGGCCGCTGGTGACCCAACAGCATTATCAGAAGGTGAAAGGCTATATCGATCAGGGCGTAGCCGAAGGCGCCGAGCTGCTGGTGGACGGGCGCGAGCTGAGCGTGATCGGCGCAGACGGCCGCCCCAGCCAGGGCTATTTCCTCGGCCCGACGCTGTTCGATCGCGTGACGCCCGGCATGCGCATCTACCAGGAAGAGATCTTCGGCCCGGTGCTCGGCGTGGTGCGCGCGGCGTCGCTGCCGGAGGCGATGGCCTTGATCGACGCCCACGAATACGGCAACGGCACCTGTCTGTTCACCCGCGACGGCGAGGCGGCGCGCTACTTCTCCAGCCGCATTCAGGTCGGCATGGTGGGGATCAACGTGGCGCTGCCGGTGCCGGTGGCCTACCACTCGTTCGGCGGCTGGAAGCGCTCGCTGTTCGGCGATCTGCACGCCTACGGCCCGGACGCCGTCAGGTTCTACACCAAACGCAAGACCGTGACCCAGCGCTGGCCGTCCTCCGGCGATGCCCGGCGCGCCAGCTTCAGCTTCCCGTCGGGGCAGGGGTAATCCCAGCATAACGAAAAGTCCCTTCCGGGGAAGTTCGCTTCCCCGGTATTTCCACGCGCTCCATTTCATCTTTACGCAGGACAACAGAGTCGCCCTTCTGGCGGCAACAACAATTCACCCAAGCGTTAATGGAGTAGTTCCCAATGAAAGAGTCCGCCCCTGAACACACCTTCAAAGGCAATCTCAGCGTCCTCGACGTGGTGATGATCACCGCGTCCGGCGTGACGCCGGCCAGTTCGATCTTCGTTATCGCGCCGCTGGCGATCGCCAACGCCGGCAGCGGCGCCTTTCTGTCGTTTCTGATCGCCGCCTGCGTCGCCGCCGCCATCGCGCTGTGCTATGCCGAACTCGGCGCCGCACACCCCAGCGCAGGCGGCGAATACAGCATCATCAAGCGCCTGTTCGGCACCCTGTGCGGGTTGCAGACCTATCTGTTTATCCTCAGCGCCTCGCTGTTCGTGCCGGCGGTGCTGGCCACCGGCGCGGTGCCCTACCTGAACACCGCGCTGGGCACCCAGTTCGACGCCTCGACCGCCGGCATGCTCACCGTGCTGGTCGGCGGCATCTGCGCCATTTTCAACATCAAGGCCAACGCCCTGCTGACCGGCGCCTTTCTGGTGGTGGAAGTGGCGGTGCTGGCGCTGATCGCCTGGCTCGGCTTCAGCCACCCGCATCAGAGCACGGAGATCCTCACCGCGCCGGTGATGCTGGACGCGCAGGGCAGCCTGGCGCCGGTGTCGCTGCCGCTGATCGTCGCCATGGTCGGGGTCGCGCTGTTCTCCTACAACGGCTACGGCGCGGCGGTGTACATGGCGGAAGACATGCGCGAACAGGGCAGACCGATGGCGATCGCGATCATGCTGACGCTGTTCATCGTGGTGCTGGTGGAGCTGGTGCCGTTCACCGCCCTGCTGATCGGCTCGCCGTCGCTGACGGAGATGGCCAAACAGGCCGATCCGGTCGGCTATGTGGTCACCCAGCTCGGCGGCCCGACGCTGGCGCGGGTGGTAAGCGGCGCGATTTATCTGTCGGTGTTCAACGCCATCATCGCCATCGTGGCGCAGTTCAGCCGCATGATGTTTGCCAGCGGGCGTGACGGTTTCTGGCTGCCGGCGTTTAACCGGGCGCTGAAAATCATCCACCCGCGCTTCGGCACTCCCTGGATCGCCACCCTGCTGTTCGGCGTGCCGTCGGCGCTGCTGGCGTTTTGCTCCGATCTCGAATCGCTGACCTCGTTCACCGTGATCCTGCTGCTGCTGGTGTACATCATCATGGCGGTGGCGGCGCTGATCAGCCGCCGTCGCCGCCACTTCCACCACCCGTACCTGATGCCGCTGTGGCCGCTGCCGGTGGTGGTGGCGCTGCTGTGCTGCCTGTACGTGCTGTGGACGATTTTGATCGCCAGCAGCCTGAAAGACTTTATTATCATTGCCGGCATCATCGGCTTCGGGCTGGCGCTGAACCATCTGCGCGGCCGCCAACCGGCGCCCCTCGCCGCCCCCTCAATAGAAGGAGAATAACCATGACGCAGCGCGCTCAGGATCTGGGCATTATCATCGGACAGGGCACGCCCGGCCCGCTGAACGCCATCACCGACGTGCCCGGCGTGCGCGTCGGCCATGCCAGCATCCATGCCGATTTGGCGGACGGACGCAGCGTGCACACCGGCGTGACGGTGATCGAACCGCGCCCCGGTTCCGCGCGCCACGCGCCCTGCTTCGCCGGGGTGCACGTGCTGAACGGCAACGGCGACGCCACCGGCCTGGAATGGGTGCGCGAAGCGGGCCTGCTGACCAGCCCGATCGCCTTCACCAACACTCACAGCGTGGGCGTGGTGCGCGATGCGCTGATCGCGCTGGAGCGTGAAACGCTGCCCGCGGGCGATAACGCGGTGTATTGGAATATGCCGGTGGTGATGGAAACCTTCGACGGCCTGCTCAACGACATCAACGGCTTTCACGTCAAGGCTGAGCACGTGCGCCAGGCGCAGCAGGCGGCCCGGGGCGGCTTGCCGCAGGAGGGCGCGGTCGGCGGCGGCAGCGGCATGATCTGCCATGAATTCAAAGGCGGCAGCGGCACCGCGTCGCGCCGCTTGCCCGCCGATCAGGGCGGCTGGACGGTGGGCGCCATCGTGCAGGCCAACCACGGCAAGCGCGAGTCGCTGCTGGTCGGCGGTTACCCGGTAGGCCGGCATCTGGGGCATCTCCCCTCGCCGTTCACGCCGCAGTTGCCGCATCCCGGCATGGGCTCCATCGTGGTGGCGCTGGCGACCGACGCGCCGCTGCTGCCGCACCAGTGTGCGCGGCTGGCGCAGCGCGCCAGCATCGGCATCGCCCGCACCGGCGGCGGCACCGAGGATTCGAGCGGCGACATTTTCATCGCCTTCGCTACCGGCAACGACGGCCTGCCGCCCGCCGACTACGCCAACAAAGGCGCCTTCACCACGCCGCTGCGCATGGTGAACAACGACTATATTTCGGCGCTGTTCGCCGCCGCGGCGGAAGCGGTGGAAGAAGCGATCGTGAATGCGTTGCTGGCGGCCAATACCGTCAGCGGCAACGGCCACCGGGCGGAAGGGTTGAGCGCCGAGCAGTTGGTGACGGCGCTGGAGAAGGCCGGCTGGCGGCGCTAAAAAACACAGGGCGCGGAGGTGAACCGCGCCCTGCTCATCAGGATTCTCCGCCCGGCTTGGGCGGCGGGTAGTCGTAATCCAGCCGCAACGGTTCGGCGTAGACGCTGTTCCACAGCTGTTGGTACAGCTTGTCCAACCGCCCGCTCATCGCCGCGCTGTGCATCACCAGCTCCAGATTGCGCGAGTTGTCCAGATAGCCGCCGGTCCAGTTGCTGGTGCCCACCCAGGCAATCTCATCGTCGATGGTCATCAGCTTGCTGTGGATGACGCGGGCGAACGGAATGAAGCCGCTGCTGGCCGGCGGAATGGTCACCACCTTGATCTGCACATTCGGCACCAGCGCCAGGCTCTTCAGCCAGGCAATATCCGGCTTTTTGGTGTTCCAGTTGGCCACCATCAGCTCGATCTGCACCCCGCGCGCCGCCGCGCTGCGCAGCGCGTTGTCGATCACCGCATAGAAGGGGCGGCTGCGTTCCGGGCCGAACGACAGCGGCGCGTAGTCCATCACCTGCACCCGCACCCGCCGCTTGGCGCCGGCCAGCAGGCGCGGCAGCTCGGCCTGTGAGTCAATCACCCCCGCCGGGTTGTAGGCGCGCGGGCTGGCCGCCAGATAGTTGCCCTGCGGCTGCGCCGTCGGCGGCGAATCGGGCAGCGCCGGCACCGGCTTATCCTGCGCCAACAGCGCCTGCGCCTGCCAATCCTGCTCGAAGATCGCCTGGATCTGCCCCACCACCTTGGCGTCGCTGATGCGCAGCCCGGTTTCGTGAATGTGTTCCAGCGCACGCCAGTCGAAGTTCTGGCTGCCGACGAACGCCTGCTCGCCGTCCACCAGCAGATATTTGGCGTGCAGAATGCCGCCGCTCAGCTTCTGGTAAGGAATGATGCGCAGCTCCAGATTGGGGATCGCCTTCAGCTGTTCCAGCGTCTCGGCGGTAGACATGCGAAGGCCCTTCTCTTCCAGCAAAAAGCGGATTTTCACCCCGCGTTCGCCGGCCGCCTTCAGGTGCTGCAGCACGCCGTCCAGCAGCGAACCGTCCTGATTCGCCACGTAGAACTGCCCCAGATCGATGCGGGTTTTCGCCGCGTCGAACATCTCGCGCCACACCTCGGCGGTGTTACGCAGATCGTCGGCCTGCAGCGCGGTTTCCACCGGTGCGGTGTACACCAGCTCATAGCCGGGAATAGCAAAACGCGCCGCGGCGCTCTGGCTCAACATCAACAAACAACCGCCCCACAATGCCGTATAAAGGCGGCCGCGCGGCCGCCGTACTGGATGGCCATTAGGCATAGCGCGGCGCCCCGCTGTCAACCCATTGTTCGCCGCTGCCGCTCTCCGGGCGGCTGGCCGGTTGGCCGGCGCGGATCAGCAGCACCTTCAGCAGTTCGTTGATGCGCTCCATGCGGCTCTGCAGGAAGTTGTTGGCCACCAGGCACAGCAGCGCGATGGCGATGCCGAGGCCAGTGGCGTACAGCGCGGTGCCCATCCCGGCCGACACCAGGCTCGGCTCGGACACCCCCGAGGCGGCCAGCGCCTTGAAGGTTTCGATGATCCCCATCACCGTGCCCAGCAGCCCCAGCAGCGGCGCGGCGGTGACCACGGTTTCCAGCAGCCACAGGCCGCGCGCCATCGGCGGCTTGCTCAGCAGGTACTGGGCGTCGATCAGATCGCCGATCGCCTCGCGGTCACCGGCGTGGTGTTTCTGCGCCAGTACCGGCGCGATCACCGACATCGGCAGGCTATTGCGCTGGGTCAGCTCGTCCGGCAGATCGGCGGCGCGGCGCACGTCCGGCGTCAGCGCCTGCTCCAGCCGGCGCGCCTGGCGCTGGGTGTAGGCGAAGTACAGCGTGCGTTCGATGATGATCACCAGCGCAATCGCCAGCGCGGCGTACATCACGTAGAAAATAATGTCGTGCAACAGATTGGCGTCCATACAGGGGTCCTCTTCCCCGCGCCCGGCAGGCGGCGGGGCATTCAGTTAAAAGGTGGCTTCCAGCGAGACGCTGAAGGTGCGTTCTTCGCCGACGTTGTAATACGGCGTGCTGGCCCTCACGCCGCCGTAAGGCGCCGCGTTGAAGGTGGTGGTGCGCACCGAGGTCAGGTATTCCTTGTCAAACAGGTTGCTGATGCCAAAACGCAGCGCGGCGCTTTTGACGATTTTCTTGTCCACCGGCAGATGCACCCCCGCCGCCAGATCGAACACCGTGCGGCCGCCGATCTTCTCGTCGTTGGTCAGATCGCCGTAGAACGCACTGACGTACTTGCCGCTGACGCTGCCGTAATACAGCCCGTCGTCATAACCCAGCGTCATGTTCAGCAGGTTTTTCGGCACGTTCGGCACCTCTTTGCCGGAAGTCGGCAGCGGCAGCCCGCCGTTGCTGACGATGTCGTTCTTCTGCTTCGATTCGGTGTAGGTATACGAGGTGTAGTAGTTGAAGTTATGCGGCAGTTGGCCGCTCCACTCCAGCTCCAGCCCTTTGTTCTCCACGTTGCCGATGTTCATCATCTCGTAGTCGCCGGCCGCGTTGGTGGTGGAGATTTGGCGATCGCTGTAGCGCATGTAGAACAGCGTGGCGCTCAGCAGCATGTCCTCTTGCTGGAAACGCCAGCCCAGTTCGTGGTTCCAGCTCAGTTCCGGCTTGGTGCTGAGCGAGTCGCCGACGTTGTACAGCACGTAGTTTGGCGGCGTGCGCATGTTGCGCGTCAGGTTGTAGAACACCTGGTTTTCCTGATTCACCTTATAGCTGGCGCTGAAGTTCGGCAGGAATTCATGATAGGTGGCTTTGCGCTTCTCCGGCACGTTGTACAGGCTACCGCGGTTGTCCCCTTTGCGCTCCACATACTGATAGGCCAGGCCACCGACGAAGGTCCAGTCCGGCGTGGCGAACCAGGTATCCTGCAGCCACACCTTCTGCGCCGGGGTGATGGTGTACTGGTTGCGCCCCTGCACCGTATTGCCGTTGGCGTCCTTCACCTGATCGGAGCCGCCAGGTTTTCCCCAAATCTGCGCCGGGTTGCCGTCGTCCTTGATGCTGATGAACGGCTGGGTTTGCAGCTGGCGCGCACGCTCATACCAGTAGCCGATATCCAGGCTGTGCTGCTCGTTGATGTCCCACTTCAGCTTGGTGGTGATGCCCGGCCGCCAGGTTTGGGTCCACGACGGGCGGTAATAGGTGTTGGACTGCAGGTTGCTGAGGTCATACTGCCCGGCTCTGTCCGACGTGCTGGACAATACCGAGGCCGTCTGGCCGTTGAAACTGCCGCCGTTGCCCCAGTAGTAATACGGCTGCAGGGTCAGCGACAGGTCGTCGCGCAGCTGCAGTTTCTGGGTGAACGATAGCGTGAAGTTCTCGAACGGGTTGCGTTCGATCTTGTAATACTTGTTCAACTGCCCTTTGCTGTTGTACTCCGGCGTGGTGGCGTAATCGGTACCACGCCCATCGTTTTGGAACTGCGCCTTGCTCAGGGTGTTGTAGTTGGTGTTGTTCTGGCGGTTGTACTTCATCACCAGATTGCTGCTGTTGCCGTTGCCGTCTTCATACAGCGAGTTCATCTCGAACTTGTCGGAGTACAGGCGCCCTTCGCCGCGCCACTTCTTCGCCTCGGTGTGCGAATAAGATATCCAGTTGCTGAAACCGTTGTATTCGCCGGTCTCCAGACGGGCGAAGGTTTTGCTCAGGTTATTGCTGCCCAGCGTCTGTTTGAGGAAACCGCCGAAGTCTTTCGCCGGGCGGCGCGTCACCAGGCCGATGTTGCCGCCGCTCGAGCCGATGTGCGGGCCGTCCGCTTCGGAGGAGCCCTGGGTGACGAACACCTCTTCCAGGTTCTCCGCATCGCCCAGCAGGTTCGGGTATACCGCGTAGTTGCCGGAGTCGTTGATCGGGATGCCGTCCATCGACAGGCCGATCTGATCCGAGTTCATGCCGCGCATGGTGTAGTCCACGCCGCTCAGGCCGCTGGCGTCGTTGCTGTTGACGTTCAGGCCCGGCGTGTATTTCAGCTTATCGATGGCGTTGGCCGCCGACGGCATTTTGTCCATCGCTTCTTTGGTGACGGTGGAGCGCGCCTTGGCGCTGTCATCCTGCACCATCATGCCGCCGCCGAGCGACTGCCCCTTGACGCTGATGGTGCCGACATCGGTGGCGTCGGCCGCCAGCGCGGCGCCCGGCAGCATCGCCGACATCACCGCCAGATAGATCCCAGAACGATTAAACGATTTCATTGTGTGCATCCCATAAAAATCAAACGGTTAACCCTTGCGCTAAGGCGCCTGATAATTGAACGTCGCGGTAAATCTTTTGGTTGTTTGCCCGGCGAACGCCTCGCTCGGGAACGGCTTCACTGAACTGATGCTTTGCAGGCTGCTCATCGCCGCGCGATTCAGCAGCATGTTGGCGGCTTTGTTGGCGATGCCGGAAGAGAGCACCCGGCCGCTGCGATCGACCTCCAGCCACACTTCGACGTTGCCCTGCGGGCGCTCGAGCGAGGCCTGCCGCCCGCTTGGGTAGCGCTTGCGCTGTTCCAGCTCGCGGCGCAAGGCCAGCAGATAGCCGTTTTCGATCGCCTGCGCATTCACCTTCGGCGCCGCCGGGGCGGCCGGTGCGGGCTGCGCCGCCGGTTTGCTGACCAGCGCGCGCGGGGCGGCGGGCGCCGGCGTCGGTTTAGGTTTCTCTACCGGTTTAGCTTTCTCTTTCACCGGTTTGGGTTTGGGCTTCGGCTGCGGTTTCGGCACCGGCTTGGCTTCCACGATCGGCTCCGGCGCCGGCACTACCGGTTCGGGGATCGGCTCCGGCTCGGGCGGCGGCGGTTCTGGCTGAGGCTCCGGCGGCGTTTCCGGTTGAGGTTCAGGCGCCGGTTCAGGCTCCACCAGCGCCAGTTCGATGGCGGTTTCGTCGTAGCGCGGCTGGATCTTCAGCGCCGCCTGCTGGCTGGCGAACAGCAGGCAACCGGCGACAATCAGCGCCGGCAACCAGCTGAAAAGATGACGTGAGCGATAGAGCAGATACATGTCACAGCTTCCGTGTCGCGATGGAGACGGAGAAGAAACCGCCCTGGCGCAGGTTGTCCATCACCGCCACCAGCCGCTCGACCGCCACGCCCTTGTCGCTGTTGACGATGATGGTGGTGGTCTGGTTGGCCTGCTGCTGTTGCTTCAGCGTGTTGACCAGCGCGTCGAGCGCGATCGGCTGGCCATCCAGCTGCAGCTGTTCGTCGGCCCCCAGCGTGATGATCGCTTTCTTCTGCGGTTTCAGTTGCTGCGCGCTGCCGGCGGACGGCAGCTGCGTTTTCAACCCGAGCGCAGGAATGACGTTCAGGCTAATCAAGACGAAAAACACCAATAAAAACATCATCACGTCGATCATCGGGATCAGTTCGATGTGCGCTTTGTTCTTTTTCGGTTCGTTCCAGTTACGCATGACACTCCCTCCCAAAAGCGAAGCAGCCAATATAGGAGGGGTTTGTTTACCTTTTGTTACGCTTGTGTGATCTTATTTTCACAGTGTGGATTTTTTGCGAGAATTTTTTCAATGGCATGGGATAACGAGAGAGATATAACTTATTAATTAGCTATAGTTTTTATTGGAATAATTGCGAGGTGGGCATTTCAGAGAACCAAAGCCAGAGGGGATAATGTGATAATAGTGACAGCCCAGACGGTCACTACAACAAGACCTCAAGCCCGTGCTTGCGTACGATCGAAAGCAGCTTAAGCGACACGCCGCCCGGCCGTTTCACCCCCGTCTCCCATTTCTGTATGGTCGACACGCTGGTATTCAGATAACGGGCAAAAACCGGTTGGCTTAAACGTAACTGCTCGCGCAACGCTTTGATCTCCTGGGGCTGCAACATCTCGACCGGCGCAAGGCAAGACTCATCAAAACTGCGTAGGGTTTCCAGAGAAATGGCGCCAGCACGATGCAATCCTTCAGCGGCGCTGTGAATCGCCTCAAAGGCCTGACTCCGAAACGTTTTTTCCTGCTTCATGGCAAATCTCCATCCATTCTTTTTTCACAACCAGGGACTCGACCTGGTCGTCGCTCAACGCGCCAAACTGCATGGCTAACTTGCGAAAAGCGTGTAATTCTGCCCCTGTAATATTGGTCTGGGCCTGCTTGGCAAACAAAAAAACAAACACCCAGTGCCGACCATTTTTCGCTAATACCAACGCGCGGTCGCGATTATGATTAAGACGTTTTTTAAATACGCCACCGCCTAAATCTGTAGCCAAACCCCGTTGCACGTCTTTTACTGCCCGACACAACGCCTTATCGGTGATGCCGTGAGCACGAGCTTTCCTGCTAAACCAACAAGTTTTAAATGTACGCATTGCGATGGGCTTCCCGTAAAAACGTAGCACTTAGTGAGACACTTTTCCAGTGCATTCCTCCCCGCCAGCATCGCTTTAAACATTGATGACGACCACCATGAGAAACCCGATTTGCATGATGACGCGCATAATGACTTCTTTCAGTGCAACGTTGAGGGCATCATTGCGCACGCACACGCAACAGCATGTTTTACGGGCATAAAAGAAGACGCCCGCAGGCGTCTTTTTGGCATTTTCACTGAGGCCGGAAGGCGATCAGTTCACTTTCACCGGCATACCGGAACGGGCCTTGATCGCCGCGTCCACTTCGCTCTGGTTGACGCCGGCGTCCATCAGCACTTTGCCGACCGGCGCGGAGATGGTCAGCGGCACCGGATCTTTGGATTGCAGCTGCTCTTCGTTGGCCGACAGCGGGTTGTGCACTTCCACGTAGCGCGAGCCGTCCGGTTCGACGGTGGCTTTCATCGGTTCGTTGATGAACTGCACGCGGGTGCCGACCGGCACGTTCTCGAACAGGTACTTGATGTCGTCGGCGCGCAGACGCACGCAGCCGTGGCTCACGCGCAGGCCGATGCCGAAGTTGGCGTTGGTGCCGTGGATGGCGTACAGGCGGCCGACATACAGCGCATACAGCCCCATCGGGTTGTCCGGGCCGGCCGGGAACACCGCAGGCAGGATCTCGCCGTCGGCCGCGTACTCGGCGCGCATCTTGGCGGTCGGCGTCCAGGTCGGGCCGTCTTTCTTGCGCTGCACGGTGGTGGTCCAGTTCAGCGGGGTGTCTTTACCCAGCTGGCCGATACCGATCGGCAGCACCACCACGGTGTTGGAGCCTTTCGGGTAGTAGTACAGACGCATTTCGGCGCTGTTGATGATGATGCCTTCACGCGGCGCGTCCGGCAGGATCAGCTGCTGCGGGATGGTCAGGGTGCTGCCGGCCTTCGGCAGGAACGGATCCACGCCCGGGTTGGCCTCCAGCATGTTGCTCAGCCCCATCTGATACTGGGCGGCGAAGCTTTCCAGCGGCAGTTTGCTGTCTTCCGGTACGGTGATTTGGATATTTTCGCCCACCAAACGGCTGTCTTTTGGCGGCAGCGGGTAAACGACGGCGAAGGCAGCCTGGCTGAATGCAACCAGTGCCGTAAACAGGGTTAATAACGCGCGAATGCTCATTTTCATCTTCGTGTTGGTCAAGGCCACTGGCGATTAGGAGGATCGGTTTCTACGGCCACTTTGACCCCGATGGGTTTCAGCCGGCAGCCAAGCGCTGCGGCCTGAAATACAGGGAGGGGATTTGACCGGATGCGCATTATATGTGCACATCAATCAAAGTGTGAACCATTACCGATGTAATATCGCAATTTTTTGTAACCTGAAGCGCCACGAAGGCGATTTTTTGCGAGAACCGCCGCCTAACCGGCGGCGGCCAACGCTTCTACCCGCCGGATCGGGATCAGATATTCGCAGCGGATCGCCGCGCCGCCAAGCGGGCAGCGGCCCTCCTGCGCCGGGTAGAAAAGCTCGATATCCTGCCCCGGCCGACGGATGGCGTTCATCTGCGGCATCGCGGTGTCGTACAGCCGCACGATAAAGTTTTGTAACCCTTCCGCCTGCCCTTGATAGGTGAAACGGGCATACTCCCCCTGTTCGATAATCACCCGCTCCCCCATCGCCCCTTCGTCCGGCAGAGCGGCGGTATAGGCCATGCGCGGATTACCCCGGCGTTGCCTGTCGACCTCCAGACTGGTGAGGCCGTATACCACCTCCGGCAGCGCCTGCGGCTGCAGCAGCTGCCGCCAGGCGTGGCGGCGCAGCTCGCACTTGGAGGCCGCCAGCTGCCCCAGCGTAAAGCTGCGGCGCTGGGTGTTGCCCACCAGCTGCATGGCGGGCAGCGTCACGATGTCGGCCTGCGGCAACGGCGTTTCGGTCAGCCGCAGCGGCGGCTGCAGGCCGTAGCTCGACCAATCCTGGCTGCGGCGATAGCTGGCCGGCGGCAGACCGAACTGTTTGCGGAAGCAACGGGTGAAGGTCTGCTGCGAATCAAACTGGTAAGTATCAGCGATGCAGGCCACGCTGGTGCCGGTCAGGCGCAGTTCGCGCGCGGCGGCGGTCAGCCTTCTGCGGCGGGCGTAAGTGCCGAGAATATGGCCGGTATGTTGCTTGAACATCCGCTGCAAATGCCACTTGGAGTAGCCGGACTTGGCGGCAATGTCGTCCAGCGTCAGCGGCTGATCCAGGCTCTGCTCGATCCAGGCCAGCAGCTGTTCAATCACCTGTTGCTGGTGCATGGTATTCCCCTTATTTTAACAATAATGTCTGCGCCAATACCCGCCCTGCGGCTTCATCGGCGGCCACCAGCACCGGATAGCCCCAGAACTTGGCGCCGTATTCGGCGAATTCTTCCGCCGCCGCGCGTTTGGCGTCGTCCGGTTCCAGCATGATCATGCCTTTCACCCACAGCTTCAGCGCCTCACGGTTATCGCGCTTCCACAGCGCGACCTGGGTGCGGGCATCGCGGTCATGTTCTTGTTCTTCATCGCCGACGCTGCGGTCGGTCATCAGGACAAAGGGTTCGGCGCGCGCCAGCAGCGCGCTGAATTCGGCCAGTTCGGCCTGGGTATCGCGCCCGTTTTGGCGCATCCATACCAGCGGAAAATCGGCGGTATCCAATGACATAATCAGTTTCCTCAGGAAATGGTTTAGGACTGGCGCTTACTTTATCGGCACCGGCGCTAGACCACATTGCGCAATCAGGACATAATACTTTTCAATTCCGCCAAATTGAGAATTGTTCTCATGAAAGTACAGATCCCCCGCCACTGTCTGGATATCGATCAGGTGCCGCGCCCGCTGTTTGCCCTGCAAGGTTCGACCCTCGAGCAGGACTGGGAAGTCGAGCCGCACCGCCATCAGAAGGCGCAGCTGATCTACACGGTACGCGGCATGATCCGCTGCGAAGTGGAAAACGGGCTGTGGCTGGTGCCGCCGCAGTGCGCGCTGTGGATGCCGGGCAACGTGTTGCACAACGCTCAGGGCGCCGGCTCCACCGAGGCCTACTGCCTGTTCGTCGATCAACATGCCGCCGCCGGTCTGCCGCAAAACTGCTGCACGCTGTCGGTCTCGCCGCTGCTGCGCGAGCTGCTGCTGCAGGCCAGCACCTTCGAGCCGCTCTACGACGAACAGGGCGCCGAAGGGCGCCTGACGGCGGTATTGCTGGACCAGCTGGCGGCCGCGCCGATCGAGAACCTGCATCTGCCGGTGTCCGACGACGCGCGCATTCGGCAGTTGACCGAAGGCATGCTGAGCAGCCCGGCGGACAAATCCACCCTCGGGCAGTGGGCGCAGCGCATCGGCATGAGCGAGCGCTCCCTCAGCCGCACCTTGCAACAGCAGATGGGCATGAGCTTCGGCCACTGGCGGCGCCAGCTGCACGTGATGCTGGCGCTGCAGCGCCTGACGCAGGGCGAGAGCGTACAGACGGTGGCGCTGGATCTGGGCTACGAGAGCGCCAGCGGCTTCGTCACCATGTTCAGAAAGGCGGTAGGCAAACCGCCGGCGCGCTACCTGGCGGAGCGAAACGCCTCTGGAGAGACCCTGGGCGGCGCAATTACCATGTGAAAAAGCCGGCGCAGGCGCCGGCTTGAAGCAGGTGAGAATCAGAAGTCGTAGAACACCGTAATCCAGGTGGAGTCCGGCTCGTCGTCGCTGCTGTTGGCCAGCGTGCGCTCCACATACACCGACAGTCCGTAACCGATGGTGGTGCCCGCGCCGAGGTAAACGTGGTTGGCGTGATACGCCTCGTCACCCTTCAGCCGCAGCGAGTCCGCCGCCACGTAAGGCTGGATCGATTTGAGGAACGGCTTGTCGATATTGAAGGTGTAACCGACGAAGCCTTCCAGCCCGTAGCCGTCACCGGCGAAGAAGTGCGACAGCGTGCGCTGGCGGGTGCTTGGCACATAGTCTTTGTAGTAGCTGGCGGTGCCGACGATGTACCAGTTGTTCGGCTGCCAGGTCAACGCGGTGCCGGACAGCTGCTGGTGATAATCCTTTTCGCTGTACAGATTGTCTTTGATCTTCGCGTCGGTATAACTGTAGGCCGCGCTGAAGGTGAAATCTTTCGTCACCTTGTAATCGAAGCCCAACCCGCCCCCGCCCTTGCGGCGATAAATCAGGTTATCCGCGGTGTGCAGATCGTCTTCCGGCAATAAATAGTTGGCATACAGCGTTACCGGCCCGAAATCATTGGTGTACTTGATGCTGTTTTTCGGTTTATTGCCGCCGTCGTAGTCGCCGGAAATACCGATGCCGGTGCCGCCCGCATGGCCATCGTTATCCCAGACGTCGCTTTTGATGCCGACCACTGAATAATAGATGCCGTATTGATGGCCGTAGGTCAGGGTGCCGTAACGATCGTCTTTGAAACCGGCGTACAGCTGGCGCTGATAGTCGCGCTTGCCGTCTTCGTTATAGTGCCCGTCCCAGCTGAGCGCGTGCGCCAGATCGACGCCCCACTCGTAATAGCCGATGATCGAGGTATCCTGCGTCAGCGCATAGTCGCCGCTGAAGCGAAAACGCGTGCCGCCGTCGTGGCCGTTTTTGTCATAGCCCGGCTCCGGGCCGTTATTGAAGATCCACTCGGGGCGAATGCTGCCGCCCACTTTTATACTGAGCGGCGCCAGCAACACATTGCTCTGCGGGTTTTTATCCAGAATGGTGATCTCGGCCTGTGCGCCGGCGGATAACGCCGACAGCAAGACGCCGCCAATGAATATTGGCGTTGTATTTTTTCTCATTATTACCCCTGCCCGAAAAAATTATTGTTATAAACACGGTGGTCTTAAGCCACGCAGAAATAATTAACCGATGTGAACAGCGCACGCAAGATATAAAAATTCACGCCATAACCTGTCATTATTTCAGGTTGGATTTAATTTCAGCAAAAACGTGTTCATCTGTAACGCGAAGAAAAATAGTGTAATAACCGCAGCACAAAATAAACCAATCCGCACGTTTCACCCAAAATAAACCGGCGTGATTATCCGGGAATAAAAATAGCAAATAACAAATAAATATTATTGCCGCAGGTAAACCGTCACGCAGAGGAATTAACTCATGGCGGGAAATAACGACGGAGCGCGTTGCGCGCTCCGAGAGAGAGAATTCACTACTGCGCCAGCCAACCGCCGTCCATGTTCCAGGCGGCGCCGCGCACCTGCGCCGCCGCATCGCTGCACAGGAACAGCGCCAGCTCGCCGAGCTGCTCTGGCGTGACGAACGCTTGCGAAGGCTGCTTCTCCGCCAACAGCTCATCGCGCGCCCGCTGCGGGTCGGTCCCGGCGGCAATACGTTTGTCGATCTGCTGCTGCACCAGCGGCGTCAGCACCCAGCCGGGGCAAATGGCGTTGCAGGTGACGGGCGTGCGCGCGGTCTCCAGCGCCAGCGTCTTGGTCAGCCCCACCACGCCGTGCTTGGCCGCCACATAGGCCGACTTGTCTTTCGACGCCACCAGCCCGTGCACCGACGCCACGTTGATGATACGCCCCCAGTTGCGTTCGCGCATCCCCGGCAGCGCCAATCGGCAGGTGTGGAACACCGCCGACAGGTTGATGGCGAGGATGGCGTTCCATTTCTCCACCGGGAACTGATCCAGCGGCGCCACGTGCTGAATGCCGGCGTTGTTCACCAGAATGTCCACGCCGCCGAACTCGCGTTCGGCATACTGCATCATGTCCGCTATCTGGGCCGCATCGCCGAGATCGGCGCCGTGATACCCCGGCGCGGCGCCCAGCCGCGCGACCTGAGCTTGTGCCTGCTCCACGTCGCCGAAGCCGTTGAGGATCACGCGCGCGCCGGCGGCAGCCAACACGGACGCTATCCCGAGGCCGATGCCACTGGTCGAGCCGGTCACCAGCGCGGTTTTGCCTTGTACACTCATGGTATCGCTCCTTTAAACAATGCCGGTCAGGTAGAACACGCCGATCACGAACAGCACCGCGGCGCTCTTGATCAGGGTGATGGCGAAGATGCCGCCATAGGCCTGCCGGTGGCTGAGGCCGGTGATCGCCAGCAGGGTGATCACCGCACCGTTGTGCGGCAAGGTGTCCATGCCGCCGCTGGCCATCGAGGCCACCCGGTGCAGCACCTCCAGCGGAATCTGTGCCGCATGGGCGGCGGCGATAAAGCTGT
This sequence comes from Serratia sp. CY32780, assembly GCF_052169135.1. Classification (NCBI taxonomy): domain Bacteria; kingdom Pseudomonadati; phylum Pseudomonadota; class Gammaproteobacteria; order Enterobacterales; family Yersiniaceae; genus Serratia; species Serratia sp. CY32780. The sequence continues at coordinate 306,478 of NZ_JBJNLI010000002.1, forward strand.
CGGACATCGCCGCCAGCGCGATGCTCATACCGCCGGAAGCCGATCCGGTGATGCCGGCCAACAGGGTGACGCTGATCGCTTCGTTCAGCAGCGGGTTGGGGATCGCCGACAGCGCCTGCGACAGCACCAAAAAGCCCGGCAGCGCGGCGATCACCGCACCGAAGCCGTATTCGGAGGCGGTGTTCATCGCCGCCAGGATCGCGCCGCCGACCGCCGTCTTGCTGCCTTCCGCCAGCCGGCCGCGAATATTGCGAAAGCCGAACACCACCACCAGCAGAATACCCGACACCAGCGCCGCTTCCACCGCCCAGATGGCGGTGATCTTCGCCACGTCGGTGGTGATCGGCTTGGCCAGCCCCGGCAGCGTCAGCTCGTGGCTGGCGCCGTACCACTGCGGGATCCAATGGGTGAAGCCAAGGTTGAATACCCCGACCAAAATCAGCGGCAGGATGGCGATCAGCGGGTTCGGCAGGTTGATGTCGTCCGGGGTTTCCGGCTCGTTCAGCAGATCGGAGCCGTACCCTTCTCCCTTCAGCTGCGCCTTGCGCCGCTGGCGTTCAAGATACAGCAGACCGACCGCGATGATGAACAGCGAGCCGATCAGCCCCAGCCACGGCGCGGCCCAGGCATTGGTGCCGAAGAAGCTGGTCGGGATGATGTTTTGGATCTGCGGCGTGCCCGGCAAGGCGTCCATGGTGAAGGAGAAGGCGCCGAGCGCCACGGTGGCCGGGATCAGCCGCTTGGGGATACCGCTCTGGCGGAACAGCTCGGCGGCGAACGGATAGACCGCGAACGCCACCACGAACAGCGACACCCCGCCGTAGGTCAGCAGCGCGCACACCAGCACGATCACCGGAATGGCGTGACGCCGGCCGAGAATGCGGATCGCCGCCGCGACGATCGAACGGGAGAAGCCGGACAGCTCGATCAGCTTGCCGAACACCGCCCCCAGCAGGAACACCGGGAAGTAGAGCTTCACGAAGCCGACCATCTTCTCCATAAACAGCCCGGTGAAAGTCGGCGCCACCGCGCCGGGATCGGTCAACAGCACCGCGCCCAGCGCGGCGATCGGGGCGAACAAAATCACGCTGTAGCCGCGATAGGCGGCCAGCATCAGTAATCCCAGTGCTGCCAGGGCAATCAAAACGCTCATCGGTCACCTCAGTATCGTTGTTATTGTCAGGTACGGAGTGCGAAATTACGGTTTCAGCGCAAAGCGCAGCTGATGCGCCCGTCGCCGTTGAATGCGTTCCCTGCGTGCGTCATCCCAAAGATAAAATCCCCGGCCGCTGCGCTGGCCGGTATCGCCGCGCTGCAGCCGCTGTTCCACCAACGCCATCATCTCGTCGCCGGTCGCCAGTTCAGGGAACAGGTGGCGAGCGATGTCCGCCACCGTCGGCAGCCCGGTCATGTCAGCGGCCTCCAGCGGGCCGACCATGGCGTAGCGCCGCCCCAGCGAGGCGCGCATCACCTGATCCACCACCTCGGCGCTGGCGATGCCGCTGTGGACGATGTGCAGCGCCTCGCGCAGCACCGCAAACTGCAGCCGGTTGCCGACAAACCCCGGCGCGGCGCGCTCCAGCAGCACCGCCTCCAGCGCCATCCCGCCGAGCAGCGCCTGCACCGCCGCCAGATGGCGCGGATCGGTGGCGCGACCGGGCACGATCTCCACCAGCGGGATCAGGTGCGGCGGGTGCCAGAAGTGGGCGATCAGCAGGCGCTGCGGGTGGGTCATGCGCGCCGCCAGCTCGTCCGGCGGCAGGCCGCTGGTGTTGCTGGCAATCACCGCGTCGTCGGCGATCAGCCCTTCCAACTGCTCATACAGCGCGTGCTTCAGCTCGAGCCGTTCCGGGATCGCCTCAATAAGCAGCCGGGCGCGCGCCACGTCGTTCAGCTCGCCGGTCACGCGCAGGCGCGCCAGCGCCGCGTCGCGCTCATCGTTATCAAACTGCCCGACGTCGCTCAGCTCGGCCAGAATGCCGCTCGCCACCGCCGGCGCCTCCACCCGGCGCTGCGGATCCGGGTCATACAGCAGCACCTCATGGCCGTGGCGAATAAAGTGGGTGGCGATGCCCACCCCCATCAATCCGGCGCCCAGTACCGCATAATCAGATGACTGCATCGTGCCCTCCTCGGTTGTTTACGGGCGCTCTACCGCCAGCGCCACGCCCTGCCCGCCGCCGATGCACAGCATCGCCAGCCCCTTGTTCACCCCGCGGCGCTGCATTTCGTACAGCAGCGACACCAAAATGCGACAGCCGGACGCGCCGATCGGATGCCCCAGCGCGATCGCCCCGCCGTTGACGTTGACCCGCTCCGCCTCCCAGCCCAGTTCTTTGCCCACCGCCAGCGCCTGCGCGGCAAAGGCTTCGTTAGCTTCGATCAGATCGACCTCCTCCAGCCGCCAGCCGGCTTTCTCCAGGCAGCGCCGAGTGGCCGGCGCCGGGCCGATGCCCATGATCGCCGGATCGACGCCCGACGACGCGTAACCCGCGATGCGCGCCAGCACCGGCAAGCGCAGCGCGGCGGCTTTTTCCGCGCTCATCAGCAACACCACGGCGGCGCCGTCGTTGAGCGACGAGGCGTTGCCGGCGGTCACCGTGCCCTCCTTGCGAAACGCCGGACGCAGCCGCGCCAGCGCTTCCAGGCTGGTGTCGCGCGGCTGTTCGTCGTGCTTAACAAGCGACGCTTCGCCCTTCGGCTTCGGCACCGTCACCGGCGTGATCTCCTGCGCGAAACGCCCGGCCTGCTGCGCCGCCTGCGCCTTCTGCTGCGAGCGCAGCGCAAAGCTGTCCTGCTCGGCGCGGCTGATGGCGTATTTCTCCGCCAGGTTCTCGGCGGTGATACCCATGTGGTAGTCGTTGAAGGCATCCCACAGGCCATCGTGGATCACGCTGTCCACCATCTGTGCGTGACCGAGGCGCAGGCCGGCGCGCGCGCCGGCCATCAGGTAAGGCGACTGGCTCATGCTCTCCTGGCCGCCGGCGATCACCGCCTCGGCGTCGCCGCTGCGGATCGCCTGCACCGCCAGATGCACCGCCTTCAAACCAGAGCCGCACACCTTGTTGATGGTCAGCGCCGGCGTCGTAACGGGCAGCCCGGCATTCAGCGCGGTCTGGCGCGCCGGGTTCTGCCCGCAGCCGGCGGTCAGCACCTGGCCGAGGATCACTTCATCGATCTGCTGCGGCGCCACCCCGCTTTGCGCCAGCAGCCCTTGCACCGCCGCCGTGCCCAGCTCCACCGCCGTCAACGGCGCCAGCGCGCCGTGAAAACTGCCGACCGGCGTGCGCGTTGCCGCCACGATCACCACTTCACGTTGTTGCACATTCACCTCCCGTTTCAGAAACGCATTTCCGGCACTTGCTCCGGCACGATCAGCCGGCCGGCGGTTTTGGCGACAATCTCCGCCACGCTGACGCCCGGCGCGCGTTCGCGCAGCACGAAGGCGCCGTCTTCAATTTCCAGATAGGCCAGATCGGTCAATACCTTGCGGATGCAGTTGGCGCCGGTCAGCGGCAGCGTGCAGCGCGGCAGCAGCTTGGACTCGCCGCCCTTCGAGGCGTGGGTCATCACCACGATGATGTTCTCCGCCCCCGCCACCAGATCCATCGCGCCGCCCATGCCCTTGACCATCTTGCCGGGGATCATCCACGAGGCGATGTTGCCCTCGACGTCCACTTCAAACGCCCCCAGCACGGTCAGATCGACGTGGCCGCCGCGGATCATGGCGAACGACTGCGCCGAATCGAAGATCGACGCGCCGAGGCGCGCGGTGACCGTCTGCTTGCCGGCGTTGATCATGTCGGCGTCCAGCTGCTGCTCGGTCGGGAACTCGCCCATCCCCAGCAGGCCGTTTTCCGACTGCAGCATCACGTCCATGCCCGCCGGCACGTAGTTGGCCACCAGCGTCGGGATGCCGATGCCCAGGTTGACGTAGTAACCGTCCCTCAGCTCTTGCGCCACGCGCTGCGCCATTTGTTCACGGGTAAGCATGCGAATTCTCCTTATGCCCGCAGGGTGCGTTGTTCGATACGCTTCTCGAAGGTGCCCTGAATCAGCCGATCGACGTAGATGCCGGGGGTGTGGATCGCCGCCGGATCCAGCTCGCCCGGCGCCACGATCTCTTCCACTTCCACCACCGTGATGCGCCCGGCGGTCGCCATCAGCGGATTGAAGTTCTGTGCGGTGTGGCGGTAGATGACGTTGCCGAAGTGATCGGCCTTCCAGCCCTTAACGATGGCGAAATCGCCGGTGATGGCGGTTTCCATGATGTAAGGGCGGCCGTTGAACTCGCGCACCTCTTTGCCTTCGGCGATCGGCGTGCCGTAACCGGTGGCGGTGAAGAACGCCGGGATACCGGCGCCGCCGGCGCGGATCTTCTCCGCCAGCGTGCCCTGCGGCGTGAGATCGACCTCCAGCTCGCCGCTGAGCGCCTGCTGCTCGAACAGCGCGTTTTCGCCGACGTAAGATCCCACCACCTTGCGGATCTGATGAGTTTCCAGCAGCCGCCCGAGGCCGAACCCGTCGACGCCGCAGTTGTTGGAGACCACCGTCAATCCGCGCACGCCGCGCCGGCGGATCTCTTCGATCAGATTTTCCGGGATGCCGCACAGGCCAAAGCCGCCCGCCAGCACCGTCATGTTGTCCGTCAGGCCTGCCAGCGCTTCCTGGTAGCTGCCGACGCGTTTGTCGAGCCCTGCCATATCGTTGCCCCTGCATGTTGCGGCGCAGGGCGAAATGCCCTGGCTTGCGTGAGGGCATCTTCAGGTCACAAAAATGATTTGTTAATTTTGTTTTTATGCCGCATTCATTTAGAATTTTTATCAATCATTCGTTAACCGAAAATTAACAAAGAGTTAACGCCAGCCAAAATGAAAATGAGCATCAAACAGTTACGCGCGTTTTTAGCGGTAGCTCACACTCTGAACTTCGCCCAGGCCAGCGAGCGGCTGAATATTTCTCAGCCGGCGCTCAGCCTGGCGATCCGTGGGCTGGAAGACGCGCTGGGCGGGCCGCTGCTGCTGCGCACCACCCGCCGGGTGACGCTGACGCCGGAGGGGGAAACCTTCTTTCCGATGGCGCGCCAGCTGCTGGCGGACTGGGACAACGCAGAAGAGGCGATGCGCCAGCGCTTCACCCTGCAGATGGGCAAGGTGGCGATCGCCGCCATGCCGTCGTTCGCCGGCAACCCGCTGCCGCCGATCCTCAAGGCGTTTCGCGATCGTTACGCCGGCATCAACGTGGCGGTGCACGACGTCATCAACGAGCAGGTATTTGAAATGATCCGCGAAGGGCGGGTGGAGATGGGCATCGCCTTCGAGCCGGAGCCGAGCGACACCCTGCACTTCACCCCGCTGTGCCGCGATCGCTTTCTGGCGGTGGTGCCGAAGGATTCGGCGCTGGCGCGCAAGGCGCAGGTAAGCTGGAAGGAGCTGCTGACGCTGGATTTCATCACCCTGCAGCGGCCATCGGCGGTGCGGCTGCTGCTGGAGCAGGAACTGGCCCGCAGCGGGCGAACGCTGGAGGTGGCGTTTGAAAGCCACCAGCTGGTGACGGTCGGGCGCATGGTGGCCAACGGCCTCGGCGCCAGCGCGGTGCCGGCGCTGTGCGAGCAACAGATGGATGAGCTGGGGGCGGTCTGCGTGCCGCTGATCGGCCCGATCATCGAACGGCGCGTGGGCCTGATCCGCCTGGCGCAGCACCAACTCTCTTCCGCCGCGCAGGCGCTGGCGACCGTGATCGAACGGGAAATGGCGGGGAGTGGCGCGCAGCCCGCGCTTAGACCGTAAACCCGACGTGCTTGCCGCCCGGCAGCTCAACGTCCAGGCGCAGCGTGCCGCCCATCGCTTCCACGTAGCGTTTCAGGGTCGAAATCTTCAGCTCGTTGCCGCGCCCTTCGATGGCCGCGACCGAAGGCTGGGAAATGCCCAGCGTTTTCGCCAGTTCCTGTTGGGAAATATTCAGCGCTTCCCGCAGCTGGTGCAGGTGCGCTTCAAACAGCATCTCTTCGGCCATTTCCTCGATGCGCCGGCGGCTCTCCGGGGTGCGGGAGGCCAGCAGTTGCTTTAAGGTGCTCATGGGTTACTCCTTGAAATAACACATCAAATATTGGGTGAACTGCGCATCCGCAATGGGCAGCATCACTTTATAAAACCGCTTCTCATTACCCGTTTTGTCGCCCGCACACAGCACAATCGCCTGCCGCGCCGGATCGAAGGCGAAAAAGGCGCGAATCGGCCGCCCTTTGTGCTGAATACGCAGCTCTTTCATGTTGGGATGCAACGAACCTTTCAGCACGTCGACAAAAGGCCGCCGGAGAGAAGGCCCGGCACGCTCGAGCATCACCAGCGCGGCCAACACCTTTTCCTGCGTCGATTCATCCTGCTCACAGAGCCACCGATCAAACTCTTCCGTTGTCATTACCGTCCACATGGCATCTCCTGATTATAGAGTACAATCTATGACAAGACGATAGACCGGAATATATAATTTTCTCCAGACCGCCGTTGGCGTTTTGCCTGGCAACTCGCAAAAGAAACCGATAAGACACCATTCAGCAATTCAATCGAAAAGAGGAAAGGAGTGGCAGATTTAGCGAAATACCGCTGTTTTCAGATGATTCTCCGATCGAGAGCGTGAGCCAGAACCTGTTACCACCCTGTAGAAAATGTTAAGTTTCCTAAAAATAAGGAGGCTTTTCGACATGGAACAGAAGTCCAGCAGCATCGCACCGGGCTATTGCATCGCCCAACAAACCGGCCCGCTCGCCTTCCACGCCAACTACCTGTTCGGTGGCAAGCCATCCGAAGCGGCACGCTTTTTTATGCAGCTCAATGCCGATACGCCGCTGGTTCAACCGGGGCAAATGCTGATCGTCGCCGATCCGCGCAATCATAATCAATCTACGCCGATCGCCGCCCTGATGCAGGCCAAGAGCCGCACCAGCAAAGCGGTGAAAGCCGGTGACAGCGATTTCTCCACCTTCTTGCACCGCAATTACGCCGCTATCGCCGCCTTCACCAGCTATGGGGAAACGGTCGTCGGGCTGGCTTCGGATGCCGGAGAACGCTACTTCAGCCAGATCAAAAATATCCTGGTCGAGATTGAAAAAACCTACCAAAATCAGTTCCGCACGAGTGGCGCTTTGATTGGCACGCAGTTTCAGGTGGAACGAGCGCGGCTGTTCGGTACATTAAAACCGTTACTGAATCGCCTTACTCGTGCTCAACTCAATATGAAAGAGTATGCGCAAATCAAACACGCGCTGGGGCTCTCCAGTAAATCGCTGGTGCATGAATGGAGCACCGCCGGCGTCGGTGCCATCAAGGGCTATTCGAACTACGTCGACAGCGCCAGCCGTGCGGCCAAGTTTATGAAAGCCGGCGGCTGGATAGGCATCGGATTGAGTGGGCTGAACACCACCAACGACGTCTACAACGCCTGCACCACCGGCCGTGAACAGGAGTGCGCCAAGATCGCGGTGAAGGGATACAGTCATTTTGCGGCAAGTACTGCGGCGGGGATTTTGGGGGGTGAAGGTGGTGCGATGTTAGCAATGACAGCTTGTAGTATCGTCTTAGGCGCCTCCACGTTTGGTACCGGTATTTTAGCTTGCGGTATAGCAGGCGCTGCTCTGGGTGGCGCAGCTGGCAGTTGGGGTGGCGATGTAGCCGCCGACAGCATTACTGGTTTCATTTTTGGTGAATAATGAAAATCGCTATCGTCCTGTTCTTCACTCTGACATTGATTAGCGCCCTGGTTCAGTACCTTTACTATCGGCGCTATAAAAAAGAATTTTCTGAATTCTATCAACGTTATGTACAAAGCGCCCATCCCTTGCCTCCATTTGTCATCTTCGCGGATAACCTTGGTTTGCTCGGTGTGTCTATCAAAGCGCAATGGTTCCGTTGGATATTGAATGGCAGAAAAATAAAGATAGGGAAAAACGCTTTTCTGAGCCCAAAAACCTACGAATTCGTGAATGAAAACACATCTCAACGCCTCAAAAACTGGCTTCGAAAAGACTTCATCTTAAGCGTGCTGAAAATGGGGGGTTTGGCGTTGATGTGTATCTTTGCTTTTTTGAGCAAGGCATAACGCCCCTTGAACCTTAGCCGGTGGCTTATGAAAACAGCATCACTTATTGCAGCCGTGCTGCTCTTACTTTGTTGGCTTGTTCAATATATTTACTCTCGTCGCTATAAACGCGAGTTCGATGTTTTTTATCAACGCTATACCCAACAGGGCCACTTTGTCCCTGCTCACGTCGCAATTGCCGATGGCCTTGGCTCTTTAGGTACTTCCATCAAAGCCCAATGGTTCAGATGGATCCTTTGCGGGAAGAAAATCAAGGTAAAGAAAAACCAATATCTTCCCGCCAAGACCTATGAATTTGTTCGTCTTTCATCATCTGAACGCTTGCAGACCTGGATGAAAAATAACGGCACGCTTTTGGCGCTGGAAGGCGTGCTCTTCATCATGGCATTGATCTTTATGATAATAGCGAGAATGTCGTGATTCAGGCTGCTCAATGAAAACCCTTGTCATATTATGCTTAACGCTGCTGGTTTTAAGCGCCTGCATCCAATTCATTGGCTACCGTCGCCATAAAAAAGAGTTTGACGCGTTCTATCAACATTACGCCGGCAGTGGACATTTTATTCCGCCCTACCTCGCCTTTGCCGACGGCCTCGGCATGCTAGGTACCTCATTGAAGGTACAGTGGTTTCTTTGGATCCTGAAGAGGAAAAAAATCAAGATTAGGGGTCAGGTTTGGCTCGATGCGAAAACCTATGATTTCGTGCAAAAAACCGCCTCTCCTGAGCTACAGAAATGGCTGGCGATGGATTTTATACTTTTACTCGTAGAGGCCATTATTACCACCGTGGGCTGTATTTTTATTTACCTCATCAAGCATCAAGGTTGAGCAGACGCGTTGCTCCCCTCCACCGCCTGCACCGCCGCCTTCTGCGTGGCGCGCTGATATAAGCACAGCTCCCTGCCCGGCTTGTTTTTCATAAACGGCTGCGGATAGCGCCCGCCGATAAACAGCGCCGAATAGCCGACGTCGTCGCCGTAGTGAACGATCGCCCCTTCCACCCTGGCGTTTTTTAGCCCGCTGGCTTTCAGGCAGGCGGCGCGCATCGCCCTTTCGCTCTCGGCCCACGCCTGTGGGGAAGACGCGGTGGCGTTGAACGCGGCCAGCGCGACGATAAGCAGCCCTATTCTCTTCATCGTTATCTCTCCTTCAACGGCCCGTCTCGCCAGTATAGACCGTGCCGGCGCGGCCAACCCGCCAACGCCGCCACGCTCTTTACGGCATTTTTATTCCACGCCCCGTTAACGTTACGGCGTTTTTACAGACAGTTTTTGCCGCCGCAGATACCCTTTTCACATCGCCGCTATGGCCTCACAAGAGAGTTGTCCCATGCGTTTATCCCTGCCTCTGGCCGTGACCGGTCGTCGTTCTGGAGCACGCCATGCATTCTAATATCATCGGCTTCAATCCGCTGCTGGCGGAGCTGCCCGCTTCGCCAACGCGCGCCTTCCACAAAGAGCTGGAACACTACCTGCAGCGCTATCCGCAGACCGAACAGTTGGATATTTATCTGCACGATCTGAACGGCCAGCTGCGCGGCAAGCGGCTGCCGATCGCCGAAGCCTTTGGGCTGGAGAAAGGCTGCTACTTCCCGCTGTCGATCTACGCCCTGGATCTGCACGGCCGGGTGATTGAAGAAAGCGGGCTGGGGCAGCGGGCGGGCGAGCCGGACCGTCTGTGCCTGCCGGTGCCCGGCACGCTGCGCCCCTGCGCGCGCGATCCTGAACGCCACGCCCAGCTGCTGCTGACGATGCAAAATGCCGACGGCGGCGCCTGCGAGCTGGAGCCGCGCGTGGTGCTGCAACGGGTGCTGAAGCGCCTGCACGAGCGCAACTGCTTCCCGGTGGTGGCGGCCGAACTGGAGTTCTACCTGCAGGATCCGCAGCACCCCGCCGCGGCGGAAGCCTGCCCGACGCAGAGCTTCGCGGTGGATGCGCCCGAGCGCCACCATGCGCTGCTGAGCGACATCGAACGGCACGCCCGCCTGCAAAACCTGCCGTTGACCGGCGTGGTGGCCGAAGCCGCCTCCGGCCAATACGAGCTGAATCTGCATCACAGCCGGCGCGTGCTGGAAGCCTGCGACCAGATCATGGCGCTAAAGCGCCTGACGCGGCAGATTGCCGAGCAACATCACCAGCACGCCTGCTTTATGGCCAAGCCCTGCGCCCACGCCGCCGGCAGCGGGCTGCATTTCCACATCAGCCTGCAGAACGAGCACGGCGAGAACCTGCTGACCGGCGCGCCGGGCGAACTGAGCGACAACATGCAGCAGGCGATGGCAGGCATGCTGGCGCTGATGCCGGCGTCGATGGCGATCCTGGCGCCCAACATCAACGCGTTTCGCCGCTTCCGCCCCGGCATGCACGTGCCGCTGCGCGCCTCCTGGGGCCACAACAACCGCACGGTGGCGCTGCGCCTGCCCTGCGCCGACAGCGCCAACCAGCGCATCGAATACCGCCTGGCCGGCGCCGACGCCAACCCTTATCTGGCGCTGGCGGTGATGCTCGGCGGCCTGCTGCACGGGCTGGAACACCCGCTGCCGCTGCCGCCCGCCGCCAACGGCTGCGAGAGCGACAACGCCGCGCCCTTGCCGCTCGGCCAGCAGGAGGCGCTGGCGCTGTTCCGCCACAGCGATCCGCTGCGTGAGCTGCTCGGCCCGGCGTTCTGCACCCTGTGGCACACCTGCAAAAGCGCCGAACTGCGCCGCTTCGAGGAACAGGTCACCGCCGCCGAACTCGGCTGGATGCTGTAACCCCCGGTTCATTAACCTGAGGATAATCATGAATATGCAACCGCAACGGGCGCCCGTGCAGCCGCTACTCTGCTGGCGCAAAGGCGTTTTTCATATCAGCACCGATCGGCAGTTGTTGGATATCGAGGCGATCCAACGTTTTCTCAGCCTGCCGGATCGGGCGGCGGCCGAGCGCCTGGTGCACCACGGCCTGTGCTTTGGCCTGTACCGCAAGCGCCACCTGCTCGGCTTCGCCCGCATGGTGACCGATTACGCCACCTTCGCCTCGGTGAGCGAACTGTTCGTCAGCGCCGAATACCGCGGCGTCGGGTTGGGAAGCTGGCTGACGCGCTGCTGCCTGGCGCATCCGGCCTTGCGCGGCCTGCGCGTCACGCTGCCCGCCCTGCAAGCACCCTGGCGCGCCGATGGTTCGGCACACGCCCTGCGCGCCCTTCACTGATGAGGAGACCCCCATGTCTCGTTTGGTGCTGATTTCCAACAAGCAGTGCGACGGTAAGGATCTGGCCTGCGCCGGCCAGACGCTGGCGACCGATGCCGAACCGGGGCTGTGGCTCGGCTGGAACGGCGACGTGCAGAATTTCGCGCAGCGCCCGATCAGCTGCCGGCAGCGCGCCGGTTACGATCAGGTGACCTTTCCGCTGTCGATCGAGGAGTTTCGCCGCCACTATCAGGGCTATTACCACGACGGCCTGTGGCCGGTGTTCCACAACCAGCCGGAGAAGGCGCACTTCACGCCGGAAAACTACCGCGCCTATCGGCAGCTGAACCGCCGGTTTGCCGATATCGCCTGCGAGCACCTGTGCCCCGGCGATACCGTCTGCATCGACGACTACCAGCTGCTGCCCTGCGCCCAGGCGCTGAAGGAGCAAGGGCTGCTGAACGCCTGCGCGTTCTTCTTCCACCTGCCGTTCCCGTCGGCGGCGCTGCTGCGGCGCATCCCGGAACATCGCCAGCTGATCGCTTCGCTGCTGTTCTACGATCTGATCGGCTTTACCACCACGGACGATCGCAACGCCTTTCTCAGCTGCCTGGCGGCCGAGTTCCCGCTGGAGATGTTGCCCGACGATCAGATCCAGGCCAACGGGCATATTTTCGCCACCGGCATTTTCCCCGCTGGCATCAACGGCAGGCAGGTTTATTGATTTACGGCGGTGCGCACCCTTCAGGCGCGCCGTTTTATTTCGCCGCGATTTATTTTTCCCGTCTTTATCGCCACCACAATGCGTTATTTTATTTTCCGGATATAGCAATTAAAAAATGAATATTTATCCTGTTACACATCAACCGTAAAAACCGCGCGGCGCCAATTGCTTTTTATTGGCGAAAAACATTACCCTCTCCCTGCCATATTTAAACCGAGGAGGGCCCCATGGGCGATGAAAGTTTTAGTTTTACGCTAATGCTATTGGGCGTCTTTCAGTAATGCCATCCGCGTTGCATTCTGAAAGACACGGAATGCGGCAACCGTTCCCCTTCTGACGGCCTTTCCCACTCTGCCGGCCCACCCATCGCCCCGCTGCGAAAACAACGTCTGTCTCACCGCTACAGCGGTATTTATCTGGTGTCGCCGGGCATATTCCCCGAGCGCCGACGGATTTCTTATGGGAAAAATAAGGTATTGCGTTATGCAAAATAACCGGGGTACATCTGTTTTCAGAAAGTCTTATTTAAATGACTTTATCGTTATCGCCATCGGTGTTTTTTTCATTGCCTTTTTTATTCGTGCCTGGGGTGACATGCACGGTGACTTCAATGAACAAAACGTCTCTGCCATTAGTCTTGATGCCTGGAACCTGCTTTATTATTCGCTCAGAACCAGCATGCGCTTTCTCCTCGGCATGGCCTGGTCGCTGCTGTTTTCTGTGGTATTCGCCGTGCTGGCCGCGCGCTATACGCCACTGCGCCGGGTGATCCTGCCCTTCGTCAACTTTATGGAGTCGGTGCCGCTGGTAGGGTTCCTGACCTTCACGACCGTGTATTTTCTCAACCTCTACCCGCACAGCGTGATGGGGCTGGAGTGCACCGCCATCTTCGCGGTGTTTACCGGCCAGGCCTGGAACATGATGCTGACGCTGTATCAGACGCTGCGCATCGTGCCCAAGGAGCTGGATGAAGCCGCCCGCAGCTTCAATTACAACCCGTGGCAACGCTTCTGGCGGCTGGAGTTCATCTATTCGGTGCCGGGCCTGCTGTGGAACGCCATGGTGTCGCAATCCGCCGCCTGGTTCGCCCTGGTGGCCTCCGAGGCCATTCCGGTCGGCGATCGCTCGGTCGAACTGCCCGGCGTCGGCTCCTATATCGCCGAAGCGCTGGCGCAGCAGAACGTGCCGGCGATCCTGTATGCGATCGTCGCGCTGGCCGCCAACATCGTGCTGCTCGATCAGCTGGTTTTCCGCCCGCTGGTGCGCTACACCGCGCGCTTCAAATACGAAGACGTCACCGCCAGCCGGCCGCTCGGCAATCCGTGGTTCTACAACAGTCTGGCCTTTTCGCACGTCGGCGCGGCGCTCGGCCGCACGCTGCGCGCGCTGGCTGACCTGTGGCTGTTCAAGCTGCCGCGGCTGTGGTACGCCCTCGGCCTGCACCGCCTGTTCAGGCTCGCCGCCAAGGGGAACTGGCTGTGGCGCAGCCTGTGGTATCTCGGCGTGGTGCTGGCCTGCGTCTGGTTCGGTTACCGGCTGTGGGAATACTTCCCCAAACAGTACTTCGCCATGCTGCCGGAATGGATGCTGCTCACCACCGCGCGCGTGGCCGCGGCCATGCTGCTCAGCGTGGCGATCTTCACGCCGCTGGGGGTGTGGATCGGCATGAATCCGCGGCTGGTGAAGATCTTCCAGCCGATCATCCAGATCCTGGCGGCCATTCCACCCAACATTTTCTACCCGCTGATCGCCGCCTTCATCGCCATTTATCATCAGGATCTCGGCTGGTGGGCCATCCCGATGATCATGCTGGGCACCCAGTGGTACGTGTTGTTCAACGTGATCGCCGGCGTTTCCGCCATTCCGACGCAGATCACCGAAGTCAGCGAAACCTTCGGCATGCGCCGCTTCCGCTGGTGGCGCTACTACATGCTGCCGGCGATCTTCCCCTACATCGTGACGGGCATCATCTCCGCCGCCGGCGGCGCCTGGAACAGCGCCATCGCCGCCGAGGTGATCCAGTGGGGCAGCACCACCCTCAGCGCCACCGGGCTAGGCGCGTTCATTTCCGTCGTCACCGACGCCGGCAAGAACCCGGAGTCCGCGCTGGGCTGCGCCGCCATGTGCGCGCTGGTGGCGCTGTGCATCATCTTCGTCTGGCAACCGCTGTATCGCATCGCGGAAACCAAATTCAAATATGACTGATCAAGGGGGAACAACATGCTGACTCAAGACGTGATTATCAGCGCCCGCCGGCTGAACAAGACGTTTATCGGCGAAAACAAGCGCCCCAAACCCGTGCTGCGCGACGTGACGCTGACCGTGCACGCCGGCGAGTTCGTCACCATTCTGGGGCAATCCGGCTCGGGCAAGTCCACGCTGCTGCGCATGCTGGCCGGGCTGATCCCACCGGACAGCGGCACGCTCACGCTGGCGGGCAAACCGGTCGACGGCCCGAGCGCCAACGTCGGCATGGTGTTTCAGTCCTACGCGCTCTATCCCTGGCTGACGGTGTACGACAACATCGCCTTCGGCCTGCTGGCGCAACGGCTGCCGCCGCAGACGATCGCCGAGCGGCTGGGAGCGCTGCTGCGCCTGGTGGGCCTGACCGGCTATGAGCACGCCTGGCCGCGCGAGCTCTCGGGCGGCATGCGTCAACGGGTGGGCTTCGCCCGGGCGTTGGCGGTAGAGCCCGACCTCTTGCTGCTGGACGAACCCTTCTCCGCCCTCGATATCTTTACCGCGCAAAAACTGCGGGGCGACCTGCTGGCGCTGTGGGGAGACAACCGGCTGCGCACGCGCGCCATGGTGATGGTGACACACGACGTCGAAGAAGCGGTGCTGATGTCCGATCGGGTGCTGATCCTGGACGCGACCAGCAAACGGATCGACGACGAGTTCAGCGTCAATATCCCGCGTGCGGCGCGCAACCGGGACAGCCTGCGGCACCTCACCGATCGGATCCGCAGCTGCCTGTACAAAAAAATCGCGCAAGCGCAATCAGCCGGTTAACGGCCCTGTTTTCATCCACTTGGGGAACTGAAATGAACCATAAAAGCGTGCTGATGACGCTGGTCATCCTGCTGCCGGCGGCCGCCAGCGGCGCGGAAATCGTCAATAAAGACGGCAATAAACTGGATCTGTACGGCCAACTGAACGGCGTGCATTACTTCAGCAGCGACGCCGACAATAACGGCGACCGCTCCTATACCCGCTTCGGCTTCAAAGGCGAGACGCAGATCGGCGACGCGCTGACGGGGTATGGCCAATGGGAATATCAGGCAGGGCTCGATCAGCCGGAAAGCGCCGGGCCGGGCGACAGCTATACCCGCCTGGGCTTCGCCGGATTGACGTTCGGCCACTGGGGCAGCCTGGATTACGGCCGCAACTACGGCCTGCTGTATGACGTGGCCGGCTGGACGGACGTGCTGCCTGAATTCGGCAACGACAGCTACGAAGCGGCCGACAACTTTATGACCGGCCGCGCCAACGGCCTGCTGACCTACCACAGCCGCAGCCTGGGTGGTCTGGTCGACGGCCTGGATCTCGGCCTGCAATATCAGGGGAAGAATCGGGGAGACGACGCTCAACGGGCGAAGGATATCCAGACGCAAAACGGCGATGGCTACGCCTTTTCCGCCACCTACGACACCGGCGTGGGGCTCAACGTTGGCGCCGCTTACGCCAACTCTGCGCGCACGCTGGCGCAACAGCGCTTCGGCCTGGCTGACGGCGATCGCGCCCGGGCCTGGACGCTGGGGCTGAAATACGACCAGGACAACCTCTACCTGGCGGCAAGCTACGCGCGCACCGAGAACATGACCTACGTCGACGGCGATCGCTACGCCGGCTTCGCCCCCCGCGCGGACGCTATTGAGGCGGTCGCGCAGTATCACTTCGATTCCGGCGTCACGCCTTCGCTGGCCTACCTGCAAACGCGCGGCCGCAACCTGCCCGGCATTGGCGACGCCGATCTGGTCAAATACCTGGATCTGGCGCTGAATTACAGCTTCAACGCCAACATGTCGACCTACGTGGAGTACAAACTCAACCTGCTGCAACGGCAGAACGCCGTCGGCGCCGGCGCCGACGACATCGTCGAAACCGGCATCATGTATCAGTTCTGATCCTCATCCCGGCCGGAGGGCGCTCTCCGGCCGGTTTATTATGTGACTTTCCGCTGGCCTCTTATTCTCTCGTTTAATTCAGGTTTATATTTCCATAAAATGATGCCTATATTCATTCTCGCACCTTCCGTTTACGCCCCGTTTAATGAACAAAGAAAATCTTTCCCGCATTCATATTAAATTACATTTTGCCGCCATAATTCGGCGTAACCGCATTGAATAACAGGCTATGGCACGCGTATTATGGCCACACGAAAAATAACGGGAGAATGATATGGACAGCGACAGTTGGTTGTTTATTTTATTGTTGGAATCGCTGAGGTCACAGGAGCAATAGTCATCCCATTGCATCCTGAAAGTGTCAGGATATGAGTCAGTTATAGCATCCCTTCGCTTTACCCTTCAGCCTCTGGCCTCCGCGCATGCCGCACCGGCACGCCCGATGGGCTAACCCCTCCAGCATAAGCGTATTAACAGTCCGATAACGGTCAGGCTTATTTGCACCCGCATTTATTTTACGCCTGCCCGGCGATAAATATCGGCCCTTTTTCCATGCTCATATTTTTAATTGGGTGGAGACAGATCATGTTGGTAAAAAAAACCACGCTGCTGACGGTCAATAACGTCAGCAAAAGCGTTCAGCCTACCGGTAAAGAAAAACGTCTGGTGCTGAATGAAATCAATTTGCGCCTTTACGACAACGAGGTCGTCAGCATTTTGGGGCAGTCCGGCTCGGGTAAATCCACCCTGCTGCGCATTCTTTCCGGCCTGATCGCGCCGGATCTGGGCACCGTGATGCTGGGGGATAAAAAAGTCTCGGGGCCGAATCCGCAGATCAACATGGTGTTCCAGACCTTCGCCATTTTCCCGTGGCTGAACGTCTACCAAAATATCGCCTTCGGGCTGCAGGCGCAGGATCTGCCGCCGCAGGTGGTCGAAGCCCAGACGCTGAAAATGCTCGATCTGGTCGGGCTCTCGCCCTACCGCGACGCCTACCCGCGCGAGCTTTCCGGCGGCATGCGCCAGCGGGTCGGCTTCGCGCGCGCACTGGCGGTAGAACCGATGCTGCTGTTGCTGGACGAGCCCTTTTCCGCGCTGGACGTCTATACCGGCGAACACCTGCGCAGCGATCTGCTGCGTATCTGGAGCACGCGCCAAATCAAAACCCGCTCCATCGTGCTGGTCACCCACAGCGTAGAGGAGGCGGTGATGATGTCTGACCGCGTCCTCCTGCTGGGCGCCGGCACCCTCGACGGCTGCTATCACATCACGCAGCGCCGCGAGGCGCGCACCCGCGAGGGGATGCAGCCGCTGACGGACAAAATCAGCGAGACGCTCAGCCGGCAGATCGCCGCCGCGCACTGAGCGCCGCCCTGGCCTGGCGGGACGGAACCCCGCCAACTTAACTACCTGTTTATCAAGAGTTACCCCGCCACGGGTGGCTCATGATAAGCGGATAATACATCGAGTTATTATCATGCATTTCATTCATACACTGCTGACGCTGCTGACCGCGTCCGTCCTGGGCGCCGCCATCGGCTACGAAAGACAGTTCCGCCAGCGCACCGCCGGGCTGCGCACCAACACGCTGGTGGCCACCAGCGCGGCGATCTTCGTCCATCTGGCCATGACCATCGACGGCAGCGGCGGCGCGGTGCGCGTCATCTCCTACGTGGTCTCCGGCGTCGGCTTTCTCGGCGCCGGGGCCATCATGAAGGAAGGGATGAACATCCGCGGCCTGAACACCGCCGCCACGCTCTGGGGCTCCGCGGCGGTCGGCGCCTGCGCCGGCTGCGGCCTGTACGGCGATGCGCTGGCTGCCACGCTGTTTGTGCTCGCCGCCAACACCCTGTTGCGCCCGCTGGTCAATATGGTCAACAAACAGCCCTTCAATGACGTTAACGGCGAGTCTACCTACCAGATTTGCGTCATTGCCTTCGAGCATGAGCAGCGTGAGGCGCTGGCCAAATTCAAACAGGTGCTGCAAGGGGAAAACTGCTTTATCTCGCATCTGGATATCGAACCCTTTGGCGACGACGACGTGGAGATCACCGCCACGCTGATGCCGGCCTCCGTCACCACGCTGGTGCTCGACCAGACCATCAATAAATTGCTGAACGACAGCATGATGAAACAGGCCTATTACAGCCGCATCGCCGGCTCCGGCTGATGCCTTTCACTTCCAGGGAGATCAACCATGAAAACCATGCCAAAGCTGGCGCATCTGACGATGTTCAAAGACATTGTCCACTGTGGAAGTTTGCACGAGGCCGCGAAAAAGCTGGCCATCTCGCAGCCGACGCTCAGCCGGGTGCTTAAAGAGCTCGAAATGACCATCGGTGCGCGGCTGCTGGAGCGCAGCAACCGCGGCGTGCGCCTGACGGCGGTCGGCGAGCTGTTTTACCGGCGAATAGACGCCGCCACCAATCAGTTGCTCAACGCGTTTGACGAGCTGCGCGGCCTGAGCGCTGACGGCGAGAAGCGCCTGCGGGTGGGGATGAGCGTCGATCCGCTGCTGTGCTACCTGCCTCAGGTGCTCGAAGGCTTCAACCGCCGCTACCCGCATACCCGGGTGACGGTGGTGGAAGACGGCCCGGAAGGCCTGCTGGCCCGGCTGCGAAACTGCGAGCTGGATTTGGCGGTCAGCAGCCTGAACGGCGCGGCGGGCGGCGCCGATCTGGCCATGCAGGCGCTGAAGAGCGAGCGCTTCTCGCTCTATCAGGGAGGCGATCTTACCGCAGCCGGGCAGCCGCCGGCCGAAGCCAAATGGGTGGTGCCGCGCTCCTGCTCGGTGGGGCATGCCGCCATCCGCGAGATCGCCGAACGCTATACGCCGCACGGCCAGATCGTCGAGACCGACTCCTTTCTGGCGACCTGGTGCCTGGTCAGGCAGCAAGGCTATATCGCGCTGCTGAGCGATCGGGTGGTCGCACACTACGCCCCGCAGCTGCACCTGCAGAAAATCCCGACGCAGGAGATAGACATCAGCGCGCGCTTTTACGTCTTTACCCGCCATGAGCCGGCCACGCCGCCGCTCAGCGCCGCGTTTATCCACCTGCTGCAGGCCATGCAGACGGTTTGAGGAGACAGGCTGCCGCCCGCCGGCGGCCGACTCTCTCTGGTTCAAGCCGCCAACCGCTTACCCCGTCAATCCAACCGTTCACCCGGCGAATCTGACCGCTGACCGAAATACGCCTGTCTTCCCCCCTTACCCCCGGCGATGATGAGCTGTTCCTAAACCCGCCTTACCTCGGGAAAAACGCTACGGCTCACCGTGCCACTCTGACATCTCTTACAAGCGGATGAGTTCATTCATATTTTGCAGACTGGAATTAAGGATACCTCATGAAACGAGAGGGGATTTTAAAGCACATTCCGTGGATGCTGCTGGGGATACTCGGCGCAGCCTGCCTCGGCGTGGTGGCGCTGCGCCGCGGCGAACACATCAGCGCGCTGTGGATCGTCGTCGCTTCGGTGGCGGTGTATCTGGTGGCCTACCGCTACTACAGCCTGTACATCGCCACCAAAGTGATGAAGCTGGACGCCGGCCGCGCCACCCCGGCGGTGGTCAACAACGACGGCCTGAACTACGTGCCGACCAACAAGAACGTGCTGTTCGGCCACCACTTCGCCGCCATCGCCGGCGCCGGGCCGCTGGTGGGGCCGGTGCTGGCCGCGCAGGTCGGCTACCTGCCCGGCACGCTGTGGCTGCTGGGCGGCGTGGTGCTGGCGGGGGCGGTGCAGGACTTTATGGTGCTGTTCATCTCCTCGCGCCGCAACGGCGCCTCGCTCGGTGAGATCATCAAAAAAGAGATGGGGCCGATACCGGGCACCATCGCGCTGTTTGGCTGCTTCCTGATCATGATCATCATCCTGGCGGTGCTGGCGCTGATCGTGGTGAAAGCGCTGGCGGAAAGCCCGTGGGGGGTGTTCACCGTCTGCTCCACCGTGCCGATCGCGCTGTTTATGGGCATCTACATGCGCTATCTGCGCCCCGGCCGCGTGGGTGAAGTGTCAATCATCGGCATCGTGCTGCTGGTGGCCGCCATCTGGTTCGGCGGCGTGGTGGCGCACGACCCGTACTGGGGCCCGGCGCTGACCTTTAAAGACACCACCATCACCTTCACGCTGATCGGCTACGCGTTCGTCTCCGCCCTGCTGCCGGTGTGGCTGATCCTGGCGCCGCGCGACTACCTGGCCACCTTCCTGAAAATCGGCGTGATCGTCGGGCTGGCGATCGGCATCGTGATCCTCAACCCTGAGCTGAAAATGCCGGCGGTCACCCAGTTCGTCGACGGCACCGGCCCGGTGTGGAAAGGCACCCTGTTCCCGTTCCTGTTCATTACCATCGCCTGCGGCGCGGTCTCTGGCTTCCATGCGCTGATCGCCTCCGGCACCACGCCGAAGCTGTTGGCCAATGAGACCGACGCGCGCTTTATCGGCTACGGCGCAATGCTGATGGAGTCCTTCGTCGCCATCATGGCGCTGGTGGCGGCTTCCATCATCGAGCCGGGCCTGTACTTCGCCATGAACACCCCGCCGGCGGCGCTGGGCATCACCATGCCGGATCTGCACCGCCTGGGCACCGAAGACGCGCCGATGATCATGGCTTCGCTGAAGGACGTCACCGTGCACGCGGCGGCGGCGGTCAGCTCCTGGGGCTTCGTCATCAGCCCGGAACAGATCCTGCAGACCGCCACCGACATCGGCGAACCTTCAGTGCTGAACCGCGCCGGCGGCGCGCCAACGCTGGCGGTGGGCATCGCCCACGTGTTCCATCAGATCATTCCGGGCGCCAACATGGGCTTCTGGTACCACTTCGGCATTCTGTTCGAGGCGCTGTTCATCCTGACCGCGCTGGACGCCGGCACCCGCTCCGGGCGCTTTATGCTGCAGGATCTGCTGGGCAACTTCGTGCCGTTCCTGAAGAAAACCGACTCGCTGGTGGCCGGCATCGTCGGCACCGCCGGCTGCGTCGGGCTGTGGGGCTACCTGCTGTATCAGGGCGTGGTGGATCCGCTCGGCGGCGTGAAGAGCCTGTGGCCGCTGTTCGGCATCTCCAACCAGATGCTGGCAGCCGTGGCGCTGGTGCTCGGCACCGTGGTGCTGATTAAGATGAAGCGCACCCAATACATCTGGGTGACCGTACTGCCGGCGGTGTGGCTGCTGATCTGCACCACCTACGCGCTGGGGCTGAAGCTGTTCAGCGACAACCCGCAGCTGGAAGGCTTCTTCTTCCTGGCCGGCGAGTACAAGCGCAAGATCGCCGAAGGCGGCGCCGAGCTGAGCGCACAGCAGATCGCCAACATGAACCACATCGTGGTGAACAACTACACCAACGCCGGGCTGAGCATTCTGTTCCTGCTGGTGGTGTACAGCATCATCTTCTACGGGGTGAAAACCGCGATGGCGGCGCACAAAAACCCGAAACGCACCGATCAGGAAACGCCTTACGTGCCGGTGCCGCAGGCCGCGCCCGCCGACGGCGTAACTGAGGGGGAGGTCAAAGTTTCGACCCAGCATTGATGTGATTTAACGGATACCCTGCATAATAAACGTTAAGTAGTACCCAAAGCCGCACGGCCTGCGTATCGCAAGATGCCAGGCGTGCGGCGCGATGCAATCGAGATACACGGGGCGACCCGGAGGTGGGGCATCCCTGCGGGAACCCCATCCCCCGGCTTCCCCTAATATCAGGCTTAAGCAAGCGCTGTAGTGATGCAGGGTAAAGTTGGAGAAGGCTTATGTTCGGAAATCTCGGCCAGGCGGGGAAGTACCTCGGGCAGGCGGCGCGCATGTTGGTGGGCGTGCCTGACTACGATACCTACGTCCAGCACATGAAAGACAACCACCCGGACAAGCCGGTGATGACCTATAAAGAATTTTTCCGCGAGCGCCAGCAAGCGCGCTACGGCGGCGACGGCAAAGGCGGCATGCGCTGCTGTTAACCCGCAGTCACAAGGACCCGTATGAAACCCATCGCAGTCACCATCCTGACCGGCTTTTTGGGCGCCGGCAAAACCACCCTGCTGCGCCACATCCTGAACGCCGAACACGGCTATAAAATCGCGGTCATCGAGAACGAGTTCGGCGAAGTGCCGATCGACGACGCGCTGATCGGTGATCGCGCCAGCCGCATCACCACGTTGAGCAACGGCTGCATCTGCTGCAGCAAGTCCAACGAACTGGCGGATGCGCTGCTGGATCTGCTGGACGGCGTCGACAGCGGCCAGCTGGCGTTCGACCGGCTGCTCATCGAATGCACCGGCATGGCCGATCCCGGCCCGATTACCCAGACCTTTTTCTCGCACGAGATCCTGTGCGAGCGCTTCCTGCTGGACGGCATCATCACCCTGGTGGATGCGGCGCACGCCGAGCAGCAGCTGAGCCAGTTCAGCATTGCCCAGGCGCAGGTGGGCTACGCCGACCGCATCCTGCTGACCAAAACCGACGTGGCGCCGGACTGCGAAGCGCTGATCCAGCGGCTGCAGCGGATGAACGCCCGCGCGCCGGTCTACAAGGTGACGCACGGCGATATCGATCTGAGCGTGCTGTTCGACATCGAAGGCTTTACGCTGAACGACAAGCTCAACCTGACGCCATCCGCCCCGCTGTTCCGCCGCATCCCGCAGCCGCAGAGCGACATCCGCTCAATTGTGGTGACGCTGGAACGGCCGCTGCCGCTGATGCAAATCTCCGACGTGATGGAAGGCCTGCTGCTGGAATACGCCGACAACCTGCTGCGCTACAAAGGCATTTTGTCTATCGAAGACGAGCCGCGCCGCCTGCTGTTCCAGGGCGTGCAGCGGCTGTATAACGCCGACTGGGATCGGGAGTGGCTGCCTGGTGAGGAACGTCGGAGCACCTTGGTATTTATTGGTGTGGATCTGCCGGAGGAGGAGATTCGGGGAAGGATTGGGGCGTTGGGGTAAGCGGGGTTTGGATATGGGAGCCTGTGGGTGGGCTCCAACGACTTGCCTACGTTTGAGCCGTTCCCGCTTTTGCTCTGCTTTCGTTGCCACATAGCAAAAAACACTAAAGCGGTGGCCAGTTTTAGCTGGCCACGACAAGCACCACGTATAAAAATTTCCGCCCCCTTCGGTGATTATTTATTCGCCTGATAGCTAATAGTACTGAAGAATGCGCCGATGCCAGTCATTATCTATTTTAAAATAGATAATAATTTTGAAATGATGCTACATCATCCTATTCTTCACGCAACCAGTAGTCCCCCCTATGCAAGTCATACTTTGCTTCTTAAGATGCTAAAATAAAAATCAGGTGTAATAGAACGAAATCCGACCGTATATCCTGGAATAAGGAAAGCTCTTATAAGGCTCAGAAAATAACATTATCCCATTACTTAAAAAGTGAAAGAAAACGGCGGCGATAGTGACGCATTACGCTAATACACCCAGCAAACACAGACCACCCATTTCAATTAATAAATAATTTTTTGGCAACTACCGCTTGAGACAACATGCCGTTATTTTCACGAATAAATAAGGTGAATAAATAAACCATGCGTAAAGAACTGGATTTAAAAATGCTCTATTTCTTTCGTGCTCTCTATCTGAACGGCAATGTCTCTTTGGCTGCCGATCAGTTAGATCTGAGCCAACCTTCGGGTAGCCTGCTGCTTAAGCGCTTGCGGGAAGAGTTTAACGACACGCTGTTTGTCAGGGTCGGACAAAAGATGGCCCCCACACCGTGCGCGCAGCAAGCATTTACCACCATATCAACGATTTTAGATCTGCTGGATAATCAGCTCGTTAGCTCATTGCCTTTCGATCCCCGCACCAGTCAGCGAAGCTTTACTATCGCAATGGCTGATATAAGCCAAATTGCTCTGGTTCCCCGCCTGCTTGATATATGTAAACGCCAGGGAGCCACCCAAATTAAGTTTGCCATCAGGCATATTGATGACAAAATTTACTCTGCGCTAGAGTCCGGCGACGTAAACCTTGTAATCGGTTATCTAACCGATATTCCGGAAAGTTTTTATCAACAGAGGCTGTTTGATGAACACTATGTTTGTCTAAGCAGCACGACGCATCCGCGTATCAGACAAGCACCAACACTGACATCATGGCTTAAAGAACAACAGGTCATGGTGCAGTGGGACGGTACCGGGCATGCAGAGATGGAACGCTACCTGGCACGCAGCGGTATTCAACTGCGAACCAAAATGTTGCTCCCTAGCTTCTTGGGCGTAGGGAACATTGTAGCCAGTACTGAGTTGCTGGCCACGGTTCCCGGACAAGTTGCCGCCTGGTGTGCAGCCGCATTTCCATGTGTTGCCTGGCCACTACCCATGCCCTGCCCCTCTTTCACTATTCGCCAGGTATGGCACCAGAGATATCATCACGACCCGGGTCTGATCTGGCTACGCCAACAATTAGCTCAACTCACTCAGGCAGGCTGAAGACTCGACGAGCATTACCGTACGCAATACTTTGTTTAACGTCGGCGTCCAGGACTAATGGATCGAACCAATCAGCCGCCTGGCACATATCCTCATAAGGGTAATCAACAGAAAACATGACCCGATCCTTTCCCATCACTTCAATGGCATTATGGAGGGCACTGGTTGTGAAGTGGCCACTCGTCGTGACGTAGAAATTATTCGTCAGGTAATCCGTTAAGGACTGCTGGTTGCCCCCCAGACCGATGCCCTCAAACTGTTTTTCCAGACGATGGGCAGTGCGCGGTAACATAAATGTCAGCCCCTCCCCAAGATGCCCAAGGATAATGGTAATATTCGGATAGCGGTCGAATAACCCACTCATCATCAGACGAATAGCGTGTACTGCGGTTTCCGTTGCAAAACCCCAGGCTGAACCTACCAAGCTTTCATAGCCACGATAAATTCCACAGGCGGCAGGGAGTGGCTCTCTGGGGTGCAGATAGACAGGCACATTCAGTTCACTCACTTTCTGCCAAAATACTTCTACCGCAGGATCATCCAAATAGCGCCCTTCCTCGGTGCCGCTCATATTGGTATACCCGTTGATCAATGCCCCCTTCATACCCAGCTTTTTCACCGCCCTTTCCAGTTCATCCGCTGCCGCCTGAGGATTTTGTAGCGCCACTGTTGCAAAAGCACTGAAACGATCGGGATGAGGCTGAACAAAATATTCGGCAATATAGTCGTTGGTGCAGGTTACGAAATGAGTTGCTGCAGCAACATCAAGAATCGACTGCGCCCCCGGCGATGTCAGTGACAAAATAGCATGACGGATGCCACAAGCATCCATATCCTTTAAGCGCAGTTCGGTTTCCAAAAGGCGCTTTTCAACATTATCCATATAATTACGGCCATTTCGCAATGCTTCGCTTTTTGAATCCCACAAACGATTATTTTCCTGGGTAGAGACATGTTCTTCTAATGCAATTTTACCTTTCATGAGTTATACCTCGCATTCGGTATTCGGGATGACATTCCAGAGACTACGACGAGTTACTCTTGTCGGCTATATAGCAAAACTGATAGCCATCATTAAAATTCTGTATAAAATAACTGAATGGCCGGCTGTTTTAACCACCTCGATCTCAGCGATTTTAACTCCTCAAAACTCATAGACCTGGCCGCACTCTCTGCCGAACAGTCGGAAAGGCTATGCCACGGGCTGATGCTGTTTGGCCATTTGCTGCACAAGCACCCGCAGCCGGATGCCGAAGGCTGGGAGCATATGAATCACTCCCTCACGGCACATCGGGTTCCTGCGTTGTGTAACCTTTATGAACGTGCGCTGCGGGGGCTGGAAGCCTGCGGCTAACGTAAATGGCAATCAGGGCGATGCTACTGCCCACGAAGTAACCCCCGCCAACCAGGTGGGCTGCATGCTGGCCGACGGCAACGCCTACCCGTGGTCCAGCAAGCCGAAAGACGCCGACATGAACGACAACAACAGCAGCGCCGCCAACGTGGTGAAATCGCTGGCGAACCCGCACGTGCCGCGCAGCGACTGGGGCTGGGGCATCGATCCGCTGGGGCTGCGCATCACCATGAACATGATGTACGACCGCTACCAAAAACCGCTGTTCCTGGTGGAAAACGGCCTGGGCGCGCACGACGAGTTCAATGCAGCAGGCGAGATTGAGGACGACTACCGCATCAGCTACCTGCGCGAACACATCCGCGCCATGGCCGACGCCATCGCCGACGGCGTGCCGGTGCTGGGTTACACCACCTGGGGCTGCATCGACCTGGTGGCCGCCTCAACCGGCGAAATGAGCAAGCGCTACGGCTTTGTCTACGTCGACCGCGACGACCTGGGCAACGGCACCCTCGCCCGCACCCGCAAGAAATCGTTCTGGTGGTATAAGAAAGTGATCGCCAGCAATGGGGGGGATTTGGGGTAGGTTTGGGGAGGGGGCTGATAAGGTTTGGGCGGTGGGGTTGGGGGGCTTAAATTCGTTTAAGCTGCCCTAGCTTTTGCTCCGCTTTTCGTTGCAATATGGCAAAGAACCCTACCGCTGTCGTGCCCCAGCTCTCCGGCATAAATTCATCTGTAAAATGCTCCGCCATGCCTTCGTTTATACGTCCTGCATAAGTAGCTTGAAATTCTTTAGTCTCCTCGAGGATATCGCGGATGACTTGGCTGCCGTTTTGCTCAAGGAAGCCGTCAATCACCCCCTCGGCCGTTTCGGCATCAGTAAACAGATCATAATCCTGACCGAAGTAAATACTGAATAAGCTACTGAGCTCGCTAAAGTGATTGCGAATCACGATGGTGCCCAAAGCGCTTTCACTGCAGCGCTTCTGGCCTGTTGCAGGAATGCGGGAACCGTGGTTCCCCATAGCTCAGGGCTGAAGGTAAAGCCGAAACGTTGGTTGAATAATGACTCCACATTATCCTGCGCCAGTAGCTCATCGATCTCATTGACCAAAGCCTCGCGCTGCTGATGAGTCGCCAGACGAATGTACTCTGCGATCAGCGCAGTAATATCGCCCTCTGCATTTATCAGGTCATAATCTTGGCCAAAATAAACGACGATTAGGTCATCAAGTTCGCTGGTTTTCATCGGCTTATCTCGCAGGGAAGGCGCTAAGGATAAAGTAAGGTTTGCCATTATAGCGGGTAAATTCAATCACGACGCCAACCCGATGACATTGATAGACGTCAGTGCTGCCGCGTAACACGCCATAACCCACTGATTCTGTGAAATTGTGATACACGCTCAAACGGCTGCCGGGAGACGCGTACTTCATCCAATTCACAATATCTGCACGGTTCGCCTTTACCGTGACAGATACATACTTTTCGGCCTCTTTTACCGATCTGAAGGTACTTGCCGCGATCAGTTTCGGGCGCCTGGCTAGCCTGGCAATAAGCGCTTCCGGAGCGATGTTTATATGCCGAGCCAATGTATGCCCGCCCGGATATTTACCGCTAACGGACTCATGCTCAACCAGTTTAACCCGCCCCATGCGCACGGATGCGACTCGGGCTGCGCCAACCGCTCCGGCAAAGACAAAAGGAACGGCAATATCGACCGTTAAACCGACGTTATAGGCCGTTTCCCTATCGGCACCCAATGTTTGCGCCAATAAAACGGCAGACTGATAAGTGTCAGTCGTCGTTGGTTGCCCGGTAATCATCTGATTGGCAGCGGCTTTGATGCTGTCCAGACTATGCGTTCCCACCACCACGCACCCGACTTTGGTGATAAACGTCGGATCCGGCGCATAGCACAATACCCCAGCCCCCATCAGCTCAACGACACCACCGACAAGCCCCAAACCGCCAAGCAGACGGTTACTGAGCGTTTCACCTTCAGTGACGCTTTCATCAGACAGCACCGCCGCAAGCTGCACCGGCGACAAGGCAATGCGCAATTCATCTTCATTCGCCATGTTCGTTCATCCGTGAATTAGCAAAGCCGTATGATTAACATAAGCTCTAGAAAGGATAAATACTGGAACGGTTAACGCTTCGCAGTGCGTATAGAGGATTACCGTGCATAACATTCATTTAGGGAATGGAATGATATGAATTATATTCGCCATATATAGGCGACATTACAAATATAAAAGAGCACCATAAATAACTGCGAGCTGCATTCCAATCCTAAAAGCAAATAAACTGTAATTCTATACAGATTATTTTTTCCTTTTACTGATAACGTTATAGTTTTTCCGCTGCGGCAAAATCCGCAGCCGGAGTTAGCGTTCCGAACCTGACATACTACCGCTGTATTATGTAATAATGCAGCAGCTTTAGTTCACTCCAAATAATGGTGGCTCAGGCGGGGGCTTCGCAAGAAGCGCCGGTTCGTATGTCCCGGTGACGCTAACCCCGTCTGGGCTACCACCCGAGTTTAGCGTCTCTGGTGATAGTCATTCGCTAATGACATACGGAGATGCACCCATGACAAAGGTTCCCACTACAGAATCCGTTGCAAGCACCCTCACCCTCTATCGCCAACTGTTTAACCACCTCGATCTCAGCACTTTCAATCCCTCAGAGCTCTTAGACCTGGCCGCACTCTCTGCCGAACAGGCGGAAGGTCTGTGCCACGGCCTGATGCTGTTCGGCCATTTACTGCAAAAACACCCGCAGTTGGATACCGAAGGCTGGGAACAAATGAATCGCTACCTCAACGCTACAGCGCATCTGGTTCCTGCGTTGTGTAACCTGTATGGGCGGGCGTTGCGGAAGATGGAAGGCTAGCAGCAACGGAAGAACAAGAAACTCTCTGATACCAAAGGGTGATGTAAATCAATCACCCTTAATATGTCTTTAAAAAACAACACGATAATAAAAAATATGTGAAAATTTCGGCTCAGTAACTTTCAGCGCGAAGTTAAAAAATATAAGAGATATCAATTAGCATGATATAAAAATTGCAATTCATAATAATATTCATAAAATGAATATTATTTGATGACATGATGAATGCATGATGGCTAGCGAGAAATACACCTGGGGTGAAGAAGATTTAGAAGCATCAGTACTAGCATATATAGAAATGAAGCGAAAATCCGAATCTAATGAAAAATTTTCCAAGCTATCATATTATAAAAAACTCGGTGAGAAATTTGGCCGCTCGCCAAAATCTTTCGAGTACAGAATGCAGAATATTTCCTATGCATATCACACTCTTGGTAGGGAGTGGTTAAAGGGATTAAAGCCAGCATCTCATGTTGGCACCAACAAATTACAACAACTTATTGAATTAATTTTTATCCACGATAAAGAAACTTTTGAAGAAGAAATTAAAGAATTTGAAATTCAAGTAGAAAACATTCTAGAAAAAGGTATATCCACTCAACCTGATGGAACAAAAAAACCAATTAAAACCATAAGAAAAATTATTACCATTGCTCGAGACCCAAAAATAAAAGCCTATATACTTCAAGAAGCTAAAGGTATTTGCGAAGTTTGCGAAAAGTCCGGACCTTTTCCAGATAGCAAAGATAGACCATATTTGGAAGTTCACCACCTAAAACCTTTAGCTAATGGAGGGTCAGATACAGTAGGTAATACAGTTGCAGTATGTCCTAACTGTCATCGAGAGCTACATTATTCCAGGGATAAAATGACCGTACTTGAAGAGATATACAAAAAAATAAACAGACTGATAAAAGAATAAATTACGCTGCCCCTTTGCCTGATATCTCGAGTAAAGGGCCTCCATTTTTTATCCAAGAACTAACCGATTCAAGTATGACATCTTCCTCAAGTCTTACTTTCCCCTGAATTGCGCATTTCCATATAATCATAACACGCCATCCCATTTCTCTTAGTTTATCCTGAACCTCAAGATCTCTTTTCCTATTATTGCAAAGTTTTACCTCCCACCATTCTCGGTTTTCTTTCGGCCACTGAAAAAAATGACAATTATGAAAATGCCAAAAACAGCCATTGACGAAAATTACACATTTATATTTTGGAAGAACGATATCAGGTTTTCCAGGTAATTTATGGACATTTACACGATAACGGAATCCACGAGCATGAAGACGTAACCTCAGCCACATTTCAATTTCAGTGCCTTTTATTTTAACCAAGGCCATTCTATTCCCGCGAACAGCATTTTTTCCCTTCTTACCCATATCCCCATACTCTTACAATTATTAATGGAATGGGATGCCAATATTATACCTATTCAGTAAGATTTAGGCCCTTGACATACACTATCATTTTCATTTGCTACACGCCAAAAATCATTATCTATTTTACATATCCCATTAGGATCTTTAACTATTCTCACTGATATTACCTGACCCTTTTCAATTTTTGGTAATCCTAACTCTCTACAAATTCTTGGATGTTCATTTTGATGCCCTAAAATAATAATCCCTTCTTCAGCAAGATAAGATCTAGCACCTCCATTTGCACGCACTCTTTTCATTGGATCATCTTTCGCAGAAGCAACTGTAGCTATAGTTTCCCGCTCTATAACTTTACCGGTGTAGATCCTAAATAACTCATTAAGTCTTTGCTGGCCGGATGACGCTCCCATGATTCTTTCTCGAGTTACGGGATCCATCAAAAACAATTGATTAATAGGTATTTTGACATTATCAAATACCCATACTATTTTTCCTCGTGAAGAAGCACTAATGGTTTTCTTTCCATCCTGATTCGCACCTTCATTCAAAATGTCACTACTTGCACGTACAACCCCCAAACTAGCAGTACCTTTCTCGTCATCTGCCTTAACCAAAATACAAATATGATTAATAGCCTCTTTAGGTATGTTCCACCCCCATCCATTCCCTGTGTATTTACAATCAACCTCAATGCCATCGATTTTATAATCCATTATATTTCCATGCTCAAGAGAAAATGCAGAGCGTAACAATATCTCAACTTTAGTACCCAGATAGGTTTTCTCAGTCTTTTCTAATTGATTATAAGCATAGCGGGCAGTTCTTGGTCCATCAATAACTTCATCAAAAGACTTTCTTATTACTTCTATAAATTTCTCGCAACCGCCAGTTACATTTTTAAAATAAGATATAACTTTATTTACATCTAGATCAGAAATATATTCTAGAGATGAATTATTCATATAGACCCACATCTTGATGAATCAAATATATGAATTATCTCTCTAACTTACATAAAAATAAAGTATTATTAATTAGTTAAAAAAATACTGCCACTTGCATGTAGGATGAATGCCTAAGTTAAGCTCCCCCAATGAGCATGATATGTATATTTAAACAGTATAAAGTGCTTTAGATCTCCCTCTTAAAACGTTAGAATGTACGCATGTTCATCAACAAAGTTGGCAGGTTGCGTCTAAACATGGCTTATAAAGTTATCGATCTATTC
This sequence comes from Serratia sp. CY32780, assembly GCF_052169135.1. Classification (NCBI taxonomy): domain Bacteria; kingdom Pseudomonadati; phylum Pseudomonadota; class Gammaproteobacteria; order Enterobacterales; family Yersiniaceae; genus Serratia; species Serratia sp. CY32780. The sequence goes on from NZ_JBJNLI010000002.1 coordinate 337,887, forward strand.
TGTGGGGCTGGAGGCCTAAGTGCAGGCTTCATGTTCGGCGAAAATCATCCTGATTTTGAAGGAGTTTTGGCTATTGATAACAACCAACATGCATGTGATACCTACAACGCGAATTTTCCAGGCAACCATTGCATTGCGGTAAACATTGAGGAATGGCTGTCTCAGCAAGACTCGATACCTCAGGCTGATATCGTTATCGGCGGGCCTCCTTGCCAAGGATTCAGCCTGTTGAATAAAAAACGAGAAGGTGACCATCGCCGTGCATTGTGGGAACCCTATATGGACATCGTTGCATCCTCCGGCGCTAAGATGTTTATCATGGAAAATGTGCCCGGATTGCTGAAGAGTGATGAATTTTTGGACATTCAGGCCCGTGCCAAAGAAATGGATTTTCACTTAGTTTACGACGTCTTGAACACAGCAGACTATGGCGTCCCTCAGACAAGACGTAGAGCTATAGTCATTGGGTACAACTTACAGCATTTTTCCATAGATTCGCTTCCTGAATTTCCACCGGCCAAAACGCATGTAAGCCCTCAGCAAGCTGGCCAAAATGCAGACTTACCTACCTGGCAAGATGTCAAATCTGTTATCGCCGATCTTGATGATCCTGAAGGCGTTGAAATTAGAAATATTTCAGCTCCTTATGACCTACACTTTGGCCGAACTCCAACAGAAGTTAGTTTACGTAGATACAAGTCAGTACCACCAGGTGGTAACCGGTTTGATCTCATGAAAAATGCACCAGAAATTACACCACAATGTTGGATAAACAAGCCAAGCGGTGGTACAGATTTATTTGGGCGTTTATGGTGGGATCGCCCATCAGTAACAATACGAACTGAGTTTTTTAAACCGGAAAAAGGACGTTATCTGCATCCAGAAAAACATCGTCCTATTACCCACCGGGAAGCAGCAAGGATTATGACATTCCCAGATAACTTCAAGTTTTGTGGCACAAAAATTGAGGTTGCAAAACAAATCGGCAACGCTGTGCCTGTGAAGTTTGCACGAAAAATTGCTGAATACGTCTATACTACTTTAAAAAAATAACCATCTCCTTGCTATAAATAAAACTCATATAGCAAGGAGGTTAATAATTTGAATGCTATAATATAGAAGAATAACGATTACTTCCTTTATAAACTTAACATAATAAAACTTGACAAACCTCAAGGGTTTGAAAAATTCAATGATAAAATATTTCAATTTGTGATATGGTAAATGCTCCATAAACATATATAAGGATTTAAAATGTTAACTTATTCTATATGGAATAACAAAGGTGGTACAGGTAAAACGAGTTTAGTATTCCAATGCGTAGGCCGATTTGCTCAGTTAAACCAAGATAAAAAAATATTAGTTATTGATATGTGTCCTCAAGCAAATCTTTCTGAACTATTCTTGGGCGGGCAACAAAATAGTGGTAGTGTAAATCTTTTAGCCGAACAAAATAAAAAGCCAAGGTGTACTATTGGTGGATACTTTGATAGCAGGCTTCCATCTCCCTTCACTCAATATAGTGGATTCAATCCAAGTGATTTCATAATCAATCCTTCTAACCAAAATAGGTACATACCAAATAATATTGATCTTATTTGTGGAGATCCTCTATTAGAACTTCAAGCTATTGCAATGAACACCTTAGCAAACGCTAACTTACCTGGTGTAAATGCATGGCTGGCAGTTATTGATTGGCTTAAAGACTTCCTCGATGTAATTAGAAATGACTATGATTTCGTTTTCATAGATACTAACCCAAGTTTTTCTATGTATACGCAGATTGCCTTAGCAGCTTCGGATAGAGTATTACTTCCTGTAATGGCAGATGACTCTTCAAGAAGGGCAATACAGAATGCTTTTTCATTGATCTATGGATTACAGCTACCATCCTCAGTATACGCTCAATATACTTTTGCGACTAAAATGAATCAAGCAGGAAGAAGTCTCCCAAAAATACACTGCATAATAAAGAATAGATTAACACAATATATGGGTGCAGCATCAGCATATGCAGCTGTTCTTTATGGGATAGACCAAGATTTACAAACATTAATTTCTAATCACTCACAATATTTCACTTTCAACAAAGTTGCAGACGGAGTAGTAGACGTAAGAGATTTTCAAACCTCTGGTGTTGTCGCTTTTGCTAATGGAAGTTTGTTCTCCAATATGCGAGTTGGTAGACAAACCATCGGAGGTAGGCGAGTGCAAGTAAAACCCATATACAGAACAAACTCTCTTAACTCTATAGATTTAGTAGTGAGTAAAATATAAAATCTTTAGAGAGTAAACTAGATAGTTTACTCTCTACCAGAGAAAAACCACGAAGTATCTGTCTTTCGTCATATTTTGATATAACTGATGCTGCCAGACATGCGCCATCTCGTGGATAAACAGGTGCTGTGCCAAATGATGCACCGTAAAATCAGGCCGATATAAAGCCCTGCGAAAGTACAATTCCCCATTCGGGCTCATCGCCGTGTACTGATTCTGCAACCCAAACGGCAGGTAGCTGTCGCAATGGACTAAGACGTTCTGATAGAAAATGGTGCTGCCAAACACCGAACGCGCCAGATTGACTTCGCCCGGTGTTAACGCCCGCGTGATCCCTTCCTGTTGTGGCCCATCCTGGAACTCCTTGATCCGAAAGAGTTCAATGAAACGCCATTTTAGCCTTTAAGGTCAATCAGATAGGACTTAGGAAAGCATCAGGAAGATCCGGTTTTTACTGAAATGGGAAATACGTCAATACAAAGTAAAGTGGGTAGGTAATTGCGGCAGGCAGATTCCAGGCACAAAAAAACCACCTCTCGGTGGCTTCTTGTTCGCGCGGTACTTAATGGTGCGAAGGCCGGACTCGAATTCAACACCTAATAGACTGATATAAATATAGTTTATAAACAGGGGTAACTAGTTATACCCACACTTGTACCCACAAGAAAAAATCCGTACAAAAAATAGACATTTCGAGTGGGTATAAAGCCATATCAGTAGAACACCGATATGGCTATCAAAGCAAGATACAGGCAGGCAGGAACGTTTTCTTCAGAGATATCAATTCTCATCCACTCAGAACAAAGTCAGATTTGGCTGCGAAATGAACGCTAACCCTCGCTTTGCTATGCTAGTTCCCATGGCAAATCTCTGCGTCTATTTACTGGTTTTAGAGTACCTTCGTTTCTCAATTGTTGAGCGGCCCAACGAATGTCATATTGCCACGTATACAACATATCGCCGGAATCCCTAAGCTCAGCCTCGTAGCTGTCCCATACATACTTTGAGACTTCACGTGGCCAAGCGCTACCACCCCGTTCCTGAAGACACTCGATGATCCATTTTTTCATACTTTCCCTAGTTACCATCATACCTCCTAACTTTCGCCCATTTATCGATACATCCAAATATTAACATCGACATCCTTTGGCACAAGACGGGCTGTATCGAAGAACTTGTTGTCTCAATGAGCGAGGATCGGCCCCTCATGAGTTCAATTTGTTCCCGCAATCGGAAGAGTAATAGCAGTTTAACATTGCCTTAAAAATGAAATGTGATAAATTTCTGTTGCAACATTAATCTAAAAGGAAATTACGGTGAGTCTACTTGAATTGATTGAATCAAAGAGGGCACATATCGCCAGAAATTCTTCAGAAAATGGAATATTAGGGGAACGCAGCCTACTTGACTCGCAAGCTTTATGGATAAAAAGACCTAAAGGGAAAGACATGAAAAATCTGCTAGCTGCGCTGAAGCAATTTGAAGATATTGAAATAAAGGCATCAAGCTTTGATTTTATTTCTATCCCTGAAAATGTAAGTGTTGACTTTAGTGACGTTAGCTCCTTGGCTGGAATATTAAAATCATTAACATTTATTGAACTTAAAACCTGCAATCAAAAAAGGGTCACCACTCCTGACTTCAGGAATTTCTTCTTTGCCATTACTGAGAACGAAATAATAGCATCAGAACTTCTCGGCGATAGGCACATAGTTGTACTACACAACAAAATAACGGGAGATAAACTGGTGACAACAATACCAGAAATTATAAATAGGGCCAATTCTAAGAACTGGCAGCTGTCTGTAAGCCTTGGGGCGCGAGAAGTTTAGCTTTTTATTTTAGCAAAAAAACAAGTGTTTAATAATGATAGATATACTTTAATTAATACTATCACATCCCAAAATATAAAATATACGGTGCAAAGGAAGCTAAGATAATGACAAAGCTCCCTATTAAAATAACATGCTATAACTATAACAAAGCATTCTTTACTATTTTATCTCACACTTCATGACTTTGAAGGAGTATTTATCATTATTCCTAGACGCAACCAGAACATTGCCATCACCTAAAAATGAAACCTTAGCATTCTTAATGTTGGCACATGGACTTTTATCAAACATCTCGAGTGTGTAAATCATCCCTTGAGATTTATTATTGATATATGATATATAATCATTACCTATGAGTCGTGAAAATTGAAAAATAAAAGCACAATAAATTATTAAAGATATAACTTGGATTATTAAAGTGCTTTTATGCAAAAACCTCTGCTGATTAGGTTCATATCCTGGCATTAAAAATTTCTTAAGCTTATCGTCATACACAAAAAACCAGCACCATATAGGTACTGACACCAAAATAACCGCGAACAGTAAGATCATACAAAGAGGCACGATCAAAGGAATCATCGAAGCCGCAATAAATATCAAAGAGTGAGGGAAGTTTGTTGGTGAAACTGAAGTTATATCATTGATCACCACACCTGAAAGACATAGGGCGAAATTCACACATAGCGTGCCTCCTAATATTAGGATCCATTTACCCAATGTTGTTTCATATGCTTTTTTATAAATAATAATTAGACTATGGAATACCGAAAAGCTCCAGTAAATCAAAGTCAGTATAAAGAACCCCTTCCACAAACCGTCTAACCCAAGGAAATTTAGAAGAAAACAAATGACGACTGCAACAATAAGATTCCTTATTATTTTTTGAGACGTATCAAGTTTGGAGTTAAAGGTTACAAGTTTATTAACGGTAGTTTTTTTTATCATCTCACACCCTGTTTAGTTCTAATTTATCCCACAAGCACTGTCTTTTAGTGCCAACTAGAAATTAATTTCATGATATACCAATTAACTGAATTGTTTCATATCTTCATCCTTTTTGATTTTAAGCATCTCATAATGAAATTACTAGATATCAGCACAATCATTTTCATGATACATCAGAGGGTTAACGGAGTAATGCTATAGTCAGAACTGTTGCTAATACTCTGAAACTAACCTAGTCCCTTTTTTCCACATTGACACAATCCTGAGTCTACCAATACCACTATTATCTCTGGTTTCCAGACAAGTCAGCAACGACCATTTACGGCAGGGCTGCAGCAGCCCTGCCGAGCTTAGATTTCAATCAACTCAGGGATCTCTAACGAACCATTGACTTCAATGCCAAGATATTGAACCTTACTTTCCAGTTTCTTATTAGCTAGGAGCCCTCCAGGATTATTCCGGGTAGAGTTTTCATATTTGCTCTTGTAGAGTTAGTTAACGTTGTGCAGGATAAATGACGATATAGACGTAACCGTGTGAACCAAGTGTATCGGCTTCGCAGGTGAAACCGTTGTGGTACAGGGTGACGCAGTGGGCATAGCGAGGATTCATTTCACCAGTGGTCAACATCGATTCCATCTGGCTGATAAAACGTGGGAATACTTCATCCAACTTCAAAGATTCTGCGTTACTGAATTCACCGGTAATGCTGACCCGGTCAGCCAGATAGTGCAGTCGGTTTCCCTCCTGTACCAGACGAGCGCCAAAGCAAGGCGTTACATTACGATTCAGTCCCCACTGGAGAAATGTATCGTTCTCTGAGTCAGTAGATTTCATTGAAGTACCCTCATATCCAGCCTCGCTCTGCAAACGACACAATGCCATCTGATCCGATAACCAGATGGTCGAGCGTGTTCACATCAACCAGTGCCAGCGCTTCTTTAAGCCTGCCCGTAATGTTGCGATCGCATTGGCTGGGCTCCGGGTCGCCGGATGGATGGTTATGCGCCAGCACCACAGCTGCCGCATTGAAGCGAAGCGCTGACTTCACTACCTCTCGAGGATGGACCTGGACATGGTTAATCGAACCGGCAAATAGCGTTTCACTCTCCAGTAAACGGTGCTGGTTATCAAGATAGAGCACCATAAACACTTCCCGCTCCTGTCCGGCCAGCTGTAGCCGAAGCCAGTCACGGGCAGCAGTACTAGAGGTAAAGGCTATTCCAGGCTGGCGCAGATATTTATCCAGCAGGTTGATGGCACGACGAATGGTGCGTTGGGCATAGGGGGTTAATCCGGAGGTCGCAGGGAGCAAATAACCATGCTGGGTCATAACCGCCAGCGGAAAGAGTTCAGGCTGAGATGACAGCGGGGATAATGCGGTATTCATGTCAGGCATTCCTCAGTCGATGAGATGCATAATGGCGCTGCACTCTGGATGGATTAGCGCGTAGTCGCGTAAGAGATAATAGTGTTCAGTCATCGCGTTACACTCGGTGCGACAGGCGTGGTGGTTGTAAGCCATCAGACAGGCGACCATCCCTGCAGCTTCACTGGTAAGCTCTGCGCCATTGCCGTTCATGCTGTTGAACAATGTCCACTTCTCATCGTGCTCTGACTCAGGAGCCATGAAAGCACCGCCGTTGCTGAGTGTCGTAAAGCGCCAGATACCACCCTGGTAATCGGCACACAGTCGATCCATCCAGGCGAAAATGCGAGGTTCAAGGGTTATCCATTGTGGGATGGAGCCAAAGTGCTGCGGCCAGAAGCCGATGCGTAACTCGTCCGGGACCACTGAGGCAGTAATTGCGGTATGCTCCGCGAACTGATTATTTTGTGTATTCATTAAACTATCTCCTTATGCCGGAACTGTTGTTTAACACCCGAAAAAATCGAGCATGTTTTCTGCCATAACCCACAGGGCGCGATTGAGCTTCACATCGCCATCAATACCGGTAACAGCACGGGTGTGGCTGCTTTTCCCCTGAGCGGTTCGCCCTGACAGACCACCTTTCATCAGGTTCTCCTGCACGCGCTGGTAAACGGTCCACAGGTCATCGCTGTAGTCCTCCCGACGACGCGGAGTCAGCAACTGCGATACAGTGACCGGCTGGTGGTCTTCACCAAAGCGATACTTCAGCGCGGCATTCGCCAGGGCGTTACGGGCTGGTTCTGGCAGTGCCAGTGACTGCATTGCATCGCGCTTCTCCTCCACCCGGTCAAACACACCGAGCACTTCGTAAGCCCCTTCAATCACCTTCTCGACGACATTGCCTTTATGCGGTACCCGCACTTCTCCGAATGACTGGCCGCAGACCAGACCGTTGGTACAGACGCCTCGAAATAGCCCCGGCAGCATCTGATAGCTTGAGGAGCCGTCATGACTGTTGAGCAAAATGATTTCCGGAACCTGATGCCCGGTCAGTTGACCGGCACGACGCAGGCGAAGCATGTGTTTGGTGTGTTCCCGCTTGCTCTGGTCGCGAACCTTTGTCTGGCAGGCAAAGAACGGCTCAAAGCCTTCACGCTGCAGGCTTTCGAGGATGGTGATGGTCGGGATGTAGGTGTACCTGTCTGAACGAGATTCATGCTTGTCACTCCCGAACACGCTGGGGACATGACTCATCAGCTCTTCGTGAGTCAGAGGCCGGTCACGGCGTATCTGGTTTATACGACCAAAGCGGCTGGCTAATCGCATAGCTAACTACTTATTTTATAACGAAATAAAAACAAAAAGGCCATGTTCTCGAAGGAACATGGCCTGTTGCTATCTGGTGTTGGTGTGTTGAGGGGTGGAGAGGTCTAAAATGTAAGTAACTAATCGCTGTAGTGTGTGGTCCGGCACTCACTGAGGTCAGACAGCTCTTTTTGCGTATTCTTCAGACCCGGACTGAAAGTGCCTACTTTTTTATCGCTGACATAAACATCGAAATTTGCTGCCTGCCCCAGTGCGTCAATAAATGACACCCAGGCATTGTCACCGTTTCGCCAGCCGAGGAATGACGGTAACGGATACTGACTGTTATCCATGACGACCGTTATTTCCGTCCCGTCGTCATGAGAACTTACTGATGTTCCATCAGGCAGGGTGAGATGAACACCGTGTTGCAGAATATTCTGCGCATCCGGATTGCCAGTACAGTTCAGATTAAACACCACCTTATCCGGGCTGGTAATGATATATTCGGTCACGCCCATCCCAAAACCACTCGACCACATATTGGGAATAGCATGTGCTGTTGATGCAGAAGCCAGTATAGCTGCTGTAAATATTACGTAAGGCAATCGCATAATGTTGTCCTCAAATCATGTAATAAAGCTTTTGTTGTTCAAAACAATAAAGTAAGGAATAAACAGTTGGATTATTTTATTTGTTTGTAGCGAAACGCTTCTTTCCCAGCATAAATCCCAACGAGATCGTCATAACGAGGGTCCTTTTTATTCGGGCGGAACGTCACTTTCATATCCGGACTGCACATATCCTTCATGGTAAGATTGAATTCTTTACCTGGCGTAATGGTATACCCTGTTGCTACATCGTCTTTACTGGGAGTGATCCACCCCCAAAGGCCCCCCGGACAATCTCTGGAAGGTTTCGAGCGAACAACAATAAACCATCCCATTGAATCCACTTCCGTCGCTGTACACAGTTTTCTGACCTGGCGGTGGGCATCACACCAGAATATATTCCCACTCTTATTATTCACTGCTGCAGGCAGGAATCCGCTATAAGGACGTGCTGCGTGAGCATTACCTGCGATAAGTAAGGGGAACAATATGACTGGCAGTAAAGACAACAATTTCAATTCTTTCATTAGATTAACCTTACATTTAATTATGGAGACCATCTCTAATCAGTTTGTCCGGATTGCCCCCGACTTTCTGAGGGAGAAAATGAATTCAGCGACTGCTGAATAAAACGGAAATGAGGTAAGGCAGAGATAAAATGCTTATCCTCCGACAGCTGATGGAGAAGCTCACTGCGAATAAATGTTTCCCGGGATGGCCTTACCAGATGAATCTCATCCAGCCGGAAGACACGTAATTGCCTGTTATGTTCAGCGACCAGATACCAGTAACCGTCCAGAGCGATTAGCCGGTAAGGTGCAACGGCCTCATGACGCTCTCCTTCAGTCAGAATGGTGATGCGCTGACATCCCGAAATAGCTCTGACCAGCCTGTAGAAGGAGAGCTTTCCTGCCGGGGGATGAGGTCTGTCCTGATGCCATACCAGACAGGGTCGATCATCACAGTCCAGCAGGCTGCTGACCAGTCGCCGGTCAAAGCCCGGGAAAACCCCGGCCAGCCCCGTGCGGTGAGCAAAGGTCAGAATATCTATTTCCTGCCGCGTACTGTGAATATCCGAGCGCAGACTGCACTGCCCCTGGTAATAATCCAGGTCGAGATACATCAGACGTTCCCGAAAGTCACGACGTAACGTGCGCTCTGACACCCCGAATTCAGTTGCCAGTTTGCGAATAAACAGAGTTTCACCGGACACCAGGCGGCTGATAATCAACGACAACCTGACGGCAAGCCGGTCATGTCGCCGCTCCTGAAGCGTCATGAAAGATTTCTCCTGAGAAGTTAACTCTCTGAATTAATGCTGATTACTTTAAAGGAAGGGATGGACAGGGTATGGACAACATCGGAACTATTTTTTATGAGCAGCACGGGCTTGTGGGCGCTCGTCTGACAGATAATGATGCTTCGCCTGATTTAATTGATGATAAAACGCAATGGAAAGGACATGTCCACAATCAACAAATCATTAACAACCAGTTCATCATTCGCAGAGAAAATTGCGATATCAGAAGAATATCCAGTCCCAGACGGCCCTTGCGACCGACACCATCGCATCACGCACGGTATGAATCACCGTTTTCAGTGGTGCTGGCAGGAACGACGATGACTCAGCCGTATCGAAAACCCGGCCCACAGCGTCACCGAAACTGTCACGAGCCTGCGACTTTACCGGCTCTGTGCAGAGTCTCCCTTGCAGTTGTGTCACCACCGGGCTGGTGGCGCGGTCAGGCAGACAGCGCATCATGGCTGCCACCATCTCCTCAATGCCCCATCCAGTGCTGGCGGACACCACACATACCGGATGATGCGGTTTAAACATCGCCATAATCGCAGCCTGCTTTGCTTTAAGATTTCCCTGTTGGTGCGGTGAAGGTTTGCTGGTGAGGGTATCCCATTCATGACAGGGTTCGATTTTGTCGGCCTGGTTAATCACAAACAGTACCTTTTGCCTGTAAGGTTGCATCACGTCGTGCCAGAACTGCTCGTCCACGGTCAGTGCCCGATCATCGGCCTTAATGACCCACAACACCAGGTCCAGCTCCGGCAGGATTCGACGGTACAGGGCACGGTATTCTTGATCCCGCCGCCCGTTTTCACCAACCCCCGGTAAATCGACAATCACCAGACTGTGACGACCGCTGCGCAACCGGAAGCGCAGTACGTCGCGAGTACAGGCGTTCACATCACTCACCGGGGACACCTCACCCCGGAAAAGTTCGTTGCAAAGAGAGGATTTACCTGTACCACTTTTGCCCATGATGCCAATCACCGGCTCGTAATGGGTCAGGTTCTGGATACGTTCAAGAATAAGCTGGCGAAGTGTGCACGGAAGCGACGCAAGAGGTTGTTCAAAGGCCTGAAGGCCGTCAGGTTTATTCATACAGTAGTCTCAGCGTGAAGAATTAAAAACCCCGCGTTCCAGTCAGGAAGGCGGGGATTCACTGAGATAATATCTGTCTGAAATTATTTGGAATTTTGATTAACACGTAAAGGACTTTGTTAGGTCTAGGGCTGAACGAAGTCCGCACAGTGCCAAAAGCGGAACACACTAATGCGGGTGTACAGATGCTGACTCATTTCCTCCTCCACTTTCATCCCGTTATACTGTGAAAAAAAGGAGGTAGGCGTGAAACTGAAAATGCAAGATTTGAGGCTGTTTAATCTCGTGTTTGAGAGCGATCCTGGCTGGATACTGGATTTCTCTAACCGCACCTTGTCTGCTTTTTTTGATGAAGAACTGAACATTGATATTGATGATGAACGTTATCAGGAAGAGGGGACGTCAAAAGCCAAACGAGTTAGATGCTTGCTGAAACAGGCTGATCGTGAGACCGCTCTGCGGGTTCTTGGCGCTCTCTGGCAGTATAAAACTGAATCCATGCCTGAACAGGCTGAACAAAGCCGAAATGACTATCTTGTACTTATTTCCCGCTTAGAAAACGCTGACACCGATGAAGCCAAAGGCGTAAAGCCTGTCCAGGCATGGCATGGTGTTGACTGGCCTTTACTTATCGCTGAAATGAACGAGATGAAATCTCTGCCGCCACATCCACGTGGTTTTCGGTTTGAAGCTTGGCTTGCTGAACTGTTCAGTATCTTTAAGCTTGCTCCCCGTTCGTCTTTCCGAAATACAGGCGAACAGATTGACGGAAGTTTCCGACTGAATGATGAGTTTTACCTGATGGAGGCAAAGTGGCATCAGAAAAGAACGTCGGCTGCCGATCTCCATGTATTTGAAGGAAAGCTCACTACCAAGGCAACCTGGACACGCGGCGTTTTTATCAGTTGGATGGGGTTTACGCCTGAAGGTCTGACGGCTTTTGGTAAAGGGAAGCGGGTTATCTGTGTCAGTGGTTATGATCTTTACCACTCACTGAGTCATGGGATCCCTTTGCCCGACCTTCTGGACGCTAAAACCCGGCACGCCGCTGAAACGGGAGAGCCCTATGCTGAGTTCGACCGACTATATGCACTCAAGAACAAACAGTTCGGCACGCTGAAATAACGGGTTGGGAAGCTGTGACCTGCTCCCCGTTGTTTCACACAGAATGCTGTTAGTAATGTCCGCATATCACTGTGAGTTCAACGGACCTTCAGCTCAGTTACCTAGTCAGCTTCGTGCCAGAAGCTGACATAGCTGACATAGCTGACATAGCTGACATAGCTGACATCATAATGAACTAATCAACGAGGTGCTGGCCCTCTCTTTGCCGATGGTACAAAATGTGAAAGAGTTAATTCTGATTCCGGAAGTTTTTCACTGTAAAATTAGCTCGTTCTTATGACGTTGAGACGTAAAATATATGGAAATCATTATGGCATTTATACGTAATCCGCAAACAATTATTTCAGTGAAAAATATTGAATCAGTAAATGAAAAGGAGTTTAATGAGCTGGTGACAGAATTATCAGTGCAGGGATTTACACATAGCTCGGAGGTTTCTGAATATATTGTCAAAAATAACCTTGGTGCTAAATATAAAAATATATCTGGTGTTCTTCAGATGAAGAAACGTGGTGATGAATGGTCATTTGAGGGAGGTTTTCCTCCTGATATTTATGCTCGGTTATGTCAAAAACTAAAGCTTAAAAATAAAGGATCACAAGCTCGCCCGGGAGAATTTACTCCCTATAAAAACGTCAAGTAGTCTGTTATGGATGATGCATTGATGAGTAAGTCACAACTGAGAAGTATTTGCCGTCAGCACTGACGGCCTTTCCGGCAGTAGTCGGAGGGGACTGAACGCCCTCTGAGTGCTAGGAGCGGACATACCGAGCGACAGAATGAATCAATTAATAGGATTCAGGTTACAGTAAGGAATACATCGAACATTAATACCATTAAGTTTCTTCTTAGTGATTTTGTTCCACTGTATAATTTAGCCTGATCCCTATTAATTGTTTTTGAGAGTATCAACTGGAAAGCTTGTTCTACTTTATTTTACGCCACATCATTTCTGTTAAGTGAGGATGCAAATATGTTGTTTTATCTTTTGTGATCTTTATTGATGTATTGCCTTTTTTTAATAAAACTCCATGCAGATGGGTTTTACTTTTAAATTCATCCCAGAATTCTTTTTTCATTTTGGATGTAACTGACCTCTTCGGAATTAACAGAAAGAACCAAAAACTATTGAATGCAACCATCCTAACAATATAATTATTAGGGTTAAGGTTTAAACCACCAATTGATGTGCTTCTTAATAGATATGGTTCTAAAGGCTCTTCAGGTTTACCAGTTTCCACATCAATCCTGTTTGCAGAAGTTACTATTAGAAGAGAAAGGATTACACCATCTACTTTTTTATTACCAGTAATTATGAATGGTATGTGTTTTTCTAAAGTGGTTCTGGCATCATAACCGCCATTTGATGCTCTTGCTGAATTATATGATATCTTTAGAAGTTCACGTAATAATAAATCATAATCATATTCAAATGTTATTTCATCTCCTGGTTTTAAAGGCGTGAGCATCTGGTTTTTAAAACAAGTTACGAAATATGCATCTAGTTGAGACAGTATTCCATTATTACACTCGGCACATACATCCCCAATAACTGGATCGCCTTTAAAATGGTAGTCACTTTTATCAGTCATCGCTAAAAGTTCAATATCAAAACTTTTAATTATCGCTGAAGGGAATATATGTTCTTTAGTTAAGTTTGTTGTGCTTTTACAATAAGCACAATTTTTTTTGGTTTCCAAATTCACCACCCAATGAATATTTATTCTTATCAATTTTCGAATCGTAATAAAAACATTTAGTTTAGTCAATATCTATTTATTGGTACTGAAGCCTTAGATGTTATTTGATAGCGATAAAAAACTGCTTGAAAAGTTACGTGCAGATGATAACCAGTAGGTAAGGCCTCAACATCAACCTTAAGGTACACAAGAAGTTCACCAAAAGAATGGGGCGTAAATCCGGGCGATCTCAGTACGCCGTTTCCGCTCTTCGCTCTTCGCTCTTCGCTCTTAACAGACCGACGGCTCCGTGACAGGAGCGGAAATCGTTAATTCAACGTAAATTCATTATTGAGGAAGGTCACCAGAACATTAGGAAGTTTCTCAAGTCCAGTTCTAAACCGAAGTGTCAGGCAATCATATACACAAAACATGGCGATAAAAAACTTATCCTCAGGGCTAAATGCTGGTTTTTTTGTGGGCTGTATCCAAAAGAGTACAAAACAACTTGAAAAAATTATAAAGTATTATGTAATAACATTCATTATGCTTCCCCCCTTTTCAAATAGAAAGGGAAAGTTTTCTGTTAAGATTTATCAAACACAGCAAGGATGTAATATGTACAATGAAGAAACAAAAGATTTTGCGAAGAAGCAAGAGCAAAAACTGATTGAGGCGCTGGGACACAGCCGTGAGCATACTGATGCCAGCACTGAAGTCCGAAGCAGAGATGATTACCAGAGAGACTATGCACGAATTCTTTACTCATCCTCATTCCGACGGCTTCAGGGGAAAATGCAACTTTTTGAAGTTGATCCTGAAAAATTTAACCGAAACCGCTTAACCCACAGCCTTGAGGTCGCTCAGATAGCACGCAGTATTGCATCGGATCTTGAACTGCAATATCCCGTGGTTGTTGAGCTGGCAGCCCTAGCCCATGATATTGGGAACCCCCCATTCGGGCACTCAGGCGAAAAAATGCTTAACAGTTTATCCGCTAAAATCGGCGGATATGAAGGAAACGCCCAGGCGCTTCGTATCTTGAGAAAACTCGAGAAAAAATATGCCGGCTGTGCAGGCTTAGATCTCACCTACCGCAGCTTACTGTCTGTCATCAAATATCCAAATACGAAATCCACTTCAAATAAATTCATTTATGATGATGACTATACCTTCTATCAGCGGTTGCTGGAAGATAAGCAACTAGATATGAAGGCAGGTGAAAAAACCATTGATGCGCAGATCATGGATCTGGCCGATGAAATTGCATATGCAGCGCATGACCTGGAAGATGCATTGAGCAGAAACATGGTGACTATCGAAGATATTGAATATGAATTTCTTAAGTCACCAGACTACAACGTTGCTTTAGAACACTTCAGTGAGATTGTCAGCACGTCTAAGAAAACTGCATCTGAGGCAAAATTACTGAAGTCGTCAGAGGAATTTGCCATAATTTTTCGTAAAGAGCTGACGTCCAACATCGTTAACCGTCTGGTCATGGATATTGGCGTTGTTGAAAGTGACAATTGTTACGAAGAGCTGGGGTACAAAACGTTACAGAAACTTGCTGAAGGCCTTAAAAAACTGCTCTTCAAAGTCATTATGCGTAAAAGGAACATACTGACTTACGAGTTTAAAGGAAATAAGATCATCAGTGATTTATATGAGTTTTATAATGCCGGTGACAACTATAAGTTTCTGTCACCTGAGCTTAAGTCTTCGTTATCTGGTACAGATCCGTCTCAGCTCGAAACTAAAAAAGCGCGGGCTGTGGTTGATTACATTTCAGGCATGATGGACACATTCGCCATCAAGGAATGGGAAACTCATTGTAAGAAATAATACTCCACTCTATACGCGTGTAAGCCTGCCTGCATGAATCTGTTACACCTCAAATGCAGCGAACTGTCATAACTCCGTTTTAATGACCTGCTGGAACAGTAGCTTTGCTGCCTCGGCAGGCTTTTCAATACGTTTAGTAACAGCTTATGTATTAACGCACTCTGATTTTCGACTTTACAGCCTCTAAGCACGAAACCTATGCTCTTACTGTATGGCAGAGCTTAAAGAATAGTGTATTAAGTCAAAAGAGCCGGTCTGCCGGGGCAGCTTAAGAGGATCAGCAAGGATACAAGTGATGACTGCTGTGTGCCAAGAACGGACGTTGCTGGGAACTTTAACCTGTAGTCGGAAAGTGATATTAAAAAGAAAAACAGAATAGTGGTGCCGGAATCGAGAATCGAACCAAGGACACCAGTATTTTAAATATTCGTGCCAGATTAATGTTTGATATAGCTGTTACTATTTACCAGCTGAGCTGGTGTGGTCCCGGCCAGAGCAAATCAATTCGCATTTTCTGCTCTTGTACATTTACCTTTCTTAAAGCCTGTAAGTAAAGGATTTCGATGACTAGTCAATCAGTTTATATAAATACTGTGTTTAGGTTTTGGGCATTATCTACGATAAGTTTCTAAGAATATTGGCCCCCACTAAGGGGCCATCAACCGCTGGCTAGCGATTAGTCAATGCGTGTCAGCTCGTAATGACCTACTGTTTTACGGCTTGTGAAGTAGTTCCCATTTAGCACTTCTTTACCATTAAGGTTTAGCTTGAGAATAGCTGTGCCTCTGTAAGAATCTTGTGCAACAAAACCTGCCTTATGCTTGGGGGTTGTTAAAAAAACGTAGTAGAGTGCTGGTCGCCCCGTTTCGGTATCCTTTTTAGGCTTAGCCACTAACGTCTGAGAATCGGAGTCTTCAGCTTCGACATCCATTCCAATTCTAAGAAAATCCTGCCTTATAGTTGCTTGTGCGTGGGATGTACCTTTTTTATCTTCCCATTCCCAATGAATAACCATATCCCAGGTTCCGTTCAAATCAGGGAAGAGTAGATCATTTAGCTTAGGGAACCATTGCCATAACTTTCGCCATCCAAAGAAAAAAATTGATATCAAAATAGTGTTAAGAAGAAACGAACCTCCAGATGCAACAGATAGAGCTGTCACGAAAGTTGTGTTTTCATCATATACGCCCCATAAAATCAGACAGCAGGCAGTCGCATAGATAACGGCGATTATTGAGATTATTTTCCCTATTGGGAGAAGGTTTATCATTGCAACTCCTCATAATAAACTTCCTTACCAGCCTCAAATATAGAAAGACGATCCCCTTCGCTTACAATCCCTGTAAGTTTAATCTCGTCAATGCAAGAGCCATAAAGGGCAGCAACAAAACGTCCACCAACGAGTCTTGACCTGTCAAAACTGATGTTCTCTATGATTGGTGGTGAGAAATATTGTGCGGTATAAGTAACACTTCCTGTTTCATCTAAGATGTGAAAGCCATCGTGGTATTCGCTATTTTTATTGGAAATTTTTGATAATAACTCCAATGTGGAATCATTCTGTATGGGCTCTATATTACGAAGACTTGTGATGGGAAGACTATCAGGGTTATTACATATAATAACCCCTATACCAGAAAAATAAACACGATTGGATTTATTCCAAATATCATATAGTAATTTATATAAGTTCTCTTTTGTCATCGCTCATTTCTTTCTGTTTTTAGCTATTAGCTACCAAAAATCAAACAGTAATATCAATAAAGACGATTATCCAATAATTTTCTTGGCAATGGAAGATTTGATGAACAAGGACAAAGATTTGTAGCAACAATGGTATGAGGTTTGACATCATGCCTCAGAGTTCGATGCAGTTTTAGCTGACCACAACAAAGGAAAATGTTCGCTTTTCGCTCAAGGCTGCCCGTCTACTATGTGCTGTAAGCAGACATCTTTGAAATCTGCACTCCATTAATACACATCCTCATTTATGCGCTGCCCCCTTCAGCTCGCACCATTCCATTACTAATGGTGAGCAATTCACGACCTTCCGGGTCACGATGGTGAGTACAACGAAAACCTATCTTTTTACGCCACATCTAGATCGCACCAACTGCCTTTATGCGCTGGTGCGTATCAGATATCAAGACTTATGCCCTAGAACCCCGGTTCATGTCAGACAGAGCGTCGACAGTGCCGCATAATATATTCTTTGTGACTTTGCTGACTTTCATCCGCACTTGGTAAATAACCCAAAATGAGGATAAGGTTGCCACGGGATAAAAACGCGTGGCATGGCAGGAACAAGAATCAACGTTACTTTTTGCCCTGGTAGACCACTGTGATGTTGTCTGGTTTTCTTAACGTCGGTGCCGTAGCTGGGTCAATCAGATACACAGGCACTATCACGGCATTTTTCCCACTAACCAGGATTGGCACCCAGCAGTGAACACGTGGGTCTCTTGTCGTCTCCGGAATACCACTTGTACCGTATGACATAAGATCAACCACATTGATAAAAAGCGCCTTACCTATATCAAAGAAAAACTCGTTAAAAACCACATCTTTTGTCAGCAAAATTACAGCGTCACCTGCCGCCAGTTTTATTGGGGATGAAGAGTGTCCAGAGGTTTCAACATCAGCAAAAATAATCCTTTCGGTATAGATAAAACAGGCATAGCGGGCATCCTGTTCTGACCTATCCAGGATAAACTGACAGAGCTCTTTGATATGTCGATTTTCGACCCTGCCAACTGCATTATCCCGACGGTAGTGTCGTTTATGTTCGCGAACATGCACCTTGCCATTGACGCTGTCAAAGTCATACCCTTTTCCAACCTGGAGCTTACTTTCCCAGATCTCCATGCAGTACTTTTCAGCAGTCACAACATTTCTTCGGCGAGGCAAATCCTGCTGGTAGACACCAGACAGTAGCCGGGCCTTAAGTTCGTCCGCAAGCTGATAATAACGATTAATATCTTTCAGTACCGGAACGGTAGCATCCAGCAATGTGGAAATAACCTGCGACCGTGAGATCTTCTGTTTTTTGCTGTATTCATCAACAACACGCAGAGTCTCAGAATTGGTTACATTGAAAGTGATTCGTTCTGACATGCCAATCACCTATTAAGCATTTTTTGGAAAGTGCATAACAATTAACCTTAAACACCTTCATTATCAACAAGTTTATTTTTTGATCTTTCTCTTTCGTTATCAATTCATAGCAATATGCTCTCACGTAAAAATACTGAATATGATGCTGTCAGGACAGCCTTGATACCAGGAACGAACATTTGGGTTTTTAGTATAATTAAGGTCTTCATGTTTTAAGAACTTCCTCTTCATACCCCATCTCGCAGTGATCCGCTTAATCCGTCTGTATATCTCCTGTCCCCACAGTACTGCTCAGTAAAAAGAAATACTGTGACTTTCCTGCATAAAAATTACATATCACCACCTTCCTTTGTACACACACTGCAGAGGATTAAATCATGGACTTTCCCTGGCCCTGGAACCGCAAATACACGATGAACTGGTTCCTGCTGTCGTTACTGAACCACCATCTTGATCAGCTACTGGAACGTTACTCCCGCCTTCAGCCCCTCAGACTCGATGTGTTCTATCAGAATGACACATGGCGTTATAACCATCACGGATGGTACGAGACAGAAAGGGAGGTACGCCAGTTAACAGAACATCTGATGTTAGAGAGCAACATCGTAGGTCACTTCTGGGTGCTGGAGTGTACTTCCCGACACAAATGCCATGCCCATATCGTGATGTATCTTGATGGTCACCATAACCAGGCCACCTTTCCGGTGGCTGAACAGGCAGGGGCTGTCTGGCAGAAGATTACACAGGGTGAGGGTTACCACAATCGCTGTGATCCCAAGAAATGCTACGAAGCCGATATCACCCGCCCCGTCAATTACGATGATGCAGCAGCCATCGACAACCTGCGCTACATCATCAGCTATCTCGCCAAGGAGAAATCAAAACACGGGCAGACTTACTACGGGGCCAGCGAGGTACCACCCGCGAGTGGACTGGGCAGACCGTGAGGGCTTCGATAAAACGACGCACTTTTTTACGTCAGTTCCGGTTGTTATGCCGGAGAAGGGTACAGTGATTCATCACCCGACTCCGGTACTTATTTAGCTACCGGAGAATCTCGTCATGACCATTAAACCCTCCCTGCATGAAGACCAGTTCGTCAATATGGCTTTCATTACCCATCTCACCGGATTAACCGATAAATGGTTCTACAAGCTCATCAAAGACGGTGAGTTTCCGGCACCCATCAAGTTTGGTCGTAGTTCCCGCTGGCGACAGAGTGAAGTAGAAGCCTGGCTGCAGGCCCGTATCGATGCATCACGCTCACAGCGCTAAGTCCTTCTCCCGTCGTAAACACAATTCATAACCGTCATACCTAATCCGTTCCTAACGGAGGCTTACGGCTGCACTCCATTCACTTATCAAGGAATATCAGAAATGATCCATTCAATTTTACTCAACCATTATCAGACCTGGCTGGATGATTTTACCCACATCAGTCTGTCCCACGGTTTATGCCAGCAGCACATAACGCAATGGCACCGACTGGCGATAACCACCAGCCCAACATTGGACGGAAGCGTAATAGAAATTGTCATTCCACAGCGCCTGCTACCGATCACCCGTACCGTTCGACTGGAATCCTGTACTGTCGACCCCGGCCTAACTAAAAACACAGACTATACCCTTCTACCCGGCGTGCTGCTCAGCGAGTGTTACCGGCTGGGGAAGAGCCGGTTGGCAGATCAGTTACAAATGTTACTCCGGCTTCATGTACAGCCCGGTATGCGACAGACGCTGACCCTACTGTGCTGGTGTGAGCTTGCAACAGGAAAGGATATGAGGGAATGGTATGCGCTGCATCTGCAGCTACCTGAAATGCTGAGGCAATGGCTTACGATAAAACAACGGGCATACCGGGGTCTGAAGACGCTGACAGAGGATTACATTCGCGCCACCCGGCCACTATAAGACTCGGATACCTGTCCGTAACAGCGATCCGGTATCGACCAGCATGCGCGATGTTCTTGAGCATACGACCAGGATTGAGCAGAAAAATACGCTCTTACTCTATGGGTGTAACAAAGTACCTGATCGTCAATTCACCGGGCCACAGCGAGAAATCGATTTCTGAGTCTGACAGTTTTATTACGTCAGCATTCCGTAGTGTGATAACCACATCGCGATCCCCTTTTAACCCCTTTTAATCCATCCAACCGCAAGGCGCAGGCTTCCCCTTTTCGGGACGACTTATGCCTGCCCTAAGGAGTCTTAAGATGTTTGCCAAACTCTTCCTCGCACACAACGGTAAACGGTACTGTCTGGCCTGCCATACCGGTAAATGCAGTACAAGACATAACATCCCAGTGGAGGTAGCAGCATGCGCATGCTGAAATGTTACCTTGGCAATAATCGTGACGGGCACGTTGTCACTGCTAAAGACGCTATGCTGTCACCAGGTAGGATATGGACCTGCACTTCCTGCGGCTGTCAGTTGATACTTCATGCGGGTTCATCTGGTGAGGCCCCCTGGTTTGAACATGACCAGCGAACAGTGACATCGAACGTTCTGATGCAATGTACCCATCTCGACCCTGAAGTGAAAGCCGAAGCCCGATGCCAAAAACTACGCAGTTTCATCGGCAATCTGGAAGCACCTGTAACGGTGCCATCCTGGTACTGCGTATGGTGTGGCAGCCATTATCAGGGGCGGAAGCACTGCGGCCGATGCCACTCGGGGATTTACAGTATTGAAGAGACCAGCTGGCAGAGAAATTACTGCTGTAACACACTCCCCGGATAAGCTCTGTGAGTAGACGGACAGACTAACGAGGCAGGTATCGGACTGACCACTGGATGCGAGGGGTAATGAGATGTGTATGGTGTTGTGGGGACATTGTAAGCAACAACAGTGCGCGTTCACGTTACCTGCACTGGCTAAAGGCGACACGGCTTCGCAATGGCACACGCGGATATCCGACTGAGGTACGCCTTTCTCCGTGACAACATCTGTTGCTGGCCTGTTAAGCTGCACTGCCGGCTGCAGGATGTCCATCTGAGTGGCTTCAGCAGCCGCATTCCCCACAGTATCAGGCAGATCTGAGGCTAACAGGACAAATTAAACAGTTCTGGCTGATGTCCGGTTGCGCTTTTGGCTATCGCAATATCCATCTCGACCTGCGAGATATTGGGTAACAGTGCGGGATTAATCGGGTCTGTCGGCTGATGAATCGTGCTGGGATAAAGAAAACGCTCTACCGAACGTGGAAGGAGGCCCACAGCAATATTTTTGATTATATCGAAATGTTTTATAACCGTTAGCGCCGACATTGTTCGAGTGATCAGCTGCCACCAGCTGAATATAAAAAACTATATTATCAACGTCTCAGAAATGTCTAAATTAGACGTGCCGATTCAGAGCCTATTGACAAGAGCAACTATGATATTGAGATATAAGTCCTCTTCTTTCGAACCTTACCCTCTCACAAATTGCCTTTTCTCATGGCATCCGGCCCCTTCCCCCATTACAATCATCATTTGTTTTTTTGCGAGCTGCATAGCAGTCTTCAGAGGGTAGATATGACGATGAAAAACGACAAGGCATGGATTGGAGACCTGCTAGGCGGGCCGCTGATGAGCAGGGAAAGTCGAATCATCGCTGAGCTCATGCTTACCGCTCCCGATGAACAGACCTGGCAAGAGCAGATCGTGGGTCATAACATTCTCCAAGCTTCCTCTGCCAATACTGCAAAGCGCTATGCCACAACGATAAAACTACGCCTGAATACGCTTGATAAAGCCGCGTGGTCACTTATTGCGGAAGGGAGCGAGCGCGAGCGTCAGCAATTGCTATTTGTCGCTCTGGTACTCCATTCACCGGTTGTTAAAGACTTCCTGGCTGAAGTGGTAAACGATCTGCGTCGACAATTTAAAGAAAAGCTCCCTATGGATAGCTGGGATGAGTTCGTGACCAGCCATCTTCGTCAGCAGCCCGTACTCACCAGTTACTCAGATTCATCCATAAAAAAAATGGGTAACAACCTGGTCAAAGCGCTGGCTGAAGCGGGTTATCTGGATACGCCGCGCCGACGCAATCTCCAGTCAGTCTTTCTTTTACCAGAAACCCAGGCAACCTTGCAGCGCCTCGGGCAACAAGAATTGGTTTCTATTCTGGAGGGGCAACGGTGATCGATCCCGTGCTTGAATACCGCCTGTCACAGGTTCAGAGCCGCATTAGCGAAGAGCGCTTTCTCAAAAACAACGGCTCAGGTAATGAGATTGGGTTCTGGATTTTTGATTATCCTGCTCAGAATGAGCTACAGGTACGTGAACACCTGAAGTATCTTTTCCGTAATCTGGAAAAGGACCACAAGTTCACGCACCTCAACATCTTTCAGATCATTATCGACATGCTCACTGAACGTGGGCTATTTGAGCGCGTCTGTCAGCAGGAAGTGAAAGTCGGTACCGAAGCGCTGAAAAAACAACTCGTTGGCTTATTGAATCAGAAAAAGATCGCGGATTACATAGCAAAAAAAGTCGATCTTCAGAATCAAGAATTTGTCATCCTGACAGGCATGGGTAATGCCTGGCCGCTGGTTCGTGGCCATGAGCTGATGAGCGCCTTGCAGGACGTGATGGGTTTTACCCCTCTGTTGATGTTTTATCCAGGAACCTATAGCGGACACGATCTCTCCCCATTGGCGGGCATTGACTCCCGAAATTATTATCGCGCCTTCAGGCTGGTACCCGAAAGCGGGCCTGCGGCGACATTGAATCCTCGTTAAAGAGCACAGCAATGAATATTGAACAGATCTTTGAGAAACGTCTGGACCGAAATATTAATGGCGTTGTGAAAGCCGAACAGACGGACGATGCCAGTGCCTGGATTGAGCTTGATGAATACGTCATCACCCGGGAACTGGAAGGACATCTTCGCCATTTCTTCGAATCTTATGTTCCGGCAACCGGTCCGGAGCGCATACGCATGGAAAACAAAATTGGCGTATGGGTTTCAGGGTTCTTTGGCTCAGGTAAATCACACTTTATCAAGATCCTGTCGTATCTATTGTCTAACCGCAAAGTCAGCCATAACGGTACAGAACGTAATGCATACTCCTTCTTTGAAGACAAAATCAAAGATGCTCTGTTCCTCGCTGATATCAACAAAGCGGTCCATCATCCGACGGAAGTGATTCTGTTCAATATTGATTCTCGTGCTAACGTCGATGACAAAGAAGACGCCATCCTTAAAGTCTTCCTAAAGGTGTTTAACGAACGGGTTGGCTACTGCGCTGATTTTCCGCACATCGCTCATCTGGAGCGTGAGCTGGCTAAACGCGGACAATACGACGCGTTTAAAACTGCCTTCTCCACTATCACTGGCTCAAGCTGGGAAAAAGAGCGCGATTCCTACTATTTCATCAGCGATGAAATGGCAGAAGCCCTAAGCCAGGCCACCGGCCAAAGCATTGACGCCTCGCGTCAGTGGGTAGAACAGCTGGATAAAAACTTCCCATTAGATATCAATAATTTTTGCCAATGGGTCAAAGAATGGCTTGATGAGAACGGCAAAAATATCCTCTTTATGGTGGATGAAGTCGGTCAGTTTATTGGTAAAGATGGCAAAATGATGCTTAAGCTGCAGACGATTACCGAGAATCTTGGTGTCGTCTGCGGTGGACGCGCGTGGGTAATTGTAACCTCGCAAGCCGATATTGATGCCGCCATTGGCGGAATGAGCAGCCGTGACGGACAAGATTTCTCTAAAATCCAGGGCCGCTTCTCTACCCGCCTGCAGCTTTCAAGCTCCAATACATCCGAAGTTATCCAAAAACGTTTGCTGGTTAAAACCGATGCAGCAAAACCGGCACTGGCTAAAGTCTGGCAGGAAAAAGGCGACATTCTGCGCAACCAGCTTGCCTTTGAGCCTACAACCACCGCTTCTTTGCGCCCCTACACCAGCGAAGAAGAATTTATTGATAACTACCCCTTTGTCCCGTGGCACTACCAAATTCTGCAGAAGGTTTTTGAGTCTATTCGGACCAAAGGTGCCGCCGGTAAACAGTTAGCCATGGGTGAACGTTCACAGTTAGAAGCATTCCAGACAGCGGCGCAGCAAATCGCTCCACAAGGACTGGATTCTCTTGTTCCCTTCTGGCGTTTTTATGCCGCAATTGAGAGCTTCCTGGAACCCGCTGTCAGTCGCACCATCACTCAGGCCTGCCAGAATGGCATCCTTGATGAATTCGATGGCAACTTACTGAAAACGCTATTCTTGATCCGCTATGTCGATGTTCTGAAAAGTACACTCGATAATCTGGTCACCCTTTCGATAGATAAAATCGATACCGATAAAGTCGAGCTTCGCCGCCGCGTTGAAAAAAGCCTGAACAAACTGGAACGGGAAATGCTGATAGCACGTGTTGAAGACAAATACGTGTTCCTGACCAACGAAGAAAAAGAGATCGAGAACGAGATCCGCAACGTCGAAATCGATTTCTCAGCGATCAATAAAAAACTGGCGTCGATCATCTTTGATGACATTCTGAAAAACAGAAAATATCGATATCCGGCGAATAAGCAGGACTTTGATATCAGCCGCTTCCTGAACGGACACCCGTTAGACGGCGCAATGCTTAACGATCTGGTGGTAAAAATTCTTACCCCCAAAGATCCGACCTATACGTTCTATAACAGCGATGCCGCCTGCCGTCCTTATACTTCGGAAGGTGATGGCTGTGTTTTGATTCGCCTGCCTGATGAAGGGCGCACCTGGACTGATATTGATTTAGTTGTCCAGACCGAAAAATTCCTCAGAGACAACGCCGGACAACGCCCGGAACAGGCCAGCCTGCTTTCAGAAAAAGCCCGCGAAAACAGCGTTCGCGAAAAAATGCTGCGCGTCCAGCTAGAGTCGCTTATTGCTGAAGCAGACGTCTGGGCGATTGGCGAGCGTTTACCGAAGAAATCTTCGACGCCGTCCAGCATCGTGGATGAAGCCTGCCGCTATGTGATTGAAAACACGTTTGCCAAGCTAAAAATGCTGAAGCCGTTCAACGGCGATATCGCACGTGAAATCCATGCTCTGCTTACGGTAGAGAATGATACAGAGCTGGATCTAGGCGAGCTGGAGGAATCTAATCCCGAGGCGATGCGGGAAGTGGAAACCTGGGTCAGTATGAACATCGAGTACAATAAACCGGTCTATTTACGCGATGTCCTGAACCACTTTGCTCGTCGACCTTATGGATGGCCGGAAGAAGAAGTGAAGCTACTGGTTGCCCGTCTGGCGCGCAAAGGCAAATTCAGCTTCAGCCAGCAGAATAACAATATAGAGCGTAAGCAGGTATGGGAGCTTTTCAATAACAGTCGCCGCCACAGCGAGATGCGCCTGCACAAAATACGTCGTCACGACGAATCGCAAATTCGCAAAGCCGCGCAAACCATGGCCGAGATTGCCCAGCAGCCGTTTAGCGAACGTGAAGAACCCGCACTGGTCGAACATATCCGTCAGGTCTTCGACGACTGGAAGCAAGAGCTGAATGTCTTCAGAGCAAAAGCGGAAGGTGGAAACAATCCAGGGAAAAATGAGATTGAAACAGGCCTGCGCCTGCTGAATTCCATTCTCAGTGAAAAAGAAGAGTTTGCACTGATTGAGAAGGTCACCAGCCTGGCAAATGAGCTGCTGGATTTCAGTGAAGATCGCGAAGATTTGGTCGATTTCTACCGCAAGCAATTCACCACCTGGCAAAAGCTGGGGGCTGCGCTGAACGGAAGCTTTAAATCCAACCGCAGCGCACTGGAAAAAGACGCCGTGGCGGTAAAAGCGTTAGGTGAGCTGGAAATCATCTGGCAGATGCCGGAGCCTTACAAGCATCTCAATCGTATCACGCCGCTGATTGAACAGGTTCAGAACGTTAACCATCAGTTAGTTGAACAGAACCGCCAGCACGCCCTGGAACGTATTGACGCCCGCATCGAAGAGAGTCGTCAACGCTTGCAGGAAGCGCATGCCACATCGGAGCTGCAAAACAGCGTTCTGCTGCCGATGCAAATAGCCAGAAAGCGCGCTGAGGTCAGCCATTCGATTCCGGAAATTCTGGCGGAACAGCAAGAGACGAAAGCGCTGCAAACGGATGCTGAGAAGAAGATTAACCAGTGGATCGACGAGCTGCGTAAAAAGCAGGAAGCCCAGCTACGAGCAGCGAATGAAGCTACACGCGCTGCAGAATCACAGCAGACCTATGTTGTGGTAGAAAAACCCGTTATCCAGCCGGTACCGAAAAAAACACATCTGGTCAATGTCGCCAGCGAGATGCGCAAAGCCACCGGTGGTGAAGTGCTGGAAACCGCCGAGCAGGTTGAAAAAGCTCTTGATACGCTTCGTGCTGCCCTGCTGGCAGCCATTGAGGCAGGTGACCGGATTCGTCTTCAGTAACCCCATTTCAGGGCAGCGCTCTGCTGCCCTTTGCAGGATTTTCTATGAATACCAATAACATCAAAAAATACGCTCCACAGGCCCGTAACCAGTTTCGCGATGCAGTGATCCAGAAGCTAACCACGCTGGGGATTTCCGCCGATAAAAAAGGCAATCTGCAGATTGCGGATGCCGAAGTCATCGGTGAGACCGTGCGCTATGGCCAATTCGACTACCCGAAATCCACCCTCACCCGCCGCGATCGTCTGGTAAAACGCGCCCGCGAGCAGGGCTTTGACGTACTGGTTGAGCACTGTGCCTACACCTGGTTCAACCGCCTGTGCGCCATTCGTTATATGGAAATCCACGGTTATCTTGACCACGGTTTCCGCATGCTCTCGCATCCGGATAACCCAATCGGCTTTGAAGTGCTGGACCATGTGCCGGAAGTGGCAGAAGCGCTGCTGCCGGAGAAAAAAGGGCTGCTGGTCGAGATGAAGCTTTCCGGCAACCAGGACGAAGCCATCTACCGTGAACTGCTGCTGGCCCAGTGCCACGCCCTGCACCGTGCGATGCCGTTCCTGTTTGAAGCAGTCGATGATGAAGCTGAACTTCTGCTGCCGGATAACCTGACCCGCACCGACTCCATTCTGCGCGGTCTGGTGGACGGTATTCCACCTGAAGACTGGGATGACGTTGAGGTTATCGGCTGGCTGTATCAGTTTTATATCTCCGAGAAAAAAGAGGCCGTTATTGGCAAGGTGGTAAAGAGCGAAGATATTCCTGCCGCCACCCAGCTGTTTACCCCAAACTGGATTGTGCAGTACCTGGTGCAGAACTCCGTCGGTCGCCAGTGGTTGCAGACCTACCCGGACTCGCCGCTGAAAGGCAAAATGGACTACTACATTGAGCCAGCCGAACAGACTCCAGAAGTGCAGGCACAGCTGGCAGCCATTACGCCTGCCAGCATTGAACCAGAAAGCATCAAGGTGCTCGACCCAGCCTGCGGCTCAGGGCATATTCTGATTGAAGCCTATAACGTGCTGAAAAATATCTACGAAGAGCGCGGCTATCGCGCCCGCGATATTCCACAGCTGATTCTGGAAAATAATATTTTTGGTCTCGACATTGACGACCGCGCGGCCCAGCTTTCCAGTTTTGCATTATTAATGATGGCACGTCAGGATGACCGCCGGATATTTACCCGCGACGTGCGCCTGAATATTGTCTCCCTGCAGGGGAGCCTGCATCTGGATATTGCTAAGCTGTGGCAGCAGCTGAACTTCCACCAGCAGAACCAGACCGGCAGCATGGGGGATATGTTTGCCGAAAATACCGTATTGCTCCATACCGACAGCGCCGAATATCAGCTGCTGATGCGCACGTTGAAACGCTTTGTGAACGCCAAAACGCTGGGCTCGTTGATTCAGGTGCCGCAGGAAGAGGAAGCGGAACTGAAGGCATTTCTCGATGCGCTGTATCGCCTGGAACAGGAAGGAGATTTCCAGCAGAAGGCTGCGGCGAAAGCGTTTATTCCGTATATTCAGCAGGCATGGATCCTGGCGCAACGGTATGATGCGGTGGTGGCAAATCCGCCGTATATGGGTAGTAACTGGATGAACGAAATGCTCAAAGTTTATGCCAAACGTTACTTCCCTAATAGTAAATCTGACTTATTTAGTATGTTTATAGAACAGTCTTTTTTTATGGTTAAAAAAGGAGGAAACGCAGGTCTTATAGTCATGGAAGCATGGATGTTTCTTGCTTCATATGAGAAATTGAGGATTGACATCATTAATAATATAAATATCCATGATTTAATCCACATGCCATATGAAGGAAAAGGAAAAACACCACTCGGTATCAACTTTGGTACATCTGCAGTTATTTTTGAAAACTCATATATTAAACATAAAAAAACTCATTTTTCTTGCATCAGATATTATGAAATCGATGAGTCGGGAATTCCACATAATTTCCCCACCATGAATTTAAAAAATAAAGTAGTTAGTCTAGCCTCGTTTAATGAATTACCTAATAAAACTTTTGCATATTGGACAAGCGATGATTTAATTAATGTTTTCATAAAAAATAGAAGAACTGTTGGTGATATAGCAAACCCAAACCAAGCATTAGTTACAGGCAACACTGAAGAATATATTAGAAAATGGTATGAGGTTTCAATAAACAAGATTGGTTTCAATTGTCAATCACGTATTGAGGCTAAAAATACTTTACGTAAGTGGTTCCCATATAATAAAGGAGGTGACTTCAGAAACTGGTATGGTAACTTTGAACACGTTGTTAATTGGGAAAATGACGGTTTTGAATTACAAAATACCCTTCACCCCTCAGGAAATAGAATCTGGGCACATAACTTTGTGCTGGATAGCATATTTAAAGAATCGATTGTATGGAGTAAAATCACTTCAGGAAAACCATGTTTCCGTTATTCTCCCAAAGGATTTCTTTTTGATGATGCCTCAGGTGTTTGTACATTTAATGAAGGTACAAAAGAATTTTTAATTGGATTACTCTGCAGCAACATAAATACATCATTACAAGAGATGATCAATCCAACATTGAATATCCAACCTGCTAACATTAGAGACATTCCCATCCCAAAAGATATTTCTTCATTTCCTAAAAATACTGTAACTAAACTTTTAGAGATTCATAAACAGGATTGGGATTCATATGAAACGTCTTGGGACATGAAGAAAGTTCATATTTTTTCTATTTTATCGGACAACAATCTACTTAGCGATATCTACTGTAATCTTTTAAATGAATGGGAGGAGTTATATAAAACAACTCTTGAACTAGAATTAGATAATAACAAAAATATATTAAATTGTTATAACATTACCAATGAAAGTGACAATGATAATATCATCACATCATATATTTCTTTAACATGCAATCCAAATTATAGATATCGAAATGAGCAAGCGCAGAACCGAAAAGGTCGCCTTCAATCTGATACCCTCTCTGAACTTATAAGTTACTCCATCGGCTGCCAAATGGGCCGTTACTCTCTCGATCGCGAAGGCCTGGTCTACGCCCACGAAGGCAATAAAGGATTTGCCGAACTGGTCGCCGAAGGCGCATACAAAACCTTTCCGGCCGATAAAGACGGCATCCTGCCTCTGATGGATGACGAGTGGTTTGACGACGACGTCACCTCTCGCGTCAAAGAGTTTGTCCGCACCGTCTGGGGCGAAGAACATTTGCAGGAAAACCTCGATTTTATTGCTGAAAGCCTCTGTTTATACGCGATAAAACCAAAAAAAGGCGAATCTGCGCTGGATACCATCCGTCGCTATCTTTCCACCCAGTTCTGGAAAGATCATATGAAGATGTATAAAAAGCGCCCGATCTACTGGCTGTTTAGCTCCGGTAAAGAGAAAGCGTTTGAGTGCCTGGTTTATCTGCATCGCTACAACGACGCGACGCTGGCGAGAATGCGTACCGAATATGTGGTGCCGCTGCTGGCACGCTATCAGGCCAATATCGATCGCCTGAACGAACTGGTCGATGGTGCCTCCGGCGGCGAAGCGACGCGTCTGAAGCGCGATCGCGACAATCTGAGCAAAAAATTCAACGAACTGCGCAGCTTCGACGATCGCCTTCGCCACTATGCTGATATGAGAATCAGTATTGATCTCGACGACGGCGTTAAGGTTAACTACGGTAAATTTGGCGATCTGCTGGCGGATGTGAAAGCCATTACCGGCAATGCGCCTGAGGTGATTTAATCAAATAACTTACCTTCCCACACCACCAGGCTTTAGCCTGGTGGTGATCTCGATACGGGAAACCGGCCTTATTCAGGCATCCGTCACCTCCAGTTCATGATAAAATGCGGCTTTCTGTCAGGACGCGGGACACGATTTCCTAGCGTTCAGACATCTTCGAATTTACCGAATCAACATGGGATTGTGACCTTGCAAAATCAGGAATTTATTGCCGGCCTTAAAGCAAAATTCGCCGAACATCGCATCGTTTTCTGGCACGATCCCGATAAGCGTTTCCTCGAAGAGCTGGGCAACCTCGAACTGGAGAACGTCACGCTGCTCGACATGACCGATCAGTCGCAGCTGGCGGTTAAAAAGCGCATTGAAATTGATGAGCCTGAACAGCAGTTTTTGCTGTGGTTCCCCCACGACGTGCCTCCCAAAGAATTCGACTGGCTGCTGGATATTCGTCTTTATAGTACGGAGTTCCATGCCGATTTCGCCGCCATCACGCTGAATACGTTAGGCATTCCGCAGCTTGGCCTACGCGAGCACATACAACGCCGGAAGGCATTTTTCAGCACTAAACGTCTTTCTGCTTTGAAAGGCCTGGTGACTGAGCAGGAAAACGAAGCCTCCCTTGATAAGAAGATGGTTGCGGTCATCGCTGGCGTGAAAACAGCAAAAACGGAAGAGATTCTGTTCAGCCTGATTACCCAATACGTTAATCAGCAAAAAGATGACGACAGCGACCTGGAAAACACGCTGGCGATGCTGAAACGCCACGACCTGGATGGCGTTCTGTGGGACATTCTGAATCAGGAAATGGGCTATCAGGCCGAGCATCCTTCGCTGGAAAATCTGATCCTAAAGCTTTTTTGTACCGATCTTTCCGCGCAGGCAGACCCGCAGAAACGCGAATGGCTTGAAAAAAACGTACTGACCACGCCGTCAGGCAGAGCCTCCGCGCTGGCGTTCATGGTCACCTGGCGCGCCGACCGTCGCTACAAAGAAGCCTATGATTATTGCGCACAGCAGATGCAGGATGCGCTGCGACCAGAAGACCAGTACCGTCTCAGCTCGCCGTATGATCTGCACGAGTGCGAAACCACGCTGAGCATTGAACAAACCATTATTCATGCTCTGGTGACACAGCTTCTGGAAGAGAGCACCACGCTCGATCGCGAAGCCTTTAAAAAACTGCTTTCTGAACGCCAGAGCAAATACTGGTGCCAGACACAACCGGAGTACTACGCCATCTATGACGCACTGCGTCAGGCTGAACGACTGCTGAATCTGCGTAATCGTCATATTGACGGCTTCCACTATCAGGACAGCGCAACGTTCTGGAAAGCGTACTGCGAAGAGCTGTTCCGCTTTGACCAGGCCTACCGCCTGTTTAACGAATACGCGCTGTTGGTTCACAGCAAAGGCGCAATGATCCTGAAAAGCCTAGATGACTATATCGAAGCGCTATATTCCAACTGGTACCTGGCAGAATTAAGCCGGAGCTGGAACAAGGTTCTGGAAGCCGAAAACCGTATGCAGGAGTGGCGTATTGCGGGCATTCCACGGCAGCAGAACTTCTATAATGAGGTGGTTAAGCCGCAGTTTAATAATCCACAAATCAAGCGCGTGTTCGTGATTATCTCCGACGCGCTGCGTTATGAAGTGGCAGAAGAGCTGGGCAACCAGATCAATACTGAAAAACGCTTTACTGCCGAAATGCGTTCCCAGTTGGGCGTGTTACCCAGCTATACCCAGTTGGGAATGGCAGCATTGCTGCCACATGACGAGATATGCTACCAACCGGGTAATGGTGACATCGTTTATGCGGACGGGTTATCCACTTCAGGTACGCCTAATCGCGATACCATCCTTAAGAAATATAAAGGGATGGCAGTAAAATCGGACGATCTTCTGAAATGGAAAAATCAGCAAGGACGGGATCTTATTCGCGATTACGAAATCGTCTATATCTGGCATAACACCATTGATGCCATGGGTGACAGCGCATCTACGGAAGAGAAGACCTTCGAAGCGTGCCGCAACGCGGTGGTTGAACTGAAGGATTTAGTGACCCGTGTGATAAACCGTCTACACGGTACACGCATTATCGTTACAGCGGACCACGGCTTCCTGTTCCAGCAGCAACCCCTTTCCGGGCAGGATAAAACCACGCTGCAGATCAAGCCAGACAATACGATTAAAAACCACAAACGCTTTATTATCGGCCATCAGCTTCCTGCCGATGATTTTTGCTGGAAAGGAAAAGTGGCGGATACCGCAGGCGTAAGCGATAACAGTGAGTTTCTGATCCCGAAAGGGATCCAGCGTTTCCATTTCTCAGGTGGCGCGCGGTTTGTACACGGTGGCGCCATGCTGCAGGAAGTCTGCGTTCCCGTATTACAGGTGAAAGCGCTGCAGAAAACCGCTGCCGAGAAGCAACCTCAGCGTCGTCCGGTAGACATCGTGAATTACCATCCGCTGATCAAACTCGTCAATAACATTGATAAAGTCAGTCTGCTGCAAACCCATCCGGTAGGTGAGTTATACGAACCACGTACCCTGAACATCTTCATCGTCGACAACGCCAATAATGTGGTATCCGGTAAAGAGCGAATCTGCTTTGACAGCGATAACAACACAATGGAAAAACGCGTGCGTGACGTTACGCTGAAGCTGATTGGCGCGAATTTCAATCGCCGTAATGAATACTGGCTGATACTGGAAGACGCACAAACGGAAACGGGTTACCAGAAGTACCCTGTGATTATCGATCTGGCATTTCAGGATGATTTCTTTTAAGTGAGGCGATATGCAAACCCATCATGACTTACCCGTTCCAGCCGTCTCAGAAGGGGAACTCGTCGCAGAAGGTTACGATCTGGACGCCTTACTGAATCAGCATTTTCGCGGTCGGGTAGTGCGTAAAGATCTGACCAAGCAGCTCAAGGAAGGGGCTAACGTCCCGGTCTATGTGCTGGAGTATCTGCTCGGTATGTACTGCGCTTCCGACGATGACCAGATCGTCGAGCAAGGATTGCATAACGTTAAGCGCATTCTGGCGGATAACTACGTCCGCCCTGATGAAGCAGAGAAGGTGAAATCGCTCATTCGTGAGCGAGGATCCTACAAGATCATCGATAAAGTGTCGGTAAAGCTCAATCAGAAGAAAGACGTTTACGAAGCCCAGCTCTCCAACCTCGGCATTAAAGATGCACTGGTTCCGCCGCAGATGGTCAAGGACAACGAAAAGCTGTTGACCGGCGGCATCTGGTGCATGATCACCGTGAACTACTTCTTTGAGGAAGGACAGAAAACGTCCCCCTTCTCTCTGATGACGCTTAAACCTATCCAGATGCCCAATATGGACATGGAAGAGGTATTTACCGCACGTACGCACTTCAACCGCGACCAGTGGATTGATGTCCTGCTACGTTCCGTGGGTATGGAACCGGCCAACATTGAGCAGCGAACTAAATGGCACCTGATCACCCGCATGATCCCTTTCGTGGAAAACAACTATAACGTCTGCGAACTGGGCCCACGCGGCACCGGTAAAAGTCACGTCTATAAAGAGTGTTCGCCAAACTCGCTATTAGTTTCCGGCGGGCAAACCACGGTAGCAAACCTGTTTTACAACATGGCCAGCCGCCAGATTGGCTTGGTCGGCATGTGGGATGTGGTCGCGTTTGATGAAGTGGCAGGGATCACTTTCAAAGACAAAGACGGCGTGCAAATCATGAAGGATTACATGGCGTCTGGCTCGTTTTCACGCGGCAGAGATTCGATTGAAGGCAAAGCGTCGATGGTGTTCGTCGGCAACATCAATCAGAGCGTTGAGACGTTAGTCAAAACCAGCCATCTGTTAGCCCCCTTCCCTGCCGCGATGATCGACACGGCGTTTTTCGACCGCTTCCATGCCTATATACCCGGCTGGGAAATCCCGAAAATGCGCCCGGAATTCTTTACCAACCGCTACGGCCTTATCACAGATTATCTCGCCGAATACATGCGGGAAATGCGCAAACGCAGCTTCTCCGATGCGATTGATAAGTTCTATAAGCTGGGTAATAACCTCAACCAGCGAGATGTTATCGCGGTAAGGCGCACGGTTTCTGGTCTATTGAAACTTCTTCATCCCAATGGCTGTTACAGCAAAGAGGACGTCCGTGTTTGCCTGACCTACGCCATGGAAGCCCGTCGTCGAGTCAAAGAACAGCTTAAAAAGCTGGGCGGTCTGGAGTTCTTCGATGTGAATTTCAGCTACATCGATAACGAGACGCTGGAAGAATTCTTCGTCAGCGTGCCAGAACAGGGCGGCAGCGAATTAATTCCTGCTGGCATGCCAAAGCCAGGCGTAGTGCATTTGGTTACGCAAGCGGAAAGTGGCATGACGGGTCTGTACCGCTTCGAAACTCAGATGACCGCAGGCAATGGTAAGCATAGCGTTTCAGGTCTGGGATCAAGTACCTCGGCTAAGGAAGCCATCCGGGTTGGATTTGACTATTTCAAAGGCAACCTCAGCCGCGTTAGCGCAACAGCGAAATTTTCTGAACATGAGTACCACCTGCACGTAGTCGAATTGCACAATACTGGACCAAGTACCGCGACCAGCCTTGCGGCACTTATTGCGCTGTGTTCCGTTTTACTGGCGAAACCCGTTCAGGAACAAATGGTCGTCTTAGGTAGCATGACACTCGGTGGAGTAATCAACCCTGTTCAGGATCTGGCGGCTAGCTTACAACTTGCTTTCGATAGCGGCGCGAAAAAGGTCCTTCTGCCGATGTCTTCCGCGGTAGATATCCCGACGGTGCCAGCCGAGTTGTTTACCAAATTCCAGGTCAGTTTTTACTCTGAACCTGTAGATGCGGTGTATAAGGCGTTGGGAGTAAATTAAGACATACCGAGGAATGGATCACATTTCTCGGTATGTTAATGCCCATATTATTTTTATTTAATATAACATCATCCTAAATACATTTATTTTATGAAAAACTTCCCGGTAAAATAATAATGAAACTTATTGCTAACGGATTAAACAGAGAATTTTTTAGATCATGTTTACCTCCTCCTGGTAAAGAAATTGATGGTGTTGTTGCCGCCATTGCTTATGGCGATGATAAAACCATGCTCCTCGAGCATTGCATAAAAAACCATCACCGACTTGATATTTGGATGCGATATGATCATACAGTTCCTGTATCGCCTGCATTTTTATCAAAACTTCTCGCTAACGTTAAAAATAATATTTTTTGTAAACTTATACCAGATTGCCTGCACAGCAAAGTTATTTGGTGGAAGGGATATGGCGCTTATATTGGTTCAGCCAATTTAACTGAGCGTGCATGGTACTCGAATATAGAAGCAGGTATTTTCTTCACTGAAAGTGATTTATACAGTTCTAATTTAATTGAACAGCTAGAGGAATTCTTCGATAACATATCATCACTTGACTCTTGCGTTGATCTTAGTAAAGAGATTATTGATGAACAAATACAATTATTAAAATTAAAAATCGAATTAGAGAAAAAAGAACGAGAGCTTATCAAAAAGCGGAAAATACCTGAATGGGGTGGTGTGAATTTTTTTGATAACAAAAAAAATAAAGATAGAAGGAAAGAGAGTTTCCATAAAGAATGGGAAAGCACATTTTCAATCATTAAGAATATCTCAGACCAAATTAATGATTACAGACCTGTATGGATATCAGAAGATACTCCAACGTTTTGGCAAACAGATCAATTTTTACATGCCTATTATTATAATATAGTTCATCAGAAGGATAACACTTATCCTTTTGAAGATTATCATCGCATAAATAGTAAAAATCCACAGACAGCGCTGATGAGTATGCTCTCCTGGTGGAAAGACCTATCAATTCCTTTATCTAATGAAGACATTCACCTTGAGATCTATGCGCCCTATATTCGGGATCATTTATCAAAAAATAATATTGTCCTATTGACTGAAGATAACCTCCATAAAATATTCTCCTATACGCATGCAACGATGGACCATGTGATAAAAATGAGTGCTGAGACATTTGGTCATTCAGCCAAAACTTCCTTAAATAAGGAAGAACGTGCCATTTTGTTCACAAAATGGCTCATGGATCAGACCAATCAAAAAGGTATGAATATTGCTGAATTACTCAACTATGTCCTCTACGGTGGAAAACCTTCATTAATGTGGGAAAGGATCTACCGGGCAGGAAAAGATGAAGAGTACAAATTCCAGCATTACGGTATTAACTCTATTGCAGAAGTGGTCGGTTGGGCAAGACCAGAAGATACGCCCCCCAGAAATGGTAGAACAAATAAAGCGTTACGTGCATTAGGCTATCCAGTCCGCGTAAATATTTGAATCCTTACTTTCACACTCTGGTAAGCAAAACCCAGAAATTCATGCCCACCCGAAGAAGCAGTTCAAAGGCGTGCTCAGTTTACTGAAACACGCCTCACAATGACTAAGCGTGTCAAATAAAAAAGTTTGCATCGCCACACTCTCTCTAATCAGCTAGGATCACTCTTCATATTACCTTGAACCAAGATGATTTTCCCATTTAAGCACACTTTGCTTCAGTTACTTCAAGGCATTTATGTGATTTTATGGAAGAAATTTACTCTCATACTGCAAGTTTCTCTGAAACTAATTTGTCACATAAACCTCTTTTCTTACATGGAGCTTTGCAAAATCAAATGGACTCACTCCCTTCTCCCGATTCGCATCCAGATAATCCGCCCACCACTGCAGCATCAACCTTCGCTCCCCAAGATGCTCCGCCTTATGGATATAAGCCGCCCGCACAGAGCTACGCTCCTGATGGCTCATCTGCCTTTCTACCGCATCCCTCGACCACAATCCTGACTCAATAAGTGAACTACACGCCATCGTCCTAAATCCATGCCCACACACTTCCGTTTTCGTGTCATAACCCATCACTC
Source organism: Serratia sp. CY32780 (assembly GCF_052169135.1). NCBI lineage: Bacteria > Pseudomonadati > Pseudomonadota > Gammaproteobacteria > Enterobacterales > Yersiniaceae > Serratia > Serratia sp. CY32780. Next base: position 375,439 of record NZ_JBJNLI010000002.1, read on the forward strand.
TTAGAGCCTTGTTAACCGTATTCTCACTCATCGGCTTACGCGGATCGTGATCGCCCACAAAAATCAGCTCACGGTTTCCACTCATGCTTTTGATCTTTTCCAAAATTGCGAGAGCTTGTCGCGACAAGGGAACAAGATGCGGCGTCTTCATCTTTGAGCCACGCTGAGAGTGTTTAACCCCCTCCAGCGGTTCACGCTCACCCGGAATCGTCCACATAGCCGTTTCGAAATCGACTTCTGACCAGCGGGCAAAACGCAGCTCGCTTGAACGGATGAAAACCAACAAAGTGAGTTCAACCGACAGCCGGGTTAACGGCCTGCCAGAGTAGTGATCAATGCGGTGAAGTAATTCGGGAATACGTTCAAGATCCAGAGCAGCACGGTGCTTTCTTTTCGCCGTAGCCACCGCACCGGCAATCTCTTGAGCGGGATTGTAATCGATTAAGCCGCTCTGAACAGCAAAGCGCATAATCGCGGTAGTTCGCTGCTGTAAACGGGCGGCGACTTCAAGACGCCCGGATGACTCCACCGCTTTAATGGGTACAAGAAGATCCCGAGTCTTAAGCTCTGCTATGTTCCGCTTACCGATAGCAGCAAAGAGATTATCTTCCAGGCTTTTCAATACACGAGCGCTATGCGATACAGACCACTTCTGATTGCTGGCGTGCCACTCTCTGGCTACCACTTCAAACGTTATCGCCTCTTGCTCCTGCTCTACCTTTACGGCTTTCTTGTTCTCACTGGGATCGACGCCATTCGCTAATAGCTTACGGGCTTCATCCCGGCGTGCCCGGGCATCCGCCAACGACACTTCAGGGTATTTCCCCAGCGCCAACATCTTCTCTTTACCACCAAAGCGATAACGTAGCCGCCAGTATTTGGAGCCGTTGGGGTGAACCAGCAAAACCATGCCATCGCCGTCAGTCAGTTTGTAGGCTTTTGCTTCAGGCTTTGCCGAACGAACCTTCACATCACTCAGAGCCATGATGAGTATCCTTTCAAGGGTCCTGTGTTGGTACAAACATAATCGAACCGGGATATACCCGCAGTTGTACCCGCATCAGTAAGTTGATGTAGATTAAATTAGGTTGACTTAGGTTGAGTGAAAAAGCGAGGAAAGCCTTGCGGATACTGGATTTCAGGCACAAAAAAAGACGTCCGTTGACGTCTATTGATGTTCCGATGGTGCCGAAGGCCGGACTCGAACCGGCACGTATCTCTACGGTTGATTTTGAATCAACTGCGTCTACCGATTTCGCCACTTCGGCACTGAAGTAGTATGCGGAAAACGGGTGCATTATACCTTCCCGCGATCGTCACGCAACACTTATCCGTTGTTCAATGAGTTAAGTGTCGAAAAAAGCGCCGCAGCGCACGTTTGCCGGCCCTTCCTCGCCGCTTTCCCGCCCCGCCCGCTTCACAAACCTTGTGGCGCGTCACATTAATTATCACAACATGGTGTTGCGAGAAAAAACGCCGAGAAAAGCCAATAACAAACAATTAATCATAATGTTAAATAACAAAACCGCCCCAACCCCCACGCCGGCATTTGTGATAACTGTCGCTTACTTGTTAATCGCGATGGTTGAAGATGTTCCTCCATAACAAAAAATAACAGCTTCGCGGCGCCCCTGCCGCCGCCGGGGCCACAGGAGCGAACATGATCCCGTCTGAACGCCGCGATTACATCTATCGCTATGTGCATGAATATCAGCTGGCGAGCATCAGCGCGCTGTCGGAGCTGATGAGCGTCTCCCACATGACGGTGCGGCGCGATATCCGCGTGCTGGAAGAGCAAGGCAAGGTGGTCAGCGTCAGCGGCGGCGTGCGCCTGAGCGAGGCGCTGCGCCAGGAGCTGGCCTATTGCGAGAAGGCGCAGCTGCACCATCGCCACAAACGCGAGATCGGCAAATACGCCGCCGGCTTGGTGGAAGACGGCCAGGTGGTCTATCTGGACGCCGGCACCACCACCTTCGAGATCGCCCGCAGCCTGGCGGAGCGCTTCAATCTGACGGTAGTCACCAACGATTTCTCCATCATCCAGCACCTGATGAATCGCCCGCAGCTCAGCCTGTTCCACACCGGCGGCCAGGTGGATCAGCGCAACTACTCCTGCGTCGGCAACAGCGCCGCCATGCTGTTGCGCAGCCTGAATATCGACGTGGCCTTCATCAGCACCAGCTCGTGGGATCTGGAGCACGGCCTCTCCACCCCGCACGAGGAGAAGGTGCTGGTCAAGCAGGCGCTGCTGGAGGTCGCCCGCCGCCGGGTGCTGGTCTCCGACAGCAGCAAGTACGGCAAATACGGCATGTTCCGCGTCTGCCCGCTGGAGGCGCTGAGCGACATCATCTGCGACGCCGCGCTGCCGCCGGAGGCGCAGCAGCTGCTGCGCGAGCGCGGTCTGCAACTGCACAACGTCCAACTCTGATAACAACAACGCTAGGGAAAGGAGCACCATATGAATATCGTCATCACCGGCGGCGCCGGTTTTCTCGGCCAGCGGCTGGCGAAAGCGCTGCTGCACGGCAGTTGCCCGCTGGCCTTCGACACGCTGATCCTGGCGGACATCACCCCGCCGCCCGCCCCGCTGCCGGATGCGCGTCTGCAGTGTCTGGCGCTCGATCTGTCGCAGCCCGGCGCGGCGGCGCGGCTGATCGACGCCGACTGCGGCGTGCTGTTCCACCTGGCGGCCATCGTCAGCAGCCATGCGGAGAGCGATTTCGATCTCGGCATGCAGGTCAATTTCGATGCCACCCGCCAACTGCTGGAAGCGGCGCGCCACCGGGCGCCGGGCATGAAATTTATCTTCACCAGTTCGCTGGCGGTGTTCGGCGGTGAGCTGCCGCCGGTGATCGACGATCGCTGCGCGGTCACCCCGCAATCCTCCTACGGCGCGCAGAAGGCGATGTGCGAGCTGCTGATCAACGACTATGCGCGCAAAGGCTTCGTCGATGGCCGCGTGCTGCGCCTGCCCACCATCAGCGTGCGGCCGGGCAAGCCGAACAAGGCGGCCTCGTCGTTTGCCAGCGGCATCATCCGCGAGCCGCTGCACGGCGAGCAGGCGGTGTGCCCGGTAGACGCCGAGCTGGCGCTGTGGCTCTCCAGCCCGGCCGCGGTGGTGAGCAACTTCATCCACGCCGCCACGCTGCCCGCTTCGGCGTTCGGCGCGCTGCGCACGCTCAACCTGCCCGGCATCAGCGTGCGCGTGCGGGAGATGCTCGAAGCGCTGCGCGCGGTGGCCGGTGACGCCGTCGCTGCGCGGGTGCGATTCGAGCCGGACGCCGCCATCAACCGCATCGTCGCCGGTTGGCCGGGCGAGTTCGACACCCGGCGGGCGCAGCAGTTGGGCTTCACCGCCGATGAAAGCTTCGAGCAGGCGATCCGCGCCTTTATCCGCGACGACATGCCGCAAGGCGGGGGCTGATCATGGCGATGTATACCCCAATCATCGGGCTGGCGGTGGCGGTGTTTGCGCTGATTTTCCTGGTGCTGCGCACCCGCGTGCATGCGCTGATCGCCATGCTGATCGCCGCCTCCATCGCCGGCATTACCGGCGGCATGGGTGCCACGCAAACCGTCGACGCCATCACCAAGGGCTTCGGCTCCACGCTCGGCAGCATCGGCATCGTCATCGGGCTGGGGGTGATGATGGGCCGGGTGCTGGAGGTCTCCGGCGCCGCCGAGCAAATCGCCTACAGCTTTATCAAATGGCTGGGCAAAAGGCGCGAGGAGTGGGCGCTGGCCATCACCGGCTATATCGTCAGCATCCCGATCTTCGTCGATTCGGCGTTCGTCATCCTTTATCCGCTGGTCAAGGCGCTGGCGAAAAAGGGCAAGCGCAACCTGCTGACGCTCGGCGTCGCGCTGGCCGGCGGGCTGATCCTCACCCACCACGCGGTGCCGCCGACGCCGGGGCCGCTGGGCGTGGCGGGCATCTTCGGCGTGGATATCGGTGCCATGATGCTGGCCGGGCTGGTGCTGGCCATTCCCTGCGTGATCGGCATCGTGCTGTATGCGCGCTGGCTGGGCGCGCGCTACCCGGACTTTATGCCGCAGGAAGAGGAAGCGCCGCAGGATCTGCGCGCCGCGCATCAGCAGTATCTGGCGGAGAAAGAGGGCAAGGCGCTGCCGAGCCTGATGTTGTCGCTGCTGCCGATCCTGACGCCGATCGGGCTGATCTTCGTCAACGCGGTCAACAATATGCTGGCCAAGCGCGAGGGCATGGGCTGGCTGGCGGAGAGCCTGTGGGGCCAAAGCTTCACGTTTCTCGGCTCGCCGATGATCGCGCTGGCGATCAGCGTGCTGCTGGCGGTGTACACCCTGATGCCGCACGCCAACAAGCACGACACGCTGGAGCGGCTGGAAGAAGGCCTGCAGACCGCCGGCATCATCCTGCTGGTTACCGGCGCCGGCGGCGCGCTGGGGGCGGTGCTGCGCGAGAGCGGCGCCGGCACGCAGCTGGCGGAACAGGTCGCCGGGCTGCCGATCTCGCCGGTGCTGATCCCGTTCGTCATCGCCACGCTGGTGCGAGTGATACAGGGATCCGGCACGGTGGCGATGATCACCGCCGCCTCAATATCGGCGCCGATCGTCAGCCTGCTGCCCGGCGTCAATATGCTGGCGGCGGCGCAGGCGGCCACCCTGGGCGCGCTGTTCTTCAGCTACTTCAACGACAGCATGTTCTGGGTGGTCAACCGCATGATGGGCATCAAGGACGTGCGCCAGCAGATGATGGTGTGGTCGGTGCCCACCACTATCGCCTGGGCCATCAGCCTGTGCGGCGTGGTATTGCTGGACTGGCTGCTGTAACGCTTCCCCCAACGTCAACCCCCAGGGCGCGATCTGCCAGATCGCGCCCTTTTTTTCTTCTCCCTTTCACGCCCCTCACCACAAAACCGCAGATCCGATCACAATTTCACCAAATGCTGATTTTAAAGCCATATGAAAGAGAATAAGGTGAATAAATAAAATCAAATGAAAATAAAAGAAGGATAAACGCAATGAATGAAACAACCAGACGCATGGCCAGGTTGATCGACCTGAGCGCGGTGCAGGCCACCAATACCGAGGAAGACGTGCGCCACTGCGCCGCGCTGGCCAGCCGCTATCGCATCATCTCGGTACACGTGCTGCCGTGCTGGACGCGTTTCCTCAGCACCCTGCTGCCGGAGCGCGGCCAGGCGGACGTAATGATTGGCGGGCCGGTCGGCTTTCCCGGCGGCGGGCAGACCACCGATCTCAAGGTGCAGGAGGTGCGCCAGCTGATCGCCGAGGGCGCGCGCGAGGTCGATATGGTGGTGAACATCGGTAAGGTGCTGTCGGGGGATTACGACTACGTGCGCGAAGATCTGCGCCGGGTAGTCGAGGCCGCCGCGCCGGTGCCGGCCAAAGTCATTCTGGAGACGCACTATCTGAACGAGCAGCAGATCCGTCGGGTGTGCGATATCGCCGTCGAAGTCGGCATGGCCTGGGTGAAAACCTCCACCGGCTGGGCACCGACCGGCGCCACGGTAGAGAAAGTGGCGATCATCGCCGATCAGTTGCGTGGCCGCATCCAGATCAAAGGGGCCGGCGGCATTCGCGATCTGGACACGGTGCGCGCGTTGTATCGGCTGGGCGTACGCCGCTTTGGCATGAGCGCGGCGGCCACCCAGCGCGTGCTGGAGCAGCTTGAACAGGATCCAGGCCTGTTCCCGGAACTGAACGATAACTAAATCCTGCGCGATCCCAGCGCACGCTTCTGCGGGTGGCCCGCGCCATCCGCCACGGGAGTGATAACAATGAAAGATTTACTTCTTACCCTTGATATCGGCACCGGCAGCACCCGCGCCGGGCTGGTCGCCAACACCGGGGAAATCCTTGGCTTCGCGCAGCGCGAGTACGAGCAGATCACGCCGCAGGCCGGTTGGTCGGAACAACCGCCTTCACTGTGGTGGCAGAGTGTCTGCCAATGTACGCAGGAGCTGTACGCGCGCTACGCCGAATACTGGCCGCGTATCGCCGCCGTCGGCGCCTGCGGGCAGATGCACGGCACAGTTTTGCTCGATACCGACGGCGAGCTGGTCGTCGATCGCGCCATGCTGTGGAACGACAAACGCGCGCAGCCGCAGGTGGCGCGCTTTAGCCACCAACAGCCGCCGCAGCCCTGGCTTGAACTGTTGAACAATCCCCCCACCGCCGCCTGGCCGGCGTTCAAGCTGGCCTGGCTGCGCGAGCATCATCCATCGCAGTGGGAGCGCATTGCCACGGTGTTGATGCCGAAGGATTACGTCAATTTCCGGCTCTGCGGCGTACGCGCCACCGACTACAGCGAAGCCTCCTGCTATTACCTGATGGACAGCGCCACGCTGCAGTGGTCGCCAGAGGCGCTGCGGCAGTTCGGGCTGCGCGCCGATCAACTGCCCGCCATCCATCTCTCCAGCGAGGTGATTGGCCACATTACGCCCGCAGCGGCAAGCGTTACCGATCTGCCGCCGGGGGTGCCGGTGGTGGCGGGCACGGCGGATATGGCCGCTACCCTGCTCGGCTCCGGCGTCTATCAGGCCGGCATCGCCTCCGACAGCACCGGCACCTCCACGCTGCTCACCGTGGTCTCGGAACACCCGCTGCTCTCCGCCGGCGTCAACAACCTGCACCTGGCCAACTCGGCCTGGGGCGGTTTTACCCTGCTCGATGCCGGTGGCGACGCCATGCGCTGGGGGCGTTCGGCGCTGAGCGCCGGCCAACTCAGCCATCAGCAGATGCTTGATATGGCGGCCGAGGTGCCACCGGGCGCCGAAGGGCTGCTGTTCCTGCCCTACCTGACCGGCGAGCGGCTGGCGGAACACACCAACTCGCGCGCGCAGTTCTTCGGCCTGCAGCGCAAGCATAGGCAGCCGCATCTCTACCGCGCGGTGCTGGAAGGCGTAGCGCTGGCCTCCCTACGTAATCTGCAGCAGCTCAGGCGCCACGCACAGGAGCCGGAGGCAATGATCGCCTCCGGCGGCGGCGCACGCAGCCCGCTGTGGCTGCAGATCAAGGCCTCGGTCTACAACCTGCCGCTGCTGCAGACGCGCAACCAGGAGAACGGCACCACCGGCTGCGCGATCGTCGCCGGGGTCGGCGTCGGGCTGTTCAGCAGTTTTGCCCAGGGAGTGAGCCGCACCGTCAGCATCGAGCGCGAATTTACCCCCGATCCGCGCCAACACGAACACTACCTGCGCTGCTTCGAGCTGTTCGAACAGCTCTACCGCCAAGCGCAACCCCTCTACGAACAGCTTGACGTTATTAGCTCGTTCTCTTTTTCTCCGGATGAAGGAACACCGCAATGAGCGACTCTCTGATTAACAAGGGCGACATCGCGCAGCACGCCGCGGCCGAAAGTATCGACCGCAGCGCCTATCTGCCCGCCACGCCCTGGCTGCAGCTGATGCTGGTCTGCTGCCTGTTCGCCCTGTGGGGCATGGCCGGCAACCTGAACGATATTCTGATCGCACAGTTCAAGAAGGGGTTCGATCTGTCGGATACCCAGACCGCGCTGGTGCAGTCGATCTTCTTCCTCGGCTACTTCGTGATGGCGCTGCCCGCCGCAGCGGTGATCAAACGCTACTCGTACAAGGTGGCGATCGTGATCGGCCTGTGCCTGTACGCACTCGGCTGCTTCCTGTTTATTCCTGCGGCGCAGATCATGACCTACGGCGCTTTCCTGGCCTGCCTGGGGGTGATCGCTACCGGGCTGTCGTTCCTCGAAACCTCCGCCAATACCTACTCCAGCCTGCTTGGGCCGCTGGAAACCTCCACCCAGCGCATCAACTTCTCGCAGATCTTCAACTCGCTGGGGATCATTTTTGGCGTCTTGATCGGCCAGCAGCTGGTGTTCGGCAAAAACGATCCCAGCCACGCCGAGCTGCTGCAAATGCCACCGGCTGTGGCCGAAGCGGCGCGCACCCAGATGGTGTCGCAGGTGGTCACGCCTTATCTGATCATCGGCAGCGTGCTGATCGTGTTGGCGCTGATCTTCGTGGCGGTGAAATTCCCCGCCTGCAAAACCCAACGCTCGCACCAGGGAGCGGGCAAGCCGCTGATGCAATCGCTGAAGATCCTGCTGGCGCTGCCGCGCTTCCGATTGGGGGTACTGTCGCAGTTCCTGTATGTCGGCGCGCAGGTAGGGCTGTGGAGTTTCACCATTCGTTTTGTGCAAATGATTGAACAGGGGGCAACCGAGCATTCGGCCACCTACTGGCTGCTGGCCACGCTGGTCTGTTACTCGGCCGGCAAGGTGGTCACCACCGCGCTGATGAAAAAGTTCAGCCCGGCGCGGTTGCTCGGCGTGTTCTGTTCGGTATGCGTGCTGCTGTTGCTGCTGGCCGTCAACATCCAAAGCCTGCTGGCGGTGGTGGCGATCATGGGCGTTAACTTTTGCATGGCGCTGTGCTGGCCAACCAACTTTGGCCTGACGATCAAAGGGCTGGGCGAAGAAACTCAGGTGGCCGGTTCGATCGTGGTGATGTCGATCATCGGCGGCGCGGTGGTGCCGTTACTCATGGGCATCATCTCCGATCTCAACGGCGGCGATATGCAGATCGCCTTTGCAGTACCGCTGGTCTGTTTCGCCTACGTCGCCTTCTATGGCTTCTACTGCGCGCGCAAGGGGATTTGATATGGCACACCGGATTAACGGGTTGATGCACGTCGGTTTGCGCTGCGCGAATATCGAACAAGCCGCCGGCTTCTATCGTTCACTCGGTTTCGAACCCCGACAAACGTTGGCGCTCGGCGGCCCCGTCGCCGTACAGTTTTTGCAGTTGGGTGAGCTAACGCTGGAGTTATACCAGTTACCTGACGAAGGGCTGACTCGCCCCCCTAGCGCCTATGGTATCGACCATATCGCTTTGCGGGTCATCGATCTGGCGGCCACGCAGCGTTGGCTGGCGGAGCTGGGGTATCCGGTGATTGAAGGGCCGACGCTGCAGCCCAGCGGTGCCAACGGCGTGCGTTATCTGATGATCGCCGGGCCGGATGGCGAGCGAGTGGAGTTCAGCCAGCCGCTGTAATGTTTCTTCCCACATAGCACAAGGCCCGATGGCTGTGATAAGCCATAGGGCCTCATTCGATTTTTTGTCAGCACACGAGCCTTTACCGCCATAGCCATGCGCCTTATCGGCCATCGCCCACATTCCCTCAAGCACCCTACCAGGCTGCGCCAAATAATCCCCAACCGCAATGGCAACACTGCAAATAATTGCATATCCATGTGTCAGCCAATAAAGAATGAGTTTGCTTAACATTGCAGGAACAATATTTTTTCATTTATGGTAGTCATGACTGGAATAAGCCAATGGGAACGGGGTTGTCAGGGGATAGATGTTATTTCTTTAGATGGGATTTTATCTGGAACCAACAGAAAATAGCGTGCATACGTAACAAAACAGCAACCCAAAGCTAAAAACCAGCAGAGAACACTTGCCTCTGCTGAGTTGATAGCTTTAAGATGGTGTAAGAAAATTTTCCCTGGTGTTGGCCGATCTTGGCAGCCTGACCCTACGAGGTCAGGTTTTTTTTATGTTTTTTTCGTCGAAAATTGACTAGAAAAGTGTATCGCCTTAGGGAGTTAGAAGCTAGTTAGACTAAAGTATAGTACCCAACTAGACCTTCATCAGTTCAGTTGGGTTATTATTTCACATAGCAGAAATCGGGTGCCAGCACTATTTTTCGCTCTGTATCTCAGCAGCCACGGCGTTCTACCATGGCCACCATGCACCGCTCATTTTACTCAGCAACCCAACATTCCTGCAGAGCCGTCGAGAAATAGCACCGTTCCTGTCATTAAAATAATGTGATCTCTATCAGATATTTTTTAATATCGCATTTTACCACTGCATGAAGACAGGTCCGAGGACATACTGTAGAAATCACACCAGCCGCTCTTTTCACTCCTATTCCTCTGCCGGACGGCAAATCCATGCCCTATCGACACCCCCCAGTAACAAATAGTAAGAATTAATTTATTAAAATAATAAAGCCCCCCTAAATTATAACGTCAATAATTAATATTTCACCATGGCAGATACGGCTCGGCAGTCATTGATAGTCAATCCTCTCCAGCCTTTAATCGGCCAAGCCGTTCAATCTCGTCGACCTGCTTTGTTCACCGTTCAATTGCCCTGAAGCTGCCTCGCCGCACGGCATAATAAGGTTAGCGCCGATCGCTTAAAAAGCCTTATCATTCTCATGCACCGGCATGCTCGTAGTGAAACTTCTCTGATGTTACTGGATAAAGTTATTTCTCTTAATTTATTCAAAGGTAACATTATGTTTAATATTTACAGCACCAATTACGCATCAATGAGCACCGAAAAATCAGCAGATCTTTATGTTTTAAGGAAAAACGTCTTTAAAGACAGGCTGCAATGGGCCGTGAACTGTTCAGACGGCAAGGAGCTGGATGAGTTTGATAATGATAAGACAAACTATATATTTGGCGTAAAAGACAACATGATAATTTGTGGTACGAGGATGATTGATATGAAACACAAGAATATGCTGAACAGCGCATTTTCCTCTTTCTTTCATGACGTCGTCATTCCAGAGGGGAATTTCATCGAGTCCACACGATTTTTCGTCGATAAGGAAAGGACCCAGTCTCTGCTGGGCCGCCGGTTCCCTGTGACCCTGGCGTTGTTCTTGTCGCTGATCAACTATGCGCGGCAACACGGTTATGACGGCATATTGGCAGTCTCCAGCCACCCGATGTTCCATATCATCAAAAGCTCCGGCTGGAACGTCACGCAGTTGAAGACAGGCATGTCGGAAAAGAACGAGCCCGTTCATTTGCTGTTGGGCCACGTTGACCGTCAGAGCCAGGAGGCATTAAAAAACAGAATATTCAAAAAGTTGAATACGCAAGACGAACACATGCTAAACGCCTGGCCGTTGAGCGACGAACCTGCGTTCTAATCACCCCACCGGTTTAATCAGCTGAAGTTCCATCCCTAAACGGATAGCATGCCGGGCATTCGCCACTCCCAGTTTTTTGACAATGTTCCCCATATGAAACTTGATGGTGCAGGTTTTGATCCCCAGGATCATGCCCATTTCCTGGTAGGTTTTCCCCACGCTGGCCCAATAGAGGATCTCGTTTTCTCTCTCTGTAAAACGGGCGTTTTTTTCCTGGCGCGCGGTGTTTTTTTCCGACAGTGAAGTCAGCGTTAAATACATCTCATGGGTCGATGCCAGCAGCAACGAAATATCGCCTTTATGCTGATTCAGCATCTGCATGGTTTCCGCCTTGCGCTCGGCAGCGAGGGTAAAGGAAAGGGTCACCAGATTATTATTAAAGTCATGCAACACGAAGGTATAGCCATCGGCTACGCCGAATTCGCGTGCTTGCTCGAACAACTCAGAAAAACGGAAGCCGGCGCCAGCCATGAGATTCTCATCCCAGGCGAAAGGTGTCAAACGATTGAGCGCCGTAATGACCACCGGATCGGTATATTGCAGCCCTTGCTCTTTATATTGCTTTACCCATTCACCGGGGTAATTGGTGACGCCAAAGATACATGACATATCTTTCTTGGATAACACCACGTAGGCCCAGATAAGCTCGCCGAAATCGCCTAATGCTGCTTCCAGATGCTTGCTGATAATGTGACTGATATTTTCTTCATATTCCATTAACTGCCTGCCCCGCTACCCAATACACCGCAGGGTAGACTATACCAAAAAGGATCGGTGCGCCGTAACCTTCGCATCTCGCACGGATAATGCCCGCTGGAATATTGCCAGCGGCGGCCGGCAAGCGCTTTGCCTGCTGCCGATGCGCGGGGTATATTAGCCGCACGTCCATTGTGCCTGTCAGGAGTGAATGAGTGAGCATGTTCGCAGAAGAGCGCCAGGAAAAACTCCTCGCCATTCTCAAGGAGAAGCGCAAGCTCTCCGTGGGGGAAATGAGCTCGCGCTTTAACGTCTCCGGCGCCACCATCCGCACCGATCTGCGCATTCTGGAAGACGCCGGCATGCTGACGCGCACCCACGGCGGCGCCATTCTGCGCACCCGCGCCAGCTTCGAGGTCGGTTCCGATCAGCGTGAAGAGGTGAACCTCAGCGCCAAGGAGCAAATCGGTCAATTGGCCGCCGGCCTGGTGGAAGACGGCGACATCATCGTATTGGACACCGGCACCACCACCCTGCAGATCGCCCGCCATCTGCGCCAGCGCCACAACCTGACCGTGGTCACCAACGATTTCATGATCGCCAAGAGTCTGGAAGACGTCGAATCTATCCAGATCATCCTGCTGGGCGGCATCGTCAAAAAGGGTTATCACTGCGCGGTCGCCATCAACGGCCGTTCGCTGCTGGATACGCTGAACATCGACAAGGCGTTTATGGGCGCCAACGCGCTATCACTGAAACAGGGCGCCTGCGTGGCCGACATCATGCTGGCCGAAACCAAGCGCGCGATGGTGGAACATGCCAATCAGGTGATCGTGGTGTGCGATCACTCCAAGCTGAGCAACACCTCGCTGGCGCAGTTCGCCTCCCCTGCCCAGATCGACACCCTGGTGCTGGATCGCCTGCCGGAAGACGCGCAGGCCTATCAGGATGCCGGCATCGCGCTGCTGAGCGTCAGCTAACTCCACCAACAAAAAAGGCGCGGCCCCGCGGCCACGCCTTTCTTCACTAACGATCGCCCCGCTACTTGCGTTTGAGCAGCATATACACGCTGATCAGCAGGAACAGCATGCTCGGCAGCAGCGCGCCCAGCACCGGCGGCATGCTGTACACCAGGCTCAGCGGGCCGAAGATCTGATCCAGCACGTAGAACAGGAAGCCGAAGCTGATGCCGGTCACCACGCGGATGCCCATCGGCACGCTGCGCAGCGGGCCGAAGATGAACGACAGCGCCATCAGCATCATCACCGCCACCGACAGCGGCGAGAAGATTTTGCTCCACATGTTGAGCTGGTAACGGCTGGCCTCCTGGCCGCTCTGCTTCAGGTACTTCACGTAGTTGTGCAGCCCGCTGATGGAGAGCGAATCCGGATCCAGCGCCACCACACCCAGCTTGTCCGGGGTCAGGTTGGTTTTCCATTCGCCGGTCAGCGTCTGGGTGCCGGTCACCTGTTTCGGGTCGGTCAGATCCGAGGTATCCACCTGCGAAAGCTGCCACACCCCGTTCTCGAAGCTGGCGGTGGCGGCATAGCGCACCGTCTCCAGGCGACGCTGATCGTTGAAGTGGTAGATGTTCACGCCGGAGAGTTCTTTATCGCCGGAGACGCGCTCGATGTAGATGAAGTCGTTGCCGTCCTTCGCCCACAGCCCGCTCTTGGTGGAGAGCAGCGAGCCGCCGTACATCTGCTGGGCGCGGTAGTTGCGCGCCATCTGCTCGCCCTGCGGCGCCACCCACTCGCCGATCGCCATGGTCAGCAGCACCAGCGGAATGGCGGTTTTCATCACCGAGCCGGCGATCTGCAGGCGGGTGAAGCCGGAAGCCTGCATGACGACCAGTTCACTGCGCGTCGCCAGTTGGCCCAGGCCGAGCAGCGCGCCGAGCAGCGCCGCCATCGGGAAGAAGATCTCGATGTCTTTCGGCACGCTCAGCAGGGTGTACATGCCGGCGCTCAGCGCGGTGTATTCGCCCTGGCCGACCTTGCGCAGCTGATCGACGAACTTGATGATGCCGGACAGCGACACCAGCATGAACAGCGTCATGATGATGGTGTTGAAAATCGTTTTACCGATATACCGGTCTAATACGCCAAACATCAGGCCGCTCCTCTCAGGCGTGCGCGCAGCTTGCGCATCGGCACGGTATCCCACAGGTTCAGCGCCAGCGCGATCGCGAAGTAAACGCCGTTAACCAGCCACAGCCACAGCATCGGATCCAGCTTGCCCTTGCCGGCGTTGGAGCGCAGCGAGGTCTGCAGCAGGAAGAAGATCAGATACAGCAGGATGGCCGGCAGCATGCTCAGCACGCGGCCCTGGCGTGGGTTCACCACGCTGAGCGGCACCACCAGCAGCGCCATCAGCGCCACCGACACCACCAGCGTCAGGCGCCAGTGGAACTCGGCGCGCGCATCCGGATCGTCGGACTCCCACAGCGTCTGCATCGACATCTGTTCGGATTCGGTGTTGTCCGCCGCCACGGTACGGTGGCCAATCACCGCCTTGTAGTCGTTGAAGTCGGTAATGCGGAAGTCGCGCAGCAGCGCGGTGCCTTCAAAGCGGGTGCCCTTGTCGAGCGTCACCACCTGCGAGCCGTCTTTCTGCTGCACGATGTTGCCGTGCTCGGCCACCACCACCGACGGGCGTTGGTTGCCGTTCGGCCGCAGTTGCGCCAGGAACACGTCGTTGAAGGTGCTGCCCTTCACGTTGCCGATAAACAGCACCGCGTTGCCGTCCTGCGAGGGTTTGAACTGCCCTTCCGCCAGCCCGGCGATGCTCGGGTTGGCCTTGGCTTCGTTCACCACCACGTCCTGATAGCGCGAGGCCATCGGCCCGGCCCAAAACACGTTCACCGCCGCGATCGCAGAGGTGAACAGCGCCAGGATCATGGCGGCGATAATCAGGGTGCGTTTGCCCAGCCCGCAGGCGTGCATAACGGTGATTTCGCTCTCGGTATACAACCGCCCAAGCGTCATCAGCAAGCCGAGAAACAGGCTCAAAGGCAGGATGAGCTGCGCCATTTTCGGCACGCCCAGCGCCAGCAGGGAGAGGACTAAGTTTGTCGGGATATTGCCGTCCACCGCATCGCCCAACACCCTGACCAGGTTCTGACAAAAGAAGATCAGAAGCAGGATGAACAGGATGGCGATTTGGCTCTTGAGCGTTTCCCGTACCAGATATCTTATGATGATCACGCTTATTACGCCTGTGAAAACTTGTCTTTTTGCAGGAAAATCGATAATTTCATCGCTAATCCGCCATTTATTCTCATCATATGGCAACCTTCACAGCTAAAATAGTATTACAACATCAAGCCGTTTGGGTGTCCTATAGGAACTTGCTTATAGTCGCCAAAACAGAGCAATTTACGCCGTTCAGGTTAACATAATCCGTTAACTCAAATGGCGGGAGATCGTTACGGAGTCGGTTATTCTAGCCGTAGCGTCCGCCTTTGTCTTTAAGATTCAGGAGAGTGCATGGAGTTCAGTGTAAAAAGCGGTAGCCCGGAAAAACAGCGCAGTGCCTGTATTGTAGTCGGCGTTTTCGAACCGCGCCGCCTGTCCCCTATCGCAGAACAACTCGACAAAATCAGTGATGGTTATATCAGCGCATTGCTGCGCCGTGGCGAACTGGAAGGCAAGGTCGGGCAGACGCTGCTACTGCACCATGTGCCCAACATTCTCTCCGAGCGCATCCTGCTGATCGGCTGCGGCAAAGAGCGCGAGCTCGATGAGCGCCAATACAAGCAGGTGATCCAGAAAACCATCAATACCCTCAACGACACCGGCTCGATGGAAGCGGTCTGCTTCCTGACCGAGCTGCATGTAAAAGGCCGCAATACCTACTGGAAAGTGCGTCAGGCGGTGGAAACCGCCAAAGAGACGCTCTACACCTTCGATCAGCTGAAAAGCAACAAGGTGGAGCCGCGTCGTCCGCTGCGCAAAATGGTGTTCAACGTGCCGACCCGCCGTGAGCTCACCAGCGGCGAGCGCGCTATCCAGCACGGCCTGGCGGTGGCTTCCGGCATCAAGGCGGCCAAAGATCTCGGCAACATGCCGCCGAACATCTGTAACGCCGGCTACCTGGCCTCGCAGGCCCGCCAGCTGGCGGACGCCTTCAGCACCCACATCACCACCCGCGTCATCGGCGAACAGCAGATGAAAGAGCTGGGCATGAACGCCTATCTGGCAGTCGGCGCCGGTTCGCAAAACGAGTCGTTGATGTCGGTGATGGAATATAAGGGCAACCCAAATCCGGACGCTAAGCCGATCGTGCTGGTAGGCAAAGGGCTGACCTTCGACTCCGGCGGCATCTCGATCAAACCGGCCGACGGCATGGACGAGATGAAATACGACATGTGCGGCGCGGCGACCGTGTACGGCGTGATGCGCGTGGTGGCGGAGCTGAACCTGCCGCTGAACGTGATCGGCGTGCTGGCCGGCTGTGAAAACATGCCGGGCGGCCGGGCGTACCGTCCGGGCGACGTGCTGACCACCATGTCCGGCCAGACCGTCGAGGTGCTGAACACCGACGCCGAAGGCCGCCTGGTGCTGTGCGACACCCTGACCTACGTCGAGCGCTTCGAGCCGGAGCTGGTGATCGACATCGCCACCCTGACCGGCGCCTGCGTGATCGCCTTGGGCCACCACATCACCGGCCTGATGTCGAACCACAACCCGCTGGCGCACGAACTGCTGGGCGCTTCCGAGCAGGCCGGCGACCGCGCCTGGCGCCTGCCGATGGCCGACGAGTACTACGAGCAGTTGGACTCCAACTTCGCCGACATGGCGAACATCGGTGGCCGCCCTGGCGGCGCCATCACCGCCGCCTGCTTCCTGTCGCGCTTCACCCGCAAGTACACCTGGGCGCACCTGGATATCGCCGGCACCGCCTGGCGTTCCGGTAAAGCCAAGGGCGCGACCGGCCGCCCGGTGGCGCTGCTGTCGCAGTTCTTGCTCAACCGCGCGGGCCTGAACGGCGACGATTAAATCTGAGCGGTAATTCAGGTATAATCCCAAGGGGCACAGCATGCTGTGCCCCTACATTTTTTTATCGGCAGCGGTGGATCCTTAATGAAACAGGCGACGTTTTATTTGCTCGACAACGCGGAACCGTCTGGTGCGCTCAGCGCCCATGAGGCCGTGGCCTGCGCCGTTGCCGCCAGCGGCTTCCGTTCCGGCAAGCGGGTGCTGATCGCCTGCGAGAGCCAGGAGCAGGCCCAGCGGCTGGACGAAGCGCTGTGGCAGCGCGAGCCGCATGAATTCGTGCCGCACAACCTGGCCGGCGAAGGGCCGCACTACGGCGCGCCGGTGGAACTGTGCTGGCCCGGCAAGCGCGGCAATGCCCCGCGCGATCTGCTGATCGCCCTGCTGCCGCAGTTTGCCGATTTTGCTACCGCTTTCCATGAAGTGGTAGACTTCGTTCCTTACGAAGACACTCTGAAACAGTTGGCGCGCGACCGTTACAAGGCCTATCGCAGCGTCGGCTTCCATTTGACCACGGCTACGCCGCCAACTCACTGAATACGATAAAGAATGGAAAAGACAAACAGTCAGCTCGACACCGCATACGACCCAAAGCAGATCGAACAGAAGCTGTACGATCACTGGGAGAATCAGGGTTACTTTAAGCCGAACGGCGACACCAGCCAGGAAAGCTTCTGCATCATGATCCCGCCGCCGAACGTCACCGGCAGCCTGCACATGGGCCACGCGTTCCAGCAGACCATCATGGACACCATGATTCGCTATCAGCGCATGCAGGGTAAAAACACCCTGTGGCAGGCGGGCACCGACCACGCCGGCATCGCCACCCAGATGGTGGTGGAGCGCAAGATCGCCGCGGAAGAAGGCAAAACCCGCCACGACTACGGCCGTGACGCGTTTATCGACAAAATCTGGCAGTGGAAGGCGGAGTCCGGCGGCACCATCACCCGCCAGATGCGCCGTCTGGGTAACTCCGTGGACTGGGAGCGCGAGCGCTTCACCATGGACGAAGGCCTGTCGAACGCGGTGCGCGAAGTGTTTGTCCGTCTGCACAAAGAAGACCTGATCTACCGCGGCAAGCGCCTGGTGAACTGGGATCCGAAGCTGCGCACCGCCATCTCCGATCTGGAAGTGGAAAACCGCGAATCCAAAGGTTCCATGTGGCACCTGCGCTACCCGCTGGCCGACGGCGCGAAAACCGCTGAGGGCAAAGACTACCTGGTGGTCGCCACCACCCGTCCGGAAACCGTGCTGGGCGATACCGGCGTGGCGGTCAACCCGGAAGATCCGCGCTATAAAGACCTGATCGGCAAAGAGATCATTCTGCCGCTGGTCGGCCGCCGCATCCGCATCGTCGGCGACGAACACGCCGATATGGAAAAAGGCACCGGCTGCGTGAAGATCACCCCGGCGCACGATTTCAACGACTACGAAGTCGGCAAACGCCACGGCCTGCCGATGATCAACATTCTGACCTTCGACGGCGACATCCGCCAGGAAGCGGAAGTGTTCAACACCCTGGGCGAAGTCTGCACCGACTACTGCAACGAGATCCCGGCCGAGTTCCGCGGCCTGGAGCGCTTCGCGGCGCGTAAAGCGGTGGTTGCCGCCTTCGATAATCTGGGCCTGCTGGACGAGATCAAACCGCACGACCTGACGGTGCCTTACGGCGACCGCGGCGGCGTGGTGATCGAGCCGATGCTGACCGACCAATGGTACGTGCGCACCGCGCCGCTGGCCAAAGTGGCGGTGGAAGCGGTCGAACAGGGCGAAATCCAGTTCGTACCGAAGCAGTACGAAAACATGTACTTCAGCTGGATGCGCGACATTCAGGACTGGTGCATCTCGCGTCAGCTGTGGTGGGGCCACCGCATCCCGGCCTGGTATGACGTGAACGGCAAAGTCTACGTGGGCCGCAGCGAAGAAGAAGTGCGCAGCGAGAACAACCTGGGCGCCGACGTGGTGCTGACCCAGGACGAAGACGTGCTGGACACCTGGTTCTCGTCCGGCCTGTGGACCTTCTCTACCCTGGGCTGGCCGGAGCAGACCGAGGCGCTGAAAACCTTCCACCCGACCAGCGTGATGGTCAGCGGCTTCGACATCATCTTTTTCTGGATCGCGCGCATGATCATGCTGACCATGCACTTCATCAAGGATGAAAACGGCAAGCCGCAGGTGCCGTTCAAGACCGTCTACATGACCGGTCTTATCCGCGACGACGAAGGCCAGAAGATGTCCAAGTCGAAAGGCAACGTGATCGATCCGCTGGACATGGTCGACGGCATCTCGCTGGAAGATCTGCTGGAAAAACGCACCGGCAACATGATGCAGCCGCAGCTGGCGGAGAAAATCCGCAAGCGCACCGAGAAGCAGTTCCCGAACGGCATCGAGCCGCACGGCACCGACGCCCTGCGCTTCACCCTGGCGGCGCTGGCCTCGACCGGCCGCGACATCAACTGGGACATGAAGCGCCTGGAAGGCTACCGCAACTTCTGTAACAAGCTGTGGAACGCCAGCCGCTTCGTGCTGATGAACACCGAAGCGCACGACTGCGGCTTCAACGGCGGCGAGAAAGTGCTGTCGCTGGCGGATCGCTGGATCCTGGCCGAATTCAACCGCACGGTGAAAGCCTACCGCGAAGCGCTGGACACCTACCGCTTCGATCTGGCGGCCAACATCCTGTACGAATTCACCTGGAACCAGTTCTGCGACTGGTATCTGGAGTTGACCAAGCCGGTGGTGAGCAACGGCAGCGAAGCGGAACAGCGCGGCACCCGCCACACGCTGATCACCGTGCTGGAAGCGCTGCTGCGCCTGGCGCACCCGATCATTCCGTTCATCACCGAAACCATCTGGCAGCGCGTGAAGCCGCTGACCGGCACGACTGCAGACACCATCATGCTGCAGCCGTTCCCGGCCTACGACGCCGCGCTGGAAGACGAGCAGGCGCTGAACGATCTGGAGTGGATCAAGCAAACCATCATCGCCGTGCGCAACATCCGCGCCGAGATGAACATTGCGCCAAGCAAAGCGCTCGACGTGCTGCTGCGCAACTGCAGCGCCGACGCCCAGCGCCGCGTGCAGGAGAACCAAAGCTTTATCGCCCGTCTGGCGCGCCTGGAATCCATCGCGCTGCTGCCGGCCGGTGAGAAAGGCCCGGTCTCCGTCACCAAGCTGGTGGACGGCGCCGAGCTGCTGATCCCGATGGCCGGTTTCATCGACAAGGACGCCGAGATCGCGCGTCTGGCGAAAGAGATGGGCAAGCTGGATGCAGAAATCGCTTCGATCGAAGGCAAACTGGCGAACGAAGGCTTCGTGGCGCGCGCGCCGGAAGCGGTGGTCGCCAAAGAGCGCGATCGTCTGGCGGCCTGCAAAGAAGGCAAAGTGAAGCTGCAGGAACAGCAGGCGACCATCGCTGCGCTGTAATCCACCGGCTCACGCCAACGCCTGAAAAACAGCGGGGTCTTCCCCGCTGTTTTTTTATCGCCGTTGCATCCGGGCGGGGTTAGGTGTTATTACAAGATATTACTGCTGCAGGGACGCCGCCGGGAAATAATCCCCGGCGCGTTTCGTGCTGCGATAAAAACGAAAAACGAACGTGGTCTCTTTCAATGGCGAGTGTAAACATGACAACAGCAACCCCGGCGCGCCTGCTGGTGCGCCCCATCACGGCGGAAGACAATGCCGCCATTGCTCACGTCATTCGCGAAGTCTCCGCCGAGCACGGCCTGACGGCGGATAAAGGCTATACCGTCTCCGATCCCAATCTGGACGCCCTGTATCAGCTCTACAGCCTGCCGCGCAGCGCTTACTGGGTGATCGAGGTGGACGGGCAGGTCGCCGGCGGCGGCGGCATCGCGCCGCTGCAGGGCGGCGCAGACGATATATGCGAATTGCAGAAGATGTATTTCCTGCCGGTGTTGCGCGGCAAGGGATTGGCGAAACGCCTGGCGCTGCAGGCGCTGGATTTCGCCCGCCGGCACGGCTTCCGCTGTTGTTACCTCGAGACCACCGCCAGCCTGACGCAGGCCGTTGCGCTGTACGAACATCTGGGCTTCGAACACATCGACCACGCGATGGGCGCTACCGGCCACGTCGATTGCGAAGTCACCATGCTGAAAACGCTGTAATCGCCCCCGCCTTCCCATCAGGGCGCAGCTTGCTGCGCCATTTTATTAATATCGCAATCAATCAGTAAAACTCGCTATAACGCCGTTTTTCAAGCAGATAAACTAACCTTAAAAACCACTACGTAAATTTAATGTGAAGTTCGTTAATAAATTAACGATCGCAAATTGACCGCTTTTTCCCCCGCGTTACTCTGCAGTATCCCAATCGCGCACGGAGAGCTGTCATGTCGGAAAATACCTTTGATTACATCATCGTCGGCGCCGGTTCCGCCGGCTGCGTGCTGGCGGCGCAGCTGATCCGCCGCACCCAGGCGCGGGTGCTGCTGCTGGAAGCCGGCGGCGACGACAATAACCTGTTCATCAAGATACCGGCCGGCGTGGCCAAGATCATCGCCAAAAAGAGCTGGCCCTACGAGACGGAGCCGGAGCCGCACGCCAACAACCGCCGCATGCAGATCGCGCAGGGCAAGGTGCTGGGCGGCAGCAGTTCGGTCAACGGCATGATCTACCTGCGTGGTCAGCCGCAGGACTACGACGACTGGGCCGAGCGCTATGGCTGCACCGGCTGGAGCTACCGGGAGGTGCTGCCCTATTTCAAACGCGCCGAGGCCAACGAAAGCCTGTCGGACGACTACCACGGCGCCGACGGGCTGCTGCCGGTCAGCGAAAACCGCTACCGCCACCCGCTCAGCATGGCGTTTATCCGCGCCGGCCAGGAGCTGAACCTGCCCTACCGCAACGACTTCAACGGCGACAGCCAGCACGGCGTCGGTTTCTACCAAACCACCACCCACAACGGCGAACGCGCCAGCACCGCCCGCACCTACCTGAAGGCGGTGCGCGACGAACGGCGGCTGGTGGTGAAACTGAACGCGCTGGCGCACCGGCTGACCTTCGAGGGCAACGTCGCCACCGGCGTGGTCTACAGCCAGAACGGCGGCGCGGAAGTGACCGCGCGCGCCACCAAAGAGGTGATCGTCAGCGCCGGCGCGGTCGGTTCGCCGAAGCTGCTGATGCTGTCCGGCATCGGCCCGCGCGACCACCTGCAGCAGCTGGGCATCGAGGTGCGGGCGGATCTGCCGGTGGGCAAAAACTTCCACGACCATCTGCACATGTCGATCAACGTCAGCACCCTCGAGCCGATCAGCCTGTTCGGCGCCGATCGCGGCCTGCTGGCGCTGAGCCACGGCGCGCAGTGGCTGGCGTTTCGCAGCGGCGTGCTCTCGTCCAACGTGCTGGAAGGCGCCGCCTTCACCGACAGCCAGGGCGACGGCCGGCCGGACGTGCAGATCCACTTCCTGCCGCTGCTGGACAGCTGGGACGACGTGCCCGGCGAACCGCTGCCGAACATTCACGGCTTCACGCTCAAGGTCGGCTACCTGCAGCCGAAGGCGCGCGGCGAAGTGCTGCTGCGCAGCAGCAACCCGCACGATCCGGTCAAGCTGCACGCCAACTACCTCGGCCACCCGGACGATCTGGCCGGCAGCGTGCGCGCGGTGAAGTTCGGCCTGGGCTTCCTGCAAACCGCGGCGCTGAAGCCGCTGATCAAGGATCTGCTGATGCCGCAGCCGGAGTGGACGCGCGACGAAGCGCAGCTGGAAGAGTTCGTGCGCAACTTCTGCAAGACGGTGTATCACCCGGTGGGCAGCTGCCGCATGGGGCCGTCGCCGCAGGACGCGGTGACCGATCCGCAGCTGCGGGTGCACGGATTTGAGCAGTTGCGGGTGATCGACTGCTCGGTGATGCCGCAGCTCACCAGCGGCAACACCAATGCGCCGACCATCATGCTGGCGGAAAAGGCGGTGGATCTGTTGCTGGGCGCGCCGCAGTAAGGGCGCGCCTCAACGTCAGGCGGCGGCGGGCACGCCGCTGTGAAAGCGCAGTTCGCTGTCCGGCGACAGGATCAGCTCAGCCTCGAGGCGGCCGAAATGCGCCACCCGTTCGCTGATGTCGCCGCCGGCGATCTGTTCCGCCAGCGTCAGGTAGTCCTGATAGTGCCGCGCTTCGGATCGCAGCAGCGAAACGTAAAAGCGGTTCAGCTCGTCGTCCAGGTGCGGCGCCAGTTTGGCGAAGCGTTCACAGGATCGCGCTTCGATGTAGGCGCCGCAGATCAGTTTGTCGATCAGCGTCGCCGGATCGTGGGTGCGGATCTCGCGGATCATCCCCTTGGCGTAGCGGCTGGCGGTGATTTTGCGATACGGGATCCCGCGCGCCTGCATGATCTCCAGCACCTGCGAGAAGTGATGCAACTCTTCCTTGATCAACAGCACCATGCGATCCGCCAGATCCTGGCCGTAGGCCGAGCCGTTTTTCGGCAGGATCTTGCGGGTGAACTGGCCCTGGCGGAACAGCGTGTCCGGCGCGCCCTGCGCTTCGTGCAGAAACGCCTCGTAGGGCCGCAGCAGCGCCAACAGCGCGTCGCCGCTCTCTTTGTCCGCCACGTAGCGGCGGATCAGCCACATGCCGGTCTGCGCGGCCTTCAGCTCGCACACCAGGTGGTCAGTCAGCAACAGCTGCAGGTTTTCCGGACGGCGCGCGGCGTCGATCCAGGCGTCAGGAGTTTCACAGTGCAGGAAGCTTAAAATCGGGGCTAACAGGGATTGGTATGTCATCGGCTTAATTGCCCTATGTATTTCAAGTTGCAGCTAGGCGGCCAGCTCACTCATCCCCAGGAGCTTACTTAGGTAAGTGACTGGGGTGAGGGAGTGCAGCCAACAACGCTGCAGCTTGAAAGACGACGGGGATATCAGGGGCCGGCGAGAACCGGCCCACAGGTATTGATTGGAGAGGGATTAGTGGCGTTTGCCGTCGTCGTCTTCGTCGATGTAGTCGCCGTCTTCGTCATCCTCACCGTCTTCACCGTTCGGATCTTCGAAGTAGGTGCCCCAGCCATCGTAGTTGACGCCGCAGCGTTCCGCCAGCGCCACCAACTGCTCGACCTGAGCGTCGATCAGTTCGGCGTTCAGGCCGACTTCGCTGATCACGTCGCAGCACATCACCATCGAACCGTCTTCCACTTCCAGCTCTTCGGCGTCGGTCACTTCGTAGCCCAGCTTGAAGGCTTCAACGGCGGCCTGCTCCAGAACCTC
The DNA here is from genome assembly GCF_052169135.1 of Serratia sp. CY32780. Classification (NCBI taxonomy): domain Bacteria; kingdom Pseudomonadati; phylum Pseudomonadota; class Gammaproteobacteria; order Enterobacterales; family Yersiniaceae; genus Serratia; species Serratia sp. CY32780. The sequence goes on from NZ_JBJNLI010000002.1 coordinate 399,286, forward strand.
AAATTTCTCGGCGGACAGATGGTGCTCGATGGTGTAGAGCGCGTCCGGATCGCTGCCGTCTTCCAGCAGTTCTTCGATGATCAGGCGGGTCTCTTCACGTTGTTCTTCCAGCAATTCGCGGTTTGCCATGCCTATATCCTCAAGTCAAATGGCCTTCATTCCTTCTATTTTCACACACCGCCGACGTTGCTTCCACGATAAACGTGAAAGATTTCCTCGCTGGGGTTGAAATTGAATATTCATACATATAAAGTGAATTTTAATTCAATTAAGCAATCAGGGAATCGGACTATGAGCACCGGCAATGCGTTCTACCAACGTCACTTTCTGAGATTAATGGATTTCACCCCCGCCGAGCTGCAGGCGCTGCTGAAACTGGCGGCCGATCTGAAGCAGGCCAAGAAGCAGGGGCAGGAACAGCGCCGGCTGCAGGGCAAAAACATTGCGCTCATCTTCGAAAAAGACTCGACCCGCACGCGATGCTCTTTCGAAGTTGCCGCATTCGATCAGGGCGCGCAGGTCACTTACCTCGGCCCGAGCGGCAGCCAGATCGGCCATAAGGAGTCGATGAAAGACACCGCCCGGGTGCTGGGCCGCCTGTACGACGGTATTCAGTATCGCGGCTACGGCCAGGCGCTGGTGGAAACCCTGGCGCAGCACGCCGGCGTGCCGGTGTGGAACGGCCTGACCGACGAGTTCCACCCCACCCAGCTGCTGGCGGATCTGCTCACCGTGCAGGAGCACCTGCCGGGCAAGGCGCTGAGTGAAGTGAAGCTGGCGTACGTCGGCGACGCGCGCAACAACATGGGCAACACGCTGCTGGAAGCCGCCGCGCTGGCGGGCATGGATCTGCGGCTGGTGGCGCCGAAGGCCTGCTGGCCGCAGGCGGAGCTGGTGGCCGAGTGCCAGGCGCTGGCGCAGCAAACCGGCGCGAAACTCACTCTGACCGAAGACATCGCCGAAGGGGTGCAAGACGCCGACTTCCTCTACACCGACGTGTGGGTGTCGATGGGTGAACCGAAAGAAACCTGGCGGGAGCGTATCGCGCTGCTGCGGCCGTATCAGGTCAACATGGCGATGCTGAAGCTGACCGGCAACCCGAACGTGAAGTTCCTGCACTGCCTGCCGGCGTTCCACGACGATCAAACCACGCTCGGCAAGCAGATGGCGCAGCAGTACGATCTGCACGGCGGCATGGAAGTGACCGACGAAGTGTTCGAGTCGGCGCACAGCGTGGTGTTCGATCAGGCGGAAAACCGGCTGCACACCATCAAGGCGGTGCTGGTCGCCACGCTGAGCGAAACCCTCTGACCGCCCTCCCCTCCGCCCTGGCGCCCCCGGCCAGGGCGGCTAATATATTCCAGGAATATCAAATAGCGGATTGACCTTTGCTCACCGCCGGCAAAGGCTCTACCGTGACAGGCCGACGGCGCCCGCGCCGTAAAAACCAACGATAACAAACCGTTCTCAGCGCCGCCTGGCGGCGCCTTCAGGGGATACACACCGATGAAAGCCAAACTCTTGCCGCTGTTCCTGCTCACCGCCCTGCCCGCCGCCCTGCCCGCCGCCGCGTTAGCCGCCACGCCGCCGAATACGCTGGTGGTGGTGCAATCGCTGGATGACATCGTCAGCCTCGATCCGGCGGAAGCCAACGAACTCTCCAGCATCCAGACGGTGCCCAGCCTGTATCAGCGGCTGGTGCAGGCGGATCGCGACGATCCGGCCAAGGTAGCGCCGGTGCTGGCGGAAAGCTGGCAGAGCGATGCGGGGGCCAAAACGCTGACGGTGAAACTGCGGCCGCAGGCGGCGTTCGCCTCCGGCAACCCGCTGACCGCCGACGACGTGATCTTTTCCTACAGCCGCGCGGTCAAAATGAACAAATCGCCGGCGTTCATCCTCAACGTACTCGGCTGGCAGCCGGACAACATCGACGCGCAGTTGAAGAAGATCGACGAACATACCGTGCAGCTGCGCTGGACGGCGGACGTCAGCCCGGCGGTGGCGCTGAATATTCTTTCGACGCCGATCGCTTCGATCGTCGACAGCAAGGCGGCGCTGGCCAACGTCAAAGACGGCGACTTCGGCAACGCCTGGCTGAAAATGCACTCCGCCGGCAGCGGCCCGTTCAAGATGCGCGTCTATCAGCCGCATCAGGCGATCGTGCTGGACGCCAACCCCACCACGCCGGGCGACAAGCCGCAGCTGAAAAACATCATCATTAAAAACGTGCCGGATCCGGCCACCCGCCGCCTGCTGATCCAGCAGGGCGACGCCGATATCGCCCGCGAACTGGGCGCCGATCAGACCGACACGCTGAAAAACCAGCCGGGCGTCAAGGTGCTGGAGATCCCCTCCGCCGAACAAAACTACCTGGTGTTCAACACCGGCAACGGCGCCAATCCACTGCTGAACAACCCGGCCTTCTGGGAAGCGGCGCGCTACCTGGTGGATTATCAGGGCATCACGAAGGATCTGCTGAAGGGCCAATACTTCGTGCACCAGAGCTTCCTGCCGGTCGGGCTGCCGGGCGCGCTGGAGACCAATCCGTTCAGCTACGATCCGGCCAAGGCGAAAGCCATCCTGGCCAAGGCGGGCATCACCCACGCCACCTTGACGCTGGACGTGGAGAACAAGCCGCCGTTCATCACCATCGCGCAGGCGCTGCAGGGCAGCTTCGCCGCCGCCGGCGTGAAGGTCGAGCTGCTGCCTGCGGCGGGCAGCCAGGTTTACTCCCGCGTGCGCGCCAGGCAGCATCAGGCGGCGATCCGCCTGTGGATCCCGGATTATTTCGACGCCCACTCCAACGCCAGCGCCTTCGCCTACAACGACGGCAAAAGCAGCACGGTGGCCGGACTGAACGGCTGGCAGATCCCGCAGTTGAACCAGCAGACGCTGGCGGCGCTGGCCGAAGCCGATCCGGCCAAGCGCCGCGCGCTGTACACCGCCATGCAGCAGGAACTGCAGCGCAGTTCGCCGTACGTGTTTATCGATCAGGCCAAAACCGAAGTGGTGCTGCGCGACAACGTCAAAGGCTACCAGCAGGGGCTGAACGCCGACATGGTCTACTACGATCGCGTCAGCAAATAGCCGGCGGGCGGCCATCGCCGGCCAATCGATTGCGGGGCGGAAAAAAACGGCGTTTTAACGCTTGCAGTGGCGAAAAGCGCGAGTATAATGCGCCACAATTTGCCAGGAGAAAGCATGAAAAACGACGTTTGTTTTGTTAGCCGCAATCGACAAAACCGACTGCCTATCGGCGGCCAGCTGCCGTTGTTTCTCCTGTTGCTAAACCGATCGTTTCAAGCCCCTCATTGAGGGGCTTTTTTTTGCCTTGAGAATATCCCAAAGTCCCGCGCCACGGGCACGCGTCGAGGAGGAGTGAAAAATGGCCAACCCGCTGTATCACAAACACATCATCTCTATTAACGATCTCAGCCGCGAGGATCTGGAGCTGGTGCTGCGCACCGCCGCCGGTCTGAAAGCCAATCCGCAGCCGGAACTGTTGAAACACAAGGTGATCGCCAGCTGCTTCTTCGAAGCCTCGACCCGTACCCGCCTGTCGTTCGAAACCTCGATGCACCGCCTCGGCGCCTCGGTGGTAGGCTTCGCCGACGGCAGCAACACTTCGCTCGGCAAGAAAGGCGAAACCCTGGCTGACACCATCTCGGTGATCAGCACCTACGTGGACGCCATCGTGATGCGCCATCCGCAGGAAGGCGCGGCGCGCATGGCCGCTGAATTCTCCGGCAATGTGCCGGTGCTCAACGCCGGCGACGGCGCCAACCAGCACCCGACCCAGACCCTGCTGGATCTGTTCACCATCCAGGAAACCCAAGGGCGCCTGAGCAACCTCAGCATCGCCATGGTCGGCGACCTGAAGTACGGCCGCACCGTGCACTCGCTCACTCAGGCGCTGGCCAAGTTCGAAGGCAATCGCTTCTACTTCATCGCCCCGGACGCGCTGGCGATGCCGGCCTACATCCTGAAAATGCTGGAAGAGAAAGGCATCGAGTACAGCCTGCACAGCAGCATTGAAGAAGTGGTGCCGGAGCTGGATATTCTCTACATGACCCGGGTACAGAAAGAGCGCCTCGACCCGTCCGAGTACGCCAACGTGAAAGCGCAATTCGTGCTGCGCGCCGCGGATCTGGCCGGCGCGCGCGCCAACCTCAAGGTGCTGCACCCGCTGCCGCGCATCGACGAGATCGCCACCGACGTGGATAAAACGCCGCATGCCTACTACTTCCAGCAGGCGGGCAATGGCATCTTCGCCCGCCAGGCGCTGCTTGCGCTGGTGCTCAACGCAGATTTGGCTCTTTAAGGGGGAACCGCCATGACTCACGACAACAAACTGCAGGTCGAAGCGATCAAATGCGGCACGGTGATCGACCACATTCCGGCGCAGATCGGTTTCAAACTGCTGACGCTGTTCAAGCTGACCGCCACCGACCAGCGCATCACCATCGGCCTGAACCTGCCCTCCAACGCGCTGGGCCGCAAGGATCTGATCAAGATCGAGAACACCTTCCTGACCGAGCAGCAGGCCAACCAGCTGGCGATGTACGCGCCGAAGGCCACGGTGAACCGCATCGATAACTATGAAGTGGTGCGCAAGCTGACCCTCAGCCTGCCAGATCACATCGACGGCGTGCTAACCTGCCCGAACAGCAACTGCATCAGCCGCAGCGAGCCGGTGGCGTCAAGCTTCAGCGTGAAGCCGCGCGACGGCGAAGTGCACCTGAAGTGCCGCTATTGCGAGAAAGAGTTCGAGCATCAGGTGGTGTTGCAGGCCGACTGAATTCTGCCCTTTTAGCGGGAGCGGCGCTGTTAATCTGCGCGTCACTCCCTATAATGGATGCCTGAAAATAACTCTACCCACGTTGCTACCCACCGAATTTCAAGCTGCGGCCGACCGCGCGGCGGCGTGAAAGACAACGGGTCTATCAGGAGAAAACATGTCACGTAATATCAGCACTGAACTCGCCCCGGCAGCCATTGGTCCTTACGTGCAGGGCGTTGATCTGGGCAGCATGATCATCACTTCCGGCCAGATCCCGGTCGATCCGAAAACCGGCGCCGTCGCCGACGACGTGGCCGCTCAGGCGCGCCAGTCGCTGGAAAACGTCAAAGCGATCGTCGAAGCCGCCGGCCTGATCGTTGCCGACATCGTGAAAACCACCGTGTTCGTGAAAGACCTGAACGACTTCGCCACCGTCAACGCCGCGTACGAAGCCTTCTTCACCGAGCACAGCGCGCCGTTCCCGGCCCGCTCCTGCGTGGAAGTGGCGCGTCTGCCGAAAGACGTGAAGATCGAAATCGAAGCCATCGCCGTGCGTCGTTAATCGACACGCACGCGAATGACGGTCAGCTTCGGCTGGCCGTTTTTATTGGTAAGAATTTTATTAATCCAATTAATTTATAGCGATAGCGTAATACCGCTCACATTTACAATCCCACAATAAAAATACGCCTATAATTATTTCTCACCCGGCCGGGTCATTGCTGTTTCATTTCGTTCACTCCGTGAATAATGACAGGAGATAACCATGGCACCTAGCGTATTGGATTATTTTATCCAACAAGCTTCCCGTTATCCGGAAAAAACCGCCGTCGTCGGCGATAATAAACATCTGACCTACCGTCAATTGGATGAAGCCAGCAGCGCACTGTGCACGCGCCTGAAACAGGAAGGGGTTCGGCCCGGCGATGCCGTGCCGCTGGTCGCGCAGCGCACGGTGGAATTACCGATCGGCATGATGGCGATCGCCAAGGCCGGAGCCTGCTATATTCCCATTGACGCCCGCTATCCCGAACGGCGCATTCGCAATATTATCGAACAAAGTGGCTCGCCGATAATCCTCTTCAGCAACCATGACGCTCGTGTAAATATCGACAACCTCCCGCGCAAAGTCCTTTCCATTGATAATATTTCCCTGACTAAAGTTTCCATAACTGTATTTTCCCCTCCGCCCTCCGATGCGCTTGCCTATATTATTTTCACCTCCGGCACCACCGGCGCGCCCAAAGGCGTCATGATCGAACACCGTTCGCTGTTAAACCTGCTCCTCTGGCATAACCAACGTTTCGCGATGGATGAACACAGCCGTTCCACGCTGATTGCCGGCGTCGGTTTTGACGTGGCGCAATGGGAAATCTGGGCGCCGCTGATCTGCGGCGGCACCCTGTATCTGCCGCACGAGGAGACCCGCCTGCAGCCGGACGCATTGCTGGCCTTCTTCGCCCGGCATCGCCTCACCCACGCCTTTGTCCCTACGGTATTGGTGCCGGAGGTCATCGGCGCGCCGCAGCCCGCCGGGCTGGCGCTGAAATACCTGTTCACCGCCGGTGAAAAGCTGAATCCGCTCGAGCTGCGCGGCATCGGCTATGCAGTGGTGGATTACTACGGCCCGACGGAGGCCACCATCTTTGCCACCTGCAACCGCGTGCGCTGCGCGACGCAAAACCCGCCGTCCACGATTGGCCGGCCCATCGCCGATACGCAGGTATTCATCCTCGACGAGCGCCTGCGGCCGGTAACCGACAGCGAATCTGGCGAGCTCTGCATCAGCGGCCTCTGCCTGGCGCGCGGCTACCTGAACGCCCCGCAGCTGACCGCCGAGCGTTTTGTCACTTCGCCGCACGTCGGCGGCCAGCGTTTGTACCGCAGCGGCGATCGGGCGCGCCGCTTACCTGACGGCCGCATTCAGTACCTGGGGCGCCTCGACGCCCAGGTCAAAATCCGCGGCAATCGCGTAGAACTCGGTGAAATCGGCAGCCTGATGACGCAGGTCTCCGGCGTAAAAACCGCCATCGCCCTCGTCAATCAAACGGACAATCCGAGCGACAAGCGGATCCTGGCGTTTTTGACCGGTGAAGATCCCGGCGGCGATCTCATTGCACGGGTTAAACGGCAGCTTCAGGATCAGCTGCCCGCCTACTCTCTGCCCGCCGAGTACCGGCATCTGGATCGGTTGCCGATCAACGCCAACGGTAAAATCGACCAGGCGGCGCTGTTGGCCCTGGCGCCCGAGGCTAGGCCGGCCCCTGCTGAACCGCTCGACGGCCACCAGCGGATCGTCGCCGATCTGTGGCGCAGGCTGCTGAAAATCGATCATATCCGTGCCGACGATGATTTCTTCGCGCTGGGCGGGCATTCGCTGCTGGCGGCAAACCTGGCAAACCAACTGGGTAAAGCGTTCGCGGTCAAAACCTATGTGCGTGATATCTATGCATACCCGAACCTGACGACGCTGGCGCAGGCGATGGCGCAACGCCAGGGACAAGAACAAACGTCTGAACCTCAAGACGGCGAGCCGGCATGCGCCTTGCTGGATGACGTGTATTTGCCGTCGGATCTCGTCATCGATCCGACGTTCGATGCGCGGCAAATCAGCGCGCCGCGCGCCATTTTGCTGACCGGCGCCACCGGCTTCGTCGGCGCGCACCTGTTGGCCGATCTGCTGCACACCACCGACGCCGAGCTGTACTGTCTGGTGCGCGACGGCACCAAACTGCCGCCGAGACAGCGGCTGGAGGCGGTGCTGCAGCGCTACCGGATCGCGTTGAGCGCCGGGCAGCGCGCACGCCTCCATATCCTGCCCGGCGACGTGGCGGAACACCATTTCTCGCTGGCCCCGGCGGCTTACCGGGTGTTAAGTCAGGATATCGATCTGATTTACCATTCGGCCAGCGCGGTGAATTTTATCCAGCCTTACGCCTACATGAAGCGCGACAACGTACAGGGCCTGCGGGAAATCATTCGTTTCGCAGCGCATAGCCGCACCAAGCCGCTGATGCTGCTGTCGACCATCTCCGTTTACAGCTGGGGGCATCTGCACACCGGTAAGCGGGTGATGCGGGAAAGCGACGATATCGATCAAAACCTGCCGGCGGTCAGCCGCGATATCGGCTACGTGCGCAGCAAATGGGTGATGGAGAAGATCGCCGATCTGGCGGCGAAGCAAGGCCTGCCGCTGATGACCTTCCGCCTGGGCTACGCCACCTGCCACAGCCGCACCGGCGTCAACGCCGATTACCAATGGTGGGGGCGGCTGGTGAGAACCTGCATCAGCAGCGGCACGGTGCCGGATTTACGGGATCTGCGCGAAGGGTTGACCACGGTGGATTACATGACCCGGGCCATCGCCCACGTCTCTCGCAACCCGCAGGCGCTGGGGCAGAAATTCAACCTGATCCATCAAGGTGACAATAATCTGACGCTGCGTGAGTTTTTCAGCCTGCTGGAGCGCGAGTTCGGTTATCGCTTTCATCCTCTGCCCTTCGCACAGTGGCGGGCCCAATGGGAAAACGACAGCGACGCGCCGCTGTACCCGCTGCTCAGCCTGTTCAAGGATCCTATGGTGGACGAGCTATCGACGGTGGAGCTCTATCAAGACACCTATCGGTGGGACTGCAGCAACCTGCAACGCTTCCTGCAGGGCAGCGGCATCGATGAGCCGCGCTTCACCCGCCAGCTGCTGCTGAATTACCTGCAGCACGCCATCGGGTATGCGCCGCTGTCGCTTCGGGCGTAACAAAACCGGGGCTCAGCTGGCCGAGCCCCGTCACCCTCACTCCATTTTAAGCCCCCGCAGCAGCGCCTCCAGCGGGTACACCGCCGCAATCACCACCTCGTCGCGCGTCTGCGCCGCCGCATCCAGCTGGCGCTGCGCTTGTTCGGCCTCGGCCCGGCTCAGCTGTTTGCCCTGCTGATGGCGATCCAGCAGCGTTAAGCCCAGCGTGGCCAAAGCATCGACGTCCTGCGCCACCGGCGCCAGATCGTGCAGCGTGCGGTTGCCCGCGATCGCCGTCTGCAGCGCCGCGCCGTTCGCCTGCCAGCGCTGCAGCCGTTCGCGCAGCGCCTGCGCCGCCGCCTTATCGCGCTTATCCTTCAACAAGGCCGCGACCTGTGCCTGCATCTCACGTACCGCGCCGCTCTCCGGCGGTAGCGCATCGGCAAAGCGGTTCAGCGGTTCGAACTGGTGATAGTTGCCGGCCTGGAACTTCAGGTGCTGGCGGGTGTAATACTGTGCCGGCTCCACCGCCTCGGCCAGGATCTGCAGCGGCACGATCTGCACGCTGTTGCTCAGCCGGGTGAATTCGCGCGCCGTTTCCGCGTGCTGCTGCAGGCCGACCGACACCACCGACCAGGCGTCGATCGCCGCCAGCCGCCGGTACATGTTGTTTTCGTCGGTGACGTCCTGCGCCGACCACAGCCGCTCCGCCACCGCGAAGGCGCGCGGCCACAGCTTGAGATCGAGAAGCGGCGCGCGCACGTTTTCCGCCCACAGCGCCGCTTCACCGCCGAGAATGTTGGCCTGCCCCTTCTCGTCCGGCACCACCGGCATCTTGCCCGCCGGCACCGCCGCCAGCTTGTCGCCGCGGGTGGGGTAACGCACGTTGCCGACCAACGTATAGCCGCTGAGCTTGTCCTGCTGCAGCGTGAACACCGGCCGCGTGTCGCCCATCCAGGTATCGACGCGGAACGTCACCTGCTGCGGCGTGCGCCAGACAATGTCGTGCACCGCGCGGCGCGATTTGCCGTTGAAATCGATAAAGCCGCGCCAGCCCTGCTTGCCCTCGATCAGCGTGAAGCTGCCCTCCACCGCGCTGCCCTTCAGGCGCGGCATGCTGAAGCCCCAGCTTTGCGCCTGCTCGCCAGGTTGCACCGCCGTCTCGATCCCCAGCGGCTGCGGCAGAATTTCATTGCGGTAGTGATAGGCGGTGCTTTGCGGCTGATCGAGGTAGAAACCGGTGGAAAGAATGCCCTGATAGCCGTCCTGCGCGCTGGCGCCCAGCGAGTCTTGCCCCTGCCAGGACTGAATGACGATCGAGCGCGGCAGCGACGGATGATAGATCTCGTCCCAGCCGACCATCTGCCGCTGGTGCTTCTCGAGGATCTTTTCCAGCTTCTGGTTGAAGTAGGCCTGCAGCGCATGGGTATCCGCCAGCCCGTTCTTCTGCATAAACGCCTGAATCGACGGCGACGCCCGCCACTGGCTGGCGTCCACCTCGTCGCCGCCGATGTGCAGATAAGGATCGGGGAAGATCGCCGCCAGCTCGCCGACGATCGTGTCGACAAACTGATACACCTCGTCGCGGGTCGGATCGAGCGTTGGCTTATGCACGCCCCACTCGCGCTCCATACGATACGGCCCCGGCGCGCTCATCAGGTCGGGATAGGCCACCGCAATGCTGGAGGCATGCCCCGGCATGTCGATCTCCGGCACCACGCGAATGCCGCGCACCGTGGCGTAAGCCACCACCTGCCGCATCTGCTCGCGGGTATAGAACTGGCCGTCGCTGGCCTGCTGTTGCAGCTTGGGATAATGCTCGGAGGCAAAGCGCCAGCCCTGATCGTCGGTCAGGTGCCAGTGGAACACATTAAGCTTGGCCGCCGCCATGCCGTCGAGCTGGCGCAGAATGTCCGGCAGCGGCAGGAAATGACGCGCCGAATCCAGCAGCACGCCGCGCCACGGAAAACGCGGCACGTCGCGGATATCCACCAGCGGCAGGAAGGTATTTTGCCCGTCGGTCTGCAGCAGCTGCAGCAGGGTCTCCATGCCGCGCAGCGCGCCGAAACGCGTGTTGGCGGTCAGCGTGGCGCCCTGCGGCGTGACCGCCAGCCGGTAACTCTCATCGCTGCCCGGCAGCGGCTGCGCCGCCACCCGGTCTTTAATTATCACCCTGATCGCCGCGCCGCCCTTTGCTTCACCCGCCGGCGCCAGCGTCCAGCCGGTCTGCAGTTCGATGCGCTGGCGCCAGCGCGGCAGCGCGTCGCCCAGATCGTCGCCCTGCAGCGTCAGAGACAAACGGTGATCCAGCACCAGCTTGCCCGCCGGTTGCGTCACTTCCACCTGCTCCGGCCAGGGCATCAGCGGCAGATCGCCGGCCGGCTGCGCCAGCGCGCCGCAAGAAAACCATAACGATGAAGCCAGTAGCGTATAACGGAAAGGTCTGTGCATCGGAAATTCCTCAGAGGAAAAAAACAAAATATCCCCAATGAATTTCAAATCACCGCTAGGCGATAAACAACAACGCGGTGGCTTGAAAGGCGCAGGGGAAAACAGCCAACGCTGTAGATAAAGACTCAGCCCAGAACAGATGTCCAACCGTTGCGGTGAAAAAGCGGACGGGATCACAGTTGCCCCCTCCCGGCCGGAGGGGGCGAGCGGGTTATTGCCAGCCGTAGCGGCGCACGAACCAGCCTTTCACGCACTGGGTCAGCACCATGTAACCGGCGAGGATCAGCACCAGCCACGGGAAGTAACCGAGCGGCAGCGCCTGCAGCTGCAGGAAGCCGGCCAGCGGCGAGAACACCAGGCCGATGCCGGTGGCGATCACCGCCAGCGTCATGATGCACAGCGGCCAGGATGGGCGGCTCTGGATAAACGGAATTTTGCGCGTGCGGATCATGTGCACGATCAGCGTTTGTGACAGCAGCCCTTCCACGAACCAGCCGGACTGGAACAGCGTCTGCATTTCCGGCGTGTTGGCCTTGAATACCCACCACATCAGGCTGAAGGTCAGCACGTCGAAGATCGAGCTGATCGGCCCGAAGAACACCATAAACCGCCCCAGATCGGCGGAGTTCCAGCGCTGCGGCTGGGTGATCTGATCGTCGTCGACGTTATCGAACGGGATGGCGATCTGCGAGATGTCGTACATCAGGTTCTGAATCAGCAGGTGCAGCGGCAGCATCGGCAGAAACGGCAGGAAGGCGCTGGCGATCAGCACGCTGAACACGTTACCGAAGTTGGAGCTGGCGGTCATCTTGATGTATTTCAGCATGTTGGCGAAGGTACGGCGCCCTTCGATCACCCCCTGCTCCAGCACCATCAGGCTTTTTTCCAGCAGGATGATGTCCGCCGCTTCCTTGGCGATGTCCACCGCTGAATCGACGGAGATGCCGATATCGGCCGCGCGCAGCGCCGGCGCATCGTTGATGCCGTCGCCCATAAAGCCCACCACGTGCCCCTGGCGGCGCAGCAGTTTGACGATGCGTTCCTTGTGCAGCGGCGTCAGCTTGGCGAACACCGTGGTGCGCGCCGCCGCCTGCGCCAGCTGCTCGTCGTCCATCTGTTCGATCTCGCTGCCGCGCAGCAGGCGATCGGCCTCCAGCCCGACGTCCCGGCACACTTTGGCGGCCACCAGCTCGTTGTCGCCGGTGAGGATCTTCACCGTGACGCCGTTCTGTTTCAGCGCCGCCAGCGCCGGTGCGGTGCTCTCCTTCGGCGGATCGAGGAAGGCGACGTAGCCTTCGAGGATCAGATCCGACTCATCCGCCACGCCGTATTCATGGGTTTGCGCCGGCAGGATCTTGTTGGCCACCGCCACCACCCGCAGCCCCTGCTGGTTGAGATCGTCGGTGATGCGGCGAATGCGCGCCAGCAGCGCCTCGCTCAGTGGGATCACCTCGTCTTCGTGGCGCACGTGGCTGCAAATCGCCAGCATCTCTTCCAGCGCGCCCTTGCACACCAGCTCGTGATACTCGTTGTCCTTGGCCACCACCACCGACATGCGGCGGCGCACGAAATCGAACGGGATCTCATCCACCTTGCGGTAGTTTTGCAACGCCGCCGGCTGCCGATTCTGCTCCGCGCAGCTCAGCACCGCCACGTCGAGCAGGTTTTTCAGCCCGGTCTGGTAGAAGCTGTTCAGCCAGGCGTAGCGCAGCACCCGCTCGCTGCCGGCGCCGAACGCATCGGTGTGGCGCTCCAGCACGATCTTGTCCTGGGTCAGGGTGCCGGTCTTGTCAGTGCACAGAATGTCCATGGCGCCGAAGTTCTGGATGGCGTCCAGGCGTTTGACGATCACCTTCTGGCGCGACAGCTTCACCGCCCCTTTGGCCAGCGTCGAGGTGACGATCATCGGCAGCATTTCCGGCGTCAGCCCGACCGCCACCGACAGCGCGAACAGCGCCGCTTCCCACCAGTCGCCCTTGGTGTAGCCGTTGATCAGCAGCACGATCGGCGTCATCACCAGCATAAAGCGGATCAGCAGCCAGCTGACCTTGCTGATGCCGCTCTGGAAGGCGTTCGGCTGCTGCTCCTGGCTGGTGACGCGCTGCGCCAGCTGGCCGAAATAGGTGCCGCCGCCGGTGCCGATCACCATCGCCAGCGCGGTGCCGCTGACCACGTTGGTGCCCATGAAGCACAGGTTCTGGCAGTCGAGCGGATCGGCCGCCAGCGCCTGCGGCGCCGCGGATTTTTCCACCGGCAGCGATTCGCCGGTCAGCGCCGCCTGGCTGATGAACAGATCCTTGGCCGACAGCAGGCGCAGATCCGCCGGGATCATGTCGCCGGCCGCCAGCTTGACGATATCGCCCGGCACCAATTGCGCGATCGGCAGCTCCACGTGTTCGCTCTTGCCGGTGAGCGCATCGCTGCGGATCACCGTGGCGGTGTTGCTCACCATCGCTTTCAGCGCATCGGCCGCCCGGTTGGAGCGCGCCTCCTGGATGAAGTTCAGCAGCGTGGAGATCAGCACCATCAGCGCGATCACCAGCGCGCCGGTGAGATCCTCGGTGGCGTACGAGATCATGCCGAGCGCGGTCAGCAGCAGGTTGAACGGGTTGCGGTAGCAGTGCCAGAGGTGTTGCCACCAGGCCTCTTTCTGCTGATCGTCGATGACGTTCTCGCCGCAGCGCCGGCGCACCTGCTCCGCCTCATGGGCGGTGATGCCTTCCGGGTGGCTGTGAAAACGCTCAAACAGCTGCATCGTCTCTGCGGCGGCGCATTCCAGCCGCTGTTGCGCCAGGCCGGCCGGCATATCGTGCGCAGCGCCGCCGACGCCGTCCAGCAGGCTGTCGCGGCGCACCAAACGGCGCGGAAGGCCGCGGGCGAACAGGCCCAGCAGCTGACGGGGGAGTTTTTTCAGTTTCATGGTTCGCACCTCGTCGCCCGGTGCCTCACGGCAGCGGGTAAACGGGGATCGTCATCGGCCGGGCGGATGGCGGGTGCGCCAAAAAGCCTCTGCCAACGCAGATCCTTATTCTTTTTTCAGCAGCAGGAGCGAACGACGAAGCGCGCGCCACCGGTTACCGTGATGTACTTCACCGGTAAAACAGCAGCGCCAGGCGGAAAGGTTTTACCGGTGAACCGAGTGAGTGTCTAAAGCGGTCGGGTCGGGGTCCATATGGGGAATCACCTCCGGTAAAGGGAAAAACAGAGCGGCAGGAGCGGCCGTTCAGCGCAGTACAACAATCCCGTATTGCCTCAAGATCCGCGTGGGAAAATGAGCTATGCTGACGGGCATTGTTTTACAGGCCATTATGTTACGCCTGTCCACCTCAACGAAAAGTAAACCATGCAAAACCGGCTGACCATCAAGGACATCGCACGCCTGAGCGGCGTAGGCAAATCCACCGTCTCACGGGTGCTGAACAACGAAGGCAGCGTGAGCCCGCAGACCCGCGAACGGGTGGAAGCGGTGATCCGTCAGCAAGGGTTTACCCCCTCCAAGTCGGCGCGCGCCATGCGCGGCCAGAGCGACAAAGTGGTGGGCATCATCGTTTCCCGTCTCGATTCGCCGTCGGAAAACCAGGCGGTGCGCACCATGCTGCCGCTGCTGTATCAGCAGGGTTTCGATCCTATCGTGATGGAGAGCCAGTTCGAAACCCGCCTGGTGCAGGAGCACCTGCACGTGCTGCGCCAACGCAACGTCGACGGCGTGATCCTGTTCGGCTTTACCGGGCTGACCGCGGCGATGCTCAAACCGTGGCAGGAAAAAATGGTGGTGATGGTGCGCGAATACGACGGCTTTTCGTCCGTCTGCTACGACGACGCCGGCGCGGTGAACCTGCTGATGGATCGCCTGTATCGGCAAGGGCACCGGCACATCGGCTATCTGGGGGTGCAGCTCAGCGACGCCACCACCGGCCAGCGCCGCTACCAGGCCTATCTCGACGCCTGCGAGCGCCTCAAGCTCACGCCGCGCGCCACGCTGGGCGAGCTGAGCTACCAGAGCGGTTTCCAACACGCCGCCGAGGTGATCGACCCGCACACCAGCGCGCTGATCTGCGCCTCCGACAGCATCGCCCTGGGGGCGATAAAGTACCTGCAGCAACAGCCGGCGCGCGCCATCCAGGTGTGCGCCATCGGCAACACCCCGCTGCTCAGCTTCCTGTTCCCCGACACCCTGTCGGTGGAGTTCGGCTACGGCAGCGCCGGCCTGCTGGCGGCGCAACAGCTGCTGGCGCAGCTCAACGGTGAACAGGGGATCCGCCGCCTGGTGGTGCCCAGCAAACTTTCCTGATTAAAAGACGACCATTTTTTGTCATTTTGTGATCCTCGCCCCAAACCGGGAACGTTCCCATTCCATAAAAAAATCCGAGTGACTAAGCTTTGATCATTACTCAGCCAACACCTCTGCAGGTATCCCATAATGAGCAAAGTAAAACAGCAGGATATTGATCGCCTGATTGTTTTGGTCGGCGGCCGCGAAAACATCGCCACCGTCAGCCATTGCATTACCCGGTTGCGTTTCGTCCTCAACGACCCCAGCAAGGCCAGCCCCAAGGAAATCGAAGAGCTGCCGATGGTCAAAGGCTGCTTCACCAACGCCGGGCAGTTCCAGGTGGTGATCGGCACCGACGTCGGCGACTACTATCAGGCGCTGATCGCCAGCACCGGCGTCAACGAGGCCGACAAAGAACAGGCCAAGGTGGCCGCGCGCCAGAACATGACCTGGACCGAGCGCACCATCTCCCACTTCGCCGAAATCTTCTTCCCGCTGCTGCCGGCGCTGATCAGCGGCGGTCTGATCCTCGGCTTCCGCAACGTGATTGGCGACATCCCGATGTCCGGCGGCCAAACGCTGGCGCAGATGCACCCGGCGTGGAAAACCATTTACGACTTCCTGTGGTTGCTCGGTGAAGCGATCTTCATGTTCCTGCCGGTGGCCATCTGCTGGTCGACGGTGAAAAAGATGGGCGGCACCCCGGTACTCGGCATCGTGCTGGGCGTCACCCTGGTGTCGCCGCAGCTGATGAACTCCTACCTGCTCGGCCAGCAAACGCCGGAAGTGTGGAACTTCGGCTGGTTCGTGATCCAGAAAGTCGGCTATCAGGCGCAGGTGATCCCGTCGATCCTGGCGGGCATGGCGCTGGGCTGGATCGAAACCCGGCTGAAAAAGATCGTCCCCGACTATCTCTATCTGGTGGTGGTGCCGGTGGTTTCGCTGCTGCTGGCGGTGTTCCTGGCGCACGCGCTGATCGGGCCGTTCGGCCGCATGATCGGCGACGGGGTTGCCTGGGCGGTGAAAGCGGTGATGACCGGCAGCTTCGCCCCGGTGGGCGCCGCGCTGTTCGGCTTCCTGTATGCACCGCTGGTGATCACCGGCGTGCACCAGACCACGCTGGCCATCGACATGCAGATGATTCAGAGCATGGGCGGCACCCCGGTGTGGCCGCTGATTGCGCTGTCCAACATCGCGCAGGCCTCGGCGGTGCTCGGCATCATCATCATCAGCCGCAAGGCCAACGAGCGTGAAATCTCGGTGCCGGCGGCGATCTCCGCCTACCTCGGCGTGACCGAACCGGCGATGTACGGCATCAACCTCAAATACCGTTTCCCGATGCTGTGCGCGATGATCGGCTCCGCGATCGCGGGCCTGATCTGCGGCCTGGACGGCGTGATGGCCAACGGCATCGGCGTCGGCGGCCTGCCGGGCATCCTGTCTATCAAGCCGCAGTTCTGGCTGATTTACTCGCTGGCGATTCTGGTGGCGATCGTCATCCCGCTGGTGCTGACCATCATGGTCTACAAACGCAAGGCCGCCCGCGGCGAGCTGCCGGTTTAATTGACGCAAAATGAATGTAGGGGCCCGCTCACGCGGGCCCGTTGTCACGATTCAAAGGTATACAGCTATGAGCAACCCAACCCCCTGGTGGCAGAACGGCGTCATCTATCAAATTTATCCGAAGAGTTTTCAAGACAGCACCGGCAACGGCTACGGCGATTTGGCCGGCGTGACCCGGCGGCTGGACTATCTGCAGGAGCTGGGCGTCGACGCCATCTGGCTGACGCCGGTCTATGTATCGCCGCAGGTGGACAACGGCTATGACGTGGCGGACTACTGCGCCATCGATCCGGCTTACGGCACCATGGCGGACTTCGAGCAGCTGGTCGCCGCCGCCCACCGGCGCGGCATCCGCATCGTGATGGACATGGTGTTCAACCACACCTCGACCGAGCACCCGTGGTTCAAGGCCGCGCAGGATCGCCACAGCCCGTATCGCCAGTTCTACGTCTGGCGCGACGGCGAAAGGGATACGCCGCCGAACAACTGGCGATCCAAGTTCGGCGGCAATGCCTGGCAGTGGCACGCCGACAGCGGCCAGTACTACCTGCACCTGTTCGCCACCGAGCAGGCGGATCTCAACTGGGAACACCCGCCGGTGCGCGAAGAGCTGAAGAAAGTGTGTCAGTTCTGGGCGGACAAAGGCGTCGACGGCCTGCGCCTCGACGTGATCAACCTGGTGTCCAAGCAGCAGGATTTCCCGTCCGACAGCCAGGGCGACGGCCGCCGCTTCTACACCGACGGCCCGCGCATTCACGAGTTCCTGCAGGAAATGAGCCGCGACGTGTTCCAGCCACGCGGCCTGATGACGGTGGGCGAGATGTCCTCCACCACGCTTGAGCATTGCCAGCAGTACGCGGCGCAGAGCGGCGAAGAGCTGTCGATGACCTTCAACTTCCACCACCTGAAGGTGGACTACGCCGGAGGTGAAAAATGGACGCGGGCGGCGCCGGATTATGTGGAGTTAAAGCAGATCTTCCGCCACTGGCAGCAAGGGATGCATAACCGCGCCTGGAACGCGCTGTTCTGGTGTAACCACGATCAGCCGCGCATCGTGTCACGCTTCGGCGATGAAGGCGCACTGCGGGTGCCGGCCGCCAAAATGCTGGCGATGGTGCTGCACGGCATGCAGGGCACGCCTTATATCTATCAGGGTGAAGAGATCGGCATGACCAACCCCGGCTTCCGCACCATCGAGCAGTACCGCGACGTGGAAAGCCTGAACATGTACGCCGAGCTGAGCGCCCAGGGCCGCGGCGACGCCGAACTGCTGGCGATCCTGGCGGACAAATCGCGCGACAACGGCCGCACGCCGATGCAGTGGAGCGCCGCGCCGCACGCCGGTTTCACCACCGGCACGCCGTGGATCGGCTGCGCCGAGAACTACCCGCAGATCAACGCCGACGCGGCGCTGGCCGACCTCGACTCGGTGTTTTACGCCTACCGCCAGCTGATCACCCTGCGCAAGCAGTATCCGCTGCTGACCCACGGCGACTATCAGGATCTGGCGCCGGATCACCCGGCGCTATGGTGCTATCAGCGCAGCTGGAACGGCCAGCGCCTGCTGGTGGTAGCCAACCTGAGCCGCGAACCGCTGGCCTGGGCGGCGGAAGGCGTGGAAGCCTCCGCCCAGTGGCGCCCGCTGATGAGCAACTACAGCGACTCGGCGGACCAGCCGCAGGCGCTGACGCTGCGGCCGTTCGAAGCGGTGTGGTGGCTGCTCGAAGACTGACCCCGCAGGGCGCAGCGATGAACTGCGCCCTACAATGTCCCCATCAGCGCCACCACCCCGGCGGCCTCTTGCGCCAACTGCTCATCGCTCATGTCGGTCACGCCCTGCACCAGATGCGGCGGCAGATAATCCATGCCGGTCAGGTTAGCCAGCGCGTGGAACGGCAGCAGCAGATCCTGCACCGGATAGCGGTTGTAGCCTGCCGGCGTGTAGGCCTGCGCGTTGCCGCCGGTGCTCACCACCAGCTGCAGCGGCTTGCCGTGCAGTTTAGTGCCCTCGCTGCCGTAGGCGAAACCATAGGTTAATACCGCGTCCTGCCATTCGCGCAGGATCGCCGGCGAGCTGTACCAGAAAAACGGGAACATCATCACCACCGCATCGTGGCTTTCCAGCAGCTCCTGTTCGCACGCCACGTCGATGCGGTAATCCGGGTAAGCGCGGATCAGCTCGTGTACGGTCACGTTAGGCAGCGGGCGCACGGCCTCGATCAGCGCCTGGTTGATGCGCGACTCGTCGGGGGTGCGGTGGGCAGTTAACACTAAAATGCGTGACATAAATGATTCCTTGAACGTAAAGAAGATGAGGCATTTTTCCATTTCTGCCGCTTCGGGTGTAGGCTGTTCAAGGTCACTTCAATTTCAACCGAAAGTATCAACCACTATGTCGCTGCCCTTTGACGTGCACCGCCTGCTGCCGGCCTTCCTCGCCGCCGCGCAGGCGCAAAATTTCTCCGCCGCCGCCCGCCAGCTGGGCGTCACGCCGGCGGCGGTCAGCAAAAATATCCGCGCGCTGGAAGAGAAGCTGGCGCTGCGGCTGTTTCAGCGCAACACCCACAACGTGCTGCTGACCGACGAGGGCAAAGCGCTGCTGGCGCAGGTGGCGCCGCTGTGGCAGGCGTTGGCGGCGACGCTGGAAAGCGCCGGCGGCGAACGGCAGGCACCGGCCGGGGTGGTCCGCGTCACGATGATCCCAGGCTTTGGCCGCCAGATGCTGATGCCGTTGATCCCGCAATTTCTGGCGCGCTACCCGCAGATCGATCTCGATCTGTCGCTGGATGCCCGGGTGGTGAATCTGGTGGGCGAAGGCTTCGACGTCGGCATCGGCAGCCGGGTCGATCCCGACAGCCGGCTGGTGGCCCGCCCGCTCTACCCGATGCACATGGTGCTGGCGGCGTCGCCCGACTATCTGGCGCGGCGCGGTGAACCGCAAACGCCGCACGATCTGCTGCGGCACGACTGCCTGCTGCACCGCAACCCCAGCAACGGCCGCCACGTCAAATGGCAGCTGCGCCATCAGGGTGAAACGCTGGCGCTGGATCTGAACGGCCGATTGGTGGTGAGCCGCCCGGAAATGTTGCTGGATGCGGCGCTGGCCGGGCTCGGCATCGTCAACCTGGCGCGCTGGTACCTCGACAAGCACTTTGAGCAGGGCACGCTGCGGCCGGTGCTGGCGGAGTGCTGGCCGCGCCCGGTGCAGCTGTGGCTCTATTACGCCTCGGCGGATCTGCCGCCGCGGGTACGCGTCTGGGTCGACTTTCTGCTGGAACATTTTCGCGATCGGCCAACCGGCGATTGACGACTGTTCAGCTTGCGCACGCTCTTCCGTTTTCCTTGTTCTACATCAAAAGAATCGCGCCAATATCTATATATAGTGCATTAATAATTGCTAACACCTATATATAGTAGTTATCCACAAAATCATCCACACGCCGCCACAGCCCTTGCGCGCTGCGGCTTTGCCCTGTGGATAAGCGAAATTTGACGGTTGCTCGCCACGCCAGGCGGGTATGAACGCTCCCTCGGGGAACAAGGAGTACAACGTGAAACCAGTAGTGATTAAGCGGGACGGTTGCCAGGTACCTTTTGACGAAGCGCGCATCGCGCAGGCCATCGAGCGCGCCGCGCTGGCGGTGGGCGTAGTCGACGCCGACTACTGCGCCACCGTCGCCCGCGTGGTCGCTCAGCGCATGGAGCAGCAGCCGCGCGTCGATATCCACGAGATCCAGCAGGCGGTGGAAAACCAGCTGATGGCCGGCGAGTACAAACAGCTGGCGCGCGCCTATATCGAATACCGCCACGATCGCGACGTGGCGCGCGAGCTGCGCGGCCGCCTGAACCAGGAAATTCGCGGCCTGGTCGAGCAGAGCAACCGCGCGCTGCTGAACGAAAACGCCAACAAGGACAGTAAGGTGATCCCCACCCAGCGCGACCTGCTGGCGGGCATCGTCGCCAAACACTACGCCAAGCAGCACATCCTGCCGCGCGACGTGGTACTGGCCCATGAACGCGGCGAAATTCACTACCACGATCTCGACTACTCGCCGTTCTTCCCGATGTTCAACTGCATGCTGATCGATCTGAAAGGCATGCTGACCAACGGCTTCAAGATGGGCAACGCCGAAATCGAGCCGCCGAAGTCGATCTCTACCGCCACCGCCGTGACCGCGCAGATCATTGCCCAGGTCGCCAGCCATATCTATGGCGGCACCACCATCAACCGCATCGATGAAATTCTGGCGCCGTTCGTCGACGAGAGCTTCCGCAAACACCTGCAGGTGGCGGAGGAATGGCAAATCCCGGACGCCAAAGGCTATGCCATGGCGCGCACCGAGAAAGAGTGTTACGACGCCTTCCAGTCGCTGGAGTACGAGGTCAACACCCTGCACACCGCCAACGGCCAGACGCCGTTCGTCACCTTCGGCTTCGGCCTCGGCACCAGCTGGGAGTCGCGCCTGATCCAGCGCTCGATCCTGAAAAACCGCATCGCCGGGCTGGGCAAAAACCGCAAGACCGCCGTGTTCCCCAAACTGGTGTTCGCCATCCGCGACGGCCTCAACCACCAGTACGGCGATCCGAACTACGACATCAAACAGCTGGCGCTGGAGTGCGCCAGCAAGCGCATGTACCCGGACATCCTCAACTACGATCAGGTGGTGAAGGTCACCGGCTCGTTCAAAACGCCGATGGGCTGCCGCAGCTTCCTCGGCACCTACGAGCAGGATGGCGAGCTGGTGCACGACGGCCGCAACAACATCGGCGTCATCAGCCTCAACCTGCCGCGCATCGCGCTGGAGGCGATGGGCGATGAGTCGCGCTTCTGGGCGCTGCTGGATCAGCGCCTGCAGCTGGCGAAAAAGGCCCTGATGACGCGCATCGCCCGGTTGGAAGGCATCAAGGCGCGGGTGGCGCCAATCCTGTACATGGAAGGCGCCTGCGGCGTGCGGCTCAAGGCCGACGACAACATCGCCGATATCTTCAAGAACGGCCGCGCCTCAATCTCGCTGGGCTATATCGGCCTGCACGAGACCATCAACGCGCTGTTCGGCGGCGAAAACCACGTGTATGACGACGAAGCGCTGCGCGCCAAAGCGGTGGCGATCGTCGCGCGCCTGCGCGCCGCCGTCGACGCCTGGAAGGACGAGACCGGCTACGGCTTCAGCCTCTACAGCACGCCGAGCGAGAACCTGTGCGATCGCTTCTGCCGGCTGGACACCGCCGATTTCGGCGTGGTGCCGGGCGTCACCGATAAGGGCTATTACACCAACAGCTTCCACCTCGACGTGGAGAAGAAGGTCAATCCGTACGACAAGCTGGACTTCGAAGCGCCCTACCCGCCGTTGGCCAGCGGCGGCTTCATCTGCTACGGCGAGTACCCGAACCTGCAGCACAATCTGAAGGCGCTGGAAGACGTGTGGGACTACAGCTACAGCCGGGTGCCTTACTACGGCACCAACACGCCGATCGACGAGTGCTACGAATGCGGCTTCACCGGTGAATTCTCCTGCACCAGCAAAGGCTTCACCTGCCCGAAATGCGGCAACCACGACTCGGCCAAAGTCTCGGTCACCCGCCGGGTGTGCGGCTACCTCGGCAGCCCCGATGCCCGGCCGTTCAACGCCGGCAAGCAGGAAGAGGTGAAACGCCGGGTGAAACACCTCGGCAACGGGCAGCTCGGCTGAGAAACGCCGCGCAACCTAGGCAGAAGCCTGTTCATCAGGCGTGATTGTCGCCGCCAGTTTGCCTTCGGCCAGCGCGCACAAACCGCAGCGTACAAGCAGTACGTGAGGATTGGCAGCACTGCCCGGAGGCAAAATGGCCAGTAAAATAGCCTGATGGGCAGGCCTCAGATGAATTATCACCAGTACTACCCGATCGACGTCGTCAACGGCCCCGGCACCCGCTGCACGCTGTTTGTCGCCGGCTGCGTGCACCAGTGCCCCGGCTGCTACAACAAAAGCACCTGGCGGCTCAACTCCGGTCAGCCGTTTACCCCGGCGCTGGAAGACCGCATCATCGCCGATCTGAACGATACGCGCGTGCCGCGCCAAGGGCTGTCGCTCTCCGGCGGCGATCCGCTGCATCCGGCCAACGTGCCGAGCATCTTAACGCTGGTGAAACGGGTACGCGCCGAATGCCCCGGCAAGGATATCTGGCTGTGGACCGGCTACCGGCTGGCGGAGCTGGACGCGCAGCAAATGCAGGTAGTGGACAGGATCAACGTGCTAATCGACGGCAAATTCGTGCAGGATTTGAAAGACCCGGCGCTGATCTGGCGCGGCAGCAGCAACCAGGTGGTGCATAGGTTGCGATGAGTTGATAGCTCCTGTCTCGATGTGTGTTAATACAAAGTCGGCATGATACGGCTACTGCACAGAGCTAAACCTGATAGGCGGCTTTGTGCCAGAAGCGGACATTGAAATAAGAACCTGGTGGCAAACTGACAGGGCATTACATTATGCTTGAGCTGCTTTGTAACGTGCTTCGAGCTTATCCAGGAAGCCAAAAAGCACCTGATTCATTTCACTATAATCGTGGCTCCTGAGCTCTTCAGGCGTGTTAACGAAGCGGTATTCTGCGGCACGGCTCAGGTCCTTCTCGGAATGTGCGATCAACTGTTCAACGACATCCAGCGTTAGTTCCATATGGCACTGGAAAGCAAAGACGCGGTCCGAGTATGAAACGATCTGGTGAGGACATCCCTCGCTGTAAGCGATGATTTTTGCATCCGGCGTCAGACCAGGCATGTCGTTATGCCAGTGTCCTACTTCGAGCGTCTTCGCAAAGTGAGAGAACATCTCGTCACTGCTGCCGTCTTCAGTCAGCGTGATCGGAAATTTACCAATCTCTTTTTCAGGGCTGTGTGCGAACGGCGCGCCCAGCGCTTCACCGATCAACTGTGAGCCGAGGCAGATGCCGATAACAGCCTTACCGGTTTTAACAGCGGAAGCAATCAGCGCCTGTTCACCTTTAGAATCGAAGTACATGCACTCTTCCAGTGTAGTGGCTGGATCCTGCGGACCGCCCATAACGATTAGGAAATCGATGCCCTCAGCGTCCACAGGCAATGTATCACCTGCGTATATGCGTGAGTAAGTCACATCATGGCCGTGATTTCTGGCCCACGTTTCATAGGCGCCTGGGGCTTCAAAACTTTCATGTACGATAAAGTGTACCCGCATTAGAATATGCTCCTGTAATACCAGTGATAATCTTCATTTAAATAACTCACCCATCCAAAAGAGCCATAGTCCGGGTAGTTCCAGTTTCAATATCATAATTGCAGGGGCTAAATCTGAAATGCCAGGTAGTATAGATAAAGCGCCAAGACATGATGAAGCAACGGGCTGGTCAAGCACAGCGATAAGCTACCAGCGTGGAGAGACAGATCCTCCCCATTATCATGTTGAGGGGCAACTGCTGTTTGCTACCAGGGGGGTTATGCTGGTTGAAACAGAGAATGACCGCTGGGTAATACCTCCTCAGCGTGCATTATGGCTACCGCCTCTTCAGATCCATAGTTACCACCTGCTTTCACATACGGACCTACGCGCTATCTATTTCAGCAGAAGCCTTATCGCTGAATGTGCGAACTTTGAGAAGAGTAGCCAGGTGCATGTAATTACGGCTACGGCACTGGTGAAAGAGCTGATTGCAGGGCTATTCAGTGAGGACTACAACAGACCGAGCCAACGGAAAATGGCTCTGTTGCTACTGGAAATTCTCAGCGAGGCTCCCCCTTTAGCTGCAGAGCTTCCAATGCCGCATGATGAGCGATTATCCTGTGCGGCCAGAGAACTATTAGTCAATCATCGTTGGGAAGCATCGCTGAGCGATCTGGCCTTTATCGCCGCTATGTCTGAACGTACATTTTCGCGACTGTTTATTAAGGATACTGGCTTTAGTTTTAGAACATGGAAGCAGAGAGCTAGGATTTGCGCTTCGTTAGATCTTCTCGCGAATGACATCCCCATCAAACAGGTCGCTTACCAGCTTGGTTTTTCATGCCCGGCTGCATTTACAGCTGCTTTTCGTTCCATTCTGGATTCAACGCCGCGCGATTTTTTGCCTTAATCTATGGGTTTATGTCCGCTATTCGCTCAAAGCTGCCCACCTGTTCTACCCCTAGAACCTGCCAGCCCAACCCTGAACCAATCCCCCCTCCCCCCTCACCGATAACGCCCCCGCATTTTCGCTTTAAATATAGCCATTCGTTTTTCTACCTCCGAATGGCTGAGATAAACCACGGTGCCGTTTCTTAAGCGTTCAAGGGCGGCATCCACCCTTTCACGCAACGCTTGCTCCAGCAACATCGCCTCTACGTCCATTTCAGGTTTATTCCGCTGTTCCACTTCCATCTCCTCCATTGAGATAGCGTCAAGTCACGAATCCGTTACACCAACCCCATCCCCACCACGCCGGTCAGCACGCCGCACAGCGCCACCAACGCCGCCGTCAGGCACAGCGCGCGGGCGGAGAAGGCTTTGTTGAGCATCAGCAGCGAAGGCAGGCTGACCGCCGGCAGGGTCATCAGCAGCGCCAGCGCCGGGCCTGCGCCCATGCCCGCCAGCATCATGGTCTGCACGATCGGGATCTCCGCCGCGGTGGGGATAACGAACAGGCAGCCGACGATCGCCAGCGCGATGATCCACAGCAGGCTATTGTCGACGGCGCCGTCGGCGTGCGGGAACAGCCAGACCCGCGCTGCGCCCAGCGCCAGCACCGCCAGCACGTAGATCGGGATGGTCGACCAAAACAGCGCCCACAGCGCTTTGCCCCAGCGGGCGAGGAACGGCCGCTCATCGCTCTGCGCCGTCATCACCGGCGGCTGCGGCGTGGCGGGCTGCGGGTCGTTGGCGGTCACGCGCTGCACCAGCCAGGCGATGCCCAGCACCATCACCACGCCCGCCACCAGGCGGATGGCGGCGAACGGCCAACCGAGCACAAACCCCATAAACACCAGCGTCGCCGGGTTCAGTACCGGGTTGGCGAGCCAAAAGGCCAGCGCGGCGCCGCTGGATACCGACTGGCGGCGCATGCCGGCGGCAACCGGTGCGGCGCAGCAGGTGCACATCATGCCCGGCAGCGCGATCAGCGCGCCCAGCACGGTGCCGGAAAAACGCCGGTGGCCGAGCGTGCGCGCCAGCCAGTCGCGCGGGATCAGCACCTGCACCAGCGAACCTAACAGCACCCCGAGCAGCGCCGCCTTCCACACCGCGGTGAAATAGACCAGCGCGTACTGCCAGGCCGCCAGCCAGGGGCTCCCGGCGCCGTCGGCCAGGATCGATTTGCCGATCGAATGGCTGTCCGCCGCCACGAACGCTTTGCCGTAGTAAGGCTGCCATTTGACGTAGTAGAGGCCGACGGCCACCACCAGCAGAAACAGGATCGGTTTCCACAGCGGCCAGGCGCGTGGGGCGTGTTCAGGGGCGTTCAGAGATTGCGGCATGGTAGCGGCCAGAGTCAGTCAACAGTGGCGCCAGCATAGCGCGCCGCCGCCGCCCGTGCACGCCCGGGCTGTCCAAAATA
The DNA here is from genome assembly GCF_052169135.1 of Serratia sp. CY32780. Classification (NCBI taxonomy): domain Bacteria; kingdom Pseudomonadati; phylum Pseudomonadota; class Gammaproteobacteria; order Enterobacterales; family Yersiniaceae; genus Serratia; species Serratia sp. CY32780. The sequence continues at coordinate 425,623 of NZ_JBJNLI010000002.1, forward strand.
GTTCATCTGTTCGCCACCGACGCGTAACGCGATTGTCATCTGCGCCCGGCACCATGATGCCAACTTGAAAACCACAGGGTAGACGCACGATGAAACGCACCGCTTCCGCCTTCATCGCACAGCCATCGGTATGACGAGGTTTTTATTATGATGGAGTTATCTAGACATCCGATCACTTACCCCACCCGCTATCAGCAGATCGCCGCGCAGCTGGAACAGGAGCTGCGCACGCAATACCGCTGCGGCGACTACCTGCCTTCGGAACAGCAGCTGGCCGAACGTTACCAGGTCAATCGCCACACCCTGCGCCGCGCGGTAGATCAGCTGGTAGAGCGCGGCTGGCTGCAGCGCCGCCACGGCGTCGGCATTCTGGTGCTGATGCGGCCTTACGACTACCCGCTGCACGCCAATACCCGCTTCAGCCAGAACCTGTTCGAGCAGGGCAGCCACCCCACCAGTGAGCGCTTACTCGCTGTCTTGCGCCCGTGCAATGGGCATGTCGCCAGCGCACTCTCGCGTGAAGAAGGCGAAATGGTGATCCACCTGCGCACCCTGCGCCGGGTCAACGGTGTGCCGATGAGCGTGATCGACCACTATTTGCCCGATCTTGACTGGTGGCCGGCGCTGCAGCAGTTCCACAGCGGTTCGCTGCACCAGTTTATCGAACAGCACCTGCAGCAGCCGCTGACCCGCCGCCAGACGCGCATCAGCGCGCGCCGCGCGCAGGCCAAAGAGAGCCGGCTGCTGGAGATCGCCACCCACGCGCCGCTGCTGTGCGTGCGCACCCTTAACGTCCGCAGCGGCGGCGAAGACGTGGCGGAATACTCCGTCAGCCTGGCCCGCGCCGACATGATTGAACTGACGATGGAGCACTGAATGCAAGCCTTAGAGTCGAGACAACGCTGGATGTCGGTGCTGGCGCACAGCCGGCCCGAGCAGCTGCGCAGCCACTGGCAGGCGCTGAACCTCAGCCCGGGTTACCGCAGCATCCGCGCGCCGGAGATCGGCCTGGCCCAGCTGCAGGGGCGCATGGGCGCCACCGGCCGCCGCTTCGTGCTGGGGGACATGACGGTCACCCGCGCGGTGGTGCAGCTGGACAACGGCGGCTACGGCTACAGCTATATCGCCGGGCGCGACAAGGCGCACGCCGAGCTGTGCGCGCTGGCCGATGCGCTGCTGCAACAGCCGGAACACGGCGAGCGCCTGCAACAACAGCTGATCGCACCGCTGGCCGCGCTGCAGCATGAACAGCGCCAGCTGCGCGCCCGGGCGATCGCCGCCAGCCGGGTGGACTTCTTTACGCTGGTGCGAGGGGATTAAGCCATGAGTTTATTGACCGGTTTTGAGCAACCGATAGACCAATCGCAGCACGCTTTCCGTTTGATTCTTAAAGCCTTGAGCGAACCGGGCCACCGGGTGACGCTGCCGAACGGCCCGGCCTGGGCGCCGCTGAACGCCGCCAGCACCGCCGCGCTGCTGACGCTGGCCGATCAGGAAACGCCGCTGCAGCTGTGCGCGGCGCTCAAAAGTGAGCAAGTGCTAACAAACATTCGTTTTCACAGCGGCGCGCCGCTGGCCGCCACGGCGCAGGAGGTCTGTTTTGCCCTGTTCGATGAGCACGTGCAGGCCGCCGATCTGCAGGCGTTGCCGCACGGCACTGAAATCTCGCCGGAATTCGGCGCCACGGTGGTGGTGCAGCTTGCTGAGCTGGAGAACGGCGCCGCGCTGCGCCTGACCGGCCCCGGCATCGAGAGCCAACGCCTGATAGCGCCGCGCCTGCCGCCGGCGCTGCTGGATTATTTGGTCAACCGCCCGCAGCGCTTCCCGCTGGGGCTGGATATTTTGCTGACCTGCGGCGATCGCCTGCTGGCGATCCCGCGGACCACCCGCGTGGAGGTGTGCTGATGTACGTAGCGGTAAAAGGGGGCGAAAAAGCCATTGAGGCCGCCCATCAGCTGCAGGAACAGCTGCGGCGCGGCGACGACGCGCTGCCGGCGCTCGGCGCGGAACAAATCGAACAGCAGCTGGGGCTGGCGGTGGATCGGGTGATGACCGAAGGCGGCATCTACGATCGCGAGCTGGCGGCGCTGGCCATCAAACAGGCCAGCGGCGATCTGGTGGAGGCGATCTTCCTGCTGCGCGCCTATCGCACCACCCTGCCGCGCCTCGCGGTCAGCGAGCCGCTGGCCAGCGAAAACATGCGGCTGGAGCGGCGCATCTCGGCGGTTTACAAGGACTTGCCCGGCGGGCAGGTGCTGGGGCCAACCTACGACTACACCCACCGGCTGCTGGACTTCGCGCTGCTGGCGGAAGGCGAGGCGTCGCGCGCGCCGCAGGCCGACGAACCGCTGCCGGACAACTGCAGCCACGTGTTCGATCTGTTGTGTCGCCAGCTGCTGGCGCGCGAGGAACAGGACGACGGCAGCGCGCCGGACGACATCACCCGCAACCCGCCGGTTTACCCCTGCTCGCGCTCAGCGCGCCTGCAGCAGCTGGTGCGCGGCGACGAAGGTTTTCTGCTGGCGCTCGGCTACGCCACCCAGCGCGGCTACGGCCGCAACCACCCGTTCGCCGGCGAGATCCGCACCGGCCACGTTTCGGTGGAGATCGTGCCTGAAGAGCTCGGTTTCGCCATCGATATCGGCGAAATCCTGCTGACCGAGTGCGAAATGGTCAACGGCTTCGTCGATCCGCAGGACCATCCGCCGCACTTCACCCGCGGTTACGGGCTGGTGTTCGGCCGCGCCGAACGCAAGGCGATGGCGATGGCGTTGGTGGACCGCGCATTGCAGAGCCCCGACTACGGCGAAGGCGTCGCCGGCCCGGCGCAGGACGAAGAGTTCGTGCTGGCCCACGCCGACAACGTCGAGGCCGCCGGGTTCGTCTCCCATCTCAAGCTGCCGCACTACGTCGACTTCCAGGCCGAACTGGAGCTGCTCAAGCGGCTGCGACAGGAATACAGCGAGCGTCAGGAGGCCCGCAATGAGTGAAGTATTGACCGGCTATAACCTCGGCTATCTGGACGAGCAGACCAAACGCATGATCCGCCGCGCCATCCTGAAGGCGGTGGCGATCCCCGGCTATCAGGTGCCGTTCGGCGGCCGCGAGATGCCGATGCCCTACGGCTGGGGCACCGGCGGCATTCAGCTCACCGCCAGCGTTATCGGCCGCACCGACGTGCTGAAGGTGATCGACCAGGGCGCCGACGACACCACCAACGCGGTGTCGATCCGCCGCTTCTTCCAGCGCGTCGCCGGGGTGGCCACCACCGAACGCACGCCGGAGGCCACGCTGATCCAAACCCGTCACCGCATTCCGGAAACCGCGCTGCGCGAAGACCAGATCCTGATCTATCAGGTGCCGATCCCGGAGCCGCTGCGCTTTATCGAACCGCGCGAAACCGAGACCCGCAAGATGCACGCGCTGGAGGAGTACGGCGTGATGCAGGTGAAGCTGTATGAGGACATCGCGCGCTACGGCCATATCGCCACCACCTATGCCTACCCGGTGAAGGTCAACGATCGCTACGTGATGGATCCGTCGCCGATCCCGAAATTCGACAACCCGAAAATGCACATGATGCCGGCGCTGCAGCTGTTCGGCGCCGGGCGCGAGAAACGCATCTACGCCCTGCCGCCGTTCACCAAGGTGGAAAGCCTGGACTTCGACGACCATCCGTTCAGCGTGCAGCAGTGGGACGAACCCTGCGCGCTGTGCGGCTCGCGCCACAGCTACCTGGACGAGGTGGTGCTCGACGATCGGGGCAACCGCATGTTCGTCTGTTCGGACACCGACTACTGCCGGCAGCAGCTGGCGCAATCTTCGCAAGAGGCGCAGCACTGATGACTTTCACCCCTTTGAGCACCACCCCGCTGCTGTCGGTGAACCGGCTCACCCACCTGTACGCCCCCGGCAAGGGCTTCAGCGACGTGTCGTTCGACATCTACCCCGGCGAAGTGCTGGGCATCGTCGGCGAATCCGGCTCCGGCAAAACCACGCTGCTGAAATCGATCTCGGCGCGGCTGGCGCCGCAGCGCGGGCAGATCCTTTACCGCCCGCAGGCGGGCCAGGAACACGACCTGTACGCCATGGCGGAGAGCGATCGCCGCCGCCTGCTGCGCACCGACTGGGGCGTGGTGCACCAGCACCCGCTCGACGGCCTGCGGCCGCAGGTCTCCGCCGGCGGCAACATCGGCGAACGGCTGATGGCCATCGGCCAGCGCCACTATGGCGACATTCGCCGCCAGGCCGGCCAGTGGCTGGAAGACGTCGAAATCCCGCTGTCGCGCCTCGACGATCTGCCGACCACCTTCTCCGGCGGCATGCAGCAGCGGCTGCAGATCGCCCGCAACCTGGTCACCCACCCCAAGCTGGTGTTTATGGATGAGCCGACCGGCGGGCTGGACGTGTCGGTGCAGGCGCGCCTGCTCGATCTGCTGCGCAGCCTGGTGGTGGAAATGCAGCTGGCGGCGGTGATCGTTACCCACGATCTCGGCGTGGCGCGGCTGCTGGCCCACCGCCTGCTGGTGATGAAACAGGGCGAAGTGGTGGAGAGCGGCCTGACCGACCGGGTGCTGGACGATCCGCACCATCCTTATACCCAGCTGCTGGTTTCTTCGGTGCTGTCGTAACCCAAGGCGATATACAGATGACTATGCAAATTCGAGTTGAACATCTCAGTAAAACCTTTGTGCTGCACCAGCAGTACGGCACCCGCCTGCCGGTGCTGCACGACGCCAACCTGACGGTCGGCAGCGGCGAATGCGTGGTGCTGCACGGCCACTCCGGCAGCGGCAAATCCACCCTGCTGCGCTCGCTGTACGCCAACTACCTGCCGGATAGCGGCCATATCTGGATCAACCACCAGGGCGACTGGCTGGACATGGTCAGCGCCGATGCGCGCCAGATTCTGGCGGTGCGCCGCCATACGCTGGGCTGGGTCAGCCAGTTCCTGCGGGTGATCCCGCGCATCAGCGCGCTGGAGGTGGTGATGCAGCCGCTGCTGGAACAGGGCGTCGAACGCGCCGAGTGCCGAGAACGCGCCGAAGCACTGCTCGCCGCGCTCAACGTGCCGCAGCGCCTGTGGCCGCTGGCGCCGTCCACCTTCTCCGGCGGCGAGCAGCAGCGGGTGAACATCGCGCGCGGCTTTATCGTCGATTACCCCATTCTGTTGCTGGACGAACCGACCGCCTCGCTCGACAGCCGCAACAGCGCGGCGGTGGTGCAACTTATCGAACGCGCCAAGGCGCGCGGCGCGGCGATCGTCGGCATTTTTCACGATGAAGGCGTCCGCCAACAGGTCGCCGACCGGCTTTATGACATGCAGGCGCCGCAGGCGCTGGAGGCCCTCTGATGATCGTCAATAACGTTAAGCTGGTGCTGGATGACCAGGTGGTGCAAGGCTCGCTGGAGATGCAGGACGGCGTGATCCGCAGCTTCGCCGACGGCCCGAGCCGGCTGCCGCAGGCGCTGGACGGCGACGGCGGCTGGCTGCTGCCGGGGCTGATCGAGCTGCATACCGACAACCTGGACAAGTTCTTTACCCCGCGCCCGAACGTTGACTGGCCGGCCCATTCGGCGATGAGCAGCCACGACGCGCTGATGGTGGCCAACGGCATCACCACGGTACTGGACGCGGTGGCGATCGGCGACGTGCGCGACGGCGGCCACAGGCTGGAAAACCTGCAGAAGATGATCGACGCGGTGATCCACAGCCAGCGCGCCGGGGTGAACCGCGCCGAACACCGGCTGCACCTGCGCTGCGAGCTACCGCACGAGAGCACGCTGCCGCTGTTCGAACAGCTGATGGACAAGCCGGGCGTGTCGCTGGTGTCGCTGATGGATCACTCGCCGGGCCAGCGCCAGTTCGCCTCGCGCGAAAAATACCGCGAATACTATCAGGGCAAATACCACCTCAACGACCAGCAGATGAGCGAATACGAGGAGCAGCAGGTCGCCCTATCCGCCCGCTGGGCCGCGCCGAACCGCGAGGCGATCGCCGCCCACTGCCGCGCGCGCCGCATCTCGTTGGCCAGCCATGACGATGCCACCGCCGCGCACGTCGCCGAATCCTGCGCGCTGGGCAGCGCCATTGCCGAGTTCCCCACCACCGAAGCGGCCGCCCGCGCCTCGCACCAGCAGGGCCTGCAGGTGCTGATGGGCGCGCCGAACATCGTGCGCGGCGGTTCCCACTCCGGCAACGTGGCGGCGCACCACCTGGCGGCGCTGGGGGTGCTGGATATTCTCTCTTCCGATTATTACCCGGCCAGCCTGCTGGACGCGGCGTTTCGCCTCGCGGCGGACGAACGCAACGCCTACGATCTGCCCCAGGCGGTGCGCATGATCACCCGCAACCCGGCGCGGGCGCTGGATCTGCAGGATCGCGGCACCATCGCCGAAGGATTGCGGGCGGATCTGGTGCTGGCGCGGCCGCACGGTGAGCACGTTCACGTGCAGAACGTGTGGCGCCAGGGCCGGCAGGTGTTCTGATGGCGCGGCTCATCTACCTGATGGGGCCTTCCGGCGCAGGCAAGGACAGCCTGCTGGCCGCGCTGCGGGCCGACGCCGACCGCGCACCGCTGGTGGCGCACCGTTACATTACCCGGCCGGCGGACGCCGGCTGCGAGAATCACATCGCGCTGAGCGAACCGGAATTTCTGCGCCGCCGCGCCAAGGGGCTGTTCGCACTCGACTGGCAGGCCCACCAGCAGCGCTACGCGTTCGGGATCGAAGTGGATCTTTGGCTGCTGCAGGGGATCGACGTGGCGGTCAACGGTTCGCGCGCCCACCTGCCGCAGGCGCAGCAGCGCTATGGCGCGCAGCTGCTGCCGGTGTGCCTGCAGGTCAGCGCCGCGATCCTGCGCCGGCGCCTGCAGGATCGCGGGCGAGAAAGCGCCGAACAGATCGAGCAGCGGCTGGCGCGGGCGGCGGAATATCAGCAGAGTCTGCCCGCTGGCTGCCGGGTGCTGCACAACGATGGCCCACTCGACGACACCCTGGCGGCGCTGCTGGCGCTGCTGCCTACCGCCACCCGACAAGCTCAGGACGCGACGCCATGAACGACTTTGCCCAGCCGAAAATCGGCGACAACGTGACCCTTAACCGCACCCGGCTCGGCCAATATGTGCATCTGGCCAACGATGCGATCCTGGAAGAGGTGGAGATGGGGGACTACTCCTATACCGCCGGGCACAACCAGATCTTTTACGCCACCATCGGCAAGTTCGTCTCCATCGCCTCCTATGCGCGCATCAATCCCGGCAACCACCCGACCTACCAGCGCATCGCGCAGCACCACTTTACCTACCGCGCCTCCGAATACGGGCTGGGGGAAGACGACGCGGCGTTCTTCGACTGGCGGCGCGAGCACCACGTCACCGTCGGCCACGACGTGTGGATCGGCCATAACGCCATCCTGATGCCGGGCGTCAGCGTCGGCAACGGCGCGGTGATCGGCAGCGCGGCGGTGGTCACCAAAGACGTGGAGCCTTACAGCATCGTCGCCGGCGTGGCGGCCAAGAAGATCGGCATGCGCTTTGACGACGCGCTGATAGAACGCATCGAACGCAGCCAGTGGTGGCACTGGGATCACGCCACGCTGCAGGCGCGGCTGGCGGATTTTCGCGACATCAACCGCTTTGCCCAGAAGTACCTTTAACGGAGGGGAGCGATGCAACTGACCTTTCTCGGCACCGGCGGCGCGCAGCAGGTGCCGGTGTTCGGCTGCGACTGCCCTATCTGCCAACGGGCGCGGCGCGAGCCGGCATTTCGGCGGCGAGCATGCAGCGCCATGCTTAACTATCAGGGGGAAACGACCTTATTGGATGCGGGATTGCCGGCTTTGGAGCGGCGATTTTCGGCGGGGCAAATTCAACGTTTTTTACTGACACATTACCACATGGATCACGTTCAGGGGTTATTTCCTTTGCGTTGGGGGTGCGGAAATTCCATTCCGGTGTATGGCCCGCCGGATGAACAGGGTTGCGACGATCTGTTCAAACACCCGGGCATTCTGGCGTTTCAGCCGCCGCTGGCGCCCTTCGCCACCGTCGAACTTGGCGGCATGCGCATCACCCCGCTGCCGCTGCAACACTCCAAACTGACCCACGGCTATCTGATCCAGGCGGCAGGCGCTGCGCTGGCCTACCTGACCGACACCGTCGGCCTGCCGCCGGCCACCGCCGACTATCTGCAAAACGTGGCGCTGGATCTGCTGGTGCTCGATTGCAGCCTACCGCCGCAGCCGCAGGCGCCGCGCAACCACAACGATCTGACCCGCGCGCAGGAGACGCAGCGGTTGCTGCAGCCCAAACGCACGCTGCTGACGCACATCAGCCATCATCTCGATCTGTGGCTGCTGGACAACGAACTGCCCGCCGGGCTGGAGCTGGCGTTCGATCACCTCAGCGTCAGCCTCGGTAGCAGTGCAGCCGATCCGACTCCAGCACCCTGACCCCTTCGCCCGGCGTGAACGCCTGCTGCAGCAGCGTTTGCGCCACGTCTTTGGCGGAGACGGCGCGCCATTTGCCGGGCAGCAGCCTGAACAGCGGTAGCGTGAGGCGCTCCATCAGGCGCGGCGCGGGGCGATCCCCCACCAGCATGGAAGGCCGCACCAGCGTCAGGCGCGGCCAGTGCTGTTCGCGCAGCGCCTGCTCCATCTCGCCTTTGGTGCGGTTATACAGGAAGGTGGAATCCGCGTTGGCGCCCAACGCGCTCACCACCAGGCAGTGCTGCGCCCCCAAGCGGCGGCCGGTCAGCGCGCTCTCCACCACCAGTTGATAATCGACGTAGCGGAAGGCATCGGCGCTGCCCGCCGCCCGGCGGGTGGTGCCCAGGCAGCAGAACACCAGATCGACCGGCTGCTGCAGGCTACTCAGCAGTTCGAACAGCGCATCGCCGACCGGGTTGGTCAGCTTGCCGTGCGGCGGCAGCGGCGTGCGCGTCGGCGCCACGATGGCCGTTATCTGCGGATCGCTTTGCAACAGCTGCAACAACTCGCGCCCCACCAGCCCGGTTGCGCCGACTAACAGTGCTCGCGCCATGCAATCTCCCGTTGTAATCAATACGTCGACTTAAAGTATAGACCGCGCCCAATGCAGCTTCTTGCCGAAGCCGAGGGTGTTGTCGGTCATCTTCACCTCGTGCAGATCCAGCCGCCAAACCGAGGCTTTCATCGCCCTGGCGATCGGGAAGCGCTTGCAGTAACGCGCGCGCGCCGCGTCGGCCTCTTCGCCGCTCAGCAGCACCGCCTCGGCGCGGTACTGCACGCCGCGGATCAGCGCGATGCTTTTCGGCTTCGGCGCGATGGTGCCGACCACCCGGCCGTTGTTCAGCATCAGCCCGCCGTGGCGGGTGTGCGGTTCGGTCATCAGCCACAGCGCCATCGCCGCGGCGTCGAACACGTAAAAACAGTTGGCGCACCACATGTCGAGGCCGTCGCCGGCGCACAGCGTCAAGACGTGTTGTTTGCCGATGAAATCCGCAATCTGCTGCCGTTGTTCTGGGGTATTCAAGGTTACTCGCCTCCCTGTTCACTCACTTCATCTTACCCTGCGTTGTTGAGGCGAGTCACAAATAACGATAATCATCAAAAACCCAAATTGAATATAAAAACACAATAAATGCATTTTTATTAACTTGAGCCAGAAAAATATTTATAACATAAAAAATACAAGACGGATTTATTTGATCGTTATGCAACCGCTTATTCGACCGGTTCTTTTATTCCCACCCTGACGACACGCAAATTTAGCGCACCCGCCCGGAGTCGATTAGCAATTTATTTACATGCTCATTTGCCTGCCCGGGGGCTGTTTATGCAATTCACTGCATAATCAATGAATAGTTATTTATAAACACCGGCATTTATGTGACGTTCATCACGATTTTTAGCCCACCTTGCGTTAAAATAGCGCCATCTTTTCACTCAGCAAGGTGGATTAGAAAATGGAAAACAATAACCGCAAAATGGCGCATATCAGGCGCACAACCCATATTATGATGATGGCTCATCGCAGCTGCTTTAGCTTCGCATTCTTCAACTACAGATAACCCTCTCCCCTCGCTCTTACGCTGTTGATAAGAGTGTCATTGCGTTTTTATTTATTCTCCGCACGCCGGTGATAATATCGCTTTCTCGCTAACCGGGAAGGACACGCAATTCATTCTTAATTTCGGCCAAGCGCATCCAAGCTAAATAAAACAACGAACACAGTTAATGCCTTTCGGCATCGCTGGGTTCTCGCACACCTTTATTTTCGTGAAGGCGTTAGCGGCAAATGGAATTATTTGCCGACGGACTGCCTTTGCCTGAAGAATGAGAAAAATGAAAAAATTAAAAATTGCCGCCAACACCCAAACCCTCGGCTGCTTTGAAACTGAACGCGACATCGTCGATGTGCATCACAGCGATTTCAATGACGTCGCCGCCATCGTGCTGTCGGTAGACGACGTCACGCACGGCATGGTGGCGCGCATTGAAGAGCACGGCCTGAACATTCCGCTGTTCGTCGCCGTCTGCTGCGAAGAAGAGCTGGATAACGCCGTATTGCCGGCGCTGCATGGCGTGTTTGAGCTGTGCGGCAAGAATACCCAGTTCTACGGCAAACAGCTGGAGGCCGCCGCCGCCAAATATGAGAGTGAGCTGCTGCCGCCGTTCTTCAATACGCTGACGCAGTACGTGGAAATGGGCAACGCCACCTTCGCCTGCCCCGGCCACCAGGGCGGCGAGTTCTTCCGTAAACATCCGGCGGGCCGCCAGTTCTTCGACTTCTACGGCGAAACGCTTTTCCGCTCCGATATGTGCAATGCCGACGTCAAACTGGGCGACCTGTTGATCCACGAAGGCGCGCCTTGCGCCGCGCAGCAGCACGCCGCCAAGGTGTTCAATGCCGACAAGACCTACTTCGTGCTCAACGGCACCTCGGCCTCGAACAAGGTGGCGACCAACGCCCTGCTGACGCGCGGCGATCTGGTGCTGTTCGACCGCAACAACCATAAATCCAACCACCACGGCGCGTTGATCCAGGCCGGCGCCACGCCGGTGTATCTGGAAACCGCCCGCAACCCGTTCGGCTTTATCGGCGGCATCGACGCGCACTGCTTCGACGAACGCTACCTGCGCCAACAGATCCGCGAAGTGGCGCCGGAACGCGCCAACGAAGCCCGCCCGTTCCGCCTGGCGATCATCCAGCTCGGCACCTACGACGGCACCATCTACAACGCCCGCCAGGTGGTCGACAAGATTGGCCACCTGTGCGACTACATCCTGTTCGACTCCGCCTGGGTGGGCTATGAGCAGTTCATTCCGATGATGAAAGACTGCTCGCCGCTGCTGCTGGAGCTGAACGAAAACGATCCCGGCATCATCGTCACCCAGTCGGTGCACAAACAGCAGGCCGGCTTCTCACAAACCTCGCAGATCCACAAAAAAGACAAGCACATCAAGGGGCAGAGCCGCTACTGCAACCACAAGCGCTTCAACAACGCCTTCATGCTGCACGCCTCTACCAGCCCGTTCTACCCGCTGTTCGCCGCGCTGGACGTCAACGCCAAGATGCACGAGGGCAAAAGCGGCCAGCGTCTGTGGCAGGAGTGCGTGCGCGTGGGGATCGAAGCGCGCAAAATGCTGCTGGATACCTGTACGATGATCAAACCGTTCGTGCCGGATCAGATCGACGGCAAGCCGTGGCAGGCCTATGACACCGCGGCGATGGCCAACGATCTGCGCTTCTTCAACTTCGTGCCCGGCGAGAAATGGCACGCCTTTGAGGGCTATGCCGAATCGCAGTACTTCGTCGATCCGTGCAAACTGCTGCTCACCACGCCGGGCATCGATACCGCCACCGGCAGCTACAGCGAGTTCGGCATCCCGGCGACCATTCTGGCCAACTACCTGCGTGAAAACGGCATCGTGCCGGAAAAATGCGATCTCAACTCGATCCTGTTCCTGCTGACGCCGGCGGAAGACATCGCCAAGATGCAGCATCTGGTGGCCCTGATCGCCCGCTTCGAGCAGCACATCGAGCAAAACTCCCTGCTCAGCGAGGTGCTGCCTGCGGTCTATAAAAACCACCAGCAGCGCTACAAAAACTACACCATCCGCCAGCTGTGCCAGGAAATGCACGACCTTTACGTCAGCTACGACGTTAAAGAACTGCAAAAAGAGATGTTCCGAAAAAGTTATTTCCCGCGCGTGGTGATGAATCCGCAGGACGCCAATACCGAGTTCGTGCGCGGCAATGTGGAATTGGTCTCGCTGGCTAAAGCCGAGGGCCGCATCGCCGCCGAAGGCGCCCTGCCTTACCCTCCTGGCGTGCTGTGCGTGGTGCCCGGTGAAATTTGGGGCGGCGCCGCGCAGCGTTATTTCCTGGCACTGGAAGAAGGCATCAACTTATTGCCGGGATTCGCGCCGGAATTGCAGGGCGTTTATATCCAACAGGATGAGGACGGTTGGAACCGCGCTTACGGCTACGTCATGAAAAATTAATCACCTTACGGGGCGGCGATGATTCTCGCCGCCCGGATCGCATCCTAAAAGAGAAAATGATCATGAGTAAGTCCAATAATAAAATGGGGGTCGTGCAATTAACGATCCTGACCGCCGTGAATATGATGGGTTCCGGCATAATTATGCTGCCGACCAAGCTGGCCGAAGTGGGCACGATTTCGATCGTTTCCTGGCTGGTGACCGCCGTCGGCTCGATGGCGCTGGCCTACGCCTTCGCCAAATGCGGCATGTTCAGCCGTAAATCCGGCGGCATGGGCGGCTACGCCGAATACGCCTTCGGCAAATCGGGCAACTTTATGGCGAACTACACCTACGGCGTTTCGCTGCTGATCGCCAACATCGCCATAGCCATTTCCGCCGTCGGCTACGGCACCGAGCTGTTCGACACCACCCTCAGCCCGCTCGGGATCTGTATCGCCACCATCGGCGTGCTGTGGCTGGCGACCGTCGCCAACTTCGGCGGCGCGCGCATCACCGGCAAAATCAGCGGCATCACTGTCTGGGGCGTGATCATTCCGGTGGTGGGCATCTCGGTCATCGGCTGGTACTGGTTCAGCGGCAGCGCCTACGTCGCCGCCTGGAACCCGCATCAGGTGCCGACCTTCGAAGCCATCGGCGCCTCGATCTCGATGACCCTGTGGGCGTTCCTGGGGCTGGAATCCGCCTGCGCCAACACCGACGTGGTGGAAAACCCGGAGCGCAACGTGCCGATCGCCGTACTGGGCGGCACCCTAAGCGCGGCGGTGATCTATATCATTTCAACCAACGTGATCGCCGGCATCGTGCCGAACATGGATCTGGCCAACTCCACCGCACCGTTCGGGCTGGCGTTCTCCCACATGTTCAACCCGACGGTCGGCAAGATCATCATGGCGTTGATGGTGATGTCCTGCGTCGGCTCGCTGCTCGGCTGGCAGTTCACCATCGCTCAGGTGTTCAAATCCTCCGCCGACAGCGGCTTCTTCCCGAAAATCTTCTCCAAGCTGAGCAAGGCCGACGCGCCGGTTAAAGGCATGTTGACCATCGTCGTCATCCAGAGCGGCCTGTCGCTGATGACTATCAGCCCGTCGCTGAACAAGCAGTTCAACGTGCTGGTGAACCTGGCGGTGGTGACCAACATCATCCCTTACATCCTGTCGATGGCGGCGCTGGTCATTATTCAGAAAGTGGCGAAGGTGCCGGACAACAAGGCGCGCATCGCCAATATCATCGCCGGCATCGGCGCGCTGTACAGCTTCTACGCGCTCTACAGCTCCGGTGAGGAAGCGATGATGTGGGGCGCCATCGCCACCTTCCTCGGCTGGACGCTGTATGGCATCGTTTCGCCGCGCTTCGAGCTGGCGGGAAAAAAGGGGTAAAGCGATAGGGCACCGGCGGCCGGGGATGGGATTGTGATGACGAACATGCCATCATACGCCGACCCTGGCCACCGAAACGGCGTACGATGACCGACACTTCCCCCACTCCCTGGCACCTCTACATGCTGCGTTTACCGAGCGGCATGCTGTATACCGGCATCACCACCGACGTGGCGCGCCGCCTGGCGCAGCATCAAGCCGGCAAAGGCGCCAAGGCGCTGCGCGGAAAAGGGGAACTGACGCTGGCATTTCACTGCCAGGTGGGGGATCGCTCAACGGCGCTGAAGCTGGAATACCGCGTCAAACAGCTGAGCAAAATACAAAAAGAGCGGCTGGTGAATCACCCGCCGCTGTCGTTGGAGTATCTATTGCCGGTCGTTAAAAGCGATTAAACGGCGCCGAAAAAGCCACTTCGCCGCTGACGCCGTTCAGGGCGTCTTCCGCCAGCGGATACACCTGGAATGCGCTTTCCGTGTCCGGCCAGCGGCAGTTCAGGCCATAGGCGGCGGCCGGTTTAAAACCGAAGCGGCCGTAGTAGGCCGGATCGCCCAGCACCACCACCGCGGCGTAGCTGAATTCGTTCAACGAATCCAAGCCTTCGTACACCAGTTTTTCAGCCAGCCCCTGACGGCGCAGGCTTTCATCTACCGCCAGCGGCGCCAGCGCCACCCATTGGCGATCTTCGCCGGCCACGTCCACCGGGCTGAACGCGGCGTAACCCACCACCCCGCCTTCGTCGTCAGTGGCGACCACGCCCAGCGTCAGCAGGCCGTCTTCGCGCAGCTGCTGCACCAGATCGGCTTCGTCGTCGCGGCCAAAGGCGCGGCGCAGCAAGGCGTCTATGCCCGCCGCGTCTACCGGGATCTCTACGCGGATCAGCATGATACCGCCACACGGGAAGCCGACGCCGTGCCCTCCTGCAACCCTGCTTCGACAAAATCAGCCAACTGCAACAGCCCCATGCGCAGCGGCGCAGGCATGCTTTCCAGCTCGATGGCGTCCATCAAATTTTTCACATACAGGCCCAATTCGGTATCCCCTTCAATCTGCAGCCGACGCTGAAAGAACAGCGTATCCGGATCTTGCTTGCGCGCCGCGATCAGGATCAGATCGTTGGCGTCGCCGCTGAAACTGACGTCCGCTTCGGCGTGCTGGCTGACCACCAGTTTGTCGTTTTCTACCGTCATAAACCATTGTAGCGCCAGATCGCGAACTTCGATCTTCAGCCAGCGCGATTCGAGAAATTCCAGATCGCCATCCGCCAACGCCTGGCGGAACTGCCAGCTCAGCACCTGTTGCAGCAGTTGGCGCTGCAGGGCGAACGGCGTGAATTTCAGCGGGATGCGCAGCAGCGACGGCCCCTGGCGCACAAGGCGTGCTCGTAGTTGTTCCAACACGGTCATCCACTCCTTTCAATACGGACTACCGCTATTTTGCCACACTGGCGCGCGGCTTCAGCGGTCTATATCAACAAATAGTGCATTTCACCGCCATGTTTATCAATACGCCATAAGCTGCCCCAAATCAAAACCTGTGTACGCCCCTTTGCCTAAAATGACCTCCCCGATTCGCGTTTGCCGGCGGAACACCGCCGTCGGCAACCTTTAAAGACAGCGTGCGCCCGGCCGGGTGCACGGCTAAGCCAGGATAAATCTATGGAGCTGCTTTGTCCCGCCGGCAACCTGCCGGCCCTGAAGGCCGCGGTGGATAACGGCGCCGACGCCGTTTACATCGGCCTGAAAGACGATACCAACGCGCGCCACTTCGCCGGCCTCAACTTCACCGAGAAAAAGCTGCAGGAAGCGGTCGATTACGTGCATCGCCACGGCCGCAAGCTGCATATCGCCATCAACACCTTCGCCCATCCCGACGGCTACGCCCGCTGGCAGCGCGCGGTGGATATGGCGGCCCAGCTGGGCGCCGACGCGCTGATTCTGGCGGATCTGGCGATGCTGGAATACGCCGCCCAGCGCTACCCGCAGCTGGAGCGCCACGTTTCGGTGCAGGCCTCCGCCACCAACGAGGAGGCGATCCGTTTCTACCAGCGTAACTTCGAGGTAGGCCGGGTGGTGCTGCCGCGCGTGCTGTCGATGCATCAGGTGAAACAGCTGGCCCGCACCAGCCCGGTGCCGCTGGAAGTGTTCGCCTTCGGCAGCCTGTGTATCATGGCCGAGGGGCGCTGCTATCTCTCTTCCTACCTGACCGGCGAATCGCCGAACACCGTCGGCGCCTGTTCGCCGGCACGGTTCGTGCGCTGGCAGCAAACCCCGCAGGGCATGGAGTCGCGCCTGAACGACGTGCTGATCGACCGCTACCAGGACCATGAAAACGCCGGCTACCCGACGCTGTGCAAGGGCCGCTATCTGGTGGACGACGTGCGCTACCACGCGCTGGAAGAGCCCACCAGCCTCAATACGCTGGAGCTGCTGCCGGAGCTGCTGGCCGCCAACATCGCCTCGGTGAAGATCGAAGGCCGCCAGCGCAGCCCGGCTTACGTCAGCCAGGTGGCGCGCGTCTGGCGCCAGGCGATCGACCGCTGCCAGGCCGATCCGGCCGCCTACCGCGCCGACGCCGCCTGGATGGAGACGCTGGGCGCGATGTCCGAGGGCACCCAGACCACGCTGGGCGCCTATCACCGCAAATGGCAGTAGCCGGAGGAAACATGAAATACGCACTGGGGCCGGTGCTCTACTACTGGCCGAAAAACGACATCGCGGCGTTCTATCAGCAGGCGGCAGAGAGCAGCGCCGACATCATTTACCTCGGCGAGAGCGTCTGCACCAAGCGGCGCGAGATGAAGGTCGGCGATTGGCTGGCGCTGGCGCGCGAAATCGCCCGCAGCGGCAAGCAGGTGGTGATCTCCACGCTGGCGCTGCTGCAGGCGCCGTCCGAGCTGAATGAGCTGAAACGCTATGTGGAGAACGGCGAGTTCCTGTTTGAAGCCAACGATCTGGGCGCGGTGAACATGGCGGCGGAGCGCGGCTTGCCGTTCATCGCCGGCCATGCGCTGAACTGCTACAACGCCTATACCCTGCGCCTGCTGCGCCGCCAGGGCATGATGCGCTGGTGCATGCCGGTCGAGCTGTCGCGCGACTGGCTGGCCAACCTGCTGACGCAGTGCGACGAGCTGGGCTTCCGCCACGATTTCGAGGTGGAGGTGCTGAGCTACGGCCACCTGCCGCTGGCCTATTCGGCGCGCTGCTTCACCGCCCGCTCGGAGAACCGCGGCAAGGACGAGTGCGAAACCTGCTGCATCAAGTATCCGCAGGGCCGCATGATGCGCTCGCAGGAGCAACAGCAGGTGTTCGTGCTCAACGGCATTCAGACCATGAGCGGCTACTGCTACAACCTCGGCAACGACCTGCCGAGCATGCAGGGGCTGGTGGACATCGTGCGGCTGTCGCCGCAGGGCACCAAGACGCTGGCGCAAATCGATGCCTTCCGCGCCAACGAACGCGGCGAAAAGCCCTTGGCCTTGACCGATCACGCCGACTGCAACGGCTACTGGCGCCGCGTAGCGGGGTTGGAGTTGGTGTCTTAGCGAGGACAGTGCCGACAGTTGGCTCTGCCGGCACCGTTTATTTATCAAGATGAATACGGTTATTTCCGCCGTGGAACCAATGGAATAAACTTACACACATCAGGCAGCAGCTTCTGATACCAAAATAAGTAAAAACCGCGATGACCGCATCTACCAAATGTTCTCCGTATGAAATAACACTTAGCGAGGAGAACGAGACAAGTAGCATGCTCAACGTTAGCGCCATCATATTACAAAGCGGGCCTAAAATACGTCTATTGGCCATAACCCACCCTCTATTGTTGAAACGGTAAAAGCGATGTTCTCATCACCATCGACACTGCCCATTAACGCTATTGGCGTTTTTATTGCCACCCAAGGCACCACCGTTATTCTTATTATTCCCTGCGGGGCTGTTATCGGCGCAAGAGACCGCCCCCATCAAGCCACCGGCAACCGCCATACC
This sequence comes from Serratia sp. CY32780, assembly GCF_052169135.1. Lineage (NCBI taxonomy): Bacteria > Pseudomonadati > Pseudomonadota > Gammaproteobacteria > Enterobacterales > Yersiniaceae > Serratia > Serratia sp. CY32780. The sequence continues at coordinate 443,475 of NZ_JBJNLI010000002.1, forward strand.
TATCATCCCTGGCGGGCCACCTGAAAAACCGGTAAATGCGCCAATGATGATACCCATTCCAACCTGATTGGCACAGGAGTTTGGTGCACCTCTGCTTGGCCTGTCACGATCGCCGCCGTTATTTCCATCACCACAACCGCCAATCAGTTTCATCTCATCAGAAGTAAGCTCTCTTATTGTTGACATACTCATATCATCCTTTAAATAACACGTTATAATAAAACTAACGCCAACTATTAATTCCCTAAACCGGTCGATAATGACAATTACCAAAGTCAATATAAGAAATTAAATAAAAATAACAATAGACATCCCGCTAAATAAACAACCTTAAACATATCGATAATACGAAATAATAAAGGCGCCGAATATGGCGCCTTTATTGGTTCCCTACGCCCGCCGTTTCCTGAACATCCCGCGCAGCGCCACGCTGTTGCGCAAGAAGGCCACGCCGAAGCCCAGCAGGGTGTAGACCACGCCGAGCACCAGCATCATCATCACGTCGCCCCACACTTCGTTCAGCGACAGCCCCATCTGGTTGACGCCGGCGATCGCCTTGGTGCCCCAGGTGGAGGGAATGCTGTAGGAGATGGCGCGCACCCAGGCCGGCATCGACTGCAGCGGCCAGATGGTGCCGGACAGGTAGAAGATCGGCGTGGTGATGAACGCCAGCGTCAGGTAGATCATCTCGACGCTGCGCAGGCACTCGGTCACCAGCTTGCCCAGCCCCAATACCGCCAGCAGGAACGGGAAGGTCAGCAGCAGCAGTTCGGCGATGTTCGCCGTCTGCCGATAGCCCAATACCCACGGCCACAGCACGAACAGCACGATCGACAGGAACAGCCAGATCGGCAGCAGCGCCGTCAGCCCGCCGAGGTGCGCCGCCAGCGGCGCCTTGCCGCCGGGCATGCTCTTCATGGCGATATTGACGCGGATACAGGCGATCAGCAGCGAGTGCTGCAACAGCATCACCAGCAGGCCGGGGAAGATGATCGCCGCGAAGCTGATGCCGGGGTTAAACACGTCCAGCGTTTGCCCCAGTATCGGCGTCAGCAGTATCTGCGCCTGCCGTTCGCTGAAGCCGCTGCGCAGCAGCAGCCCGTTGTTGTACTCCGTCAGCAGCTGCTGATAGGCCGCCACCACGTCCTGTTGGATCTGGCCGTTGGCCAGGCGGTTGGTGGCGTCGCCGTACACCGGCACCACGATGTTCTGCCCGCTGAGGATCTTCTTCTCCAGATCCACTGGCATGATGATCACCGCAAACAGCTTGCGCCAGCCGAGATCGCGCTGCGCCTGCTCCAGGCTGTCGTAGGTTTCGATCGCTATCTTGGAGGTGGCGTCCAATTGACGGATCAGCTGGCGGCTGGCGGTGCTGTGGTCCTGATCGACCACCCCCACCGGCAGATCCCACACCGTGCGGTTGGCGTACACCATGCTCATGATGCACAGCGACAGGATCAGCATCAGCCATACCGGCCGCTCCAGCATGCCGAGCAGCACCTTAACGAAGGTTTGCCAATAGAGCTTCATCCGGCGTTCCCCTCTTTTGCCAGCCGCGCCGGCAGGCGATTACGCACCAGCAGCGCGGCCACCAGCGGATAGACCGCCAGCAGCGCACACACGCTGAAAATAGCGCTGGCGTGCACCTGCCGCAGGAACACGTCGAACATCGCGTACAGCGCGTGGGTCAGCGGCTCGATGTTGGAAATGATGCGCGCCGGCAGCGGCATCGACAGCTCAGGCACCGCCATGCCGGAGAAGGTCATCGCGATACTGACCAAAATACCGATCAGGCTGTAGGCGGTGATGGTGCTGCCGGTAAAGGTGTACAGCAGCAGGCCGATGCTCTGCGCTGCCATCACGTAAAACAGGCCGATCATCAGCATAAACAGCGGGTTGCCGCTGACGCGGGCGTCAAAGATGCCCACCAGCGCCGCGATCTCCACCATCAGCAGGGTGGTGAAACACAGCGTGTACGGCGCCAGCTTGCCGAGCAGCGCCAGGCTGAACGGCTTGGCCTGCAGCAGCGACTTGCTGCGCGCCAGCACGTAGATCATGCAGGTCACCGCGAACAACTGCAGCAGATGGATGGTGGCGGCGAACTGCTGGTAATAGATATAGCTGCCGCTGGCGTTGAACAGGCTGCCGTAGGAGAGCGTCACGTCCGCCAAGGGCGGCAGCGATTTGCCCATCTCGGTGGCGATGATGCTGCGGGTGCTGGCGTTGATTTCGTTCATCAGGCCGCCAAAGTCCTGGGTGGAGTACAGCCCGGCGCCGTAGAACAGCGCGTTGTAGTACATCACCACGCTAGGCTGTTTGCCCGACAGCGCGTTGGCCTCAAAGTCCGGCGGGATATACAGCAACGCGTAATCCTGCGCGCTGCGCAGGCGGCTCAGCGACTCCGGCAGCCCGCCGCCGTAGGCCTCGACGTGGGCGTGCGACCCGGCGTCCAGCCGCCGGGTCAGCGACTTGGACAGCGGGCTGTGATCGCTGTCCACCACCGAGACCGGCAGATCGAGCAGCGTGCCTTCGGAGAAGTTGCTGCTGATCAGCCCAAACAGGATCAGCGGAAAGATCCAGCTCAGCCAGTGCACCACCGGGCTGCGAAAGGCGACGCGACACTCTTTGTCGAACGCGTGACTGAAGCAGCGCCAGCCGGCCCTTACTCTTTCCATTGCCATAAGGTGCTCATCCCCGGACGCAGGCCGTCCACCGGCTGTGACGGATACAGGCGCACTTCGAAGGTTTTCAGGTCGAAGTCGCCGGTGGCGCGGGTGGCGCGTTTGGTGGCGTAATCCCCCAGCGGCGCGATGTAGCGCACCTCGGTGTCGATCATTTTGTCCTTCAGCGCCGGCACCCGCAGCTTGACCTTGTCGCCTTTGCGCACGTGGGCCAGGATGTCTTCGCGCAGGTTAAACACGAAGTAGGCGTCCGGCACCCGGATCAGCGTCACCAGCGGGCTACCGGCGTTCAGCAGCTCGCCCACTTCGGCCGGGATCGGCCCCACTTCGCCGTCCACCGGCGCTTTCACCTGCAGATCGTCGCTCTGCGCCTGGATCTGCAGCAGGTTCTCTTCCGCCGCCCGCAGCGCCGCCGCGTATTGTTGCCGCAGCTCGACGCGGTCGCCGTTGATACCTTCGTCCAGGTTGGCCTTGGCCGCCTGCACCTGCTGGAAGGCGGTGTCGCGCGCCCGGCGCGAAGCGTCCAGCTCGGACTTCGAGATATAGCCCTTGCCGGCCACGCTCAGGTTGCGGTTGTAGTCGTTTTGCGCATTGCGGTACTGCGCTTCGGCCTGCGCCAGGTTGGCGCGCAGGTTGCGGATGCTCTCTTCACGGGTGCCGTGCAGCGACTGATCGAGCTGCGCCTTGGCCTCGTCGCGCGTGGCCTGCGCGGAACGCAGCTGCGCCATCAGTTCGGGGCTGTCGAGCTGGATAATCAGCTGGCCGCTTTTCACGTCGTCGCCACGTTCGATCAGGCGTTCAACCACCCGGCCTTTCGCCTTGGAAGCGACGATCACTTCGGGAGCGTCCACTTCACCCTGCAGTAACAGATCCTGATTGTGCGCGCGGAACAGGACCGCCAATGCGATCGCCACCATCATCAGCAACAGGGTAAACAGCGTCTTTTTTTTCATTATGTCGGCTCCCGGAACGGTAAGCGGCGGGCGGGGATCATCATTTCCATGTCTTAAATTGCTCCAAAAAACACCATTGCTCTCATGAGGATATCACAAGCACATATCTCCTCTTTTATAACTATAAATTGGATTATGCTTTTAACACTAAAAAGCATCATTTTCGGCTTTTTGGTATGCAGATTCCTGCAATCGCCCTTTAAGCGATCCACTCTCTGATGGACGATGCCATGACTGAAAACACTGCCGTACCGCTGTCGGTACTGGATTTATCGCCAATCCCGCAAGGGGCCAAAGCGCGCGACGCTTTCCACTGTTCGCTGGATTTGGCGCAGCACGCCGAACGCTGGGGCTACCGGCGCTACTGGCTGGCCGAGCACCACAACATGACCGGCATCGGCAGCGCCGCCACCTCGGTGCTGCTGGGCTATCTGGCCGCCGGCACCCAGAGCATTCGCCTCGGCTCCGGCGGCGTGATGCTGCCGAACCATGCACCGCTGGTGATCGCCGAGCAGTTCGGCACGCTGGAGTCGCTCTACCCCGGCCGCATCGATCTGGGGCTGGGCCGCGCGCCCGGCACCGATCAGCGCACCATGATGGCGCTGCGCCGCCACCTGTCCGGCGATGTGGATACCTTCCCGCGCGACGTGCAGGAGCTGCAAAACTACTTCTGCGACGCGCAGCCCGGCCAGCCGGTGCAGGCGGTGCCGGGCCAGGGGCTGCACGTGCCGCTCTGGCTGCTCGGCTCCAGCCTCTACAGCGCGCAGTTGGCGGCGCAGCTTGGCCTGCCGTTCGCCTTCGCCTCGCACTTCGCCCCGGATATGCTGTTCCAGGCGCTGCAGCTGTACCGCGAAAACTTCAAACCGTCCAAACAGCTGGCGCAACCGCACGCCATGGTGTGCGTCAACGTGATCGCCGCCGACAGCGATAGCGATGCGCGCTTCCTGTTCAGCTCGATGCAGCAGCAGTTCATCAACCTGCGCCGCGGATCGCCCGGCCCGCTGCCGCCGCCGGTGGATAACATCCACGCGCTGTGGACCGCCGGTGAGCAATACGGCGTCGAGCAGGCGCTGCGGATGTCGATCGTCGGCGATGAAAAAACCGTGCGCCACGGGCTGCAAACGCTGCTGCGTGAAACCGATGCCGACGAGATCATGGTCAACGGCCAGATCTTCGATCACCAGGCGCGGCTGCGTTCGTTCGAGATTGTTGCCGGAGTGAAAGGCGACGTCGTGAAGGGATAAAACGCGAAAAGGCGGTGGGGAACCCCACCGCCTCGGCGTTAACGCTGGATCAGATAGCGGATGGTCGGCCCGTCCTGCTGGATATCCAGCACCTTGTAGCCGTGGTTGCGCGCGTCGAGCGGAATGTTGTTGATCGACTGCGGGCAATCGCTGATCACCTCCAGGATTTCCCCCGGCTTCAGCTGCGGCATCGCCTCCAGCGTCGCCACCGCCGGGTACGGGCAAGGCTCGCCCAGCATGTCCAGCCGGTAGTCCGGCACTATCGTCGTCTCTTTCATGGCAGGCTCCTCAAATTCACCACCTGCGCCTCAGGCCGGGCGCGGAAAAAGCGTTTCTCCCACCACAGCATGGCGGCGAAGGCCAGCGCCAGCAGCAGGTAGGTCACCAGCAGGCCGCCGATCGGGCCGAAGGTGTCGAGCAGGTTGATCTTGTCGTAGTCGGTCGCCAGCGCCGGCGCCAGATCGTCCCAGTAATAGGCCAGCAGCGTGGCGCCGATGATGTTGCCCAGCCCCACCCACCAGTAGTGCACCTGCCCTTCCACCGCGCGGTACATCCAGCCGGTCTCGCAACCGCCGGCCAGCACGATGCCGAAGCCGAACAGCAAGCCGCCCAGCACCGCATTCGGGCCGGCCCACATGATTTTCGGCGCCACGCCGAGCTGCACGTAGCTGAAGATGCCGATGGCGCTCACCGCCATGCCGATGATGATGGCTTTCGCCATGTGGGTGCGGCCGGTGATCCACAGATCGCGGAACGCCGAGGTGAAGCAGATCTGCGCGCGTTCGATCAGCAGACCGAAGCCGATGCCGAACAACATGGCGATGCCGAGCTTCGGCGCATCGAACAGCGTCCATAGCGACCAGGCCACCGCCAGGCCGAAGACCGCCATGCCCAGCCGGAAGCGGCGGCGCGCCTGCTCAGGCTTCTGCGTCAGCGGCGCGGCGGCCTTCACCTTTTGCAATTTAACCGGAATGCGGAACATCGGCAGCAGCGTGAATTTGGCGCCGAAGTACGACCCTGCGGCGGTCGCCAGCGCGAAGAACCAGGCGTGCAGCGAGAACTGCGGAATACCGGTGAAGAATGCCGCCAGGTTACAGCCCATCGCCAGGCGCGCGCCGAAGCCGGCGATAATGCCGCCCAGCAGCGCCTGCACGATGCGAATGCGGTGCTGCGGCTGGCGCAGCTTGATGTTGTTGGCCCACAGCGCGGCGGCGATGCAGCCGGCGAACATGCCGATGATCATGCGCCCGTCGATGCGCTCCAGCGGCGTGCCCTGCAGGCCGATAACCTTGAAATAGCCCCACTGCTCGGGGTGCAGGCCGAACCACTGCAGCACATGGCCGCCCCAGCGGGTGAACTCGCCGGTCACCGCCCAGAAGGTGCCGGTCATGCCGAAATAGTAGGTAGAAAGGATCCCGGCGGCGATCACCGCCGGCAGCGGCGCCCAAAAGCGCACCAGGTATTGAGATTTGAACTGCTGCCAACTCATGGCATCTCCCGTGCATATCATCCGTAAGAAAAAACCTTATGAATGATACGCCATTCAGGGGCGTTTGACGGCAACTTTCAGGCATAAAAAAACCAGCCCGCAGGCTGGTTTTTCAGAGCGTTTCACCGCGAACGGTGAATCAGCGATTACGCGTCGCCGAAACGACGGCGTGGTGCAGCCGGTGCGCCGTCATCACGGCGTGGCGCCGGTTTGCCGTCACGGTTGTAGTTACCGCCACGACGCTCGCCGCCGTTGCCGCCTTCACGACGTTCGCCGAAGGAACGACGTGGGCCGCCTTCGCGACGTTCGCCGTTGAACGGACGCCCGTTGCCGCGACGCTCGCCGCCGTTGCCACCGTCACGACGCTCGCGGCGTTCGAACGGCTGTGCATCGCCCAGCAGCTGCATGTTCATCGGCTTGTTCAGGATGCGGGTGCGAGTGAAGTGATTCAGGATCTCGCCCGGCATGCCTTTTGGCAGCTCGATGGTGGAGTGGGACGCGAACAGCTTGATGTTACCGATGTAACGGCTGCTGATGTCGCCTTCGTTAGCGATAGCGCCAACGATGTGACGCACTTCTACGCCATCGTCACGGCCCACTTCGATGCGGTACAGCTGCATTTCGCCAACGTCACGACGTTCGCGACGCGGACGATCGCCGTCACGGCTGTCGCGGCGATCGCCACGGTCACCGCGACGATCGTCACGGTCGTTGAACTCGCGGCGCTGACGCGGCTTGAAGACCGGATCCGGCGGCAGGATCAGCGGACGTTCGCCCTGTGCCATTTTCAGCAGCGCTGCGGCCAGGGTTTCCATATCCAGCTCTTCTTCCGGCTGCAGTTTGGTCAGCAGTGCGCGGTACAGATCCAGATCGCTGCTTTCCAGCTGCTGCTGAACTTTTGCGGCGAACTTGGCCAGACGGCGCTCGCCCAGCAGTTCTGCGTTCGGCAGTTCCACTTCCGGGATGGTCAGCTTCATGGTGCGTTCAATATTGCGCAGCAGGCGGCGTTCGCGGTTTTCCACGAACAGCAGCGCGCGGCCGGCGCGGCCCGCACGACCGGTACGGCCGATACGGTGAACGTAAGACTCGGAGTCCATCGGGATGTCGTAGTTGACAACCAGGCTGATGCGCTCAACGTCCAGGCCGCGGGCCGCAACGTCGGTCGCGATCAGGATATCCAGACGACCGTCTTTCAGGCGCTCCAGGGTCTGCTCACGCAGCGCCTGGTTCATGTCGCCGTTCAGCGCGGCGCTGCTGTAACCGCTGCGCTCCAGCGCTTCGGCCACTTCCAGGGTCGCGTTTTTGGTACGGACGAAGATGATCGCTGCGTCAAAGTCTTCAGCTTCCAGGAAACGCACCAGCGCTTCGTTTTTACGCATGCCGTACACCGACCAGTAGCTCTGGCTGATGTCCGGACGGGTGGTCACGCTGGACTGGATGCGCACTTCCTGCGGCTCTTTCATAAAGCGGCGGGTGATGCGACGGATCGCTTCCGGCATGGTGGCGGAGAACAGCGCGGTCTGATGTTCAGCCGGGATCTCAGCCATGATGGTTTCTACGTCTTCGATAAAGCCCATGCGCAGCATTTCGTCGGCTTCATCCAGCACCAGACCGCTCAGGTTGGAGAGGTTCAGGGTGCCGCGTTTCAGGTGGTCCAGCAGGCGGCCTGGGGTACCCACAACGATTTGCGGGCCCTGGCGCAGAGCGCGCAGCTGCACGTCGTAACGCTGGCCGCCGTACAGGGCTACCACGTTGACGCCGTTCATGTGTTTGGAGAAATCGGTCATCGCTTCGGCAACCTGAACCGCCAGTTCGCGGGTCGGTGCCAGCACCAGGATCTGAGGTGCTTTCAGGTCTGCCTGCAGGTTGTGCAGCAGCGGCAGCGAGAACGCTGCAGTTTTACCACTACCGGTCTGTGCCATGCCCAGCACGTCGCGGCCGTTCAACAGGTGAGGAATACACTCAGCCTGGATCGGAGATGGTTTTTCATAGCCCAGATCGTTCAGGGCGGAAATGATTGGAGCAGACAGCCCCAGATCAGCAAAAGAGGTTTCAAACTCAGTCGTCATGTACACGTGCCTCATTAATAATGGCAGCCAGTCTACATAACTCGTCGAGAAAATTTTCAGTCATTTTCATTGAAAAGTGTGAACCGGCTCAAATTAGATTATAAAACGAACAAAAAAGCCCTCGCCCGTGAAGGCGATAACTTTGGTTAAAAACCAATGTTCATCAGGCTGATAGGTGTTCGTCAGCTATTGCTGGTCCGATTCCGATAGGTCGTCTTGCTCTTGGCCCAAAAGCGCCAATTCCAACAATGCATAGCGGTGCTCAACGAAGTTGTGAACGTTGTTAGCCACCGTCAGTTTGAACAGCGCCGAAGCGGTGTCCTTGTCCCCCAGACTCAGGTAGTGTTTACCCAAATAGAAGTCAGTTTCACTGAGATGCTCAGCGAGCGAAGTGTTATCCGTTGCATCTGCCTTGAGGCGTTCCATCAGCGTTTTTTCGCTGATCTTGCCCAGGTAGAATTCGACAATATTCCATCCCCATTGCCCTCTGTCCGCTTTGTCATAGCGCTGCTGAAGCGCTACCTCGGCCTTCTTGGGATCGATTTCTCGCTCCACCAGATACAGCCATAACGAACGGAAGGGATCGTTTGGGTCGTCTTGATAAAACGCCTGCAGATCATCCTGCGCCAACGGGAAGCGGCCGCCATAATACAGTGCGATGCCCCGGTTTAAACGCGCGTAATTGTAAGTTGGATCAAGCTCTAGTACAGAATCAAACGCTTCATAGGCAGCATCAAAATTGCCTGCCTGCGTTAAGTAAATGCCCAGGTAGTTGAAAACTTCCGGCATGTCGGGACGTATCGCCAGCGCCTGCGAGAAATCATTGCGCGCTAATGCACGTAACCCGAGGCTATCATACAGCACACCGCGCTCATATAAAAGCTGTGCGCGTTCGTCATCCGTCAGTGCCCGGCTGGCAAGAATTTGTTCCATGCGCGCCAGGATCACTTCCTGCTGCAACGTTGGCTGCAACGGGATTGCCAAAACTTCGTCTTTACGCCAATCATGGTTGCTGCATCCTGCCAGCATGAGTGCTGTCGCAACGTAACACCAGCGCAAGAAAGGCTTCATTTCCCACTCCCGAAGACAAACATTGGATGAACGTCCTGTCCTCCGTTTGCTAAAACGCGGGCATCCTACCCGCGCGATACGAACAGCTCCCAACCCCGTGGCGGGGAGCTGTAAAACTATCTATACAGTTATTCTGCTTCAGGCGCAGGTGAACCCGCTTCCGGCGCCGTCGCTTCTTTGATGCTCAGACGCACGCGGCCCTGACGGTCAACTTCCAGTACCTTAACCGGCACTTCCTGACCCATCTGCAGATAGTCGGTCACTTTCTCGACGCGCTTGTCGGCGATCTGAGAAATGTGTACCAGACCTTCTTTACCACCGCCGATAGCGACGAATGCGCCGAAATCAACGATACGGGTCACTTTACCCTGGTAGATACGGCCCACTTCGATCTCTGCCGTGATCTCTTCGATACGACGGATAGCGAATTTCGCCTTCTCCCCGTCGGTCGCAGCGATTTTAACTGTACCATCATCTTCGATTTCGATGGTAGTGCCAGTCTCTTCGGTCAGCGCGCGGATAACGGAACCGCCCTTACCGATCACGTCTTTAATCTTATCCGGGTTGATGCGGATAGTATGAATACGCGGTGCGAATTCGGAGATATCGCCACGCGGGGTGCTGATAGCCTGTTCCATCACGCCCAGGATGTGCAGACGCGCGCCCTTGGCCTGGTTCAGAGCCACCTGCATGATTTCGCGGGTGATACCTTCGATTTTGATGTCCATCTGCAACGCAGTGATACCGTCGCGGCTACCGGCCACTTTGAAGTCCATGTCGCCCAGGTGATCTTCGTCACCCAGAATGTCGGACAGAACCACAAAGTTATCGGCTTCTTTCACCAGGCCCATCGCGATACCCGCAACGGCAGCCTTGATTGGCACACCGGCGTCCATCAGCGCCAGAGACGCGCCGCACACGGAAGCCATGGAAGAAGAACCGTTGGATTCGGTGATTTCAGACACCACGCGAACGGTGTACGGGAAATCTTCCGGTTTAGGCATCATAGCCAATACGCCGCGTTTCGCCAGGCGACCGTGACCGATTTCACGACGCTTAGGAGAACCGACCATGCCGGTTTCGCCCACGGAGTACGGAGGGAAGTTGTAGTGGAACAGGAAGCTGTCGGTCTTCTCGCCCATCAGCTCGTCCAGGTTCTGCGCATCGCGCGCGGTGCCCAGGGTCGCGGTAACCAGCGCCTGAGTTTCGCCACGGGTGAACAGCGCGGAACCGTGGGTGCGCGGCAGTACGCCGGTGCGCACGTCCAGGCCACGGATCATGTCTTTTTCACGGCCGTCGATACGCGGCTCGCCACGCAGTACGCGGCTGCGCACCACGTTTTTCTCCAGGTTACCCAGGATGTCCTGGATTTCGCCGGCGTCCAGCGTTTCATCCTGCGCCAGCAGGGTTTCAACAACGCTGTCTTTGATCGCGTCAACCTGAGCGTAACGCTCTTGTTTTTCGGTGATGTGGTAAGCGTCGCCCAGGCGAGCTTCGGCCAGTTCAGCCACGCGCGCTTGCAGCGCTTCGTTGACCGCAGGCGCCTGCCAATCCCACTTCGGTTTGCCGGCTTCGGCAACCAGCGCGTTGATGTTTTCGATAACCACTTGCTGCTGGTCGTGGCCGAACACCACGGCGCCCAGCATCTGATCTTCGCTCAGCACGTCCGCTTCGGATTCCACCATCAGCACCGCGCCGGCGGTACCGGCAACCACCAGATCCAGACGGCTTTCTTTCAGCTCATCGGTCGTCGGGTTCAGCACGTACTGATCGTTGATGTAACCCACGCGCGCGGCGCCGATTGGGCCGTTGAACGGAATACCGGACAGGCTCAGGGCTGCGGAAGCACCGATCATCGCAACGATGTCCGGGTTCACCTGCGGGTTAACGGAAACCACGGTCGCGATCACCTGAACTTCGTTCAGGAAGTTGTCCGGGAACAGTGGACGGATCGGACGGTCGATCAGACGAGAAGTCAGGGTCTCGCCTTCGCTCGGACGGCCTTCGCGACGGAAGAAGCTGCCCGGGATGCGGCCGGCGGCGTAGGTACGCTCTTGGTAGTTAACGGTCAGCGGGAAGAAGCTCTGGCCCGGCTTGGCTTTTTTCTGGCCAACGACGGTAACGAAGACGGCGGTGTCATCCATGCTCACCATAACGGCGGCGGTGGCCTGACGCGCCATCATACCGGTTTCGATGGTGACGGTATGCTGGCCATACTGGAATTTGCGAATGATCGGTGTCAGCAAAATTATATCCTTGATTAGCGGCGCGCAATCGCATTGACGACTCGACACGCCTGTGACTCGATTTGCCTTCTCACTACATCCTCGCGACTAATGACAATCCTTATCTCAGGCGGGAGATAAAGCCTCTCATTAGCCGCGCGAACCTCTGTAACGGAAGAACCTGTTTGGAAACATCAGTAATACATTAACCTGATTTGCTTATGCTTCCTAGAAGAAAGGGGCCAAAATAGGCCCCTTTCCACTGAAACTTGCTAGATTAGCGACGCAGACCCAGACGCTCGATCAGGCTGGTGTAACGTGCTACATCTTTACGCTTCAGGTAGTCCAGCAGCTTACGACGCTGAGAAACCATACGCAGCAGACCACGACGGCTGTGGTGATCTTTTTTGTGCTCGGAGAAGTGGCCTTGCAGATGGTTGATCTGCGCAGTCAGCAGGGCAACCTGAACTTCGGTAGAACCGCTGTCGTTAGTACCACGACCGAAATCAGCTACGATTTGAGCTTTAGCTTCAACACTTAGAGACATTGTAATACTCCAGATTATAGATAATAAAAACAGGCGCCGATCTCTAATTCAGCAACCCAATGCATAAGCTGCGCCATTCTACTCTTAGCGCAGTGCGATCGCAAGGCGACGCAGAGCCCCGCCGTCAGTCGAAATGCTCGACCACCAGGCGGCGCGGCGCCACGCGACCGTCCTCGGCGATGTCACCAACGCCGATGAATTTTCGCTCTTCACCCTCGGTGATGCGCACCAGGCCGGAAGCCGGCGCGCCGGCCACTTGCACCGGTTGCCCCTGCTTGACGTAGCCCGCCACCACCGGCAGCAAATTCACTTCCGGATAGTTCTCAACCGGGCTGTCCATCGGCATCAGCAGCGGATCGAGCAGCTCGCCGGGCGCGATCGCCTGTTCCTGCGCCTGAGCCAGCAAAGCGTTCAGCTGTTCCAGCGTCACCATGCGCGCGATCGGATAAGTCGCCACCTGCAGGCGGCGCAGATAGATCACGTGCGCGCCGCAGCCCAGCAGCTCGCCGAGATCGTCGGTGATGGTGCGGATGTAGGTGCCTTTCGAGCAGTGGATCTCCAGCTCCAGCTCATCCCCTTCCCAACGGATAAACTGCAGCTCGTACACCGTGATGCTGCGCGCTTCGCGCGGCACTTCAATGCCCTGGCGCGCATACTCGTAGAGTTTCTTGCCCTGGTATTTCAGCGCCGAATACATCGACGGTACCTGCTGGATATCGCCGCGGAAGGTGTCCAGCGCCGCGTCGAGCTGCGCCTGGGTGAAGTTCACCGGGCGCTCCTGCACGATCTGGCCGTCGGCGTCGGAGGTATCGGTACGCTGCCCCAGCTTGGCGATCACCCGATAGCGCTTGTCGGAATCGAGCAGATATTGCGAAAACTTGGTCGCTTCGCCCAGGCAGATAGGCAGCATGCCGGTCGCCAGCGGATCGAGCGCGCCGGTATGGCCCGCCCGGTTGGCGTTGTACAGGCGTTTTACTTTTTGCAGCGCATCGTTGGACGACAAACCCTGCGGCTTGTCCAGCAACAGCACGCCGTGGATATCACGGCCGCGGCGACGAGGGCGACTCATTAATCCTCCTTGTCATCACCTGAGGCGGAACGGCGCTCGGCGTCGTTCTTCACCACGTTGGTCACCAGGTTGGACATGCGCATGCCTTCCACCAGGGAGTTGTCGTAAGCGAAGGTCAGCTCCGGCACCACGCGCAGGCGCATCGCTTTGCCCAGCAGGGTGCGGATGTAACCGGAAGCGTCCTGCAACGCTTTAATGCCGTTGGTGACCAGATCCGGATCGTGGTTCTCGGTCAGTACGTTCAGAAAGGTGACGTAAACCTTGGCATACGCCAGGTCGCGGGACACTTCTACGCCGGAAACGGTCGCCATGCCGACGCGCGGATCTTTCACTTCACGCTGCAGAATGATCGCAATCTCTTTCTGCATCTCTTGCGCCACGCGTTGGCCGCGGCTGAATTCTTTTGCCATTTTGGATTCTCCAGACAAATCGGGGGGCACAAGGCCCCCCGTAAACAGATATAAGCAGATGTGCAATCGTTAAGCGATGGAGCGTTGGATCTCAATGATTTCGAACACTTCGATCATGTCGCCGACGCGCACGTCGTTATAGTTCTTAACGCCGATACCACATTCCATGCCGTTACGGACTTCGTTAACGTCATCTTTGAAGCGACGCAGGGATTCCAGCTCGCCTTCATAGATAACCACGTTGTCGCGCAGTACGCGGATTGGGTTGTGACGCTTGATGGTCCCTTCGGTAACCATACAGCCGGCGATAGCGCCGAACTTAGGCGATTTGAACACGTCACGCACTTCGGCCAGGCCGATGATCTGCTGCTTGTATTCCGGCGCCAGCATACCGCTCATCGCCTGCTTCACTTCGTCGATCAGGTTATAGATCACGGAGTAGTAACGCAGATCCAGGCTTTCCGCTTCGATCACGCGGCGCGCAGAAGCGTCGGCACGCACGTTGAAGCCCAGGATGATGGCGTTGGAAGCCGCAGCCAGCGTCGCGTCGGTTTCGGTGATGCCACCTACGCCGGAGCCGACAATCTTCACCTTCACTTCGTCGGTGGAGAGTTTCAGCAGCGAGTCGCTGATCGCTTCGCAAGAACCCTGTACGTCGGACTTCAGTACGATGTTCAGCTCGGACACTTCGCCGTCGGTCATGTTGGCGAACATGTTTTCCAGCTTGGACTTCTGCTGACGCGCCAGTTTGACTTCGCGGAACTTGCCCTGACGGTACAGCGCCACTTCACGCGCTTTCTTCTCGTCACGCACCACGGTCGCTTCGTCACCCGCTGCAGGCACGCTGGACAGACCCAGGATTTCCACAGGAATAGACGGACCGGCAGAGGTCACGTCACGGCCCAATTCGTCGCGCATCGCACGCACACGGCCGTATTCGAAGCCGCACAGAACGATGTCGCCCTTGTTCAGCGTACCTTCCTGAACCAGCACGGTAGCCACAGGGCCACGGCCTTTATCCAGGAAGGACTCGATCACCACGCCGCTCGCCATGCCGCTGCGAACCGCTTTCAGTTCCAGAACTTCGGCCTGCAGCAGGATAGCCTGCAGCAGTTCGTCGATACCGGTACCGGCTTTCGCGGACACGTGGACGAACTGCGCTTCGCCGCCCCACTCTTCCGGCATAACGCCGTACTGAGACAGTTCCTGCTTAACGCGGTCCGGATCGGCTTCCGGCTTGTCGATTTTGTTCACCGCAACCACCAATGGCACCTGCGCCGCTTTCGCGTGCTGGATAGCTTCGATGGTCTGTGGCATCACGCCGTCGTCGGCCGCCACTACCAGCACCACGATGTCAGTCGCCTGAGCACCGCGAGCACGCATCGAGGTAAACGCGGCGTGGCCCGGAGTATCCAGGAAGGTGATCATGCCGTTCTCGGTTTCTACGTGGTAGGCACCGATGTGCTGGGTAATGCCGCCGGCTTCGCCCGCCGCCACTTTGGTGGAGCGGATGTAGTCCAGCAGAGAGGTTTTACCGTGGTCAACGTGGCCCATGATGGTCACGACCGGCGCGCGCGGCTCGGCCGCAGCGCCCGTATCACGGTCGCTCATCAGCGCTTCTTCCAGCTCGTTTTCACGACGCAGGATAACTTTGTGGCCCATCTCTTCGGCAACCAGCTGTGCGGTTTCCTGGTCGATAACCTGGTTGATGGTGGCCATGGCGCCCAGCTTCATCATCACTTTGATGACCTGAGAACCTTTTACCGCCATCTTGTTGGCCAGCTCGGCCACGGTGATGGTTTCGCCGATCACCACGTCACGGTTAACCACCTGCGCCGGCTTGTTGAAGCCCTGCTGCAGAGCGCTAGGCTTGCGTTTGCCTTTACCGCCACGGGTAACGGCACGCGCTTCTTCGCGATCCGCTTTGGATTCGGACAGCTTGTTGCCTTTCTTCTGCTTGGTGGCTTTGCCGCCGCGGGTGCGGCTGCGACGATCGCCTTCAACTTTGGCGTCGTTTTCGTCTTCCGCGGCGCGGGCGTGCTGAGAGGTGGTCACGTGATAGTCGGCGCTTTCAACCGCGGCGCTTGCCGCGTCTGCCTGGGCCCACTTCTCGCCGTTCTCTTCGGCCATGCGACGGGCTTCTTCCGCCACGCGCTTGGCTTCCTCTTCAACCTTGCGGCGCACTTCCTCTTCCGCTTTGCGTTTCAGTTCAGCGGCTTCGGCTTCACGGCGTGCTTTTTCCGCCTGAGCTGGCTTGGTCATTTCGTCGGTATGTTGATTGGTCACTTTTTCTTTTTCCGCTGAATTACGCTTAGCAATCTCCGCGGCCTCACGTTTGGCTTGCTCTTCGGCTGCGCGCTTCGCTTCCGCTTCGCGTTTTGCGAGCTCTTCCGCTTCGCGCCGTGCCTGCTCTTCCGCTTCACGCTGTGCCTGCTCTGCCGCTTCAGCCAACTGGGCTTCCTGCGTATCGCGATTTACATAAGTGCGTTTCTTGCGGACCTCAATTTGCACCGATTTACTTTTACCGCCGGTGCTCGGGATATTCAAGGTGCTGCGCGTTTTGCGCTGCAAAGTGAGTTTACCCGGCGCGCTACCGTGTTCACGGTTCAGGTGCGCCAGCAATGTTTCTTTTTCTTGCTGGGTAACAGAGTCCGACTCGGACTTGTTGATCCCTGCATCAGCAAACTGCTGTACCAGGCGATCAACCGGAGTCTGAATCTCTGCTGCCAGCGATTTTACGGTTACATCTGTCGTCATGCTGTTCCTTCCTGCTACAGTTATTACGCGTTGTCGCCAAACCAACAGATATTGCGTGCAGCCATGATCAGCTCGCCGGCTTGCTCGTCGCTAAGCCCTTCAATATCAGCCAGATCGTCAACACCCTGCTCGGCAAGATCTTCCAGCGTACAAACCCCACGCGCGGCCAGTTTAAAGGCCATGCTGCGCTCAAGACCCGGCAGGTTGAGCAAATCGTCGGCCGGTTTGTTGTCGCCCAGGCTTTCTTCTTGAGCCAGGGCCAGCGTGGTCAATGCAGCTTTGGCGCGTTCGCGCAATGCTTCAACCGTATCTTCATCCAGACCGTCGATTTCCAACAGCTCTTTGATCGGCACGTAGGCCAGCTCTTCCAGCGTGGAGAAGCCTTCTTCAACCAGTACGGTGGCGAAATCTTCGTCGATATCAAGATACTTGGTGAAGGTATCAATAGCGGCATGAGCCTCGGCCTGGTGCTTGGCCTGCAGGTCGTCCGCCGTCATCACGTTCAGTTCCCAACGATCGTCGCCGCGGTGTTGTTTCAGCAGCTGGGAAGCCAAACGCACGTTTTGGCCGTTACGGCCGATCGCCTGCGCCAGGTTGCTGGCTTCAACGGCGATATCCATGGTGCAGTTATCTTCGTCTACCACGATCGACGCGACGTCGGCCGGTGCCATGGCGTTGATGACGAATTGCGCTGGGTTATCATCCCACAGGATGATGTCGATACGTTCGCCGCCGAGCTCGCTCGACACGGCCTGAACGCGCGCACCGCGCATACCTACGCAGGCGCCGACCGGGTCGATGCGCTTGTCGTTGGTTTTCACTGCAATTTTCGCGCGGGAGCCTGGATCGCGGGCTGCCGCTTTAATTTCAATCACTTCTTCGCCGATTTCCGGCACTTCGATGCGGAACAGTTCTTTCAGCATTTCCGAGCTGGAACGGCTGACGAACAGCTGCGCGCCGCGAGCTTCAGGACGCACGGCGTACAGTACGCCGCGAATGCGGTCGCCCGGACGGAAGTTTTCGCGCGGCAGCATGTCTTCACGGCCAATCACCGCTTCGGCGTTGTTGCCCAGATCCAGTGCGATGCTGTCACGGTTCACTTTCTTCACCACGCCGGTGACGATCTCACCTTCGTGTTCACGGAAAGCGTCAACCACCATCGCACGCTCGGCTTCGCGCACTTTCTGCACGATAACCTGCTTGGCGGTTTGGGTGGTGATACGGTCGAAGGTCACGGATTCGATCTGATCTTCGACGTAGCCGCCGAGCTCGATGCTCGGATCCTCAAACTGAGCGGCTTCCAGCGTGATTTCACGCGTTGGCTGCGTCACTTCGTCTACGGCGACCCAACGGCGGAAGGTATCGAAATCGCCGGTTCTGCGGTCAATGCTGACGCGCACGTCGATTTCCTGCTCGTATTTTTTCTTGGTTGCGGTGGCTAATGCAGTTTCCAGCGCTTCGAAAATCTTCTCACGCGGAAGGGATTTTTCATTGGAAACTGCTTCAACAACAGCCAGAATCTCTTTGTTCATCCTAGTTGCCTCTTCCAAACTTTAAAAGTGGGGTACCAGGTTCGCTTTCTGGATGTTGCTCAGCGCGAACACTTCATCTTTCCCTTCCACAGTAACCGTGATCATCTCGCCTTCGACAGACTTGATAATACCCTGCCACTTGCGACGGTTCTGTACCGCCATGCGCAGGACCAGGCTGACTTCTTCACCGAGGAAACGCGTATAGTGCTCTGCGGTGAACATCGGGCGATCAAGGCCAGGAGAGGAGACTTCCAAGTTGTAAGCGACCGTGATTGGATCTTCGACGTCCAATACAGCGCTGACCTGGTGGCTGACATCAGCGCAATCATCAACATTGATGCCGTTATCACTATCAATATAGATGCGGAGCGTCGATTGGCGCGCACGAATGAATTCGATGCCTACAAGCTCAAAGCCCAACGCTTCTACGGGTGCCGAAAGCATCTCTGTTAACTGTTGCTCTAATGTGGACAAGCCCACCCCCAAGACATAAAAAAAGGGCTAAATAGCCCAGTGATTCTGTTGCCAAATAACAAAAAACCCCGAAAAATCGGGGCTTTATGCAACTGGACCCTGTTTGCCGCTAGGCGGCCTCGGTACAACTTTCGAGCAAGTGTCATTTTCAAATGTTGATCGAGAAAAGCGGATTTCAATCGAAAAGTGTATTTGAAAATAAACACTTAAAGGAAAGTGGTTGCGGGGGCCGGATTTGAACCGACGACCTTCGGGTTATGAGCCCGACGAGCTACCAGGCTGCTCCACCCCGCGTCCGAAAACGTGGCAAATACTACGCCGATAATCGCAAAATTGCAAGTTATCTCTGGGATTTGGTACCGAGGATGGGACTCGAACCCACAAGCCCGTTAGGGCACTACCACCTCAAGGTAGCGTGTCTACCAATTCCACCACCTCGGTACTGATTCTTACTGCTAACGACCGTTGTTCTTTCGAGTTCACAACCACCGTTTACAAACTTTTTCGGCTTACTGCGGGATATCGCTGCTCGGCTTGGCAGGTGCTGCCGGCGCGGTTGTCTGCTCAGTTTTCACTGGCTGACCCAGGTTTTCCCACTCACTGCCTTTCTTGCTTTGGTTGCTGCTGAGGTTGCCCAGAATCAGGCTGATGACGAAGAACAGCGTCGCCAGCACAGCAGTCATGCGGGTCATAAAGTTACCGGAACCACTCGAACCGAACAATGTGCCTGATGCACCTGCTCCGAAAGAGGCTCCCATATCAGCGCCTTTACCTTGCTGCAACATAATCAGAGCTACCAGCCCGATTGAAATCAGCAGGAAAATTACCAGAAGAGCTTCGTACATAGTAGTACCCGTATCCTTGCGGCCTCACCGCATGCCAAATGCTTCACACTCATCAAGCAGGCGTTTTTATAAACTGCCTACTGAAGCGGGTGTGAATACTAACCAAAGCCGCCAACCCGCGCAAGGGCAATTTGCAGCCGCCGGCGCGTTTGCGGAAAAAAACGCCAACAATCGCCTATTAGGGCTCAGCTGTGCCGAGCCCGATGGCTAACTGTCTGTTTTAACCGGCGGATTTCACCGCGTCGGCGATGCGATGCGCCAGCGCGGTCACCTGCTGCTCGTCCTCGCCTTCCACCATTACGCGGATCAGCGGCTCGGTGCCCGATTTGCGCAGCAGCACCCGGCCGCGGCCGGCCAACTCGGCCTCTACCTGCTCGGTGACTTTACGCACCGCGTCGGACTCCAGCGGATTGTGTTCGCCGGCGAAGCGCACGTTGACCAGGATCTGCGGCAGCAGCTTCATGCCGCTGCACAGGTCATGCAGGCTCATGTGGTTGCGCACCATGGCGGTCAGCACCTGCAGCCCGGCCACGATACCGTCGCCGGTGGTGGTTTTGTCCAGCAGGATCACATGGCCGGAGTTTTCCGCACCGATACGCCAGCCCAGCTCCTGCAGCTTCTCCAACACATAGCGGTCGCCCACTTTGGCGCGAGCGAACGGAATACCCAGCTGTTTCAGCGCCAGCTCCAGCCCCATGTTGCTCATCAGGGTGCCGACCGCACCACCGCGCAGTTGCCCTTGACGCAGGCCTTCGCGGGCGATGATGTACAAGATCTGATCGCCGTCCACCTTGTTGCCCAGGTGATCCACCATCATCACGCGATCGCCGTCGCCGTCGAACGCCAGGCCCACGTGCGCTTTTTCCAGCAGCACGCGCTCCTGCAGCTGACGCACGTCGGTAGCGCCGCATTTTTCGTTGATGTTCATGCCGTCCGGCTCAACGCCGATGGCGATCACCGTGGCGCCCAGCTCGCGCAGCACGCTCGGCGCGATGTGGTAGGTCGCCCCGTTGGCGCAGTCAACCACGATTTTCAGCCCCTTCAGGCTCAGCTCGCTTGGGAAGGTGCCTTTGCAGAATTCGATATAGCGGCCGGCGGCGTCGATGATGCGGCTGGCTTTACCCAGCTCGGCGGACTCCACGCAGGTCAGCGGTTTTTCCATCTCGGCTTCGATAGCTTCTTCGACGTTGTCCGGCAGCTTGGCGCCGTCGATCGAGAAGAACTTGATGCCGTTGTCATAAAACGGGTTATGCGAGGCGGAGATGACGATGCCGGCTTCGGCGCGGAAGGTGCGCGTCAGATAAGCCACCGCCGGGGTGGGCATCGGCCCGGTGAAGGAGGCGGACAATCCTGCGGCCGCCAGGCCGGCCTCCAGCGCGGACTCTAGCATATAACCGGAGATGCGCGTGTCCTTACCGATGATGATTTTGCGCGAACCGTGGCGCGCCAGCACTTTACCGGCCGCCCAGCCCAGCTTCAGCACGAAGTCCGGCGTGATGGGGCTGTCCCCGACCTTGCCACGGATGCCGTCGGTGCCAAAATATTTGCGCTCGCTCATGTCTCTACTGTCCCTTAGCTGAAAGTGTTGCCTCGACGACACGCATCGCCTCGACGGTTTCTTTAACGTCATGCACTCTGACAATCTGCGCGCCCTGCATCGCCGCGATCACCGCGCAGGCCACGCTGCCGATCACCCGTTGATCCGGCGGCACGTTCAGCAGTTGCCCAATCATCGATTTACGCGACATGCCGACCAATAGCGGCAAACCGAAACGATGAAACTCCGACAACCGCGCCAGAAGCTGATAGTTGTGCGCCAAATTTTTACCGAAACCGAAGCCTGGGTCGAGCAGCAATTTCTGATTTGTTATCCCCGCCTCGTTACAGCGCCGGATATGGTGCTCGAAAAACGCCTGAACGTCGGCAATCAGGTCATCGTAGTGCGGCGCCTGCTGCATGGTGCGCGGCTGCCCTTGCATATGCATCAGACAGACCGGCAGCCCGCTTTCCGCCGCCGCCGCCAGGGCACCCGGCTCCTGCAGCGAACGGATGTCGTTGATCAGGTGTGCGCCGGCGTGCGCTGATTCGCGGATCACGCCCGCTTTCGAGGTATCGACAGAGATAAAGACTTCAAAACGCTGCGCCAGCGCTTCCACTACCGGCACGACCCGTTCCAATTCTTCCTCTTCACTCACCTCTGCCGCCCCCGGCCTTGTCGACTCGCCGCCGATATCGATCATCGTGGCGCCGGCCGAAATCAGCGCATGCGCGTGCAGCAGCGCCTGGTTCAGGGTGTTGTGGCGGCCGCCGTCGGAAAACGAATCCGGCGTCACGTTGAGGATGCCCATCACCTGCGGATGGGAGAGATTGAGCGTCATGTCGCGCACGGTTAACTGCATGGTTGGTCCACCTTACTGTTGCCTGGTTCACTGCCCGCCGGGCAAAAAAAACCCCGGCATGCCGGGGTTTGATGTTATTACACAGCCGCAGTTACTTGTCGAGCTGTTCGGACATGGTGTTGCCCGGCGTTGGGGTGCGCGGCTCATCTACCGGCGTCGGGGCTTTCGGGGTGCCGCCGTTGTCGGAGCTGTTGCCTTTGTTCGCATCGTCCCAACCCGCAGGCGGACGCACGTCTTTGCGGTTCATCAGATCGTCGATCTGCGGCGCATCGATGGTTTCGTACTTCATCAGCGCATCCTTCATCGAGTGCAGGATGTCCATGTTTTCCATCAGCAGCGAGCGAGCACGCGTGTAGTTACGCTCGATCAGCGACTTCACTTCCTGGTCGATGATGCGCGCGGTTTCATCCGACATGTGCTTCGCCTTGGCCACGGAACGGCCCAGGAACACTTCGCCCTCTTCTTCCGCATACAGCAGCGGCCCCAGCTTCTCGGAGAAGCCCCACTGGGTCACCATGTTGCGGGCGATGGAGGTCGCCACTTTGATGTCGTTCGACGCACCGGTAGAGACTTTCTCCGGCCCGTAGATGATCTCTTCCGCCAGACGGCCGCCGTACAGGGTGGAGATTTGGCTCTCCAGCTTCTGACGGCTGGCGCTGATCGCATCCCCTTCCGGCAGGAAGAAGGTCACGCCGAGCGCACGGCCGCGAGGAATGATGGTCACCTTATGCACCGGATCGTGTTCAGGAACCAGGCGGCCAATGATGGCATGGCCCGCTTCGTGATACGCGGTCGACTCTTTCTGCGCTTCGGTCATCACCATGGAGCGGCGTTCCGCACCCATCATGATCTTGTCTTTGGCTTTCTCGAACTCCACCATCGACACCACGCGCTTGTTGCCGCGGGCGGCGAACAGCGCCGCTTCGTTGACCAGGTTAGCCAGATCGGCACCGGAGAAGCCCGGCGTACCGCGCGCAATGACGGAGGCGTCGATGTCGGCCGCCAACGGCACGCGGCGCATGTGCACCTTCAGGATCTGCTCACGGCCACGCACATCCGGCAGCCCGACCACAACCTGACGGTCGAAACGGCCCGGGCGCAGCAGCGCAGGGTCAAGCACGTCCGGGCGGTTGGTGGCCGCAATGACGATGATGCCTTCGTTGCCTTCGAAACCGTCCATCTCAACCAGCATCTGGTTCAGGGTCTGTTCGCGCTCATCGTGACCGCCACCCAGGCCGGCGCCACGCTGGCGACCGACGGCGTCGATTTCATCGATGAAGATGATGCACGGCGCGGCTTTCTTCGCTTGCTCGAACATGTCGCGCACGCGGGATGCACCCACACCGACGAACATTTCGACGAAGTCGGAACCGGAAATAGTGAAGAACGGCACCTTCGCTTCGCCGGCGATCGCTTTCGCCAACAGCGTTTTACCGGTCCCCGGTGGGCCAACCATCAGCACGCCTTTCGGGATCTTGCCGCCCAATTTCTGGAAACGGCTCGGCTCGCGCAGGTATTCCACCAGTTCGCTCACCTCTTCTTTCGCTTCGTCACAACCGGCGACATCGGCGAAAGTGGTCTTGATCTGGTCTTCCGTCAGCATGCGGGCCTTGCTCTTGCCGAAGGACATCGCGCCCTTGCCGCCGCCGCCCTGCATTTGCCGCATAAAGAAGATCCAGACCCCGATCAGCAACAGCATCGGGAACCAGGAGATAAAGATAGAAGCCAGCAGGCTCGGCTCTTCAGGCGGCTCGCCGACAACTTTCACATTCTTCGTTAACAACGTATCCAGCAACTTAGGATCGTTGACAGGGATGTAGGTCGTGTATTTGTTACTGTCTTTCTTGGTAACGTTAATTTCACGTCCGTTGATTCGCGCTTCGCGAACCTGGTCCTGGGTCAGTTCGGACATGAAGGTAGAGTAATCCACCCTACGGCCATTCGACTCGCTGGGCCCAAAGCTCTGGAATACAGACATCAACACTACCGCGATGACTAACCAGAGAATTAGGTTTTTCGCCATGTCACTCAAGGGATTAACCTCATCTTACAACTGTGTTAACAAACAGCGTTAGGGTACTACAGTTTGCGCCCTGTCGCTACAATGTACACTTCGCGCGAACGGGCGCGGGAAGCGTCTGGCTTACGAATCTTAACCTTCGTAAACAGGGAGCGAATTTCCCGTAGGTACTCGTCAAAGCCATCTCCCTGGAACACCTTCACCAGGAAACTTCCGCCTGGTGCGAGGACATCCCGACACATATCCAGCGCCAACTCCACCAGATACATCGACCTTGGAATATCGACCGCCGGGGTGCCACTCATATTCGGGGCCATATCGGACATGACCACCTGAACCTTACTCTCGCCTACTCGTTCCAACAGCGCCTTCAGCACCAGTTCATCACGAAAATCGCCCTGAAGGAAATCGACGCCAACGATAGGATCCATTGGCAAAATATCACAGGCGATGATGCGCCCGGTACCGCCGATTTGGGTGACCACATACTGCGACCAGCCGCCCGGCGCGGCGCCGAGATCCACCACGGTCATGCCCGGTTTGAACAGTTTGTCGCTCTGCTGTATTTCATCAAGTTTAAACCAGGCGCGGGAACGCAGTCCCTTTTTCTGCGCCTGCTGTACATATTTATCGCTAAAGTGTTCTTGTAACCAGCGACTGGAGCTAGCCGAACGCTTTTTATTAGCCATCTCGTTTTCCAACTATCATAAAAAGAGTCTTATGTCAGGGTCGCTGCTCACGTAGACTCACACCGGTGAAGACCGATTTGGTGATATACATGAGATGGCGGTAGAATGTACCGTTTTCAATCCCAACTTAAGCAAAAAAGACAATGAATCTGAATAATAAACAAAAACAGCACCTGAAAGGCCTGGCGCATCCGTTAAAACCGGTGGTGATGCTGGGCAATAACGGTCTTACCGAAGGGGTGCTGGCTGAAATTGAACAGGCTCTGGAGCATCACGAGCTGATCAAGGTAAAAATCGCCGCTGAAGATCGCGAAACCAAAACCCTGATCGCCGATGCTATCGTGCGTGAAACGGGCGCCTGCAATGTGCAAGTTATCGGCAGTACGCTTATTCTTTACCGCCCGTCGAAAGAGCGCAAGATCAGTCTACCGCGTTAATAACCATCAGGTTAACGAAAAGGTGCCATGCGCCTGACCAAGATAAAAGGCCGCTTGCGGCCTTTTTCCTATCTTTACAAAACGTTGGCGCATTAATGACCAACGGCCTCGATCAGAGATACTCAACCTTCAGGATCTCATACTCGACGTCGCCGCCAGGGGTTTTGATCACCACCACATCGTCTTGCTCTTTGCCAATCAGGCCGCGCGCCATCGGCGAGTTTACCGAAATCAGATTTTTCTTGAAATCGGCCTCATCGTCGCCAACGATGCGGTAAGTCACTTCTTCTTCACTGTCCAGATTCATCACCGATACGGTGGCGCCGAAGATCACTCGGCCGGTGTTCGGCATCTTGGTGATATCGATCACCTGAGCATTGGACAGCTTGGCTTCGATTTCCTGAATGCGGCCTTCGCAGAAACCCTGCTGTTCGCGGGCGGCGTGGTACTCGGCATTCTCTTTCAAATCGCCGTGCTCGCGCGCCTCAGCGATGTCCGCAATGATTTTCGGGCGGCGCACGCTTTTCAGATATTCGAGCTCTTCGCGCAGTTTTTCAGCGCCAAACAAGGTCATCGGAATTTGGTTCATCGTATAAATACCTCTAAATCTTTCCTGTTCAAATAACCGTCATCCTGACGTATTCGTATGAAAACACGGTTGGCATACCGCCACCCGCCTCCAGGCGACAAACAAAAGAAACCTGACTCGGAACGGAGCCCAAGCCAAGATCGGTTTTGCATTTTGATACGCATTTTAGCCTAGAGTTCCTTGAGGGTCATCGTTTACTTTTTCCCTGATTGCACCGTAGTATGACGGCACGTTATCCAGCTGTTATCCCGAGATTATGCGTTTTTCACGAATTGTCAGTGCATTGGCTTGCGCATTCGTTCTGAATGCGAATGCGGCCCCGGTTGAAGAGTACACACAATATCTGCCTGATGGGGCCAACCTTGCCCTGGTCGTTCAGAAAATCGGTGCCGGCGCGCCGACGATCGATTATCACTCTCAGCAGATGGCGCTGCCGGCCAGTACCCAAAAAGTGCTGACGGCGCTGGCGGCATTGCTGCAACTCGGGCCCGATTACCGTTTCACCACCACGCTGGAGAGCCAGGGCGATATCCGCGACGGCGTGCTGCGCGGCAACCTGATCGCCCGCTTCAGCGGCGATCCGACCTTCAAACGCCAGAGCCTGCGCAATATGGTGGCCGTCCTGAAGAAACAGGGCGTGCGCCAAATCAGCGGCGACGTGCTGGTCGATACCTCGGTCTTCGCCAGCCATGACAAGGCGCCCGGCTGGCCGTGGAACGATCTGACGCAGTGCTTCAGCGCGCCGCCGGCCGCCGCCATCGTCGATCGCAACTGTTTCTCGGTCTCGCTGTACAGCGCGCCGAATCCGGGCGACATGGCGTTTATCCGCGTCGCCTCCTATTATCCGGTCAATATGTTTAGCCAGGTGCGTACCCTGGCGCGCGGCTCTGCAGACGCGCAGTACTGCGAACTGGACGTGGTGCCGGGCGAGCTGAACCGCTTTACCCTGACCGGCTGCCTGACGCAGCGCAGCGAACCGCTGCCGTTGGCCTTCGCCATCCAGGATGGCGCCAGCTACGCGGGCGCCATCCTGAAAGACGAACTGATCCAGGCCGGCATCCAGATCGACGGGCACTTGAAACGCCAGACGCGTCCCGGCATCACCGGCACGGTGATCGCGCAAACCCAGTCGGCACCGCTGCACGATCTGTTGAAGATCATGCTGAAAAAATCGGACAACATGATCGCCGATACCGTCTTCCGCACCATCGGCCACGAACGCTTCGGCGTGCCGGGCACCTGGCGAGCGGGTGCCGATGCGGTACGTCAGGTGCTGCGCCAGAAGGCCGGCATCGATCTGGGTAACACCATCATCGCCGACGGCTCCGGCCTGTCGCGCCACAACCTGCTGGCGCCGGCGACCATGATGCAGGCGCTGCAGTACATCGCGCAGCACGACAACGAGCTGAACTTCATCTCGATGCTGCCGCTGTCCGGCTATGACGGCACCCTGCGCTACCGCGGCGGCCTGCACGAAGCCGGCGTCGACGGCAAAGTGTCGGCCAAGACCGGCGCGCTGCAGGGCGTGTACAACCTGGCGGGCTTCATCACCACCGCCAGCGGCCAGCGCATGGCCTTCGTGCAGTATCTCTCCGGCTACGCCGTGCCGCCGGAGGATCAGAAACAGCGCCGCGCGCCGCTGGTGCGTTTCGAAAGCCGCCTGTATCGGGATATTTACCAAAACAACTGAGGATCATCATGAAGCTGCTGGTCGTTGAGGATGATGAACTGTTGCAACAGGGGCTGGCGCTGGCGCTGACCGGCGAAGGTTATGTCTGCGACTGCGCCGCCACGGCGGCGGAGGCCAACAGCCTGCTCATCACCAGCCGATACAGCATGGTGATCCTGGATCTCGGCCTGCCGGACACCGACGGCGCCGCGCTGCTGCGGCAGTGGCGCCGCCAACAGATCGATCTGCCGGTGCTGATCCTGACCGCCCGCGACGCGCTGGAAGACCGCGTCGACGGGCTGGACGCCGGCGCCGACGACTACCTGGTCAAACCCTTCGCGCTGGTCGAGCTGCAGGCGCGCGTGCGCGCCCTCCTGCGGCGCTACCAGGGGCACAGCGACAATCTGATGCAGGTGGACGATCTGCAGCTGAACCTCTCCAGCCAGCAGGTTTACCTGCAGCAGCAGCCGGTGGAGGTCACGCCGAAAGAGTTCGCCATTCTGGCGCGTCTTATCATGCGTGCCGGGCAGACGGTCAACCGTGAACTCCTGCAGCAGGATCTCTACACCTGGCAGGACGACTTGGGCTCCAACACGCTGGAAGTGCACATTCACAACCTGCGCCGCAAACTGGGCAAGGATCGCATCCGCACCGTGCGCGGCATCGGCTACCGCCTGGAACCCTCCTCATGATCAGCATGCGCCGCCGCCTGCTGCTGATGCTGGCGCTGATCCTGCTGGTCACGCAACTCATCAGCGCCTTCTGGCTGTGGCACGAAAGCCAGGAACAGATCGGCTTCCTGGTGGACGAAACCCTGTCCGCCAAAGTGCGTACCGAACGCGTCGATAGCGAGATCGCCGAGGCCATCGCGTCGCTGTTGGCGCCTTCGCTGATCATGATGATCGTCACGCTGCTGGCGTCGTTTTGGGCCATCAGTTGGATCATCCGCCCGCTCAACCAATTGCAGAAACGGCTGGAAAAGCGCTCTGCCGATAACCTGACGCCGCTGCCGATCGCCAGCGACAGCCAGGAAATGGTGGCGGTCACCAATGCACTCAATCAGCTGTTCTCACGATTGGACAACACCATTCAACAGGAACGCCTGTTCACTGCCGACGCCGCCCACGAGCTGCGCACGCCGCTGGCCGGCATCCGCCTGCATCTGGAACTGATGGAGAAACAGGGCGTCAAGGGCAGCCAGGCGCTGATCGCCCGCATCGATCAACTGATGCACACCGTCGAGCAGTTGCTGATGCTGTCGCGCGCCGGGCAAGACTTCGCCCGCGGCCATTATCAGCATGTCGATTGGGTGGCCGATGTGATCCAGCCGCTGCGTGAAGAGCTCGACGAAATGGCCGCCCAACGCGGGCAGACGCTGGACTGGCACTTGCCGGCTACTGCCACAGTAAACGGCGATCCTGTGCTGCTGCGGCTGCTGCTGCGCAACCTGGTCGAAAACGCCCACCGTTACGGCCCTGAAGGCGGCGCGATACAGGTGAGGTTAACGCCGCAAGACAACGGCTATCTGCTGCAAGTCATCGACGATGGCCCGGGTATCAAGGAAGAGATGGTCGGGGAGCTGACGCAGGCGTTTCGCCGCATGGATCAACGCTACGGCGGCAGTGGGCTGGGCCTGAATATCGTGATCCGCATCGTGCAGTTGCACCAGGGGCGTTTGACGCTGGAAAACCGCCGCGATGCGCGCGGCCTGAACGCCCAGTGCTGGCTGCAGGAAAAGGCGCTTAAATAACAAGGGCCCAGCGTTGCTGAGCCCCTTATCACCGAATTACTTCTGGTAAATGATTTCGACGCCTTCGTCGTCGTCTTCGTCCCAGTCGTCATCCCAGTCATCTTCCGCTTCGGCTTCCACTTCCGCGATTTGCTCGCGGTGGTAGTCATCCCACATGAATTCGACTTTTTCCGGTGCGCTTTCTTCGATCGCCATCGCTTTCGGCTGGGTGTTGATGAAGTTCATCACGTCCCAGCACAGCGCGTTGACGCCTTCGCGGTTGGCGGCGGAGATCATGTAGTACTTCCCTTCCCAGCCCATGCCTTCCACAATCGCCTTGGCGCGTTCGGCGGCTTCTTCCTCACCAATCACATCAATTTTGTTGAACACCAGCCAGCGAGGCTTCTGCGCCAGATTTTCGCTGTATTGGTTCAACTCGTTGATGATGACTTTGGCGTTCTCCACCGGATCGGATTCGTCGATCGGCGCGATGTCCACCAGGTGCAGCAGCACGCGGCAACGCTCCAGGTGTTTCAGGAAGCGAATGCCCAGGCCAGCGCCTTCGGAGGCGCCCTCGATCAGCCCCGGAATGTCGGCGACCACAAAGCTCTGCTCGTGGTCCATACGCACCACGCCCAGGCTCGGCACCAGCGTAGTGAACGGATAATCGGCCACCTTCGGCTTGGCGGCGGACACCGCGCGAATGAAGGTCGATTTACCGGCGTTCGGCAGCCCCAGCATGCCTACATCGGCCAGCAGCAACAGCTCCAGCAACAGGTCGCGCGCTTCGCCAGCGGTACCCAGCGTCTTCTGACGCGGTGCACGGTTGACCGAAGATTTGAAACGGGTGTTGCCCAGGCCGTGCCAGCCGCCTTTGGCGACCATCAGCTTCTGCTCGTGGCGGGTCATGTCGCCGAGGATCTCGCCGGTGCCCTGATCCTTCACGCGCGTGCCGACCGGCACCTTGATGATGACGTCTTTACCGCGTTTACCGGTACAGTCGCGGCTCTGGCCATTCTGGCCGCGCTCGGCGCGGAAAGACTTCTCAAAGCGATAGTCGATAAGAGTGTTGAGGTTCTCGTCCGCCAGCAGGTAGACGTCGCCGCCGTCGCCGCCGTCGCCGCCGTCAGGCCCGCCGTTGGGGATATATTTTTCGCGGCGGAAGCTGACGCATCCGTTGCCGCCGTCGCCTGCAACGACCAGAATCGCTGCTTCATCTACAAACTTCATTTACCGTCTCCGTAAATCATTCACCGGGCTGCTTCAAAGGAGCAACCAGGGGGGGTTCTGCCCGTCGCGGCCACCACCGGTGACCAATTGCGGAAAACATGGCGCCCGCCACAACCACAAACGCACCGACATAGCCGACAATGTTCAGCGTCGGCGCGGCGAATGCCTGGGGCCAGGCCAACGCCAATAAATCTGAAAACAGCAGGGTAAACAGCGGGGTCAGCGTCACCAACGCGCTTACCTGCGCCGCCTGCCAACGCGCCATCGCCTCTGCCAGCGCGCCGTAGCCGATCAGCGTATTGGCGCCGCAAAACAGCAAACACGCCAATTGCCAGCCGCTCAGCTGGAAAATCACCTCGGGCTTGGCCAGAGGGAACAACGCCATCGCACATAAAGTGTACAACATAACCAGGATCTGCGGCGAAGCCAGCCGGCGCAGCAACACCTTCTGCGCCACGCCATAGCTCACCCAGACCATCGCCGCGCACACGCCCAGCATGACGCCCAGCGTGTAGTCCGTCAGCCGGGTGAAGATCTCTATCAGACTGACGTTGAAAAACAGCATCAGTCCGCAAATCAGCATCAGGGCGCCAATGACCTGGGTGACGCGCATGCGTTCTTTTAAAATCAGCACGCTGGCGAACATCATGCCGACCGGCGACAGCTGGCCAATCACCTGCGACGCCGTCGGGCTCAGGTATTGCAGCGAGGAACTGAAGAACACAAAGTTGCCCAGCAGCCCCGCCGTCGCGATCGCCAACAGCAGCAGCCAACGCGGCTGGCGGAACATCGTCAGCGGCGGCAGCTTGCCGCGCACCGCGAGGATCGCGCCCAAACCGATGGCGGCCATGGTAAAGCGATACCAGACAACGGTAAACGGCTCCATCACCACCAACACTTCTTTCATCGCAATCGGCAACGCGCCCCAGCAAACCGCCGTGGTTAACGCCAGAGAAATGCCAACGCCGACCTGCTGCTTCGTATCCATATCACCTTCGCCAACGCTGACGGGCCTGCCCTCAGGCAACCCATAAATGTAAAAAGCCCCGCAACGAATTGCGGGGCTTACATCTATTTCGTAAGGCTCGAAAAATTATTCAGCTTCGATGCTGATGAATTTACGATTGCTCGGGCCTTTAACTTCGAATTTGACTTTACCGTCTTTCAAAGCAAACAGAGTGTGGTCTTTGCCGCAACCCACGTTGGTACCAGCGTGGAATTTGGTGCCGCGCTGACGAACGATGATGCTGCCTGCCAGTACTGCTTCGCCGCCAAAGCGTTTTACGCCCAGACGTTTAGCTTCTGAATCGCGACCGTTACGAGTCGAGCCGCCAGCCTTTTTGTGTGCCATTAATCCGCTCTCCTAACTTAAGCGCTGATGCCGGTGATTTTAACGTCAGTGAACCACTGACGGTGGCCCTGCTGCTTACGGTGGTGTTTACGACGACGAAACTTAACGATTTTAATTTTCTCGCCACGACCATGAGCAACGACTTCAGCTTTGATCTTGCCGCCATCGACGAAAGGAACGCCGATTTTGATATCTTCGCCATTAGCGATCATCAGAATCTGGTCAAACTCAACCGCTTCACCAGTTGCGATGTCCAGCTTTTCCAAGCGAACGGTCTGACCTTCGCTTACTCGGTGTTGTTTACCACCACTTTGGAAAACCGCGTACATATAAAACTCCGCTTTCCGCGTGCCCGACTGTGTTAGTTCAGAGCGCGCTATAAATATTCACAATAGGGCGCGAATTCTACGCAAAAAAGCAGCGCATGACAAGAGCAGAATAAGACCAGAACAAGAAAAAAGAAGAAAAAAAGCGCAGTTTCTTTCGTGGCGTTTATCTGAACCGTTTTTCAAGTACAATCATAGGGACAGTTACCGCCATGTACCGATGTGAGCAGCGATCTCAACGCGGTGAAGAGAAACACAGCTGAAAAAAATACAATGAACCTAGAGCAAATTACCGAGTTAACCGCGCAAGATATGGCGGCCGTGAACGCAACAATTCTCGAACAGCTGAATTCCGATGTCACGCTCATCAATCAGCTTGGCTATTACATTATCAGCGGTGGCGGTAAGCGCATCCGGCCGATGATCGCCGTCCTGGCGGCGCGGGCATTGGGCTATGAAGGCAGCAAGCACGTCACCGTGGCCGCCCTGATCGAATTCATCCATACCGCCACGCTGCTGCATGACGACGTCGTCGACGAATCGGACATGCGCCGCGGCAAAGCCACCGCCAACGCGGCGTTCGGCAACGCCGCCAGCGTGCTGGTCGGCGACTTTATCTACACCCGCGCCTTCCAGATGATGACCAGCCTGGAATCCCTGCGCGTGCTGGCGCTGATGTCGGAAGCGGTCAACGTCATCGCCGAAGGTGAAGTGCTGCAGTTGATGAACGTGCACGATCCCGACATCAGCGAAGAAAGCTATATGCGGGTGATCTACAGCAAAACCGCCCGTCTGTTTGAGGCGGCGGCGCAATCGTCGGCGATCCTGTCCGGCGCCAGCGCGGAGCAAGAACGGGCGCTGCAAGACTATGGCCGCTACCTCGGCACCGCTTTCCAGCTGATCGACGATCTGCTCGACTACAGCGCCGACGGCAGCACCCTGGGCAAAAACACCGGCGACGATCTGAACGAAGGGAAACCGACCCTGCCGCTGCTGCACGCGATGCACAACGGCGACGACGCCCAGCGTGACATGATCCGCGGCGCGATTGAGCAAGGCAACGGCCGTCACCTGTTGGAGCCGGTGCTGCAGGCGATGCAGCAATGCGGTTCGCTGGAATACACCCGCAAACGCGCCGAGGAAGAGGCCGACAAGGCGATCGCCGCGCTGCAGGCATTGCCGGCATCGGAGCACCGCACGGCGCTGGAGGGCCTGGCCCATCTGGCGGTGCAACGCGACTTTTAAGAAATTAATGTTTCTTAAAAACCATCAGGCCCGCATACGCGGGCCTGCCTAGGTATTGCTCTCTTCGTCGATACGCGCCAGCAGGCCGCCGATCCCTTCCCGCATCAGGAAAGCCACCATTTTCTCGCGCTCGCTTTCCGTCAAATGGTAGTAATACTCGATCCAGACCGCCAACGGATCCTGACGCTCTACGTCATATGCCGCCCCGTCTTCCTTCAGCACCAGCAGGTTACGCACGTCTGAAGGCAGGCTGTCGAAATGGTACTCCAACGCTTTTCCCTGCACGCCTTTACGCCTGCGGCTGATCCAGCCTTCGCGCCGGGCCATCAGATTGATTCCCTGTGGTGAGGAAGGTAATCCTGCGATGCCTGTCAGTTCCTTGGCGGCAAACCACTCTTTTTTCATAGCCATCATCTCTGGGCAATAGTGGGCAACGTCATTTTTTGGAAATTACTTGGGTATTTTTTAGGAAATTTAATGGTATTCTGGTTTCCGAATAAGCGTTTCACGTTGTTCATGCGCTTAACCTTGACCCGTTAGTTATACCACTAACGCAACTTTGGCTAATCAGAAAAGGAATGTAAACATGAATTCAAGGAACCCAGATTGGCATCCGGCAGATATCATCGCGGCGCTACGCAAGCAGGGCACCACGCTGGCGGCAGTGTCGCGCAAGGCCGGATTAAGCTCATCGACGCTGGCCAACGCGCTGTCGCGCCCGTGGCCGAAGGGGGAATGGCTGATCGCCGAAGCGATAGGCGTCCACCCCTCGGAGATCTGGCCAAGCCGCTATTACGATCCGCACAGCGATTGCCTGCTGGATCGCAAGGCGCGCATCAAATCGTGAACGCGGAGCAAAAAAAAACCGCCGGAACAGCGTCCGGCGGCGTTTATCGGCTGACTATCGGCGTCGATCAGTTATTGATGAACTTCTCGCCCAGTTCGATATCTTTGTGCAGCACGTCCAGCATCTCGTTCAGCGCTTTCTGCTCGAAGGCGCTCAGGGTGCCGATATCCTTGCGCTCTTCAACGCCGTTCTTGCCCAGCACCAGCGGCTGTGCGAAGAAGCGAGCGTATTTGCCGTCGCCTTCAACGTAAGCGCATTCCACAACGCCTTTCTCGCCCTGCAGCGCACGCACCAGAGACAGACCGAAACGGGCAGCCGCCTGGCCCATGGACAGCGTTGCAGACCCGCCGCCGGCTTTGGCTTCCACCACTTCGGTACCGGCGTTCTGAATACGCTTGGTCAGATCCGCCACTTCCTGATCGGTGAAGCTCACGCCTGGGATCTGCGACAGCAGAGGCAGGATGGTCACGCCAGAGTGGCCGCCGATGACCGGCACGTTCAGCTCTTCCGGCTGCTTGCCTTTCAGCTCGGCCACGAAGGTGTTGGAACGGATGATATCCAGCGAAGTCACGCCGAACAGTTTGTTCTTGTCGTAAACGCCGGCTTTTTTCAGCACTTCCGCCGCGATGGCGACCGTGGTGTTAACCGGGTTGGTGATGATGCCGACGCAGGCTTTCGGGCAGGTTTTCGCCACTTGTTCAATCAGGTTACGCACGATGCCGGCGTTAACGTTGAACAGGTCAGAGCGATCCATGCCTGGCTTACGGGCCACGCCGGCGGAAATCAGCACCACGTCCGCACCTTGCAGAGCCGGGGTCGCGTCTTCGCCGCTGAAGCCTTTGATTTTAACTGCGGTTGGGATGTGGCTTAAGTCGACGGCAACGCCTGGGGTAACGGGGGCAATGTCGTAGAGAGAGAGTTCAGAACCTGAAGGAAGCTGGGTTTTGAGTAGAAGGGCGAGGGCCTGGCCGATACCGCCAGCAGCACCGAGAACTGCAACTTTCATCCTATACTCCTTTATTATCTTAAATATATAAAGCGCCGTGAATGTGTTGGTTACGGACCTTAAGTCATTACACCTTTCAAAACAATAAATTAGCCAATTCTTGCCTGCAGGTGTAATAAAACGGCCGCTGTCGCGCCCATTTTAGATTAAATCGCTTACGCATGAAGGGCATAGCGCACACTAATCAAAAATAGTGCGAGGTTATTCACAAGCAAGTTAACCGGCCGTTACATTACACCCTTACGCAACATCAGAACAACATCATTTTAATAACATTTTATTTACCACTGCGGGCCGATTTTCCGTCGCCAAAAGGGCATATTCATCGCGGCCGGATTTTGTTAAAATGCCGCCCTTTCCTCGCCGCCCGGTCATGCTTATTTTCTTTGGGTCGGCCTTTGTTGCATAAAAATTCATCTATATGCATAATCATGACTTCCACTATCAACATTCCACGGTGCAAAATGCGTAATCCCGCAAAACAGGAAGATCTGATCAAGACGTTCAAAGCGTTATTGAAAGAAGAAAAATTCAGTTCTCAAGGCGAGATCGTTTTGGCGCTGCAAGAAGAAGGCTTCGAAAACATTAACCAATCCAAAGTATCGCGCATGCTGACCAAGTTCGGCGCGGTACGTACGCGCAATGCCAAAATGGAAATGGTGTATTGCCTTCCTGCCGAACTCGGCGTGCCGACCACCACCAGCCCATTGAAGAATCTGGTGCTGGACGTCGACCATAACGACGCCGTCGTGGTGATCCACACCAGCCCGGGCGCCGCGCAGCTGATCGCCCGCCTGCTCGACTCATTGGGGAAATCCCAGGGCATCCTCGGCACGATTGCCGGCGACGACACGATTTTCGTCACCCCGTCCAACGGCTTTACCGCTCAGAAACTGCATGAGGCTATTCTGGGCGTGTTCGAGCAAGAGCTGTGAAACCTGGCGCTAACAAAGTGCGGCTTTAGCCCGCACTTTGTTAGCGCTTCTTTAACTCTCACGTTACCTTTCCCGCCTTCAACCGCGTTTAACACTGCTTTTTTATCCCTCAGCAACACATTTCCATGACATCTACATGTAACCAGCAGTACCCACTGTGATCTTCCGCACTTTTGGTCAAAAGCACTTACCTTATTGAAATTACATAAATTTAACATCAAAAGATCGTTTTGTGAGCGTTTTTTATTCCTTACAGTTATAAAAAATAAGGATCATAAGGTTAAAGTTTCACTAGCAACTGTTAGCTAACTATTAATTTTTCGCGTTACTAGCTGTATACTCATTTTCGTGAACTGAATCACAGTTCGTTGGAACTGATAAAAGAATACGATGAGGTGAGATGATGAAAATTAAAGCTACCGTTGCAACCCTGAGCGTTCTGTCCATGCTTTCCTTTGGTGCATTCGCAGCACAATCTATTGATGCAACTCAGGCCGCAAAACTGCAGCCGGCCGGTGTAATCACCGTGAGCGGCGTCGCTGCTGCGCCTTCCGACATCCGCCAGGCGCTGTCCGACAAAGCCGACGCCAAAGGGGCGACCGCTTACCGCGTAATCGAAGCCCGCAATGACGGCAGCTTCCACGCAACCGCTGAAATCTACAAATAAGTACCGGCATTACCCGGCAACGGGCAATACATCTCTGGAATCAAACGCTGTCATAACGGCCTTCAAGAATAAAAATCGCTGCCAAGCCCTTCCAGGCTGTTATGACCAAGGATCGCTATCATGAACATGAAAACTACTCTCGCTGCATTCGGCCTGCTGTCTGTCATCTCCTTCGGCGCCTCCGCCGCCCAGCTGGTGACTAACGATCAGACCGCCAATCTGCAATCTATCGGCACCATCACCGTCAGCGGCATCGACGGCGCGCCGACCGACATTCGCCAGGCGTTGTCCGACAAAGCCGACGCGAAAGGCGCGACCGCCTACCGCGTGATCGAAGCGCGTAACGAAGGCAACTACCACGCCACCGCCGAGATTTACAAATAACAACTCTGGGAACGGCTTTGCAGAGCTGATTACCCTCGTCACTGCCACTGCCGAGTTCTGACGCAAACGCCGATTTCCCAGAGACCCTCTCGTCGTCCTATCCGACGAACCCCGTTGCCCTCGCTCGCGAGGGCTTTTTTATGGGCGTAAAAAAGGCCGCGAATGCGGCCCTTGATGTGGCTGATGCGGCTGAGCGATCAGTAGGTGACTTTCGGTTCCTGCTTTTTCGCCAGCGCGTCCAGCAGACGGTCGTGAATGCCGCCGAAACCGCCGTTGCTCATCACCAGAATGTGATCGCCCGGCTGTGCGGTTTTCACCACCATGTCCACCAGCGTGTCGAGATCCGCGCTCCAATGCGCCGGCTGCACGCAGGCATCCGCCACTTCCGCCACCTGCCACGGAATGTGGTGCGGCTGGAACAGGAACACCTCGTCGGCGCGGCCGAGCGAAGGCGCCAGATCGTTTTTGCTGATGCCCATTTTCATGGTGTTGGATCGCGGCTCCAGCACCGCCAGAATGCGCGCCGTGCCGCCGACCTTGCCGCGCAGCGCGGCCAGAGTGGCCAGGATCGCCGTCGGGTGGTGCGCGAAGTCGTCGTAAACCGTGACGCCGTTGGCTTCGCCACGCAGCTCCAGGCGGCGGCGGGCGTTGATGAAATCGCCCAACGCGCGGCAGGCGTCCGCCGGCTGCACGCCGACGTGGCGGGTGGCGGCGATGGCCATCAGGCCGTTATGCATGTTGTGCTCGCCCACCAGCGCCCAGTTCACTTCGCCGACCTGTTCGCCGTCGAGGAAAACCGCGTAATGGCTGGCGTCCGGCGTCAGCTTCTGTGCGCGCCAGGTGCCCTCTTCCCCCACCAGCTCCTGCTCGCTCCAGCAGCCCATCGCCATCACCTGCTTCAGGTGGCTGTCGTTGTCCGGCAGGATGATCTTGCCTTTGCCCGGCACCAGACGCACCAGGTGGTGGAACTGTTTCTGGATGGCTTTCAGATCGTCGAAGATATCGGCGTGATCGAACTCCAGGTTGTTCATGATCAGCGTGCGCGGGCTGTAATGCACGAACTTGGAGCGCTTGTCGAAGAACGCGCAGTCATACTCGTCGGCCTCGATCACGAAGAACGGGCTGCCGCCGAGGCGCGCCGATACGTCGAAGTTGCCCGGCACGCCGCCGATGACGAAGCCGGGCTGGTAGCCGCAGGCCTCGAGGATCCAGGTCGCCATGCCGGCGGTGGTGGTTTTGCCGTGGGTGCCGGCGACCGCCAGTACCCAGCGATCGCGCAACACGGCATCGTGCAGCCACTGCGGGCCGGAAACGTAAGGGATGCCACGTTCCAGCACCGCCTCCACGCACGGGTTGCCGCGCGTCATGGCGTTGCCGATGATCACCAGATCCGGCGCCGGATCCAGCTGGGCCGGATCATAACCCTGAATAAGATCGATCCCCTGGTTCTCCAGCAGCGTGCTCATCGGCGGATAGACGTTGGCGTCCGAACCGGTGACGTCATGCCCCAGTGAGCGCGCCAGCATCGCCAACCCGCCCATAAAGGTGCCACAGATCCCAAGAATGTGAATGCGCATAGGTTTCTCATGTGAGTGCATCGAATGTCGGCATATTCTAACGCTCAGAATCGTCCAGAAGAAATGGATTTGCCTATGAATAGCGCGCATCTTTGGGCTACACTGCACGCGAAAACGTTGGCGGTTTGTTAACAGGCCGCTATCCATCCGTAGATTCAGGGATTGTGTCATGAAAACGTTAGGCGAATTTATCGTCGAGAAACAGCACGACTTCTCTCACGCCACCGGCGAGCTGACCGCGTTACTTTCTGCAATTAAACTGGGCGCCAAAATCATCCACCGCGACATCAACAAGGCCGGCCTGGTTGATATTCTGGGCACCAGCGGGGTGTCCAACGTACAGGGCGAAGTTCAGATGAAACTGGACCTGTACGCGAACGAAAAACTGAAAGCGGCGTTGAAAGCGCGTGGTGAAGTTGCGGGTATCGCTTCCGAAGAAGAAGATGAAATCGTGATATTCGACGGCGAGCGAGCTGAAAATGCCAAGTATGTCGTTTTGATGGATCCGTTGGACGGTTCGTCCAACATCGATGTCAACGTCTCGGTCGGTACGATTTTCTCTATCTACCGTCGCATCACGCCGGTCGGCACGCCGGTGACCGAAGAAGACTTCCTGCAGCCGGGCAGCGCCCAGGTCGCAGCGGGTTATGTGGTTTACGGTTCGTCCACCATGCTGGTGTACACCACCGGTTACGGCGTCCACGCCTTCACCTACGACCCGTCTCTGGGCGTATTCTGCCTCTCCCACGAGAAAGTGCGCTTCCCGGCGAGCGGCAACATGTATTCCATCAACGAAGGCAACTACATCAAGTTCCCTCTCGGCGTGAAGAAATACATCAAATACTGCCAGGAGCAGGATGAAGCGACGCAGCGCCCTTACACCTCGCGCTACATCGGTTCTCTGGTGGCGGACTTCCACCGCAACCTGCTGAAAGGCGGCATCTACATCTACCCAAGCACCGCCAGCCACCCGCAAGGCAAGCTGCGCCTGCTGTACGAATGCAACCCGATGGCGTTCCTGGCCGAACAGGCCGGCGGTAAGGCCAGCGACGGCAAAAACCGCATTCTGGACATCACGCCGGTGAAACTGCACCAGCGCGCGCCATTCTTCGTCGGCACCAAGTCGATGGTAGAAGACGCGGAACGCTTCATCGCCGAAAACCCGGACGAGTAACGCGTTCTTTGCAAGGGTTCGGCGCCGCGCCGAACCCTTATCGCCTTACAGCTTGAACGCCGCCATGCTCTGCGCCAGCAGCTGAGCCTGATCTTCCAGCGAGCGCGTCGCCGCCGCCGACTCTTCCACCAGTGCCGCATTCTGCTGCGCCACCTGATCCATCTGCGCCACCGCCAGGTTCACCTGTTCGATACCGCTGCTTTGTTCGCGCGTCGCCGCCGAGATCTCACGCATCAGCGCCGTCACCCGGCCCACTTCGCCGGTAATGCCGCTCATGGTCTGCGCCGCCGACTCCACCATCTGCTCGCCTTCCTGCACCCGGTTCTGCGAGGCTTCGATCAATCCTTTGATCTCTTTCGCCGACTGGGCGCTGCGCTGCGCCAGATTGCGCACTTCACCGGCCACTACCGCAAAACCTCGGCCCTGTTCGCCGGCGCGCGCCGCTTCCACCGCCGCGTTCAGCGCCAGGATATTGGTCTGGAAGGCGATGCCGTCCATCACGCTGATGATGTCGGCGATGCGGCGCGAGCTGTCGGTGATCGCCTGCATCTTGCTCATCACCTGGCTGACCACCTCGCTGCCCTGGTTGGCGATATCGGACACGCTCAGCGCCAGCTGGTTGGCCTGTTCGCAGTTCTCGGCGTTCATTTTCACCGTCGAGGTCAGCTGTTCCATGCTGGCGGCGGTTTCTTCCAGCGAAGCGGCCGATTCTTCGGTGCGCTGCGCCAGATGCAGGTTGCCGGCCGCCAGTTCGCGTGAACCGGTGTCAATCTGGCTGCTGGCGTCACGCACTTTGCTGACCGAACTGGCCAACGCCTGCTGCATGCGCTGCATCGCCCGCACCAGGCGGCCCATCTCGGTATCGCCCTCGCCGCGGATCTCATGGGTCAGATCGCCGCCGGCGATGTGTTCCAGCTGCGCGATGGACTCGTCCAGCGGGCGCAGAATGATCACCCGCAGCGCGAACCAGGCCAGCACCGCCAGCAGCACGCTGAGCAGGCCCGCCACCACGATCAGCGAGATCTTGGTGCTGGCGTTGCTTTCCGCGTCATACACCTGCTGCGCGCCGAGCTTCATGGCGAAGCTGCGGAAATCGCTGAGATCCTTTTCGAACGCGATGCTCAACGCGGAGATGCGCGTTTCCTGAATATGATAATACTCATCAATCTTGCCGGCCTTGATGGCGGCGGCCATCGGCTTCACGCCCTGATCCAGATAGGCGCGGTAGCTGTTTTGCAGGCGGTTGGAGAGTTCGCGGCCGCGCTCGGTCACGGTGCCGACGCCGACAAAGCGCGCCATTTCCTTGTTCGACTGCTCGAGGTAACCGTAGATGCGGCCCACGGTGGCGTCGGAGACATCAGTCTGGCCGATCTCCCGTTGGCGCACCGCCAGCGAGGCGGCGGTTCTGGCGCGCAGCGTCAGGTTGGAGCTGTTGGCCAGCGAGCCCAGCTCTTCGCCGAGGATCTGGTTTAAGGTATGGATCGAGCGCGATCCTTCGTTAATCGCGTTGACGCCAATAACGCTGACCATGATCAGCAGCATGGTCATCAGGCTCAGCAGGGCGATCAGCCCAGCCTTCACCGTAATCTTTTTTAGCATGAGTTCTTCCCGGCTTCAGAATAGTGAGATCAGACGTAGTAGGGGTGGCAAAACGCGGAGCCAGCTTTGCTGGCTCATTATTGTTTGTTGAAGTTATCGGCAGGCGGAGGCAAAACTTCATGCCGCGGCGGGATTAATCTGGAAATTCTCCGTGCGCCGGCGCACTGGGTTTTCGACGATGAAAAGGGCAGGAAATCGCAAAAGAGTCCGCTATAATAGCCGCCACTCCATTTCTGGTTTGATGATTAAAGGAAACCGACATGAGCTTGAATCTGGTCCCTGCTGGCAAAGACCTGCCGGAAGACATCTACGTAGTAATCGAAATCCCGGCCAACGCCGATCCAATCAAATACGAAATCGACAAAGAAACCGGCGCGCTGTTCGTTGACCGTTTCATGTCCACCGCGATGTTCTACCCGTGCAACTACGGCTACATCAACCACACCCTGTCTCTGGACGGCGACCCGGTTGACGTGCTGGTTCCAACCCCATACCCGCTGCAGCCGGGTTCCGTAATCCGCTGCCGTCCGGTTGGCGTGCTGAAGATGACCGACGAAGCCGGTGAAGACGCCAAGCTGGTTGCGGTACCGCACAGCAAGCTGACCAAAGAGTACGATCACGTGAAAGACGTGAACGACCTGCCGGAACTGCTGAAAGCCCAGATCGCTCACTTCTTCGAGCACTACAAAGATCTGGAAAAAGGCAAATGGGTGAAAGTGGAAGGCTGGGCAGACGCTGCCGCAGCTAAAGCGGAAATCATCGCCTCCTTCGAACGCGCTGCCAAGAAGTAATTCTCGCCGCCGTCCGATGAAAAAACACCGCTCATTGAGCGGTGTTTTTTTTATTACTGATCGTCGAGACGTTTCAGCCAGTCACCGCTGGTAATTCGCGGGTAACCGTCCACGCTGTGTTTGTACAGGTAGATCCACGCACTCCCATAAGGCGTCTGAATCAGCTCGCGCTTATAGTCCTTGGTGTTGCTTTTCAGTTCGTCCAGCTCTGCCAGAATCGATGAGTTAATACGATACACCTCGCAATGTATCGTGCCCTCTCCAGGGATCGCCGCCGGGTAATGGCCCAGATTATAAATCTGATAGCCTTCGAGCTCGTGCTCGCCGAGCCATTGGGCGTTGGTCATCCAATGGCTGTTTCCCTGTTTGCGCCGTAAACTGCCGTAGACAATTATTCGCATCGCTAAAACTCAAACTGATAGAGCAAATCTAATGCCTGGTCGAGACCAGACACCGCTTCAAGATACAACTTAGGCATCAGGCGATAACGCAACGTCAGCGTGGCCAAGGAGTCGAAGATGCCCACTCCATATTTTACTTGTAAGCCTGGGAGAACATAGCCGCTCA
Source organism: Serratia sp. CY32780 (assembly GCF_052169135.1). Lineage (NCBI taxonomy): Bacteria > Pseudomonadati > Pseudomonadota > Gammaproteobacteria > Enterobacterales > Yersiniaceae > Serratia > Serratia sp. CY32780. The sequence continues at coordinate 486,072 of NZ_JBJNLI010000002.1, forward strand.
CGACAACCTGGGAACTGTCGCCAACCCCCTGAGTGTCCAGAGCCAAATTACTTACGCCGAATGCCTCGCCGATTTTACCCACAAGTTGACCACTTTGTGCAACCCCCATGCCGATTAACATCGAGGTCATGGCGTTGCCGTCGGCGCCGGAGCTGCTCAAGCCCTGGCCGCGCAGCAGATAAGACAGGGCTTCCTGTTGCGATTTGGCCGGATCGGAGAACACTTCCAGCTTCGGCGCATCCGCCAGGCCGGTCACGCGCACGCCGGCGGTCACATCGTCCTCGGTGGATTCCGGGTTGCGGATCGCCTCGATATTCAGCAGCGGCTGATCCGGCGGGCCGGAGAACATCAGCTGCCCTTTACGCACGATCAAATCCTGACCATAAGCATGGAAGCGGCCGGAAGGGATGTCAATCTGGCCGTTAAGGCCCAGCCCTTTCTTGTCCTGCACCACCTTCAGGTCGCCCTTCAGGCGGGCCTTGAGACCAAAAGCGTCCAGCCGCACGTCATTGCCGACGTGGATCATCAGATTGCTGTTGATCGGGATCGAGGCGGTCTTCGGTTGAATCGGCTTCAGTTGGTCGTCCAGCATCACCTCGTCGGAAGAGACGCCCACCGCGCTTTCCGGCAGCTCCTGCACCGTGATGCGCGCCCACGGAATATCGACCTTGCCGTTGAGCGAGAACAGCTGCGGCGTGGCTTCGAACACCAGATCCGGCGACACGTCGATGCGGATCATCGGCGGCACCGTCACCCGCAGCTTATCGCCCTTGGCGGCAATGCGCGCACGCCAGGCGTTGATGTCACGCCAGTCGGCGTCGCCCGCCAGATTCAGCTGGCCGCGCGTGGTGCTGAGCAGCCCTTCCAGCGTCGAGGTCATGCCGTTGAAATTCACCGCCAGCCGCGCGTCGGTCATATCGAACGGCATCCAGTGCCCCTGCACCTTCGCCCGATCCAACGCCAGGCGCCCGAACACCAGCGGCTTCTGCGCGCTGCCGCCCAGGCGCAGGTTGGCGTTCAGCATGCCCGCCGCGCTTTCGCCCTTCATCAGCGCCGGGTTGATCAGCGCCAGTGAGATGTTGGTGATATTGACGTTGCCGCTGATGGTGCGCCGCACCTGCGGATCCGCCACCTGGATATTGCCGTCGAACTGGCCGTTGTTGGTCAGCTTGATCCGCCAGTCGGCCAGCGCGCGACCGTTGTTCAGGCCGGCGTTGAGGGTCAGCGTGTCGAAGGCGATCGGCAGCGCGTTGCCCTGCACCTGCTGCACCACTTTGACGCCGTTGCCGGCCAGCGTGACTTTCGCCTCCGGCAGCGCGCCGCCCGGTTTCCAGCTGACGTCGGCCCGGCCGGTGAACACCCCGCTCAGGGCGGTTTCCGGGCCGAGGAACGGCTTGATCATCGCCAGATCGAACCGGTTGAGCACCACGCTGGCCTGGCCGCTCTGGCCGGCTTTAATGGTCTTAGGCACGCACAGCTCGGCGTTCGGGTTCTGCCAACAGTGCGGCCCGACGCTGATTTTCTGCTCGGTGTTCAGGTAGTCCAGCGCGATGGCGCGCGTCAGGCGCCATTCCCCGACCGGCGTATCGAAGCGAGTGTTGTTCAGATTGCCGCGCCAGCGCTGCTGCTGGCGATCGAAACTGCCCTGCAGCGCCAGCTGGCCGGAGACCGGTTTGCCGTCGATCTTCAGCTGCAGCTGGTGCTGCTTCTCGCTGCCCTTGGCGTCGAGGGTCAACAGGCTGACCTCCAGCGCATCCTGCTTCAGCTGCTCGACGCGTACCGCCAGTTGCCCCTGAATCTGATCCGTGGAGCGCACGTCGCCGTCTATTTTCACGCGGTTGATGCGCAGCGCCTGCCACTGCAGGCCGGATGCGGTCAAATCAGCCAGCAGCTGCGGCGCCTGCAGATTGCCGCGCAGCTTCAGCAGCCCTTTGGCGGTGCCGCCCAGGCCCGGCAGCGCGCCGTCCAGACGCGGCGCGTCGATGTTGGCGTCCAGGTTCCAGCTCTTCTCGTCCAGCTGCCCTTTGACGTTCAGTTGGTTACGCCCCAGCGCCAGATCGATGCCGGGGATTTTCCACTGCCCGGCGGCGTTGCCGCTCAGCGTACCGCGCGCCGTGACCTTGTTCTGCTTCACGTTGCCGTCCAGCTGCAGCACCGGCACCTGCAGTTGCCAGCTGCCGCCGTGCAGGCTGCCGCGCGTGGTGATCTTGCCGTCGAGTTTCGCCGGCCATTCCGGCCACTGCTTGGCGGTATTGATGCCGCTCAGCGTCAATTGCGAGTTCCAGCTGATGGCCTTGCTCCAGTCCACCAACGCGGTGAGATCGGTATTGCCCTGCAGCGCCGCCAAGCGCAGGCGCTCCAGCTTGAACTGCTCGACGTTGCCTTTGCCGTCCAGCGTCAGCACCGCCGGCGGCAAGTCCTGGCCTTTCAGATTGGCGCGCGTCGACAGCGCGTAGTCGGTCGCCTTGCCGTTAAAGCGCAGGCGGAAATCGTTGACCTGATACTGCCCCTCGCCGCTCAGCGGCCATTTCAGCTGCTTGCTCTGCAACGTCAGCGCCAGCGGCAGGCCGGCTTCGGCCAGCCGGGTTTGCACATCGAGCTGGGCGCCGACCGGGCCGGACAGGTTCAGCGCCACCTTCAGCTCGTCACGCAGCCCGCCGCCGACGTTCAGCTTCACCTTCTCGCCCTTCAGCGGTTCGATGTTCAGCGCGCTGTTGGCGGTCAGGGACACCGGCCAGTCGCCGGTCAGTGTCGCCTGCCCCTGCAGCGACAGCGTGCCCTGCGGCGACTTCACGTCGAAGTTGTCCAGCTGGATATGTTGATCCTGCGTGCTGGCCTGCAGCAACAGGCTCGTGATCAGCACGTCGGTATCGCCGGTCAAGCGCAGCTGCTCGCCGCTGATCTCTTTGACGGTGATATCCAGCGGCAGGCGGATGTCCGGCAGATCCGGCAACAGCGGTTTGGCGAACAGTTCCTTCAGCGTTTCGCCCAGCGGCTTCTCTTCCGGCTGAGGTGCCGGCTTCGCCGCGTCGGTAACCTGCTCGCCGACCTTTTTCGCCACCTCGACCGCCGGCTGCACCGCTTCCGGCAGCGGGTTTTGCGGGGTTTTCGGCAAGGCGATCAGCAGCGAGCCGATCTTGGTCGGCATCAGCGTCAGCGCGCGCTCTTGCCACTGCGCGCCGGTGCGGAACTCGGCCAGCGAGATGGCGGTGTCGTCGACGGTGACCTTGACGTTGTTCAACGCCAACAGGCGCAGCGTGATCGGGTAAGGCGTGCTGAGATTGGTGGTCGGCTCACTGCTCTCCTCCACCGGCGCGGAAGGCGCCATCTCTTTGGTGTTCACCGCCACGTCCACATCCTTGGCGGTCAAGGCATTGACGCACAGCGAGCTGCGCTTAAAGCAGGAGAGATCGAGCGACAGATGGAACTGCCCGGCGTTGACCGTCACGCCCGGCATCTGATACTTCACGCCCTTCAGCGTCAGATCGCGCCAGCCGCCGCTGACGCCGGCGATCTCCAGCCCCGGCACCCAGCGCGCCGCGCCGTTGATGACCATATGCAAACCGGTGGTGGTGCCTATCAGGAAGGCCAGGCCGCCGATCAGCAACAGCAGAACGACCAGAAATCCGAGACAAATCTTTTTAACCAGGCTCATAGTTCAGGCCCCAAACCGATGTAGAACTGCATCCCGTGGGTGTCCTTGTCTCCCACAGGCGCGGCGATATCCAGCTTCACCGGCCCCACCGGCGACTGCCAGCGCACGCCTACGCCGGCGCCGGTCTTGAAGTTGCTCTTCTTGATATCGTTCACCGCTTCACCGGAGTCGACGAACATCGCCCCCCACCATTTGCCGGTCACGTTGTATTGGTACTCCAGCGAGCCGGTCAGCATCTTGGAGGCGCCGGTCAGCTTGCCGTCGTCACCGCGCGGCGAGATGTCTTTGTACTTGTAGCCGCGAATGCTGCGGTCACCGCCGGCGAAGAAGCGCAGATCCGGCGGCACCTTGTCGAAGTCGTTGGTTTCTATCCAGCCCACCTGCCCGCGCGCCACAAAACGATGCTTGTCGGCCAGGGTGCGGATCCAGACGTTCTGCGCCTGCATCAGCGCAAAGTCCACGCCGGAGCCCCAGGAGGTGTCGGACACGTCGATAGAGTAGCGCTGGCTGTCGCCCCAGGTCGGCATCAGACCGCCGCGCGAACGGGTGCGGCTGAAGCTGACGCCAGGATACAGCAGCATGGTGGTGTTGCTGACGTTACCCTGGGTAAAGTTATCCCAGCGCCAGGTCAGGTTGATCGCCCGCTGCCAGCCGCTGGAAAGATCCCAGTTGCGCGAGGCCACCACTTTGGAGGTGACGGACTTGGTGTCGTTAAGATCGACGTTCTTGAGGCCGCCCTGCAGCAGGTAATACTGCTCCAGCGGGTTCTTCAGCAACGGGATTTTGTAGGTCAGATCCAGCTGCTGCTCCGGCGCCGACACGCTGGCGCTGGTTTCCAGACTATGCCCGCGATCGTTGAGCCAGGGTTTTTTCCAGGTGCCTTTCACCCGCGGGCCGACGTCGGTGGAGTAGCCGATACCGGTTTCGACGGTGTTGCGCGTGCGCGGCGTCACCAGCGCGTCCAACGGCAAAATCTTGTTCTCTTTGGCATCGTTGAAATCAGGGGACACCACCACCGAGTTGAACCAGTTGGTGGCGGACAAACGGCGGTTCAGCTCGGCCAAATCCTCCGAACTGTAGTAATCCCCCTGATGAAAGGGCACCAGATTTTGCAGATAGTCTTCGCGAATTTGCGAACCGGTGAATTTCACCTTGCCGAAGCGGTAACGTTCGCCGCTGTTGAAATCGATATCCCAAAACGCCTTGTGCAGATCTTCGGCCACGCCGAGCTGGCTTTTGGTCATGTCGGCGTCGAAGTAGCCTTTGCGCAGCGCCAGGCCGGTGAGCGAGCCTTTGAAACTGTCATACTTGCCGTGGTTGAGGATCTCGCCGATGGTCGGCCGCCCCTTCTTCACCAGCGCCAGGTAGTCCTCATCGGTCTTCGCGCCGCCTTCCAGCACGATGTTGGCGCCGGCGATACGCACCGGTTCGCCCGGATTGACCTTGGCGTGCAGCACCGGGCGCGACATCCCCGGCCGATCGTCCAGCGTAAACTCGATGGTCGGCTGGTAATAGCCGAGCGCGCGCAGCCCCTGGCGCACCGCCTCATCCACCCGCGCGCGGAAGCGCCCGTCGGTGCCGACCTCTTCAGGCGTGATCGACGACAGCCGCACCCGGACGTTTTTTTCCAACTCTCCGCTTAACCCCTCCACCTGCAAGCGCACGTTGGCCGCATAGGCCGCAGGTGCCGCAAGCAACACAGATATCAAGCACATGACCGGGTACTTTGGCACGTGTTCTCCTTATTGATTTTACTTTCCTGTTATGGTGTTCGCTCCGGGGCCAGGGCAGACTCCGCGCTATCATGACGGCAGCCCTCTTCAACCTTGTTCCGGACGCCGCCCGCCGCGCTTGCCACCACCGCGCAACAGGCGAATTCTTCACTTTTGGCGCTCAAAATACTGCGTTAAGCTTATACATAAACTCAACTTGCCACTTATTGTGGGCAAAGACGCGGTGAGATACAACCGAACCGCCCCCATGTAGGGTCAATTCTTACTGTGACAACAGGAGTCAACCGTGGTGCCATTTTTTGATAAATCACAAACCGTCGATAAGGCAAGCGCGCTGCCTGGCCGCACCACGCCAATGCCTGTCGCAACGCTCAACGTGGTCACCGAACACTCGATGACCCAGGTGCCGGCAGGCATGGAGGTGGCGATCTTCGCCATGGGCTGTTTCTGGGGCGTTGAGCGCCTGTTCTGGCAGCAGCCGGGCGTTTACAGCACCGCCGCCGGCTACAGCGGCGGCTACACGCCGAACCCGACCTACCGCGAAGTGTGCAGCGGCCAGACCGGCCACGCCGAAGTGGTGCGCGTGGTGTTCGATCCGCAGGTCGTCAGCTACAAACAGCTGCTGCAGGTGTTCTGGGAAAATCACGATCCGGCGCAGGGCATGCGCCAGGGCGGCGACGTCGGCACCCAGTACCGCTCGGCGATTTATACGCTGAGCCCGGAGCAGCAGGCCGAGGCGGAAAGCAGCCTGCAGCGCTTCCAGCAGGCGATGGAGGCGGCGGGCGACAAGCGCGTCATCACTACCGAGATCGCGCCGGCGCTGCCGTTCTATTACGCGGAAGACGATCATCAGCAGTACCTGTTCAAGAATCCGGAAGGCTACTGCGGGCTGGGCGGCATCGGCGTTTGCCTGCCGCCGCAGGGCTGATCCGATGCCGGCCGGCGGCACTTTTTTAACCGCTGGCGGCCCCTGTGGGGCAACTGCTATACTGTGCGGGCCGCTTCTGCGGCCCGATAGCTTCCCTTCTGGTTGTTATCGCTGCTTTTTTTACTATGTACTACCCTTCCTCAAGAGCGCCGGCATCCCGTCGGCACGTATGGATAGATTATGTTAAACAGTATTTTACTGATTCTTTTTCTGATCGCGGTGAGTGCGTTCTTCTCACTGTCGGAAATCTCTCTGGCCGCCTCGCGCAAGATCAAACTGAAGCTGATGGCGGACGAAGGCAACGTCAACGCCGCCAGAGTGCTTAAACTGCAAGAAACCCCAGGCATCTTCTTCACCGTGGTGCAGATCGGCCTGAACGCCGTGGCCATCCTCGGCGGTATCGTCGGCGACGCGGCTTTCTCTCCCACCTTCAAGGTGTTGTTCGATCGTTTCCTGTCGCCCGAACTGGCGGAACAGGTCAGCTTCATCTGCTCCTTCGTGCTGGTGACCAGCCTGTTTATCCTGTTCGCCGATTTGACCCCGAAGCGCATCGGTATGATTGCACCAGAGACGGTCGCCGTCCGGATCATCAACCCGATGCGTTTCTCCATCATGATCTTCCGCCCGCTGGTGTGGTTCTTCAACGGCATGGCCAACCTGATCTTCCGTATGTTCAAGCTGCCGATGGTGCGCAAGGACGACATCACCTCCGACGACATCTACGCGGTGGTGGAAGCCGGCGCCCTGGCGGGCGTGCTGCGCAAGCAGGAACATGAGCTGATTGAAAACGTGTTCGAACTGGAATCGCGCACCGTGCCGTCTTCGATGACCTCGCGCGAAAGCGTGGTGTACTTCGACCTGCGCGAAAGCGAAGAGAGCATCAAGGAGAAGGTCTCGACCCATCCGCACTCCAAGTTCCTGGTGTGCGACGGCCATATCGATCAGGTGGTCGGCTACGTCGACTCCAAAGACCTGCTGAACCGCGTGCTGGGCAACCAGAGCCTGGTGCTGAGCAGCGGCGTGCAGATCCGCTCGGCGCTGATCGTGCCGGATACGCTGACGCTGTCCGAAGCGCTGGAAAGCTTCAAGACCGCCGGCGAAGACTTCGCGGTGATCCTCAATGAATATGCGTTGGTGGTGGGCATCATCACCCTCAACGACGTGATGACCACGCTGATGGGCGATTTGGTCGGCCAGGGCCAGGAAGAGCAGATCGTGGCGCGCGACGAAAGCTCATGGCTGATTGAGGGCGGCACGCCGATCGACGACGTGATGCGCGTGCTGGATATCGACGAGTTCCCGCAGGCGGGCAACTACGAGACCATCGGCGGCTTTATGATGTATATGCTGCGCAAGATCCCGAAACGCACCGACTTCGTCAAATACGCCGGCTACAAGTTCGAAGTGGTGGATATCGACAGCTACAAGATAGACCAGCTGCTGGTCACCCGGCTGAGCGACAAACCGGCGGCGGTGCTGCCGAAAGCGCCGGATGACACCCCGTAGCTTGACGGCGATAAGACAAAAACATCAGCGGCCCCATCGGGGCCGCATTTTTTTACCGCCGTCAGCGAGGTGTTCACCCCATCTCGGCCTGCAGCAGCAGCACCTGACGGTTCACTTCAGACATCACGCTGAAATGGCGCTTGTCGCGAATCTTCGGCGGCAGGATTTTCCCCTCGTCGAATTCAAATGCGCCCACGTCCTTGATATACAGCCTTCCGCGAAACAGGGTCTTAACGTACTTCGCCACTTTCAAAGGGTTATAACGCTGGAAGATTCTCATTCTTTTACGCTCCTCCCGTTGATCCATGCGCTCAGCGAGCCGCCAAAGGTGGCAGCCTCGAAATTCAGAACGCAACTTGATTGCATGTAGTAGACCCAGTAAAGACCAGATCGTTCACTTCTGCCCGGTGATCTGCACTGGATTTACACTTTTTGACAGAATTGTATATGATAATTTATAACGTTTTCAGGATATCCCTTCAAAATCTGATGATTAGCGAACCAAGGGAAAATCTGCGATCCGGTTAACAGGACAGACCTCTTATCACATCCTATGCTTTAGGCTGTCGAAGTGCTGTCGCACAAATTCCCCCCATTACAAGGAGAAAGCATGAAAACAAGTCGCATGCTGATGGTATCCCTGCTGCTCGCCCCGCTTTTCGCTTCCGCGCACAACTTCCAGCTCCAGCAGCGCGTGGCGCCGGTCGGCGTCAGCGACAAAGGAGAGCTCAATTACGCTGACGGTAATTTTAGCTACCAGAACTGGAACAGCGCGCAGCTCAGTGGAAAAGTGCGAGTGATACAACATATTGCCGGCCGCAGCTCCGCCAAAGACATGAACGACCCACTGATTGAAGCGATCAAGAAGGCGAAGCTACCACACGATCGTTACCAAACGACGACAATCGTCAACACCGACGATGCCCTGATGGGCACCGCGATGTTTGTGCGCAGCAGCATTGAAGACAGCAAGAAGGAGTTCCCGTGGTCGCAGTTTATCGTCGACAGCGACGGTAACGTGCGCAAGGCCTGGGATCTGCAGCCGAAAGGCTCCGCCATCGTGGTGCTGGATAAGCAAGGGCGCATTCAGTTTGCCAAAGACGGCGCGCTGACGCCGGAAGAGGTGCAGCAGGTGATGTCCAAGCTGCACCAGCTGTTGGCGAACTAACTCAGAACAGCGACACCCGGAAGCCGGGGTTGAGGAAGGATTCACGCGGGGTATAGAGCAACGGCTTGCCCTGCCAATCGTGAATTTGCGCCCCGGCGGCCACCGCCACCGCATGCCCTGCGGCGGTATCCCAAATGTTGGTCGGCCCGAAGCGCGGATAGAGCTGCGCCTTGCCTTCCGCCACCAGGCAGAACTTCAGCGAGGAACCGACGGACACGGTCTGGTGCTCGCCCAGCTGCTGCAGATAATCTTTCAGCTCGTCGTCGATATGCGAGCGGCTCACCACCACCAGCGGCGGATGCGCGTTGCTGACGCCGATCGCCTGCCGCACGCCCTTCTCTTCTTTCCAGGCCTTGCCGCGCTCCGCCAGATACAATACGTCTATCGCCGGCGCGTACACTACGCCCATCACCGCCTGCCCCTCTTCAATCAGGGCGATATTGACCGTGAACTCACCGTTGCGGTGCAAGAACTCTTTGGTGCCGTCCAGCGGATCGACCAGCCAGTAACGCGTCCAGCTGCGGCGCTCTTCCCACGCTGGCGGATCTTCTTCCGACAGCAGCGGCACCTCCGGCGTCAGCGCCGCCAGGCCGCGCTTGATGATGTGATGCGCCGCCAGATCGGCCGCCGTCACCGGTGAATCATCTTTTTTCTGTGCGACATCAAGCGGTTGTTCACCGTCGTACACCGCCATGATCGCCGCCCCCGCCTCGCGGGACAGTTGGCAAATTCGCTCTAACATCATGCACCTCAACTCTGCATCTCCGTGGGAAATTTCCCTCTGTCTCTGCTAGCAGACTAGTTTTTTTTACGCCGAATATCCATCTCAACCGGCTAACCCTCGGGAATTCCTCAGATCTTGTTGGGCACAACTGTGAACTTCCCCGCGTTACCTGCCGCCGTTTTCTGCCACACTTCACATTTTACTGTGGCAAGCAATGTTAATTACATTTCCCTCTGCGATAACACTCGAATAATGGAATGGAGAGCCCCCAAATGATGAAGCATCCACTGACGCTGTCCGCGCTTGCGCTGCTGGTGTGCGCCTCGGCGCAGGCGGCCACCGTCGATCTGCGCGTGCTGGAAACCACCGATCTGCACAGCAACATGATGGACTTCGATTACTACAAGGACACGCCGACCGACAAGTTCGGCCTGGTGCGCACCGCCAGCCTGATCCAGCAGGCGCGCCAACAGGCTACCAACGCGGTGTTGGTGGACAATGGCGACATCATTCAGGGCAGCCCGCTCGGCGACTACATGGCGGCCAAGGGGTTGAAGCCGGGCGACGTGCACCCGGTCTATAAGGCGATGAACACGCTGGACTACGTGGTCGGCAACATCGGCAACCATGAATTCAACTACGGGCTGGACTACCTGAAGAACGCCATCGCCGGCGCCAAATTCCCGTACATCAACGCCAACGTCATCGACGCCAAAACGCAAAAACCGCTGTTCACGCCCTACATCATCGTCGATACGCCGGTGAAGGACCGCGACGGCAAGGCGCATACACTGCGCATCGGCTACATCGGCTTCGTGCCGCCGCAGATCCTGGTGTGGGATAAAGCTAACCTGCAGGGCAAAGTGACGGTGGACGACATCACCGCCACCGCCAAGCGCTACGTGCCGGAAATGCGTAAACAGGGCGCCGATCTGGTGGTGGCGATCCCGCATTCCGGGCTGTCCAGCGAGCCTTACAAGGCAATGGCGGAAAACTCGGTCTATTACCTCAGCCAGGTGCCGGGCATCGACGCCATCATGTTCGGCCACGCCCATGCGGTGTTCCCGAGCAAGGACTTCGCCAATATCAAAGGCGCGGATATCGATAAAGGCCTGCTGAACGGCGTACCGGCGGTGATGCCGGGCCAATGGGGCGATCATCTCGGCGTGGTCGACCTGCAGCTCAACAACGATGGCGGCAGCTGGAAAGTGACCGCCGCCAAAGCGGAAGCGCGGCCGATCTACGACAAAGAGAACAAGAAATCGCTGGCGGCGGAAGATACCGCGCTGGTGAAAGTGTTGGCGGACGATCACAAGGGCACGCGCGAGTTCGTCAGCCAGCCGATCGGCAAATCCGACGGCAACATGTACAGCTACCTGGCGCTGGTGCAGGACGATCCGACGGTGCAGATCGTCAACAATGCGCAGAAGGCCTACGTTGAACATTACATTCAGGGCGATCCGGATCTGGCCGATCTGCCGGTGCTGTCGGCGGCGGCGCCGTTCAAGGTCGGCGGCCGCAAGAACGATCCGGCCAGCTTCGTCGAAGTGGAAAAGGGCCAGCTCACCTTCCGCAACGCCGCCGATCTCTATCTCTACCCCAATACCCTGGTAGTAGTGAAGGCCAGCGGCAAAGAGGTGAAAGAGTGGCTGGAGTGCTCCGCCGGCCAGTTCAACCAGATCGACGTCAACAGCGCCAAGCCGCAGGGCTTGATCAACTGGGACGGCTTCCGCACCTATAACTTCGACGTGATCGACGGCGTCAACTACCAGATCGACGTCAGCCAGCCGGCACGCTACGACGGCGAATGCCAGCTGATCAACGACAAGGCGGAGCGCATCAAGCAGCTGACCTTCAACGGCAAGCCGATCGATCCGAACGCCACCTTCCTGGTTGCCACCAACAACTACCGCGCCTACGGCGGCAAGTTTGCCGGCACCGGCGACAAACACATCGCCTTCGCTTCGCCGGATGAGAACCGTTCGGTGCTGGCGGCCTACATCAGCGCCGAAACCCAACGGCACGGCGCGGTGCATCCGCAGGCGGACAACAACTGGCGTTTGGCGACCTTCAGCAGCCAGCAGCCGCTGGATATCCGCTTCGAGACTTCGCCGTCGGACAAAGCGACGGCGTTTATCAAGGAGCACGCTCAATATCCGATGACCGCCGAGGGCAATGACCGTATCGGCTTCACGGTCTATCGCATCGATTTAAGCGCGAAATAATCACCCGGCCGGGGCCATCCCCCGGCCAGCTTCGCTATTTTCCCACTGGCGCGCCCTTTAAATTGCATTTAAAATACATGTTATAAAATTCCTTCGTTTAAAGAGGCACTACCATGGATTACCGCAACCAATCCCTTGGCGCGCTCGCCATCGCCATTCCCCGGGCATCCCGGCTGTTTCGCCAGCATCAGCTGGATTTCTGCTGCGGCGGCCGGCAGTCGCTGGCGCGCGCCGCCGAGCGTAAAGGGCTGGACATCGACCAGTTGGAGAACGCGCTGGCCGCACTCGCCGCCACGCCGGAACAAAGCCGGGACTGGCGCACAGCGCCGCTCGGTGAAGTGATCGATTACATTCTGCCGCGCTTTCATCAGCGGCACCGCGAGCAATTGGCCGAACTGGTGCTGATGGCGGAAAAAGTCGAACGCGTGCACGGCGACAAACCCAGCTGCCCGCGCGGGTTGGCGAAGCAGCTGAACCTGATCCGTCTGGATCTGGAGAATCACATGATGAAAGAGGAGCAGATCCTGTTCCCGCTGATCAAACAGGGCATGGGGCCGCAGGCCGCCGGACCGATCTCGGTGATGGAGCATGAACATGACGAGGCGGGTGAGCAGCTGGAAGTGGTGAAGTTCCTCACCGATAACGTGACGCCGCCGGAGGGCGCCTGCACCACCTGGCGAGCGCTGTACACCGGCATCGATGAGTTTATCGGCGATCTGATGGAGCACATCAGCCTGGAAAACAATCTGCTGTTCCCGCGCGCGCTGCGCGGCGCATAAAATAAGGGCGCCACGAAGGCGCCCGGAGCAATCCTCGGTGGGATTACAGGATTTCCAGCAGCTCGACGTCGAACACCAGCGCGCTGAACGGCGGGATGGACGCGCCTGCACCACGCTCGCCGTAGGCCAGGTTATGCGGGATATACAGCTGCCATTTGGAGCCGACCGGCATCAGGGTCAGCGCTTCGATCCAGCCTGGGATCACGCCGCTGACCGGGAATTCTGCCGGCTGACCGCGCTCAACCGAGCTGTCGAACACGTCGCCGTTGATCAGACGACCGGTGTAGTGCACGCGCACGCGGTCCTGACGGGACGGGATCGGGCCGTTGCCCTGCTCCAGCACGGAGAACTGCAGGCCGGACTCGGTCAGCGTCACGTCGTCGCGCTTGGCGTTGTCGTCCAGGAATTTCTGGCCTTCAACCGCCATCGCCTGCTGGCGCTCGCGGCGCACCGCGTCCGCACGCTCGTGGATTTCACGCAGCGCACGGTGCACCACGTCTACCGGAACCGCCGGGGCATTCCCTTCCAGCGCGTCACGCAGGCCCGCCAGCAAAGCTTCCGGTTGCAAACCTTCCAGCCCGGACTCTTGCAGCTGCTGGCCGACCTGTAAACCAATCCCGTAACTTGCTTGCGCTTCAACGCTGTCAAAAGAAGGGGTTGTCATGGGGTTTTCCTTAAGTCTGTAAAAAGTCGAAAGCGCAGCATAACAGCGCGTCAATGCCGGGTAAAATCTTGTGTGGAGAATGATGACTTTTGTCGTAGAAAAAGAAACAATAACCTTCTGTTAACGCCCGCAGCCGCAAACCCCGGCCCTGCCGCTCAGCCGCCTTTCACTTCAATCAGTTAGCGGACTATACTGAAAGCAGGATATCGGGCAGGCGACGCGCTTGCCGCGCCGCGCTCATTATTTCGCCGTCGAAGAGAGGTCACCATGGGCAGAATCGCGCCCAGGAGAAGGAAAACCACCCGCATCTACCAGCCGCTGCTGCGCACCTGGCTGAACGTCAGCCAGCGCCTGAAATCGGGCGCCGCACCCACGTCTGAAGGCGCGGAACCGCCATCGGAGCCACCGCCGGCCAACGACAAAATGCAGCAGGTCAAAGCGCTGCTGGCCAAAGTCTGGCATCTGCCGGACGGTTTCCATTGGATGGAGCCGCTGCCCTACTTTCACCGCCGCTGGGTGCTGATCTTCGGTATCATCCTGCTGCTGGCCCTGCTGTGGCCCTACTCGCCCGAAAGACAGCCGTTCCCGGTTTCCCAGCAGGAAACCAGCGTGCCGCTGCAGGCCGAGCGGCAAAACGGCGGCACCACGTCTGCCAACGAACCAACGCCGGCGGGCAACTGGCAGCGTTACCAAATCCAGCCCGGCCAGACCCTGGCCCAGCTGTTTCGCGACAACAATCTGCCGGTGAATGAAGTGTTCGCCATGGCGCAGGTGGAAGGCGGCGACAAGCCGCTGAGCAACATGAAAGCCGGCCAGGAAGTGCGCATCGAACGCGGCGCCAACGGCGTGATTAACGCGCTGTCGGTCACCACAGTGGACAATAGCCAGGCGCTGTTCCGCCGCCAGGCCGACGGCAGCTACCGCCGGGAACGCTAATCCCTACAGCTGCGCCAGCAAAAACTCGCGCAGCACCACGCCCTGGTTGTGCTCGGTATCTTTGCTGCCATACAGCAGCGTCAGCGCTTGCCCCTGCCGTAACAGCGCCACCAGCGGCCGCCAGGCGTCGTTGGCCGCCAGCTGTTGGCGATAACGCGCCTCGAAGACCGCCCACTGGTCGGTATGCTGATGGAACCACTTGCGCAGTTCGTCATCCGGCGCCACCTGTTTCAGCCACTGCACGCCCGTCAGCCGCTCCTTGCTGATGCCGCGCGGCCATAGCCTGTCTATCAGATAACAGTGTTCCGGCGCCGGCGCGCTGAAATCGTAAACCCGCTGTAGCGTAATCTTTGCCATCGCACGCTCTCCTTTTTATCCCGTCTTCAAGCGTAGCGCGTTTTGCCGGGCGCAGAAAAGCAAAACGCCAGCGCGAGGCTGGCGTTTTAACCGGGTTAACAGCAGCGTAAATTACGCTTCTGCAACCACAACTACATTCAGCTGTGCGAACACGTCGCTGTGTACCTGGAAGTGCACTTCGTGCTCGCCAGTGGTACGCAGAACGCCGTTCGGCAGACGAACTTCGCTCTTGGCAACTTCAACGCCTGCCGCAGTCACTGCGTCAGCGATGTCGCGGGTGCCGATAGAGCCGAACAGTTTACCTTCGTCGCCAGATTTGGAAGCGATGGTGACTGAACCCAGTTCGTTGATCTTGGTTGCGCGAGCTTCAGCAGCAGCCAGAACGTCAGCCAGTTTGGCTTCCAGTTCAGCACGGCGTGCTTCGAAGAACTCAACGTTTTTCTTGGTAGCAGGAACAGCTTTGCCCTGTGGTACCAGGAAGTTACGAGCGTAGCCCGCTTTAACGTTAACTTGATCACCCAGGCTGCCCAGGTTTGCTACTTTATCAAGCAGAATAACTTGCATTACCTTATCCTCTCAAAGTCGTTAATGGACAGTGGCCGATTACTGATGACGATCAGTGTACGGCAACAAAGACAGGTAGCGCGCGCGCTTGATAGCACGGGCCAGCTGGCGCTGATATTTTGCACGAGTACCGGTGATACGGCTCGGTACAATTTTACCACTTTCGGTGATGTAGTTTTTCAGCGTAGCGATGTCTTTATAGTCAATCTCTTGAACGCCTTCCGCGGTGAAACGGCAGAACTTGCGACGACGGAAATAACGTGCCATTTGGCTAGTCTCCAGAATCTATCAATTCAATCTGCTCGGCATGCAGAACCAATTTGCTCAGCCCGTTGCGCCCTTGATGGCAGCTTACAAAGCCTTGCACGGTAATCTGACTGCCGACCGTTAATCTTTGAGTTAGTGCTTGTGACTGTTGTCCGCTGACAACCACGGGCATTCGGCACCATGCTTGTCTGCTGAATCCGGCTTCCGTCTGCTGCGAACGGTGCTCTAGCACAAATTGGCAGTGCGGTATCCCGGAAGGACTCACTTTTCGAACCGGCGCCTTGCACACAGTGCCCGACAAAACCAGACGATTAGCCGTCACGGCGGCAATTACTCTTCAGAATCCCCAGCATCTGCATCATCTGCGGTTTCGTTAGCGAAGTCTTCGCGGCGATCGCCACGACGTTCGTCTTTCGCTTTAACCATCGGAGATGCTTCAGTTACCGCGTGCTTAACGCGCATAACCATGCTGCGGATAACGGCGTCGTTGAAGCGGAAGTTAGTTTCCAGCTCATCGATCGCTTCCTGCGGCGCTTCAACGTTCAGCAGAACGTAGTGAGCCTTGTGCAGTTTGTTGATCGGATAAGCCAGCTGACGGCGGCCCCAGTCTTCCAGACGGTGAATCTGACCTTGCGCGTTAGTGATGGTAGCACTGTAACGCTCGATCATGCCCGGAACCTGTTCGCTTTGGTCAGGATGGACCATAAAAACGATTTCGTAATGACGCATCGAATTGCTCCTTACGGATTATTCAGCCTCCTGTCAGGGTCAACCGCGGCCCATGGAAGCAAGGAACGTGTTTAGTGTGCGGCTGAAAAATGACGCGTAATCATACTGACGCAGGGCGGGAAACTCAAGGACTGCGTGGGTTTTATTCGCGTTAATGCGAGGCGTTATGGGAAATAGCACGATTTGCTCGTGGGAGAACCTATGTACGCCGATCCATCGGTTTCAAAAATCTTTCAATGAAATCAGCGCTGAGTCACAAATCTATTTCACTTTTTTTGAAAGAGGCCATCAAAAGACCCCGCTTTTTAATCCGCCGCAACGGACTAAAATTAACCATATCCGCCGCAGACAGCGCGACGAAAAAGATTCCAGGTTATTCAATGCAGATAAATGACTTTTTGCCGCAGCGACACTCGCTGTCAGGCCGTAACGGCAAAAAGTAAGAGAGGCACTATGAAACGCATCATTCTCGCAACGGCGCTGGCCGCCCTGTTCTCCGCCAACGTAATGGCCGCCACGGAGATCACGTCGCACCAGGCCGATCAACGCCAGAGCGTCGGCTTCGTCACCCTGAACCAGAACGTGGTTTCGCCGGATGACGCCAGCAGCCAGGTCAGTAAAATCGCCGATCAACGCGGCGCGACCTCTTATCGCATCATCGCCCTGCACGAACCGGGCGACAACAGCACGATGCACGTCAGCGCCGAGCTGTATCGCTAAAGAGACAAGCCACGCCAGGGAAATCCCCAGGGTTTCATCAGAAAGCCCGTTCAGTCCGCACCGGAGCGCCGCTCGTTGGGCGCTCCGCTTTCCTTATCACAGCTTGAGCAGCGCCGGCATGCTGAACGCCTTGCCCGGATTGTGCAATTGCAGCGCCGTCCGCAGATAGTTCGTTCGCGTTTGCAGCAGCTCTGCGCTTTCCGCCAGCGTCGCCCGCTGTTCGAACGAGAGCGCACCGGCTGCCGCGGGGTGAGTGGGCGCCGCTTTCGCCGCGGAGGCGAACAGCGCCGTCACGTTTTGCATCGTCTGCACGGTGATGCGCGACAGCGGATTCGCCTTGTTTTGCCGCGCCTTGCCGTCGGCGGCTCCCAACATCTCGCTGAAGGCCGCTGAGTTAAGCTCGGCGCGTGCTTTCATCGTTCCCATTAAACCGGCCGCACTGCCGATGTTTTTTATCATGCCCTTTGCTCCTTGCTGCCCTGAAAGAATTCACGCTGGCATTCTCCCCTTTATTCGGCCAAACGATGGCCGAAACAGCAGGCACAGAGCGGTGCAATTCCAGGCATCGCGCCAGGATGCGTATTACAGCTCGCGGCGGAAGAAGTCGGCCGTGGCGGACAGCGCCAGCGGCGTGATGCGGTGCTTCACCCCCGGTTCGACGAGCGACGTCAGACGGCTGCCCGCACCTTGCCGGCGCAGTTCAGCCGCCAAACGCAGGCTGTCCGCCGCCGGCACCACGTCGTCCGTCTCGCCGTGCCACAGCAATAGCGGCCGCCCGGCGATCGTCTCCAAACGCCCCTCCAGCTCATATTCCGCCAGCACGGCGGTGCGCGCCGCAAACGCCGCCGGCGAGAGCGCCTCACCCTCTGCGCCCAACGGCGGATACAGCGTTTGCGCCAGCGAACGGTAATAGCCGGAACCCATCAGGCTGGCGGCCGCCCGGACCCACGGGAAGCGCGCGAAGGCGCCAAGCGCGGTCATGCCCCCCATAGAGGCGCCGGCGACGCCGATACGCCCGTCGGCAATCAGGCCAAGCCGCTCGAAGTGCGCCTTGATCTGCGGCAGCTCGTCGATATTGCTGCGCAGGATCTCCCAAAACGTGGCCAGACGCCGCGCCTCATCGCCGTCGAACCGCTCGCCGTGCCGATCGGCATCCGGCAATACCACCCGAAAACCGACGCGCGCCAGCGCATAGGCGAAGTAGGCGTACACCTCTTTCGACGAGGTATAGCCGTGACAGAAGAACACCGTCGGCAAGGGCCGGTGATACTGCCCCGCCGGCACCGCATGGATCACCGCGATATCGCCCGCCCGCTCGTCATGAATTTCGATCATCCGTTCATCCTCAACGCACCTGTTGGCACTCATCATGACAAACTTGCGCCGGCCAGCGTTAGCTCAATCTGTTCCAGCTTATATTGCGTTACACTGAAGCCATCTACCGGCTCTTCCGAGGTCATCATGACGCTTGTCCGTACACTCATCATCCTGACGCTGGCCGCACAGCTTTCCGCCTGCGGCATCATGACCACCACGCCGAAACCGCCGCCGCCGCCCACCGCACAGGCGCAGGAGATCGTCCGCGCGCAGACCGCCGAGCTGGTGAAGATAGGTACCGTCACCGCCGTAGTGCGCGGCAGCCCGATGGACGTGGAAGCGGAGATCCAGCGTAAGGCCACCGCCGCCGGCGCCCGGTATTACGTGATCATCATGAACAGCGAAACCGTCGTGCCGGGCCAATGGTATTCCCAGGCGATCCTGTATCGGTAAGGCGGGGATTTTTTAAGCAGATTTACACTGGCTTTGCACAGGCTGAAGTAGGGTGTTGCACACTGGCGGACAGCATGCCGCATGTTGCGGGTGCGATTCAGGATCTGACGAAGGGGAACGCCATGAAACGCTCCACCGCACTCACCTCCCTCCTGCTTTCAGTAGGGCTGCTCAGCACCGGCGCACAGTCCGCCGAACTGGCACCCGCCGATCGCGTGACGCCGCTCAGTGAAATCGCCGAGATCACCTTTAACGATCTGCCCGGTTCACCGCAGGAGGCGGAGCAGGCCATCGCCCGCACCGCCGGCCAGCACGGCGCCAGCTATTACCGCATCCTGCGGATGGAAGAACAGGCGCACCCGCTTGGCTGGCGCGCCTCGGCCATCTTATACCTTTAGTAGCTCATGCAAGCCGCATTCAACACGCCGCCGCTGACGGAGACGCCCCCCAGGAAAATCCCGGCGGCCAGGTGGTTCGCTTCGATCTTGTCGCTGATGCGCGGCATGTAGATCTTCACGGCCGCGAACAGCAGCAGTTGCACCACCAGTGCCACCACGCCCCACAGCAGGTAATCCAGCAGGCTGATCGAGTTGATCGCCGCGCTGGCCAACGGGATCACATACCCCAGGCAAGCGCCGATGAAAGCAAAGGCGGCGGATTGGTTATCGGCCTTGATCAACGCCCATTCGTCGTGCGGGGTGATGCGGGTATAGACGAACAGAAACACCAAAACCATGGCGAAACCGCTGAAGAAGTAAGAGGCGAACGCCGCCAACGCGCTGAGAATATCCATGTGCATTTTCCTGTCAGAGTGAGACTGAATTAAAAAGGTTTTCGCCGCCGCGCGCCACCCTTTTCCCTAACCACCGATGGCGCGGTTCAGCAGCAGTTCGCACACCTCGGCCGACAGCAGACTCTCGCCGCGGTGATCCAGCGCCAGATGGCACCAGGCGTCGGCTACCTGCGGGCTGGCGTGCTGCAGCAACTGCGCGGCGCAGCACAGATCGAACAGCTGCTGGGTCAGCAGCCGCCCCATCTTCTCACTCGGTTGCCGAGCGCGCTGCTGCCACTGCCGCCAGGCATGATCGAACAACCGATTCTGGCCGCGCACCGGCTGCAGTTCGAACTGCAGCATCTCGAGCGCACCCGGCAGTTTGTGCAGGCTGCGCAATACGTCCAGACACATGATGTTGCCGGAACCTTCCCAGATGCTGTTGACCGGCATCTCGCGATACAGGCGCGGCAGCTCGCTCTCTTCGCAGTAGCCGATGCCGCCCAGCACCTCCATCGCCTCGGCGATGAACGGCATGCCCTGGCGGCAGATGCTGTATTTGGCCGCCGGGGTCAGCAGGCGGCTGTAGATCAGCTCGCCCTCATTGCTGCGGCTCTCCCAGGCGCGGGCCAGCCGGAACAGCAACGCGGTATGCCCTTCCAGCCGCAGCGCCATGCGCGCCAGAACCTGACGCATCAGCGGTTGTTCGATCAAGAGCTTGCCGAACGCCTGCCGCTGCAGCGCATGATACAGCGCCACCGACAGCCCGCGGCGCATCAGGCCGTGGCTGCCGAGCGAGCAGTCGAAACGGGTCAGGCCGCCCATCTTCAGGATATGCCGCACGCCGTCGCCCTCCTCCCCCAGCAGCCAGGCGGTGGCGTCCTGAAATTCCACTTCGCTGCTGGCGTTGGAACGGTTGCCCAGCTTGTCTTTCAACCGCTCCAGGCGAATGGCGTTGCGGCTGCCGTCCGGCAAAATGCGCGGCAGGAAGAAGCAGGACAACCCGCCTTCGGCCTGCGCCAACACCAGGTGCGCATCGCTCTGCGGCACCGAGAAGAACCACTTGTGCCCCACCAGCCGGTAGGCTTCACCCGGCCCGCGCGCGCCGAGCGGCGCGGCGGTGGTGGTATTGCTCAGCACATCGGAGCCGCCCTGTTTCTCCGTCATGCCCATGCCGATCAGCAGGCCGCGCTTTTGCCCGCCAGGCAGCAGGTGAGCGTCATAACGATCCGACAACAGCGGCGTCAGCCAGGAGCGAAACTCGGCCGGTAACGCCTGCAGCAACAGCGGCGTAGCGCCGAAGGTCATGGTCACCGGGCACAGCGTGCCGGCCTCGACCTGCGCATGCAGCATAAAGCGCGCGGCGCGCGCCACGAAGGAACCGATGCGCGCATCCTCCTGCCAGGGCAGGTTGTGCACCCGGTTGGCGATCAGCCCCTGCATCAGGATATGCCAGGCGGGGTGAAAGCGAACGTCGTCCAGCCGCTGGCCGGTGGCGTCGTAGCGCAGCAGCTCCGGCGGGTTGGCATTGGCCAGGCGCCCCAGCTCCAGCGACTCCTGGGTGCCGAGCTGCTGGCCCAGCGAGGCCAATACCTCGGCATCCCAGCCGCCCTGCTCGCGCTGCAACGCTTCGCGCAGCGGCGTATCGGAGAGAAACAGGTTGCTGTTGCCCAGCGGCTTGGGTTGGTTAAAAACGGTGTGCGTAGTCCAGACCATGAGAGTGCTCCCTGAGAAAAGCGTCAGGAGTAAGTATGGTCGGCGCAGAGATTTCTGCCGCAGGCGGGATCACAAGAGGGGGAATTAACGGGAGCACTAAGCCCCCGTCAGAAGAATCAGCCGCGCTGGCGCACCGCTTCGAACAGGCAGATGCCGGTGGCGACCGACACGTTCAGCGAAGAGACGGTGCCGGCCATCGGGATGCTGATCAGTTCGTCGCAGTGTTCGCGGGTCAGACGGCGCATGCCTTCGCCCTCCGCGCCCATCACCAGCGCCATCGGGCCGGTCATTTTGCTCTGATACAGCGTATGGTCGGCTTCGCCGGCGGTGCCCACCACCCAAACGTTCATTTCCTGCAGCAGACGCAGCGTGCGCGCCAGGTTGGTCACGCGGATCAGCGGCACGTTTTCGGCGGCGCCGCAGGCCACTTTCTTGGCGGTGGCGTTCAGCTGGGCGGAACGGTCGCGCGGCACGATCACCGCGTGCACGCCGGCAGCGTCGGCGCTGCGCAGGCAGGCGCCGAGGTTGTGCGGGTCGGTCACGCCGTCCAGCACCAGCAGGAACGGTGTCTCCACGCTTTCCAGCAGGCCCGGCAGATCGTTCTCCTGATACTGACGCCCCTCGCGCACCCGGGCGATGATCCCTTGGTGCACCGCGCCTTCAACCTTGTCATCCAGCCATTGGCGGTTCGCCACCTGGATCACGATGCCGGTCGCTTCCAGCTCGGCGATCAGCGGTTGCAGGCGGCGATCTTCGCGGCCTTTCAGGATAAACACTTCCAGGAAGCGTTGCGGATCGCGCTCTAACAGGGCTTTGACGGCGTGGATGCCGTAAATAATTTCGCTCATGATGCTCTTTTAAATTCGTGCGGCCGGCGATAACCGGCCGATGATAACGATGTGCGGCAGGTTAAGCCTGCTCGGCACCTTTCTTCTTGGCTGCGCGTTTGGCTTTGGTCGCCGCCGCGATTTTCCGCGTTTTGTCGGACGCTTTCTTGGCTTTCTTTTTCGCCTTCTTCACGTTGTCTGCGGGTTTGGCGTCATCCTGCTTGCGGAAGGCGCTGTCCGGCTCGAAGTTGGCCGGCGGTTTGCCGCCGCGGCGCTTGCCGCGCCCCGCGTTGCCGTTGTCGCGCAGCGTGCGCTGGCCGCCCTTCTTGGCGCGATCGCGCTCGGTTTTACCTTCACCGCGCGCTTTGCGGGTGCTGGACACCAGCGCGAAGTCGATCTTGCGCTCGTCCATGTGCACCGCGTCCACGCGGATCTCCACCGTATCCCCCAGGCGATAGACGGTGCCGGAAGATTCGCCGATCAGGCGCTGGCCGATATTATCGTAGCGATAGTAATCATTATCCAGCGTTGATACGTGCACCAGCCCGTCGATGAACAGATCGTTCAGGCGCACGAAGAAACCGAAGCCGGTCACGCTGGAGATGATGCCGCTGAACACTTCACCGACGTGATCCTGCATGAAGTCACACTTCAGCCAGTCGGCGACGTTACGCGTCGCTTCGTCCGCGCGGCGTTCGGTCATCGAGCAGTGTTCGCCCAGCTGCAGCATCTCTTCGAATTCACTGTGCCAGCCGCCGGTCGGCGTCCAGCGCTCTTTCGGCTCGCCGTGTTCTTTGGCCAGCTGATATTTGATCGCGCGGTGCAGCGCCAGATCCGGATAACGACGGATTGGCGAGGTGAAGTGGCCGTAAGACGCCAGCGCCAGGCCGAAGTGGCCGCGGTTTTCCGGATCGTAAATCGCCTGCTTCATCGAGCGCAGCAACATGGTTTGCAGCATTTCGTGGTCAGGGCGCTCGGACACTTCATCCATCAGCACCGCATAGTCCTTCGGCTGCGGCTTGTTGCCGCCGCCCAGCGTCAGCCCCAGCTCGCTCAGCACGCTGCGCAGCGCGGAGATGTGGTCGTCGCTCGGACGATCGTGCACGCGGTACAGCGCCGGCTCGTTGCGTTTCTCGACGAAGCGCGCGGCCGCCACGTTGGCCATGATCATGCACTCTTCGATCAGCTTGTGGGCGTCGTTGCGCACCGTCGGCTCCACGCGCTCGATGCGACGCTCGGCGTTGAAAATGAACTTGGCTTCTTCGGTTTCAAACGCGATGCCGCCGCGCTCGGCGCGCGCCTTATCCAGCACCTTGTACATCGCGTGCAGCTCTTCCAGGTGCTTGACCAGCGGATGGTAGTGCTCGCGCAGCTCCTGATCGCCCTGCAGAATGTGCCACACCTTGTTGTAGGTCAGGCGAGCATGCGAGCTCATCACCGCCTCGTAAAACTTGGCCGTAGACAGGCGCCCCTGGGCGGAGATGGTCATCTCGCACACCATGCACAGGCGATCGACCTGCGGGTTCAGGGAGCACAGCCCGTTGGACAGCACTTCCGGCAGCATCGGGATCACCTGCGACGGGAAGTACACCGAGTTGCCGCGGCTGCGCGCTTCGTCGTCCAGCGCGGTGCGCGGGCGCACGTAGTAACTGACGTCGGCGATCGCCACCCACAGGCGCCAGCCGCCGCCGCGTTTCTTCTCACAGTACACGGCGTCATCGAAGTCGCGTGCGTCTTCACCGTCGATGGTCACCAACGGCAGCTTGCGCAGATCGACGCGGCCCTTCTTGGCCGCTTCCGGCACCTGCTCGCTGAGATCGGCCACCTGTTTTTCCACCTGCGGCGGCCAGGTATGCGGGATCTCATGGGTGCGCAGCGCGATGTCCACCGCCATGCTGGTGCCCATCTTGTCGCCGAGGATCTCGACGATCTTGCCGACCGCCTTGGTGCGGCGGGTCGGGCGCTGAGTCAGCTCCACCACCACCATAAAGCCCATGCGCGCGCCGCTGACGCTGTCCGCCGGGATCAGAATATCGAAGCTCAGACGGCTGTCGTCCGGCACCACGAAGCCGGTACCGGCGTCCATGAAGAAGCGGCCGACAATCTGGCTGGTTTTCGGCACCAGCACGCGCACGATACGCGCTTCGCGGCGCCCTTTGCGATCCGCGCCCAGCGCCTGCGCCAACACCACGTCACCGTGGATCGCCATTTTCATCTGTTCGGCAGACAGGTACAGATCGTCTTTGCTGCCTTCAACGCGCAGGAAGCCGTAGCCGTCGCGGTGGCCGATCACCGTGCCGCGCAGCAGATCCAGACGTTCCGGCAGCGCGTAGCACTGGCGGCGGGTAAACACTAACTGGCCATCGCGCTCCATGGCGCGCAGGCGGCGACGCAGCGCTTCCAGCTGCTCTTCACCGCTGAGGCCCAGTTCGTTGCCCAGTTCTTCGCGGTTGGCCGGCGTTTCTCTTTTCGCCAAATGGGCCAGGATATATTCACGACTGGGGATAGGGGATTCGTATTTTTCTGCTTCTCGTTCCAGGAATGGATCTTGTGACATTGCGGTTCCTCCGTTGTCATCAGCAGGATGACGTTGAGCCTTGTCTTCTCAACGTCGTTTTATTCGACAAGCAATAGCTTGTAGAGCGGCGGATTGTCTTCGACCATGTCGGCCAACGTATGCTTATCCAGCTCTTCAAGGAAATTCTGTACGCCCTGGTGGAGCACCTGCTTCAATCGGCAGGCAGGGGTGATGTGGCAAAAATCACTGCTGCAGTTAACCAGCGCGAGCGGCTCCAGCGCCCGTACCACGTCGCCGAGGCGAATGCCCTCGGCCGGTTTGCCCAAGCGAATGCCGCCATGCTTGCCGCGCACCGCCGTGACAAAACCTACCCGGCTCAACTGATTGATGATCTTCACCATATGGTTGCGAGACACGCCATAAACCTCGGTCACTTCCGAGATGCTGGTCATCTTGTCCTGCGGCAACGAGGCCATGTAGATCAACGCCCGCAGGCCATAATCAGTAAAACTTGTTAACTGCACATCTTACCTCTGGGTATCGTTTTACCCGTCTGATACGCCGCTTTTCGGCGCTATTCAAAAGATTACTCATTGGATAATAAACCAGCCGGAGAGTTCGTCGCTAATTATTTAGCGAATCCCGCGCCCTAAGGCGGGTTTATGAAAGGATTTTTTGACGTGAAACCGCAATCGGAGGGAGTCAGGATAAAAACAAACCGGGACGCGCCCGGTTTGTTTAATGCCGCAAAGCCTGATTATGCGTCGAACGGGTCGCGCAGGATCATGGTTTCGCTGCGATCCGGGCCGGTAGAGATAATGTCTACCGGTACGCCGGTCACTTCTTCGATGCGCTTGATGTAGTTCAGCGCAGCCTGAGGCAGCTTGCTGTGCTCTTTCACGCCAAAGGTGGTTTCACTCCAGCCTGGCATGGTTTCGTAGATAGGCTCGATGCCTTCCCAGCCTTCAGCCGCCAGCGGAGTGGTATCCACTTCACGGCCGTCCGGCATGCGGTAGCCCACGCAGATCTTCACTTCTTTCAGGCCGTCCAGGACGTCCAGCTTGGTCAGGCAGAAGCCGGACAGGGAGTTGATCTGCACGGCACGACGCACCGCTACCGCGTCCAGCCAGCCGGTACGACGACGACGGCCGGTGGTGGCGCCGAACTCGTTACCCTGCTTGCACAGGTACTCGCCGGTTTCATCGAACAGTTCGGTTGGGAACGGGCCTGCACCCACGCGAGTGGAGTAGGCTTTCACGATGCCCAGCACGTAGTCCACATAACGCGGGCCGATGCCGGAACCGGTAGCCACGCCGCCGGCGGTGGTGTTGGAAGAGGTGACGTACGGGTAAGTACCGTGGTCGATATCCAGCAGGGTGCCCTGAGCGCCTTCGAACATGATCAGGTCGCCACGCTTGCGCGCGCCGTCCAGCAGTTCGGAAACGTCAACCACCATGGCGGTCAGGATGTCGGCGATAGACAGCACGTAGTCCAGCGTCGCCTGATAATCGACGGCTTCAACTTTGTAGTAGTTGACCAGCTGGAAGTTGTGGTAATCGACGATCTCTTTGAGCTTAACGGCGAAGGTTTCTTTGTTGAACAGATCGCTGACGCGCAGACCGCGACGAGCCACTTTATCTTCGTAAGCCGGGCCGATGCCGCGACCGGTGGTGCCGATCGCTTTTGCGCCGCGCGCTTTCTCACGCGCGTTATCCAACGCAACGTGGTAAGGCAGGATCAACGGGCAAGCTTCAGAGAGTAACAGACGTTCGCGTACCGGGATGCCACGCGCTTCGAGTTCACCCATTTCTTTCATCAACGCGTCCGGCGCCAGAACAACACCGTTGCCGATGATGCTGGTGACGTTTTCACGCAGAATACCTGAAGGAATTAAATGAAGAACGGTTTTTTCACCGTTGATTACCAGAGTGTGGCCAGCGTTATGGCCACCTTGGTAGCGCACAACATATTGAGCCCGTTCAGTCAGCAGGTCTACAACCTTGCCTTTACCTTCGTCACCCCATTGGGTGCCCAGTACGACGACGTTCTTACCCATTTTTCAAAATCACCGATTGCTTAAAAATGGATTCTACCACCGTAATTTTCGATTTTCAGCACTTTTAGCATACGATTGCATAAATTTTGGGCTAGACTTTAAAGACCCGTGCGGCCGCTCAACATGTAGTAGATCACGCAGCCCGCAACCACTATTCCACCGCCAAATCGCCGCAGCGTCGCGTCCGGCAACTGCGACATCGCCACAATCATTTTGCGCCAGGCCTGCGGAAACAGCATCGGCCCCAATCCTTCCAACACCAGAACCAGCCCGAGCGCCAGCCAAATCGTTGAGTTCATGCATCCCCCAAAAACGAGAAAGGGCCCGCGAAAACGGGCCCTCGATCAGATTGCCTGCCGCGCTTACTTGCGCAGGCTATCAGGCGACTTCATGTAGCGGAAGAAATCGCTGTCCGGGCTAAGTACCAGCACGTCCTGGTTGTCCTTGAAGCTGGCTTCATAGGCACGCAGGCTGCGGATAAAGGCATAGAAGTCCGGATCCTGGCTGAACGCGTTGGCGAACAGCTTGGCCGCTTCGGCATCGCCTTCACCGCGGGTGATACGCGCCTGACGCTCGGCTTCAGCCAAGGTGCGGGTCACCTCGTAGTCCGCGCTGGCGCGCAGCTTCTCGGCTTCTTCCTGGCCCTGCGAGCGCAGACGACGGGCTACCGCTTCACGCTCGGCGCGCATACGCTGGTAGATGGCGTCGGACACTTCCGCCGGCAGGTTGATCTGCTTGATACGCACGTCGATCACTTCGATGCCCAGCGCCGCCATGCTGTTCGGGTTCACCTGCGGCTGTTTGCCGGTGGTTTCCCGCTCAACGCGCGCCGCCGCAGAGGCGATAGCGTCATCGGCTTCGGTGGTCGCCACTTCTTCGCCATCACCCACAGTGCCGGTGTTCAGCGCGTCACGCACGTCGGACATCAGCTTGCCGCGCGAGTCGGTCACGATGTCTTTCACGTCCAGGCGGCCGATTTCGGAACGCAGACGGTCGCTGAACTTGCGTTTCAGCAGCACTTCGGCCTGGGAGACGTCGCCACCGCCGGTCGCCAGGTAGTAACGGCTGAAGTCGCTGATGCGCCACTTCAGATAGGAGTCGACGATCAGGTCTTTCTTCTCGCTGGTCACGAAACGATCGGCCTGGTTGTCCATGGTCTGGATGCGCGCATCCAGGTTCTTCACGGTCTCAATGAACGGGATCTTGAGGTGCAGACCCGGCGCATACACCAGCGGCTTGTTTTCGCCGTCGCGCAGAACCTTGCCGAAGCGCAGCACGATGCCGCGCTGGCCTTCCTGCACCACGAACAGCGAAGCGTACAGCACCACCAGCACCGCGAGGACAATAACTACAAAAGACTTACGCATTGATTACTCTCTCCCTACGCGAGTGGTGTCGTCACGCTGCGCATTCGCCCGGCGCTGATCCATAATCGAACCGCCGCTGGTGCGCGGGGCGCTGCTGTTGGCAGCCGGCGCAGGATTCGGATTGAGGCGAATCAGGCTGGTATCCTTGTTGCCGCTCTCCGGCGCCGCGCCTTGGCCGCGCAGCATCTGATCCAGCGGCAGCACCATCAGGTTGTTGCCTTTGTCGCTCACCAACACCTTACGGGTATGGCCCAGCACTTTTTCCATGGTTTCGATATACAGACGCTCGCGGGTGATCTGCGGTGCGGACTTGTATTCCGGCAACAGCTTGGCAAAACGCGCCACCTCACCCTGGGCTTCCAGGACGGTACGGTCCTTATAAGCCTTGGAGTCTTCCAGCAGACGCTGCGCCTGGCCGTTCGCACGCGGCTGAACTTCGTTGGCGTAAGCTTCCGCCTCACGGATGTATTGCTGCTCGTTTTCACGCGCGGCGATCGCATCGTCGAACGACGCCTTCACCTCTTCCGGCGGACGCGCCGCCTGGAAGTTGACGTCCAGCAGCGTGATGCCCATGTTGTAAGGACGGATGGTCTCTTCCAGCATGCGCTGCGTATCGTTACGCACCACGGTACGGCCTTCGGTCAGGATGCGGTCCATCGAGTATTTGCCGATCACGCCGCGCAGGGCGCTGTCGGTCGCCTGGCTCAGGCTGTCGTCGGCATTGACGACGCTGAACAGGTACGCTTCCGGGTTGGTCACGCGGTACTGCACGTTCATTTCCACGCGCACCACGTTTTCATCGGAGGTCAGCATCACGCCGGACGCCGCCAGCTCGCGCACGGATTCCACGTTCACCGGACGCACGTCGTCGATGAAGGTCGGCTTCCAGTTCAGGCCCGGCTGCACCAGGTGGCTGAACTTGCCGAAACGCGTCACGACGCCGCGCTCGGCTTCCTTGATGGTGTAGAAGCCGCTGGCGGCCCAAATCACCACCACGGCCACCGCCGCGATACCGATAATGCGGCCGCTGAAGCCTGGACCAGAGGTGCCGGTGCCGCCGCTATTGCTGTTGGAGCCTTTGCCCCCGCCGAAACCGCTCAATTTCTTGCTCAGTTTGCGGAAGATATCGTCCAAATCAGGTGGCCCTTGATCACGACCGCCTTTGTTGTTACCGCCAGAGTTGCCGCCATTGTTATTGCTGCTCCCCCACGGGTCGCGGTCCTGTCCGTTATTACCGGGCTGATTCCACGCCATGTTTTAGCTCCATATTCTGTGATTGGGTACTTCAGGCTTTCGCGAAGCATAAATGTAACAGGATATGATCATACGATAAAGTCAATCAGGTCCTGTTCTTGCTTGCAGAGACGACGCCATTCGACGATCGGCATTCGCACCACCACGCCAATGCTGCCGTCTTCTTCGTTCCACTCTTTTTCAATCGCCTGAAGCTGGTAAAAACGGCTGCGAAGACGGCCTGCCCGTGGCGGTAAGCGCAATTCGTAATGCGCGATCTCCCCCGATAAGCGCTCCGTCAACGCCTGATACAGCAACGGAATTCCCTCTCCGCTGGCGGCGGACAGCCACACCCGGATCGGCAGGTTTTCGTCGTTGCGGTCGATACGCGGCACAAAATCGTCCAGCATATCTATTTTGTTCATCACTAACAGTGTAGGGATTTCATCCGAGTCTATCTCCGCCAGCACGGTGTTCACCGCTTCGATGTTCTCATCGACGCGCGGATCTGCGGCATCGATGACGTGCAGCAGCAGAGATGCCTGGCGCGTTTCCTGCAGCGTCGCCTTGAAGGCGGCCACCAGATCGTGCGGCAGGTGCCGGATAAAGCCTACGGTATCCGCCAACACGGTATCCCCCACGTCCGGCACGTCAATGCGCCGCAACGTAGGATCCAGGGTGGCAAATAGCTGGTCCGCCGCATACACCTCGGCAGACGTTATTCGATTAAACAGGGTGGATTTGCCGGCGTTGGTGTAGCCCACCAGCGATACGGTCGGCACATCGGCGCGGGTCCGCGCGCGTCGGCCTTGTTCACGCTGCTTTTCTACCCGCTCCAGGCGGCGCAGAATCAAGCTGATGCGATCGCGCAACAGGCGACGGTCGGTCTCAAGCTGGGTTTCCCCCGGCCCGCGCAGGCCAATCCCCCCTTTTTGCCGCTCCAGGTGCGTCCAACCGCGTACCAGACGCGTGGCGATGTGACGCAACTGCGCCAGCTCCACCTGCAGCTTACCTTCATGGGTGCGGGCACGCTGGGCGAAGATGTCTAAAATCAGCCCGGTGCGATCGATCACCCGGCATTCGCACAGGCGCTCGAGGTTTCTTTCCTGCGCCGGGGAAAGGGAATGATCAAACAGGACAACAGACGCGCCGCTGGCTTTCACCGCATCTGCAATTTCTTCGGCCTTTCCTTCGCCGACAAAGTACTTCGGATGCGGGGCTTTGCGGCTACCGGTCACCACTTGCAAAGCTTCGACACCGGCTGAGGAAACCAACGATTCGAACTCGTTGAGGTCTTCCGTATCTTTGTCTTGCGAGAAATAGATATGAACCAGTACGGCCTGCTCACCGGCTTCATAACGGTCAAACAAGCGTGCAACCTCTCAAACGGACACTCACCGTGAGTTTGGGGGACATAAACAGCCCGCGGCTGCTTATGCTCCCCGTCATGGTTGACTTGCAACGCGCTTTATTCAGCGTCATCGCTTTCCTGCTGCGGCTGTTGCTGCGCAGACGGATTGTTGCCATGGTGATAGTTGCTTGAACCGCCGCTCGGGTTGTTGCTGTGATGCGAGACCGGGCGAGACGGGACAACGGTAGAGATAGCGTGCTTGTACACCATCTGGCTAACCGTGTTCTTCAACAGGATGACAAACTGGTCAAAAGACTCAATCTGGCCTTGCAGCTTAATACCATTCACCAAATAAATAGAAACCGGAACACGTTCACGACGCAATGCGTTCAGGAACGGATCTTGCAAAGATTGCCCCTTAGCCATTCTATCTTTTCCTTATTTGCTTGTTGTTTGTAACTAAGAACCTGTCGGCTCTAAAATAAACGACGTAAAAAATTTGCGCGCTGAATACTCAGCAATTGTACACAATCACCCAACCTATGCACTAACAACCTGTGTCACCGAGTCCAAAGCCTCTCCCGGCTTTTCACTGTCCAACCAATGGACCGACTCCCAACCCCGTAACCAGGTCATCTGGCGTTTAGCCAACTGACGTGTTGCGCAAATACCACGATAAACCATCTCATCGTAACTAATTTCACCAGACAAGTATGACCACATCTGGCGGTAACCGACACAGCGAATGGAGGGCAAGTCCGTATGCAAATCACCCCGTGCGAAAAGTGCACGCGCTTCCGTCTCAAAACCCGCCGCCAACATTTGATGGTACCGTAGCTCGATGCGTTGATGGATCAACTCACGGCTGGTCGGCGCTATCGCAAATTGGTGAACTTGATACGGCAACGATTCACCCGAAATTTTAGTCAGTTCCGTTAAAGTTTTACCCGAAATAAAAAAAACTTCCAGTGCTCTGGACAGTCTCTGCGGATCATTCGGATGAATTCTCAATGCCGCGACCGGATCGATCGCCTGCAACTGCCGATGCAACGCCTCCCAGCCCTGCTCCGCCGCTTGCCGTTCGATGCGCTCGCGCACCGCGGGATCGGCGGACGGCAGCGGCGACAATCCTTCCAGCAACGCCTTGAAATACAACATGGTGCCACCGACCAGCAGCGGAATGCGCCCGGCGGCGGTGATGTCGGCCATCTCCTTCAGCGCGTCGGCGCGAAACTCCGCGGCCGAGTAGGCTTCGGCGGGATCGCGGATATCGATCAGCCGATGCGGCGCCTGCGCCAATTCTTCGGCGCTCGGCTTGGCGGTGCCGATATCCATGCCGCGGTAAATCAGCGCGGAATCGACGCTGATCAGTTCCACCGGCAGGCGTTCGCGCAGCGCGATCGCCAGCGCGGTCTTGCCCGAGGCGGTCGGCCCCATGATGAAAATAGCCGGGGGACGTGGTGTCATTTCAGTGTCAGTCATGCTTGAGGGCCGCCAGTGCGGCCTGTAAATCAACGGGTTGTAAAAGTCCGCTCGGTGGCGATTTGACCAGCTGCGGGCAAAGTCGTTCAACGTCGGTCAACAATTGTATCGCTTGCGAGGTGTTCCACTGTTCATGTTCGCTGCCAAGACGGCGAGCGAGCCAGGTGGCCAGCACCG
Source organism: Serratia sp. CY32780 (assembly GCF_052169135.1). Taxonomy (NCBI): domain Bacteria; kingdom Pseudomonadati; phylum Pseudomonadota; class Gammaproteobacteria; order Enterobacterales; family Yersiniaceae; genus Serratia; species Serratia sp. CY32780. Next base: position 518,296 of record NZ_JBJNLI010000002.1, read on the forward strand.
CGGGCGACATCTCCTGATGTTCGGCCAGATAGCCTAACAGTTCGGGTATCAGTTTTTGTAAATTTTGTTGGCGTAATGGTAAAGGCACTGCGCGCAGCGTCACACGGCCATGATCCGTCTGCAGATCCAGCCCCATCGCCACGAGCAGCGCCTGATGCCGTGCAATGGCCGCCGCTTCGCGCTTCTCCAACGTCAGCTTAATCGGGATCAGCAGCGGCTGCGGCCGCAGCCCTTCCGCCGGCGGGTTGAGCTGCGCCTGGCGCAGCCAGCGTTCGGCTACCGCCAGATTGAGCAACGCCGGCTGCTGGCGCTGCTCAATCAGCGCGTAGCACGGCGGATGGATCATCAACACCCGGCCAAAACTGTGTTGGCCGCCCGCCAACGGCGTTTCCGCTGCGGCTTTCGCCGGCGGGAACAGCGGCGGCTTGCTCGAAACTTCCGGCGCGGCATCGGCCTGCGGCTCGGCGGCGGGCTGCATCAGTTTACCGTACAGCTCGCCTTCGCGTTTCTGGTAACCGCCCGCCGTTTGCCAACCCGGCTGCGGCGCCCGCTCGCGGGCGGTGCCGGCCGGTGGCGGCGTTTCACGGCGCGGCGCAGGCTGAGAAAAATGGTTGCCGCCGGCGGCGATGCGGTTCTCCGGCTGCCAGACCGGCGCGGGCGCTTCGTCAGGCGTTTCCGCCAGCGGCAGCGGCGGCGTCTGACCGGCCTGCTGCAGCACGGTGGTTACCGCCTGGTAGATAAAATCGTGCACCAGCCGCGCCTGATGGAAACGCACCTCGTGCTTGGCGGGATGAACGTTGACGTCCACCTGGTGCGGATCGACCTCCAGATACAGCACGTAAGCGGGCTGCTGATCGTCCTTCAGCTGATCCTGATAGGCCTGACGAATAGCGTGATTGATCAAGCGATCGCGCATCATGCGGCAGTTGACGTAGCAATACTGCATTTCACCCAGCTGGCGCGCCCCGGCCGGATCCGCCACCCAACCGCGGATGCTCAAATCGCCGTGCTGCCAGTCGATGTTCAGCGCATGCTGCAAGAACGCCGGGCCGCAGATGCTGCCCAAACGGCGTTCGTGCTGGCTCTCTTCTTTCGCCGCCCGGTATTGGCGGATCGGTTTGCCGTTGTGGCTGAGGTTGATCGCCACATCGAAACGCGCCAGCGCAATGCGCCGCACCACTTCATCGATATGGCCGAATTCGGTTTTTTCGGTGCGCATGAACTTGCGGCGCGCCGGCGTATTGTAAAACAGATCCAGCACTTCCAGCGTGCTCCCGACCGGGTGCGCGGCGGGTTTGACGGTCACCGCCTGCTCGCGCCCTTCGGCATAGGCTTGCCACGCCTCGCTTTGCTCGGCGGTGCGCGACGTCAGGGTCAAACGGGAAACCGAGCTGATACTGGCCAGCGCTTCGCCGCGGAAACCGAGGCTGACGATAGCCTCCAGATCGTCGAGCGTGCTGATTTTACTGGTGGCGTGCCGCGCCAGCGCCAACGCCAGATCGTCCTTGCCGATGCCGCAGCCGTTGTCGCGAATGCGGATCAGCTTGGCACCGCCGCGTTCAATATCGATATCGATGCGCGTTGCGCCGGCGTCCAGGCTGTTTTCCACCAGCTCCTTGACGACCGACGCGGGGCGTTCAACCACCTCTCCGGCGGCAATCTGGTTGGCAAGCTGCGGCGGTAACACCTGGATAGGCATGCTGGCTCCTGTAGCGATGGCGCTAGGCCTGCGGAATGGTCAGCGTCCGATCCAGCGGCGCGACGTCCGACTTCAGATTATTGACCCGTTTCAGATCGCCGACGCTGACCCCGTAGCGAGAAGCGATGGAGGAGAGCGTATCCCCGCGGGCCACTTTATGTTTAGACGTTTTCTTCACCGGCGTTTTCGCCTTGGCGACGGTGGTGGTGACGGCGGCGGCTTTCCCCGCCGGCACCTTCAGACGTTGCCCTACCCACACGCCGTCTTTTTTCAGTTTGTTCAGATCCCGCAGCGCCGCCATGGTGGTGCCGTAGCTGTCGGCGATGCCGGACAGCGTTTCCGCACGCTTCACCACGTGGATCCGGGTCTTGCCGCTTACGCTGCGGCTCGCGCCGGCCGAGCTGACGATAGGCTCAGGCTGGCGCACGTCTGGTGTTGAGGTGTTAACCGCCGCTGCGACGTCCAGCGGTCGGTTTTCCACCTTTGGGTCGGCTTGCAGCGGATGCGCCAGGAAGTAGCTGCGCAGGCCGTTATGAATGGCTCTGGCAATCTTCTCCTGATACGCGCTACTGCCCAGCAGCCGCTCCTCCGTGCTATTGCTGATAAATCCGGTTTCCACCAGCAGCGAGGGAATATCCGGCGAACGCAGCACGCCCAGGCTGGCGTGTTCCGGCCGGCGTTTATGCAACGATCCGACACTCTGCAACTGCTGCAGCACTTTCACCGCCACGTCGTATCCCACGCGCTGCGAGTGGCCGAACTGCAGATCCAGCACTGCCTGGCTCAGGTAAGGGTCAGCCTGGCTGTTGGCCAGCAGATCGCCGGCGCCGCCGAGCAGCTCGGACTGTTTCTCATGCTGTTCGAGCCAGCCGGCCATTTCGCTGTTGGCGCGGCGATTGGACAGCACCCAGACGGAGGCCCCGCTGGCGCTGCGGTTTGGCGCGGCGTCGGCGTGGATAGAGACCAGCACGTTGGCGCCCTGTTTACGCGCCACATCGGAGCGCCCCATCACCGAGATGAAATAGTCGCCGGTACGGGTCAGCACCGGTTTGAACTGCGGATCGGCGTCCAGCATCGCCTGCAGGCGGCGCGCGATGGCGATGGTGACATTCTTTTCTTTCAGCCCGCTCGGGCCAATGGCGCCCGGGTCCTGGCCGCCGTGGCCGGCGTCGATCGCTACCACCACCCGATCGCCGGAACCGGCGGAAACGCGGCTGCTGCGCGGCGTGACCTCTGTGGCGGTGCCTGCGACCACGGTCTGTTTATTGGTGAAGGGATTCGATCCTGTCGGCGCTTTGCGCAGCGGCGGCTCCGGCGCTTCACGCACCGCGACCGGCGCCTGGCGCGGTGGCTGGCTGACCGTGACCGGCGCCTGACGCGGCGGTGGATTGACCGCAACCGGCGCAGGCGTTTGCACCGGCGCTTTACGCACCACGGTATTGGCGCCGCCTTCGGCCGTAATGGTGAACACCACGGTATGCACGCCGCCGTTCTGGCGGGTGGCGACGCGGGTTTTGGCGCGCTGGGTCAGATCAAACACCAGGCGCACGCTCTGCGCGTCTTTCGGCGCGCTGGAACGAATGCTTTTCACCAGGTTTTGCCCGCTGAAATTGAGCGGAAGACCGCCGACCTTGCCCTTCTGGTTAACGTCCAGCACCACGCGTTCCGGGCCGTGCAGCGGGAAAAACGCATAGTCCGGCGGGCCATTGAAGCTCACCGACACCGTCGCTTCGCGTTGGGCGTTGGACACTTTGATATCGGACAGCGAGGACGCCGCCAGCGCGTTCAGCGCGCCGAGCGGCCCCAGCACGGCGATCAGCATGATGACCGCAAATTTTTTCAACACGTGCGTCATTGCAGCATCATCCCTGTGATCCATGAATGCGGTCTAACAGCTGGCTGCCGTATGCGGAAATCGCCTCGATCTTCGCCTCTCGCCCCTCGCCCTGATAGCTAAGATGCAGCGCCAGATCCGGCTCCGGCAGCACGCCGGTGCCCTGCTGCGGCCATTCGACCAGGCAGATGGCGTCTTGCGCGAAGTAATCGCGAATACCCATGAATTCAAGCTCTTCCGGATCGGCCAGGCGATACAGATCGAAGTGATACACCGCCAGCGGCTGCAAGGCATAGGGTTCCACCAGCGTGTAGGTCGGGCTTTTGACGTTGCCCTGATGCCCTAACGCCTGCAGGAAACCACGGCTGAAGGTGGTTTTACCGGCGCCCAGGTCGCCGTAGAGATAGATGACGCTGGCGCGATCGCAGGCCTGGGCCAAAGTGGTGCCCAAAGCGACAGTCGCTGCCTCGTCCGGCAGAGGTAAAACGAGTTCTTTCATTCGATAAAGTCTATTTTGCCCACTCAGGGTTAACGAAATGAAGGATGTCCGGCAGTAAATCGGTCGCCAACATGCCTCTTGTTCCTTGTCTTTCCGCTACGCGATCGCCGGCCGCGCCGTGTACGACGCAGCCCGCACAGGCGGCATCATACAGCGAGAGCTTTTGCGCCAGCAAACCGCCGATGATGCCCGACAGCACATCGCCCATGCCGCCGGAGGCCATGCCGGCGTTGCCGACGTCGGCGATCGCCATCTGCCCCTGCTCATCGGCGATCAGCGTACCGGCGCCTTTCAGCACCGCCACGCCACCGTAGCGCGCCGTCAGCTTGCGCACGGCAAGTAAGCGATCACTCTCGATGTCGGCAGTGCTGCAGCTCAACAGCCGAGCAGCCTCTCCAGGATGCGGAGTCATCACGCGATTCTGCCGTTTCTCGGGATTTAATGCCAGCAAGTTCAGCGCATCGGCGTCCCACAAGGCCGGTTTATCGCTGGTTTGCAGCACGTTCAGGGCGTTTTTGCCCCACTCAGCCTGTCCCAGACCCGGGCCAATCACCAGCACATCCGCCCATTGCATCGCCTGCCGCAGCGTCGCCTCGTCCAGCGCCTGCGCCATCAGCTCAGGCCGGGCCGCCAACAGCGGCGCGACATGCTCCATGTGAGTAAGCACTCGCACCAACCCAGCCCCACTGCGCAGCGCCGCCTCTGCCGCCATGCGAATGGCGCCGCCGAACCCGCGATCGCCGCCCACCAACAGCAGGCGGCCATGCTCGCCCTTATGGGCGCAGGGACGGCGCGGATGCAGCCAACGCGGCAACACCTCGGCGGTAAGCCGCTGAATCTGCTCCGGTTGCTTCGCCAACCAACCCGATAAGCCTAGCGCATTCTGATGAAGTTGCCCGACCCAGTCGCGCGCCTGGCCGGTCAGCAACCCCGGTTTGAGGCCGATGAACGTGACGGTGTGAGCGGCACGCACGACCGCGCCCGGCGCCGCGCCGCTCTCCGCCAGCAGGCCGGACGGGATGTCAAGAGCCACCACCGGTGCCGAATGGCGGTTGGCGGCCTCGATCAGCGCCTCGTAGGGCGCACGCGGCGCACTGCCCAGGCCGGTACCTAACAGGCCGTCGATGATGAGAGAAACAGACGCCGGCCAGCGGCTGCTCGCCGGCAGAATGTCGCCGCCTGCGGCTTGCCAGGCCTCGCGGGCCGCTGCGGCCTCCGGTGGCAAAGGCCGTGCGCCGTCGCAGGCGATCAGCGTCACCTGCACGCCCGCCGCCTTCGCCAGGCGCGCCACCACATAGCCGTCGCCGCCGTTGTTGCCGTGGCCGCACAGCACCAGCCAGTGGTCGCGGGAGGGGTACGCGTTGCGCGCCAGCGCGTAGGCCGCCTGACCGGCGCGCTGCATCAAATCGTAAAGAGAAATACCGAGCGAGGCCGCCGCTGCAGGTTCCGAGCGACGGATCCAATCCGCAGGCCAGACAGAGTGTGGTAAACTGTCAGCGTATGCTTTTTCACTGTGGCCCGTCATGACGCACCCCCTCGATCTCCATCAACTCGCCCAACATATCAAGCAATGGGGGCAATCGCTAGGATTCCAGCAGGTTGGCATCTGCGATACCGATTTGAGCCTTGAAGAGCCGAAGCTGCAGGCCTGGCTCGACAAACAGTACCACGGCGAAATGGAATGGATGGCGCGCCACGGCATGCTGCGCGCACGCCCTCACGAACTGTTGCCGGGCACGCTGCGAGTGATCAGCGTACGCATGAACTACCTGCCGGCCAAGGCGGCATTTGCCAGCACCTTGCAAAATCCGCAGCTGGGCTACGTCAGCCGCTATGCGCTGGGGCGCGACTATCACAAGCTGTTGCGCCAGCGCCTGAAAAAGTTGGGCGATCAGATCCAGGCCTACTGCGGCGAGTTGAATTTCCGCCCCTTTGTCGATTCTGCGCCGGTGATGGAACGCGCACTGGCCGCCAAGGCGGGCATCGGCTGGGTTGGTAAACACTCACTAATTCTCAACCGTGAAGCCGGGTCGTGGTTTTTCCTCGGCGAATTGCTGATCGATCTGCCGCTGCCGGTAGACCAGCCGCAGGAAGAGCAGTGCGGCCGCTGCGTCGCCTGCATCACCACCTGCCCGACCGGCGCCATCGTCGCCCCCTATACCGTAGACGCCCGGCGCTGCATCTCCTACCTGACCATCGAGCTGGAAGGCGCGATCCCGGAGGAGTTCCGCCCGCTGCTCGGCAACCGCATCTACGGCTGCGACGACTGCCAGCTGATCTGCCCGTGGAACCGCTTTTCGCAGCTTACCGACGAAGACGATTTCAGCCCGCGCGCCGCGCTGCATGCGCCGCAGCTGATCGATCTGTTCAACTGGACGGAGGAAAAATTCCTGCGCATCACCGAAGGCTCGGCGATACGCCGCATCGGCCACCTGCGCTGGCTGCGCAATATCGCCGTGGCGCTGGGCAATGCGCCCTACGAGGACGGCATAGTGCTCGCACTGCGCACCCGTTTGGGCCAAAACGCCATGCTGGACGAACATATCCACTGGGCGCTGGCGCAACAGCTCGCCCGCCGCGAAGCGCAGGGCATCGAGGTGCAAACGGCGCAGAAAAAACGGCTGATACGGGCTGTGGAAAAAGGTTTGCCAAGGGATGCCTGACGGCGTGCGCCATTCGGACGTAGCGCCGGAAGACTCACTCTGTGGATTTGTGCATAAAAATAAAAACACGTTGTCTTTCAACTGCAACAAAAAGAGCAAGTGATCGGCATAACGTTTTGGGATAAATAAATAAACTTATAAATCAAATAGATAAATATTTAATTTGTATGACGTTGATTTTTCAGGCAGGCGAGTTTATGTGCAGAGGCTGTGGATAACTCTGTTCACAACATTTTTACCAGGCGTGTAAAACGGGACAAAAACCCGCGCCGGATAAGGCGTTGGATTTGAGTTTGAAACGAAGAGAAAATTGGAGCGGGAAACGAGACTCGAACTCGCGACCCCGACCTTGGCAAGGTCGTGCTCTACCAACTGAGCTATTCCCGCATTGAGATGCTTTTGGCATCCGGCCACCAAACACTGGCGTGACCTTTGAATTTTTGGAGCGGGAAACGAGGCTCGAACTCGCGACCTCAACCTTGGCAAGGTTGCGCTCTACCAACTGAGCTATTCCCGCGTCGCATAGGTACTGCTTGATACTGCTTTATTTATTCATCATGCCGCATCGCGACATTGTTGAATTTGGAGCGGGAAACGAGACTCGAACTCGCGACCCCGACCTTGGCAAGGTCGTGCTCTACCAACTGAGCTATTCCCGCCCGGCGTATCGATGGTGGAACGTTACGAAATTCTTCATCGGTACGGGGTGCGCATTATACGAGAAATCCTTTTTGCCGCAAGCCCCTGAAAGCAAAAAAACGCGATTTTTGTTTGATTGCCGATTAAAGCGCCAGATTGGCGAATTAAGCGGCTAAAACCGGCGTTTTCCCCGCAGAGGCCCTCGCACCTTAGAGCTGGATGAAATGTTCGCGGTAATACGCCAGTTCGGCCACCGACTCACGAATGTCGTCCAGCGCCTGATGGGTGCCCTGCTTTTTAAAGCCGGCGAGAATTTCCGGCTTCCAGCGGCGCGCCAGCTCCTTCAGCGTGCTGACGTCCAGGTAGCGGTAATGGAAGTAGGCCTCCAGCTCCGGCATATAGCGGAACAGGAAACGGCGATCCTGGCCCACGCTGTTGCCGCAGATCGGCGATTTGCCGGCCGGCACCCACTGCTGCAGGAAGGCTATCGTTTCCAGCTCGGCGGCGCGATCGTCCTGGCGGCTGGCTTTCACCCGCTCCACCAGCCCGCTGCCGGTATGGGTGCGCACGTTCCACTCGTCCATCAGCGCCAGCTGTTCGTCGGACTGATGCACGGCGATCACCGGCCCTTCCGCCAGGATGTTCAGGTTGGCGTCGGTGACCAGCGTGGCGATCTCGATAATACGGTCACGCTCGGGATCCAGCCCGGTCATCTCCAAATCGATCCAAATCAGGTTATTTTCGTTTCCTGTCATGATGTTTCCTGCCTAAAAGCCGAGAGAAAAACGCTGTGCGGACGAGACGGCGGTCGCCGCCGGTGGCGACGCGCCGCAGCCGACGGCTAACAACGGTTATTTAATATAAAATAGCGTGTATCATAGTCTTTTTGGTCGCCCTGGGCGACATATACCCCGACGGGTTCAAGGCTGCGGCCGGGGAAGGCCCCAACCGCCGCCGTACGTGTAAAGGTATAAAATCGAGTCAAGTGAGGCGCAGTGAGTAAGAACAAACTGTCCAAAGGTCAGCAACGCCGCGTGCAGGCGAACCATCAGCGCCGTCTGAAGCGCGCTGATAACAAACCGGAACCGGATGATTCCCAACTGGGCGAGCCGCAGGAAGGCGTCGTCATCAGCCGTTTCGGCATGCACGCCGACGTTGAGGCGCCGGATGGCACTCAGCACCGCTGCAATATCCGCCGCACGCTGCGTTCGCTGGTCACCGGCGATCGCGTGGTGTGGCGCCCCGGCCTGGGCGCCCATGAAGGGGTGAAAGGCATCGTGGAAGCGGTGCACGAACGCACCTCGGTGCTGACGCGCCCGGACTTCTACGACGGCGTGAAGCCGATCGCCGCCAATATCAATCAGATCGTCATCGTGTCGGCGATCCTGCCCGAGCTGTCGCTGAACATCATCGATCGCTATCTGGTGGCCTGCGAAACGCTCGAAGTCGAGCCGCTGATCGTGCTCAACAAAATCGACCTGCTGGACGCCGAAGCGCGCAAGCTGGTCGACGGCATGATGGATATCTATCGCAAGATTGGCTACCGGGTGCTGGAAGTCTCCAGCCAGACGCGGGAAGGCATGGCGGAGTTCGAACAGGCGCTGGCCGGGCGCATCAGCATCTTCGCCGGCCAGTCCGGCGTCGGCAAATCCAGCCTGCTGAATGCGCTGCTGCCGCCGTCCGAAGAGCAAATTCTGGTAAATCAGGTTTCCGACGTATCGGGCCTCGGGCAACATACCACCACCGCCGCGCGGCTGTACCATTTCCAGCACGGCGGCGACGTGATCGACTCCCCGGGGGTACGCGAGTTTGGCCTGTGGCACCTGGAGCCGGAACAAATCACCCGCGGATTTGTCGAATTCCGTGATTATTTAGGCGGTTGCAAATTCCGCGACTGCCGCCACGATACCGATCCCGGCTGCGCTATCCGCGCGGCGATGGAGAAAGGCGATATCGCGGAAGAGCGTTTCGACAACTATCACCGCATTCTGGAAAGCATGGCGCAGGTGAAGGTTCGCAAGAACTTCACGGACGCCGCAGACTGACACTGACGGGCGGGCATTGACGACGGCGAGGCCCTCGTTACAATGCGCGCCCTTTACCCTGATTCACGAGGTTAACGTGCTGGATAGCATCAAGATTAAATTGCAATATTGGCTACCGAAGCTGGCGCTGACCCGCCTGGCGGGCTGGGGCGCCGACAAACGGGCCGGCTGGCTGACCCAACTGGTGATCAAGGCCTTCGCCCGCTTCTACCGCGTGGACATGCAGGAAGCGCAAAATCCGGACCTGGCGTCTTACGCCACCTTCAACGACTTCTTCGTGCGCCCGCTGCGCGAAGGCGCACGCCCAATCATCGCCGACGCCAACTGGCTGGCGCTGCCCGCCGATGGCGCCATCAGCCAGCTCGGCCCGATCCGCGACGATCAAATCTTCCAGGCCAAAGGCCATCACTACAGCCTGGAAGCGCTGCTGGCCGGCAACTACCTGCTGGCCGAACCGTTCCGCAACGGCCTGTTCGCCACGACCTATCTGGCGCCGCGCGATTACCACCGCGTGCACATGCCATGCGCCGGCGTGCTGCGCGAAATGATCTATGTGCCGGGCGATCTGTTCTCGGTCAACCCGCTCACCGCCGCCAACGTGCCTAACCTGTTCGCGCGCAACGAGCGCGTGATCTGCGTGTTCGACACCGACATCGGGCCGATGGTGCAAATTCTGGTCGGCGCCACCATTGTCGGCAGCATCGAAACCGTTTGGGCCGGCACCGTCACGCCGCCGCGCGAAGGCATCATCAAACGCTGGACCTACCCGGCCGCCGGTGAAGAGAGCGCCATCGCGCTGGAAAAAGGCGCCGAGATGGGCCGCTTTAAGCTTGGCTCCACGGTGATCAATCTGTTTACCGCAGGTAGCGTGCAGCTCGCGCCGCAGTTGCAAAACGGCACCGTCACCCGCATGGGTGAGGCGTTCGCCGAAATACCGGCCGCCGCTGAAACACCACAGACCCCGCTCTAAAGGAATCGACGCCGTGCGCCTGATCATCACGCTTTTGCTCGGTTGCCTGCTGTGGCAACCGGCGCTGGCCGCTCCCCTGCCGACCGAGACCCAGCTCAAGCAAGAGCTGAAGCAGGCGGAAAGCAGCAAAAACGCGCCGAATCAGGCGGAGACCACCGAGGCGCTGCAAAGCGCACTCAACTGGCTGGCGGAGCGTAAAGAGTCGCAGACTCGCTCCGAGCAGTATCAGAGGGTGATCGACGATTTCCCGAAGATGACGCAGGAACTGCGCCGCCAGCTGGTGCTGGAAAGCAACAAGATCCTGCCGAACGGCGACGATCTGCCGGCCGCCGAGTTGGAACAGCAGATCCTGCAAACCAGCAGTCTGCTGCTGGAACAGGCGCGCCTGCTGCAGCAAGAGCAGGATCGCACACGGGAAATCAGCGATTCACTCGGCCAGCTGCCGCAGCAGCAGACCGACGCCCGCCGTGCGCTGACGGAAGTGCAGCGCCGCCTGCAGGCGCAGCCCGCCAACCCGACCACGCCGTACGCGCAGGCCGCCCTGGCCCTGCTGCAGACCGAAGCCGCGGCGCGCAAGGCCAAAGTGGACGAGCTGGAACTGGCGCAGCTGTCGGCCAACAACCGGCAGGAGCTGGCGCGCATGCGCGCCGAAGTCTATAAAAAGCGCCACGAGAAAATAGACGTTCAGCTGCAGGCGCTGCGCAACAACCTCAACGCCCAGCGCCAACGCGAAGCGGAACAGGCGCTGGAAAAAACCGAGCTGCTGGCCGAGCAGAACGGCGATTTGCCAAAAAGCATCAGCCAACAGCTGCAGATCAACCGCGAACTGTCCGCCGCGCTGAACAGCCAGGCGCAGCGCATGGATCTGATTTCATCGCAGCAACGGCAGGCGGCGGCGCAGACGCTGCAGGTGCGCCAGGCGCTGAGCACCATCATCGAGCAGGCCCAGTGGCTCGGTTCGTCGTCGGCGCTGGGGGAAACCCTGCGCGCCCAGGTGGCGACGCTGCCGGAAATGCCCAAGCCGCAACAGCTGGACGGCGACATGGCCCAGCTGCGCGTGCAGCGCCTGCAGTTTGAAACTCAGCTGGAAAAACTGTCGCAGCGCGAATTCAAGCGCGACGACGGCAGCGCGCTGACCAACCAGGAGCAGCGCATCGTCGATGCCCAGCTGCGCACCCAGCGCGAGCTGCTGAACTCGTTGTTGTCCGGTTGCGACACCCAAATCCTCGAGCTGACCAAGCTGAAGGTGGCCAACACTCAGTTGATCGAAGCGTTGAACGAAATTCGCGACGCCACCCACCGCTATCTGTTCTGGGTGCCGGACGTCAATCCGATCAACTTCTCTTATCCGCTCAACGTGGCGCACGATCTGACGCGCGTTCTGTCGCTGGACACGCTGTCGCAGCTCGGCGGCGCCTTCATGATGATGGTGACCAGCCGCGAAACGCTGATCCCGATCTTCGGCGCCCTGCTGCTGGTGATTTTCAGCATCAGTTCGCGCAAGCACTACCACGCCTTCCTCGAGCGCGCCAGCAGCCGCGTCGGCAAGGTGACGCAGGACGAATTCTTCCTGACGGTGCGCACCGTGTTCTGGTCGATTCTGGTGGCGATGCCGCTGCCGGTGCTGTGGGCCGCGCTCGGCTACGGCCTGCAGAGCGCCTGGAACTACCCGGTGGCGGAAGCGATCGGCAAAGGGGTGACCGCCACGCTGCCGATCCTGTGGATCTGCATGATCTGCGCCGCCTTCGCCCACCCGCAAGGGTTGTTCATCGTGCACTTCCGCTGGCCGGCGAAGCAGGTTTCGCGCGCCATGCGCTACTACAAGATGTCGATCTGGCTGATCGTGCCGCTGATCATGGCGCTGATCACCTTCGATAGCCTGAAAGAGCGCGAGTTCGCCAACACGCTGGGGCGGCTGTGCTTCATTCTGCTGTGTCTGGCGCTGGCGCTGGTCACCCACAGCCTCAAGCGCGCCGGCATCCCGCTGTATCTGGATAAAAACGGCTCCGGCGACAACATGCTCAACAGCGCCTTCTGGGGGCTGCTGCTGTCGGCGCCGCTGCTGGCGGCGCTGGCGTCGAGCGTCGGTTATCTCACCACCGCGCAGGCGCTGCTGGCGCGCCTGGAAACCTCGGTGGCGATCTGGTTCCTGCTGCTGGTCGTCTACCACATCATCCGCCGCTGGATGCTGATCCAACGGCGACGCATCGCCTTCGACCGCGCCAAACAGCGCCGCGCGGACATTCTGGCCCAGCGCGCCCGCGGCGAAGACGAAACCTCGCATACCCCGAACAGCACCGAAGGTTCGGTGGATATGGACTACTCAGAGATAGACCTGGATACCATCAGCGCCCAGTCGCTGCGGCTGGTGCGTTCGATCCTGACGCTGATCGCGCTGGTGTCGGTGATCGTTTTGTGGTCGGAGATCCACTCCGCCTTCAGCTTCCTGGAAAATATCTCGCTGTGGGACGTGACCTCGACGGTCAACGGCGTGGAAACCGCCCATCCGATCACCCTCGGAGCAGTGCTGATCGCCATTCTGGTATTGATCATCACCATGCAGCTGGTGCGCAACCTGCCGGCGCTGCTGGAACTGGCGGTGCTGCAGCACCTGGATCTGTCGCCGGGCACCGGTTACGCCATCACCACCATCACCAAATACCTGCTGTTGCTGTTCGGTGCCATTCTCAGCTTTTCCTGGATCGGCATCGAATGGTCGAAACTGCAGTGGGTGGTCACCGCGCTCAGCGTGGGTCTCGGCTTTGGCATGCAGGAGATTTTCTCCAACTTCATCTCCGGCCTGATCATCCTGTTCGAGAAGCCGATCCGCATCGGCGATACCGTAACGATCCGCAACCTGACCGGCACGATAACCAAGATCAATACCCGTGCGACCACCATCGCCGATTGGGACCGCAAAGAGATCATCGTGCCGAACAAGGCGTTCATCACCGAGCAGTTCGTCAACTGGTCGCTCTCGGACGCCATCACCCGCGTGGTGCTGACCGTGCCGGCCCCGGGCGAGGCCAATAGCGAAGAGGTGACCAAGATCCTGATGAACGCTGCCGAGCGCTGTTCGCTGGTGCTGGACAATCCGGTGCCGGAAGTCTACCTGGTCGATCTGCAACAGGGCATTCAGATCTTCGAGATGCGTATTTACGCCGCCGAGATGGGCCACCGCATGCCGCTGCGCCACGAGATCCACCAGTTGATCCTGGCGGGCTACCGCGAACACGGCATCACGCTGCCGTACCCGCCGTTCCAGGTGCGCACCGAGACGCTGTCGCGGCTGACCAATAACGGCCGTACGCCGCCGTCCACGCCGGCGCCGAACACCAAGCGCGACGCCGGGGGGCTGTAAGCGGTTCTCGCGATAAAAAAAGGGCCGGCAAATGCCGACCCTTTTGCTTTTCTCTGCGCCTGAAACGTCAGGCGATCCCAACCGGGAAGGCCAACACGTCGCTCAGGCTCTCGGCGCCCAGCGCCAGCATCACCAGGCGATCCACGCCCAGCGCCACGCCGGAACATTCCGGCATGCCGTGCTGCAACGCCGCCAGCAGGTTGTAGTCGATCGGCTGCTGCGGCAGGCCTCGCTCCGCGCGCTTGCGGTTGTCCTGCTCGAAGCGCTGCTGCTGTTCACGGCCGTCGGTCAGCTCGCGGAAACCGTTCGCCAGCTCAATGCCCTTGAAGTACACCTCAAAACGCTCCGCCACGCGGTGGTCTTCGGTGCTGATCTCCGCCAACGCCGCCTGGCTGGCCGGGAAGTGGTAAACGAACGCCGGCTTTTCACGGCCGATATGCGGCTCCACGCCCACGGTGAACAGCAGCTGCAGCAGCGTATCGCGATCTTCTTCGGTATCGGCGATGTTGCTCAAGTCGAGTTTGGCCGCCGCTTCGCGCAGCTGCGCCTTCTCCGCCGACAGCGGATCGATGTCCAGATGGCGCAGGAAGGCCTGCTGATAAGACAGGGGCTCCGCGCTCTCGCAGTCCAGCACCTGTTGCAGCAGATCGTCCACTTCGTTCATCAGGCGGTACATGTCGTAGTGCGGACGGTACCACTCCAGCATGGTGAATTCCGGGTTGTGATGCCGCCCGGCTTCTTCATTGCGGAAGCTGCGCCCCATTTGGTAGATCGGGCCGCTGCCCGCTGCCAGCAGGCGCTTCATGTGATATTCCGGGCTGGTCATCATGTATAGCGTCAGGCCCTCTGCCGCCCCCGGCCCGACGAAACGCGTCTCGAACGGGAACAGGTGAACGTCGGTGACCGTCGCCTGGCTCATGGTGGGCGTCTCAACTTCCAGCACGCCACGATCGGCGAAGAAACGCCGGATCTCAGCCAGAATCGCTGCGCGTTTCAACAAATTGGCGATGGGTGCACTAGGCTGCCAGCTTGCCGTTTCGCTCATGGTAATTAACTCCGAAATCAAACAGGGGATGCAGTCTACTCGCATCCTTGCAGCCAAACAAATTCTTCACGATGCACAACCGGCCATAACGCCAATTTCCGATAAATAGGCGACAAAAGCGCGTTAAAAAGGGTAAAGCACGCCGAACACGCGAAAAGGCAGGCAAGCCTGTTGGTCGAGCGTTAATCGACAAAACAATCGATCACATCAAATTTCGACTACTTAACTTTAGGTATAGTTAATTCCCCATTATTGGTGGGAGATATCTATCCTTAACCTTTAAGCAACATTAATCGGTTCAATTAGTTAGCACCCGAAGAGCTCGCTAAATTTTAAGCATAGATATTTAACTTGCCGTTCTTAACAAGAACATTGGAGGAATGCAGTGCAAACCTTTAACGCCGATCTTGCCATTATTGGGGCCGGGGGCGCTGGTTTACGTGCAGCAATAGCCGCAGCGGAAGCCAATCCCCAACTGAAAATCGCGCTGATCTCTAAGGTCTACCCGATGCGCAGCCATACGGTCGCCGCCGAGGGGGGCTCCGCCGCCGTCACCCAGGATCACGATACCTTCGACTACCACTTCCACGACACCGTCGCCGGCGGCGACTGGCTGTGCGAACAGGACGTGGTCGATCACTTCGTGCATCAGTGCCCGCGCGAGATGACCCAGCTCGAGCAGTGGGGTTGCCCGTGGAGCCGCAAACCGGATGGGTCGGTCAACGTGCGGCGCTTCGGCGGCATGAAGATCGAACGCACCTGGTTCGCCGCCGACAAGACCGGCTTCCACATGCTGCACACTCTGTTCCAGACCTCGCTGAAATACCCGCAGATCCAACGCTTCGACGAGCACTTCGTGCTGGATATCCTGGTGGATGACGGCCAGGCGCGCGGCCTGGTGGCGCTCAACATGATGGAAGGCACCCGCGTGCAGATCCGCGCCAACGCGGTGGTGATGGCCACCGGCGGCGCCGGGCGCGTCTACCGCTACAACACCAACGGCGGCATCGTTACCGGCGACGGCATGGGCATGGCGTTCCACCACGGCGTGCCGCTGCGCGACATGGAGTTCGTGCAGTATCACCCGACCGGCCTGCCCGGTTCCGGCATCCTGATGACCGAGGGCTGCCGCGGCGAAGGCGGCATCCTGGTGAACAAGGACGGCTACCGTTACCTGCAAGATTATGGCATGGGCCCGGAAACCCCGCTGGGCGAGCCGAAGAACAAATACATGGAGCTGGGCCCGCGCGACAAGGTGTCCCAGGCCTTCTGGCACGAATGGCGCGCCGGCCGCACCATCGCCACCCCGCGCGGCGACGTGGTCTACCTCGATCTGCGCCACCTGGGCGAGAAAAAGCTGCTGGAGCGGCTGCCGTTCATCTGCGAACTGGCCAAGGCCTACGTCGGCGTCGATCCGGTGAAAGATCCGATCCCGGTGCGCCCTACCGCGCACTACACCATGGGCGGCATTGAAACCGATCAGAATTGCGAAACCCGCATCAAGGGGCTGTTCGCGGTCGGCGAATGCTCCTCCGTCGGCCTGCACGGCGCCAACCGT
Organism: Serratia sp. CY32780; assembly: GCF_052169135.1. Taxonomy (NCBI): domain Bacteria; kingdom Pseudomonadati; phylum Pseudomonadota; class Gammaproteobacteria; order Enterobacterales; family Yersiniaceae; genus Serratia; species Serratia sp. CY32780. Next base: position 534,609 of record NZ_JBJNLI010000002.1, read on the forward strand.
CTCGGCTCCAACTCGCTGGCAGAACTGGTGGTGTTCGGCCGCGTCGCCGGTGAGCACGCGGCGCGTCGCGCGCTGGAAACCGCGCCGGCCAACGGCAGCGCGCTGGATGCGCAAACCCGCGATGTCGAAACCCGCCTGAGCAACCTGATGAAGCAGGAAGGCAACGAAAACTGGGCGAAGATCCGCGACGAAATGGGGCTGTCGATGGAAGAGGGCTGCGGCATCTACCGCACGCCGGAGCTGATGCAAAAAACCATCGATAAGCTGGCGGAGCTGAAAGAGCGCTTCAAGCGCGTCAACATCACCGACAACTCCAGCGTGTTCAACACCGATCTGCTGTACACCATCGAGCTGGGCTACGGCCTGGACGTCGCCGAATGTATGGCGCACTCCGCGTTTAACCGCAAAGAGTCGCGCGGCGCTCACCAGCGCCTGGACGAAGGCTGCACCGAGCGCGACGACGTCAACTTCCTCAAGCATACGCTGGCGTTCCATAACCCGCAGGGCGCGCCGCGTCTCGAATACAGCGACGTGAAAATCACCAAGCTGCCGCCGGCCAAACGCGTCTACGGCGCAGAAGCCGAAGCGCAGGAGAAAAAGAATAAGGAGCAGGCAAATGGCTGAGATGCAAACCCTGAAGATCGAAGTCATGCGCTATAACCCGGAAAGCGACGCCGAGCCGCATTTCGTCACCTACGCCGTGCCTTACGACGAACAGACCTCGCTGCTCGACGCGCTGGGCTACATCAAGGATAACCTGGCGCCGGATCTCTCCTACCGCTGGTCCTGCCGCATGGCGATCTGCGGCTCCTGCGGCATGATGGTCAACCGCGTGCCGAAGCTGGCGTGCAAAACCTTCCTGCGCGATTACGTCGGCGGCATGAAGGTCGAAGCGCTGGGCAACTTCCCGATCGAGCGCGATCTGGTGGTCGACATGACCCACTTCATCGAAAGCCTGGAGGCGATCAAACCTTACATCATCGGCAACGATCGCAAGCCGGAAGACGGCCCGAACGTGCAGACCCCGGCGCAGATGGCCAAGTATCACCAGTTCTCCGGCTGCATCAACTGCGGCCTGTGCTACGCCGCGTGCCCGCAGTTCGGCCTCAACCCCGAGTTTATCGGCCCGGCGGCGATCACGCTGGCGCACCGCTACAACCTGGACAACCGCGACCACGGCAAGAAACAGCGCATGCCGCAGCTTAACGGCCAAAACGGCGTCTGGAGCTGCACCTTCGTCGGCTATTGCTCCGAAGTCTGTCCGAAACACGTCGATCCCGCCGCCGCTATCCAGCAGGGCAAGGTGGAGAGCGCCAAAGACTTCATGATCGCCATGCTGAAGCCGCAATAAGGGAGAAAATTGCCATGACAACTCAACGTAAGCCCTATGTGCGCACCATGACGCCCACCTGGTGGCAAAAGCTCGGCTTTTACCGTTTCTATATGCTGCGCGAAGGCACCTCGGTGCTGGCGGTCTGGTTCAGCATCGTGCTGCTCTACGGCGTGTTCGCGCTGAAGGGCGGCGCCGAGAGCTGGGCCGGCTTCGTCGGCTTCTTGCAGAACCCGCTGGTGCTGTTGATCAACGTCGTCGCCCTGCTGGCGGCGGCGCTGCACACCAAAACCTGGTTCGATTTGGCGCCGAAGGCCGCCAATATCGTGGTCAACAGCGAGAAAATGGGACCGGGCCCCATCGTGAAAGGGCTGTGGGCCGTCACCATTGTCGTCAGCGTGGTCATCCTGGCCGTGGCCCTGATCTAATCCGGAGGAAACATGATAAATCAAGCACCTAAACGCTCCGACGAGCCGGTTTTCTGGGGATTGTTCGGCGCCGGCGGCATGTGGGGCGCGATCGTCGCACCGGCCATCGTGCTGCTGGTCGGTATTCTGCTGCCATTGGGGCTGTTCCCCGGTGAAGCACTAGGTTACGAGCGCGTGCTGGCGTTCTGCCAGAGCCTGATCGGCCGCCTGTTCCTGCTGCTGATGATCATTCTGCCACTGTGGTGCGGCCTGCACCGCATCCACCATGCGATGCACGATCTGAAGATCCACGTACCGGCCGGCAAATGGGTGTTCTACGGTCTGGCGGCGATCCTCAGCGTGGTCACCGTTATCGGCGTCGTCACCCTGTAAACTGCTCAGGCGGCCAACGCCCGTTGGCCGCCCTTTGCTCATCGGCTACACTGTCTACTCGCCCCCGGTAAACAGGAGTCACCGATGCGTTTATGGTCAAAGCTTAGCGTCATGCTTTCCGCCCTGCTCTCCGTCGCCTGCAGCGTCTCCCCGCCCAAAGACATCAAGATCGTGAACAATTTCGACAGCCAGCGCTATCTCGGCACCTGGTACGAAATCGCGCGTCTGGATCATCGTTTTGAACGCGGTTTGCAGCGGGTGACCGCCCACTACAGCCCACGCGCCGACGGCGGGTTGAAAGTCATCAATCGCGGCTTCAATCCGCAGAAACAGCAATGGCAAGAAAGCGAAGGCAAAGCCTACTTTATCGGTTCACCGCAGGTCGCGGCGCTGAAAGTGTCGTTTTTCGGCCCCTTCTACGGCGGCTATAACGTGATTGCCCTGGACCCGGACTACCGCTACGCGCTGGTTTGCGGCCCAAACCGCGACTATCTGTGGATCCTGTCGCGCACCCCGACGCTTGACGCCGGCGTGCGCGACAGCTTATTGCAGACGGCCAAGGGCTACGGTTTCGCCACCGATGCGCTGATCTGGGTGCAACAGTCCGCCGATCAGTGACTGCTGAACTTCAGCCCGAGGATGCCGACCACGATCAGGCACAGGCTGATGATACGCGCGATATTGGTCGACTCGCCCAACAGCACCATGCCCATGATGGCCGCGCCCACCGCGCCGATGCCGGTCCACACCGCATAGGCGGTGCCGGCGGGCAGCGTTTTCATGGCGTTGGCCAACAGCAACATGCTAACCACCATCGCGGCGATGGTGATGATGCTCGGCGTCAGCCGGGTAAAACCGTGGGTGTATTTCAGACCGATAGCCCAAACCACTTCGAGCAAACCGGCGATAAGCAGAATAATCCAGGCCATGAGACGGCCTCCCTACCACTGGGGTCGTCCCCGATATAATGACGCGTAAACGGGTCGTCCCGTTCAGCGGGGTGATGAACGGCGGGTAACCTCACCCGCACTGCGGCAGGATAGCAGCAGCGTTAACGCTCAGGCAAGAGGAGGAAATGCGGCGGCCCTCCGCACGCGGAACGCCGCCGGGTGGAGAACGGATTATTCCGCGCTGCGCTGAATGGCCTTGCCGCCGGCCTGAATGTCCTCACCCACGCCGCGGGTGGTATTACAGGCGGTCAACGAGGTCAAAATCATCAAAGAGAAGATCGCGATAATACTTTTCTTCAGCATAAGAAAGTCCTTATTTGTCGTTGATGAAAAAGTACGGCTTTCTAAGCTTAGTCAAAATTGGCGCAGGGAGTGGAATCACCACCGGCTTTGTGGCGCAAATACATCGGGTTAAAGGGCGGGATCAGCTGGCCGTGCGCGAAATGGCGCCGCCGAGATGCTGCACGTCTTCGCCGAAACCGCGAAACGTATTGCAACCGCTAAGGGAGAAAAGGAACAACAGGGAGAGCACGGCCAACAACGTTTTCTTGAACATGCGGGTTTTCTGCCAACGAACGGGGATGGGATAAAACAGAGGAACCGCGGGGGTTCCTCTGCTTTGAAACTTATTTAACGCGAGAGACGTATTCGCCAGAGCGAGTGTCAACTTTGATCACTTCGCCGATCTGGACGAACAACGGCACTTTAACCACGGCACCGGTGCTCAGGGTAGCCGGCTTGCCGCCAGTCCCTGCGGTATCGCCTTTCAGGCCAGGATCGGTATCGGTGATTTCCGCTTCGATGAAGTTCGGCGGCTGAACGGCGATTGGACGGCCATCCCACAGGGTGATGATGCACTCTGCGTTATCCTGCAGCCATTTGGCCGCGTCGCCGACGGTTTTGCCGTCAACCTGATGCTGTTCGAAAGACTCAGGGTGCATGAAGTGGTAGAACTCACCGTCGCTGTACAGGTAGTTCATGTTGGTGTCCATCACGTCTGCGCCTTCGCAAGAATCGGTAGACTTGAAGGTTTTTTCCACGCGGGTGCCGGTCAGCAGACGACGCATTTTCACGCGTGCAAACGCCTGGCCTTTGCCCGGCTTAACGAACTCACTGGCTTCGACGGCGTAAGGTTCGCCCTCGAACATGATTTTAAGACCCGGACGGAAATCGTTGCTAGAATAAGTCGCCATGATGGCCCTCTGAATATTTGAACTGGTAGCTTAGCCAAAAAAATGGCACACATTATAACCCAAAGTACGGCACATAGAGAAGATTGGTTGCATCAACTCGCCGATGTTATTACCGATCCTGATGAATTACTGCAGCTTTTGTCACTGAATACGCACCCGGAACTGCCGCAGGGGCGCGATGCCCGTCGGCTGTTCGCCCTGCGCGTGCCGCGCGCCTTCGCTGCGCGCATGCGCCCCGGCGATGCCAACGACCCGCTGCTGCGCCAGGTGCTGACCGCCAGAGAGGAGTTCATCAACGCCCCAGGGTTCACTACCGATCCGCTCGATGAGCAGCGCAGCGTGGTGCCGGGCCTGCTGCACAAATACCGCAATCGCGCACTGCTGCTGGTCAAGGGTGGCTGTGCGGTCAACTGCCGTTACTGCTTCCGCCGCCACTTCCCCTATCAGGATAATCAGGGCAATAAGAACAACTGGCGGCAGGCACTGGATTATATCCGCCAACACCCGGAACTGGACGAGATCATTTTTTCCGGCGGCGATCCGCTGATGGCCAAAGACAGCGAGCTGGAGTGGCTGGTCGGCGAGCTGGAGGCCATCCCGCACCTGAAACGCCTGCGCATTCACACCCGTCTGCCGGTGGTGATCCCGGCGCGCATCACGCCGGCGCTGTGCCGTCTGCTGTCAGCCTCGCGCCTGCAGGTGCTGATGGTCACGCACATCAACCACGCCAACGAAATTGACCGCGATCTGCAAAGCGCCATGGCGCAGCTGCGTCTCGCCGGCGTCACGCTGCTCAACCAGAGCGTGCTGCTGCGCGACGTCAACGACGATGCCGACACGCTGGCGGCGCTCAGCAACGCGCTGTTCGATGCCGGTATCCTGCCTTACTACATCCACGTGCTGGACAAGGTGCAGGGCGCGGCGCACTTCATGGTCAGCGACGATGAAGCGCGCGCCATCATGCAGGCGCTGCTGAGCAAGGTGTCCGGTTATCTGGTCCCGCGCCTGACGCGCGAAGTGGGCGGCGAACCGAGCAAAACGCCGATCGATCTGCGCCTGATGCAGGAGTGACGCGCGCCAAGTCCCCCAACGAAAAGAGGAATGCCGTGGCATTCCTCTTTTTTTACCTCTTTGCGGCTGCGACCTCAGCGCCTTACGGGCACTTGTAAACCTGGCCGACCATTTTGCTGTCCAGCGGTGCGAAGCTGGAGAGCAGATTCTGGCTCGGGCTGTTGGCGCCGTAGATCACGTTGCCGCCCATGGCCGCCGCCTTGTTGCGCAGATCGTTGGCCGCACCGCGCATGGAGCTGCCTTCACCGCCGTTGCCGGACAGCCAGTTGCTCTGGGTGCCGGTCACTTCCCCCAGCAGCTGGCATTCCGCCGCCGGCTTGCTGTCGGTGAACTTGATCTGCTGACCCGCAGCGGTCAGTTCATGAGTGGTGCTGCAACCCGCCAGCAGCATCGCTGCCGAGAGACCCAGTAAGGCTTTAATCCGCATCTTGTTCCCCATTCGATGTTGAGAATTACGCAAAAGCTTATCAGAAAGCGATGCCATCTCTTAAGCATCCGTTGCCACGCGAGCGGGCCAACGTCTTGAGCGACAGCTGATGACTTAACAGTTTACCAGCTAAATCGCCCCCGGCGGCAAAAATATCATCAAATACAGTGCGGCGGCGTTATGCCCAACCGGCAACGGCCGCCGATGCCTGCGCTTCGTCCTGGCGCGTTTCCCCCTCCGCCAGTTGGAATACCGCCACCGCCTGCGCCAGCAGAGCCGCCTGCTCCTCCACGCCGACGGCGGTGGTCGCCACCTCCTCCACCAGCGCGGCGTTCTGCTGCGTCACCTGATCCATCTGGGTCACCGCCACCCCGACCTGCTCAATGCCCTTGCTTTGCTCTTCCGACGCGTACGAGATGTTGTCCATCAGCGACGTCACCTGGTTCACCGAGCCAACGATGGCATTCATCGTCTCGCCTGCCTGTTCCACCAAGCGCACGCCGGCGGCGATATCGCCGGTTACGCCGTCGACCAAACTGCTGATCTCTTTGGCCGAAGTCGCGCAGCGCTGCGCCAGATTGCGCACCTCGCCGGCCACCACCGCAAAACCCCGCCCCTGTTCACCGGCCCGCGCGGCCTCCACGGCGGCGTTCAGCGCCAGGATATTGGTCTGGAAGGCGATGCCGTCGATCACGCTGGTAATATCCCCCACCTGGCGCGCGCTGTCGTTAATCGCCCGCATCTTGTCGACCGCGCTGGCCATCAGCGTTTCGCCGTTGCGGGCAATGCCGGCGGTCTGATTGACCATGCCGGCGGCCTGGTTGGCGTTATCGGCGTTTTGCCGCACCGTAGCGGTGATCTGTTCCATGCTGGCGGCGGTTTCCGTCAGCGCGCTGGCCTGTTCTTCCGTGCGGCTGGAAAGATCGGCGTTGCCGACGGCGATCTCGTGCGTTCCGTGATTGATCGACTCCACGCCGTCACGCACCTGCTGCACGGTGGCGCTCAGCTCCTGCTGCATCGTCCGCAGGCTGGCGAACAGCATGCCGATCTCATTGCTGTTGCGTACCGCGATCTCGCTGCGCAGATCGCCGCGCCCAACCTTTTGCAAGTGTTCGGCAATCTGGCGCAGCGGCAGGATCAAGCGCCGGCGGAAATCACGTTGCACGGCGACCAGCAGCAGCAGGATCGCCGCCAGGGTGCCACTCAGCAGGCGTGCAAAGACTTTTTGAGTCTGCACCGCCGCCTCCACCGCCAGACGATGAGCGGCCACCGTGGCCCGCATGTAGTCGGCAAACTGACTATCCAGCCGCTGGCGCACCTGGCGCTTCTCAGCGGCCATGGCGTGCAGCCGCTCGATCAGCGCCGCCTGCGGCGTGTCGGCCAACAGCGTCAGCTCTTGCTTCAGCACCGCCTGCTGCGCCAGATAGACCGTTTTCATCGCCTCGCCCAGATCCGGGCGCGATACCGTCAGGCCCGGCGTCTCCCAAAACAGGTTGAACGCAACGTCGGCGCTGCGCAGCTCGTTACGCGCCTCAGTGATGCCCTTACGGATATCGGCGGCGTCCGTCTGCGCCATGCGCTCGAACGCCATGTTGTCGATCAGCGTCTGCGTTTGCAGCAAAGCACGCCAACTGCGGTTCAGCGCCGCTTCCTCGTCGGAGAAAGTGCTCATCCTGCCGATGCTGTTGCCGTTTTGCTGCATGAAATAGAAGGCGATGGCGCCGGTTCCCATGGGCATCAAGCCCAACAGCAACAGCATCAACATCAGCCAGGTGGCTATTTTCATATTTTTCAGCATAAGTCGTCTCCGTTGACAGTCACACCGGCGAGGGAAAATTCCCCGCCCGGTAGGGGCTATATCGGTACGAAACGACAACGGTTTAGGGCAAAAGCAAAATAATGCAATAATTCATTCAGAAAACTAATAACAAGCTAAACAAACATTCTTTTTATTGATTTTTAAGATAAAAAAAACCCCGGTCGTTTGACCGGGGTTCTCAGCACACCAGCGTGTGGGGGATGATTACATCATGCCGCCCATACCGCCCATGCCGCCCATGCCGCCTGCTGCGCCCAGATCCGGTGCGTCAGCCTTCGGCAGGTCGGTAACCATGCATTCGGTGGTGATCATCAGGCCAGCCACGGAAGCCGCGTACTGCAGAGCAGAACGGGTCACTTTGGTTGGATCCAGGATACCCATCGCGATCATGTCGCCGTATTCTTCGGAGTAAGCGTTGTAGCCGTAGCTGCCTTCGCCCGCTTTCACCTGGTTGGCGATAACGGAAGCTTCTTCACCGGCGTTCACCACGATCTGACGCAGAGGGGCTTCCATTGCGCGCAGCGCAACTTTGATACCCACGTTCTGGTCTTCGTTGTCGCCTTTCAGCGCGGCGATTTTGCCTGCAACGCGGATCAGCGCTACGCCACCGCCGGCCACCACGCCTTCTTCCACTGCGGCGCGGGTCGCGTGCAGGGCGTCTTCAACGCGGGCTTTCTTCTCTTTCATTTCAACTTCAGTCGCTGCGCCAACCTTGATAACGGCAACGCCGCCGGCCAGTTTCGCTACGCGCTCCTGCAGTTTTTCACGATCGTAGTCAGAGGTCGCTTCTTCGATCTGCTGACGGATCTGAGCAACGCGGCCCTGGATGGTCGCTTCGTCGCCCACGCCATCGATGATGATGGTGGTGTCTTTGTTGATCACAACGCGTTTTGCCTGGCCCAGGTCTTCCAGGGTGGCTTTTTCCAGCTCCAGACCGATCTCTTCAGAGATAACGGTACCGGCAGTCAGGGTTGCGATGTCCTGCAGCATGGCTTTACGGCGGTCGCCGAAGCCAGGCGCCTTAACGGCAGCCACTTTCACGATGCCGCGCATGGTGTTGACCACCAGGGTCGCCAGCGCTTCGCCTTCAACGTCTTCAGCGATGATCAGCAGCGGCTTGCCTGCTTTGGCAACGGCTTCCAGCACCGGCAGCATTTCGCGGATGTTGGAGATCTTTTTGTCGGCCAGCAGGATGAACGGGCTTTCCAGCTCAACAGAACCGGTTTCCGGCTTGTTGATGAAGTATGGGGACAGGTAACCGCGGTCGAACTGCATACCTTCAACCACGTCCAGCTCGTCTTGCAGGCCGGTGCCTTCTTCAACGGTGATAACGCCTTCTTTGCCCACTTTCTCCATCGCTTCCGCGATCAGTTTACCCACGGTTTCGTCGGAGTTGGCGGAGATGGTGCCTACCTGAGCGATAGCTTTGGAATCGGAGCAAGGTACGGACAGTTTCTTCAGTTCTTCAACCGCAGCGACAACCGCTTTGTCGATGCCGCGCTTCAGATCCATCGGGTTCATGCCTGCAGCAACCGCTTTCAGGCCTTCGGTGATGATGGATTGAGCCAGTACGGTTGCAGTGGTGGTGCCGTCGCCCGCCGCGTCGTTCGCTTTGGAGGCCACTTCTTTCACCATCTGTGCGCCCATGTTCTCGAACTTGTCTTCCAGTTCGATTTCACGCGCAACGGAAACGCCGTCTTTGGTGATGGTCGGTGCGCCGAAAGATTTATCCAGCACTACGTTGCGGCCTTTCGGGCCCAGGGTCACTTTTACTGCATCAGCGAGAACATTCACGCCGCGGAGCATTTTCACGCGAGCGTCATTGCCGAATTTTACGTCTTTAGCTGCCATTGGTATTTCCCTTCAACTCGTTCAGTTCAGAAGATAAAGCGCAATTACGCTTCAACAATTGCCAGAATGTCGCTTTCGGACATGATCAACACTTCTTCATTGTCGATCTTCTCTGCTTTCACGCCGTAGCCGTCGTTGAAAATCACGATATCGCCAACTTTCACATCCAGCGGTTGGATGTTGCCGTTTTCCAGCACACGCCCTTTACCCACTGCAACCACTTCACCGCGAGTGGATTTACCCGCAGCAGAGCCAGTCAGGACGATGCCGCCAGCAGATTTTGATTCAACTTCTTTGCGCTTGACGATAACGCGGTCATGCAATGGACGAATACTCATTGAACGCTCTCCTGTAAGAAGGTCTCTATCAGATTTAGGGTTGTACACCGGATGGTTGTTATTACCGGCCTCGTGGCATTTGAGATGGGGGCGTTCCAGCCCCCTTCAAGGGGGCTAACGAAAAAAATTTCGCATTTTTGGCCGCGCGGGTGCTACAGAGAGAAAAAACGCGGCCTGAGCCGCGTTTGCTTAACGATCGTGAGGCTTGCGCTCCTCGTCCGGGCGGTGTTCCAGCACCGAGCGTTCGTCGTCCTTGCGCTGGAATTCACCGTCGAAGGTGTTGCCGTTGGCGGCGTCACCGCCCGTCCAACCGCCGGGGCGATAAACCGACAGATGCGGCATCAGCTTCAGCGTCAGCGTTTTTTGCACCGGCGGCAGCAGCAGCAACAGGCCGAGGAAGTCGGTGAAGAAACCCGGGATCAGCAGCAGGAAGCCCGCCAGCACCAGCGAAACGCTTTTCACCATTTCCGCCGCCGGGCTTTCGCCGGCCGCCAGTTTTTGCTGCATCTGCACGAAGGTTTTCATGCCCTGATTGCGCACCAGCGAAATGCCGACGCAGGAGCTGAACACCACCAGCAGCAGGGTGACAGCCACGCCGAGCACGGCGGCGACTTTGATAAAGATGGATATTTCTATGTAAGCCAGCAGAAATATCAGCAGTAGCGGTAACCAGCGCACCTGGTTCTCCTATCGGTAGGTAAAGCGCGGCCGCCACGGGGCGACGGCGCGAAAAAAGAGGCCGTAAACGGCCGACACCATTACAATGAGGGCATCCCCCCACCATTTCAACCGAGAGCCGGTTTTTATTGCTAAAGTTCACAAACGTGAAAGAAGTCACAGAACCGGAAAAGGGCATATCCTTAAACACCATAAGGTGATCTGGATTCAGTCATTTCTTACCAACCAGCATATGATCTGGGCAGCAACGGGCGATTTGGTTAATCGTTTCACGCCCCAAGCCTTCGGCAACATTAATTTAGGCTGTGCCCTTATTAGCCTTGACCTGACACATTATTAATTCGGCAGCAACACATAGAGAAGGTTCTCATGTCAAACAACATTCGTATCGAAGAAGACCTGTTAGGAACACGTGAAGTCCCCGCAGACGCTTACTACGGAGTCCACACTCTGCGTGCGATTGAAAACTTCTACATCAGCAACAGCAAAATCAGCGATGTCCCCGAGTTCGTTCGCGGCATGGTGATGGTGAAAAAGGCCGCGGCGATGGCCAACAAAGAACTCAAAACCATCCCGCGCAAAATCGCCGACGTGATCATCCAGGCCTGCGACGAGGTGCTGGATAAAGGCAAGTGCATGGATCAGTTCCCGGTGGACGTGTTCCAGGGCGGCGCAGGCACCTCGCTGAACATGAACACCAACGAAGTGCTGGCGAACATCGGCCTGGAGCTGATGGGCCACCAAAAAGGCGAATACCAGTACCTGAACCCGAACGATCACCTCAATAAGTGCCAGTCCACCAACGATGCCTACCCGACCGGGTTCCGCATCGCGGTGTACGCCTCCAACCAGAAGCTGATCGACGCCATCAACCAGCTGCGCGAAGGCTTCGACCGCAAGGCGAAAGAGTTCGAAACCATCCTGAAAATGGGCCGCACCCAGCTGCAGGACGCGGTACCGATGACCCTCGGCCAGGAGTTCCACGCCTTCAGCGTGTTGCTGAACGAAGAGACCCGCAACCTGCACCGCACCGCGGAGCTGCTGCTGGAAGTGAACCTGGGCGCCACCGCCATCGGCACCGCGCTCAACACCCCGGAAGGCTACCAGCCGCTGGCGGTGCAAAAACTGGCGGAAGTCAGCGGCCTGCCGGTGGTGCCGGCGGAAGACCTGATCGAGGCCACCTCCGACTGTGGCGCCTACGTGATGGTGCACAGCGCGCTCAAACGCCTGGCGGTGAAACTGTCCAAAATCTGCAACGACCTGCGCCTGCTCTCCTCCGGCCCGCGCGCCGGACTGAACGAAATCAACCTGCCGGAGCTGCAGGCGGGGTCGTCCATCATGCCGGCCAAAGTGAACCCGGTAGTGCCGGAAGTGGTCAATCAGGTGTGTTTCAAGGTGATTGGCAACGACACTTGCGTTACCATGGCGGCCGAAGCGGGCCAGCTGCAGCTGAACGTGATGGAGCCGGTGATCGGCCAGGCGATGTTCGAGTCGATCCACATCCTGACCAACGCCTGCTACAACCTGCTGGAAAAATGCATTAACGGCATCACCGCGAATAAAGAAGTCTGCGAACACTACGTCTTCAACTCGATCGGTATCGTCACCTATCTGAACCCGTTCATCGGCCACCATAACGGTGACATCGTCGGGAAGATCTGTGCCGAAACCGGCAAGAGCGTGCGTGAAGTGGTGCTGGAACGCGGACTGCTGACCGAAGCCGAGCTGGATGACATCTTCTCCGTGGAGAACCTGATGCACCCGGCCTATAAAGCCAAACGCTATACGGATGAAAATGAACAATAACAGACCTACCCGGTAGCCCTGAAAGGCACGCTAAATCCTCTGGATAGCGTGCCTTTTTACTTTCCGGCGCCCACAAAATTTTAACGTTTTATTTTCAATTTACACCCTAAATCATTGGGACTGCATCAAGGCGGCAAGCGCGCAAGTCCCCAGGAGCTTACTCAAGTAAGTGACTGGGGTGAGCGCTCGCAGCCAACACCGATGCAGTTTCAAGGATGACGGGAAATCTCATTTTAAGGAGTAAACACTATGTTAGCCTTGGAATTGGTTATCGTTCTGCTGGCCATCTTTTTAGGGGCCAGGTTGGGCGGTATCGGTATCGGGTTCGCGGGGGGATTGGGCGTTCTGGTCCTGGCGCTGATCGGCGTCAAGCCGGGCAGCATTCCCTTCGACGTGATTTCCATCATCATGGCGGTGATCGCGGCGATCTCCGCGATGCAGGTCGCCGGGGGGATGGATTACCTGGTGCAGCAGACCGAAAAGCTGCTGCGCAAGAACCCCAAGCACATCACCATTCTCGCCCCTATCGTCACCTACTTCCTGACCATCTTCGCCGGCACCGGCAACATCTCGCTCTCGGCGCTGCCGGTGATCGCCGAAGTGGCGAAAGAACAGGGCATCAAGCCTTGCCGGCCGCTGTCGACCGCCGTGGTGTCCGCCCAGATCGCCATCACCGCCTCGCCGATCTCCGCCGCGGTGGTGTACATGTCTTCGGTGATGGAAGGCCACGGCGTCAGCTACCTGCACCTGCTGATGGTGGTGATCCCGTCCACCTTCTGCGCCGTGCTGGTGATGTCGCTGCTGGTGACCTGGTTGTTCGACTCCAAACTGTCTAACGACCCGGTGTACCTGAAACGCCTGGAAGAAGGCCTAATCACCCTGCGCGGCAACAACGCGCTGGCGATCAAACCGCGCGCCAAAACCTCGGTGCTGCTGTTCCTGCTGGGCGTGCTGTGCGTGGTCGCCTACGCCATCATCAACAGCCCGGGTCTTGGCCTGGTGGCCAAGCCGCTGATGAACACCACCAACGCCATCCTGATCATCATGCTGAGCGTCGCCACGCTGACCACCCTGCTGTGCCGCGTCGACACCGACATGGTGCTGAACTCCAGCACCTTCAAGGCCGGCATGAGCGCCTGTATCTGTATCCTCGGCGTCGCCTGGCTGGGCGATACCTTCGTGCAGGCCAACATCGACTGGATCAAAGAGACGGCCGGCAGCGTCATTCAGGCGCACCCGTGGCTGCTGGCGGTGATCTTCTTCTTCTGCTCGGCGCTGCTGTACTCGCAGGCCGCTACCGCCAAGGCGCTGATGCCGATGGCGCTGGCGCTGAACGTATCGCCGCTGACCGCCGTCGCCTCCTTCGCCGCCGTCTCCGGCCTGTTCATCCTGCCGACCTACCCGACGCTGGTCGCCGCGGTGCAGATGGACGATACCGGCACCACGCGCATCGGCCGCTTCGTGTTCAACCACCCGTTCTTCATTCCCGGCACCATGGGCGTGATTTTCGCCGTGGTATTCGGCTTCCTGCTCGGCAGCATCATGCTGTAACGCTCCGACCGGGGCTGCGGCCCCGGTTTTCCTTCTGGCGATAAACTCGCCTTCTAGCCAATCCGCCTTCAGGGTATAGTGCCCATTCGAACCGATGAGAGGGCTGAAGATGTCTGATTGCGAAGCTGTCGTCATACTCTGTACCGCACCCGATGAAGCCAGCGCCCAGGAACTGGCGGCGCGGGTCTTGGGCGATAAGCTGGCGGCCTGCGCCACGCTGCTGCCCGGCGCTACCTCGCTGTATTACTGGGAAGGGAAACTGGAACAGGAATACGAAGTGCAGATGCTGTTCAAAAGCGATCGCCGCCGTCAGCAGGCCCTGCTCGACACCCTGAAACAACATCACCCTTACCAGACGCCCGAGCTGCTGGTGCTGCCGGTGATGGCCGGAGATAAAGACTACCTGTTATGGATCAACGCTTCCTTAAACTGATTTTGCTGCTGTGCAGCCTGTTCTTCCTGCCGCAGGCGGCGCAGGCTTCGCTGTTCGCGCCGAAGGGCGGCAGCCAGTTCGTGCCTGTCGATCAGGCCTTCGCCTTCGATTTCAAACAGCAAGGCAGCCAGGTGACGCTGAACTGGCAGATCCGCCCCGGCTACTACCTGTATCGCCAGCAGATCAAACTGGTGCCGCAGCAAGCGACGCTGGGCGCCTTTACCCTGCCCGAAGGGTTGAGCCACAAGGACGAGTTCTTCGGCGAAGTGGCGATTTTCAAACAGCAGCTGAATCTGCAGGTGCCGCTGCAACAGGCGGCGGCCAACGCCAGCCTCAGCGTCACCTATCAGGGCTGCGCCGAGGCCGGCTTCTGCTATCCGCCGGAAACCCGCGTCATTCCGCTGGATGCCGTCAGCGCCGGCGATGTCGCCCCGCTCCCGGCGGCTGCCCCTGCGCCAACCGAACAGCCCGCCGCACCGGCCAGCCTGCCTTTCTCGCCGCTGTGGGCATTGCTGATCGGCATCGGCATCGCCTTCACTCCGTGCGTGCTGCCGATGTACCCGCTGATCTCCGGCATCATCCTCGGCCGCGACCGGCCGCAAAGCAGCGGCCGCATTCTGGCGCTGGCGGTGGTTTACGTGCAGGGCATGGCACTCACCTACACCCTGCTGGGGCTGGTGGTGGCCGCCGCCGGCCTGCAGTTCCAGGCGGCGCTGCAGCATCCTTACGTCCTGATTGGCCTGTCGGTGCTGTTCATCGCGCTGGCGCTGTCGATGTTCGGCCTCTATTCCCTGCAGCTGCCCTCGGCGCTGCAAACCCGGCTGGCGAACTGGAGCAATACCCAGCGCAGCGGCTCGCTGACCGGCGTATTCCTGATGGGCGCCCTGGCCGGGCTGATTTGCTCGCCCTGTACCACCGCGCCGCTCAGCGCCATCCTGCTGTATATCGCCCAGAGCGGTAACCTCTGGGCCGGCGGCGGCACGCTGTACCTGTACGCGCTGGGGATGGGCATTCCGCTGGTGATCGTCACCCTGTTCGGCAACCGCCTGCTGCCGCGCAGCGGCCCGTGGATGCAGTACGTGAAAGAGGCCTTCGGCTTCGTCATCCTGGCGCTGCCGGTGTTCCTGCTGGAGCGGGTGATCGGCGATCTGTGGGGCCTGCGTCTGTGGAGCCTGCTCGGCCTGGCGTTCTTCGGCTGGGCCTTCGCTCTGAGCCTGAGAAGCGCGCGCGGCTGGGCGCGCGCCCTGCAGCTGCTTCTGCTGGCGGCGGCGGTGATCGCCGCGCGGCCGCTGCAGGACTGGGCCTTCGGCGCCGATCAGACGCAGCAGGCGGCTCAGCCGCACCTGACGTTTACCCGCATCAACAACGTCGAGCAGTTAGATCTGGCGCTGCAACAGGCGCGGGGCAAGCCGGTGATGCTGGACCTGTACGCCGACTGGTGCGTAGCCTGTAAAGAGTTCGAGAAATACACCTTCAGCGATGCGGCGGTGCAGGCGAGCCTGGCCAACGCGGTGCTGCTGCAGGCGGACGTCACCGCCAACGGCGCGGAACAGGCGGCGCTGCTGAAGCATTTGCAGGTACTGGGGTTACCCACGATCCTGTTCTTCGATCCGGCGGGCCAGGAGCTGACGGCCGAGCGGGTCACCGGTTTTATGAAGGCGGAAGCCTTCAACGCGCATTTGCAGAAAGTGATGCGATAACTGACACTGAAGATCGGAAGCGAATGGGAGGAAGCACAAGTGCAACGTGAACACGTCCTTGATACCGCGCTGGGCCTGTTGGAACAACAGGGCCTGGCGACCGCCACATTAGAGATGCTGGCGGAAAAACTCGACGTTCAGCCCGGCGATCTCAAACGGTTCTGGCCGGATCGCGAAGCGCTGCTGTACGACTGCCTGCGCTACCACGGCCAACAGATCGACACCTGGCGCCGCCAGCTGCTGTTGGACGAAAACCTGAGCCCGCAGCAAAAACTGCTGGCGCGCTATGACGTGCTGGCGGAATACGTGCAGCACGACCGCTATCCCGGCTGCCTGTTTATCGCCGCCTGCAGCTTCTTCCCGGAAACGGATCATCCGATCCACCAGCTGGCGGAGCAGCAAAAGCTGACCTCGCTGGAGCTGACCCGCGAACTGCTGCGCGAAATGGACGCCGACGACGCCGACATGGTGGCGCAGCAAATGGAATTGATTCAGGAAGGCTGCCTGAGCAAACTGCTGGTAAAACGCCAGCTCCAGGACGTATCGGTCGCCAAACGGCTGGCGGAAGACATCTTGCAGGTGGCGCAGTGCCGCCGCAACGGGGCGCTAAGCTAGGCGAGCCGCGCTTGCGGCGCCGCCAGCCCAAGGAGATAGCCTGAACAGGCGCAATTTTTGCGCCCTTTGCCTGAAAAGCCAGCAACCGGACGCGTTTTAACGCCTTTCATGCATAAAGCCGTTGACGGCCATCGGCCAATACGGTTTAATGCTGCCCGTTGCCCGGATAGCTCAGTCGGTAGAGCAGGGGATTGAAAATCCCCGTGTCCTTGGTTCGATTCCGAGTCCGGGCACCATATTTAGAGAACCCAGCCTATGGCTGGGTTTTTGCTTTTCAGGGACAGGACTCTCCATCGAACTGCGTTCGATTATTCGGCCTTAAGGCCTCACCCTGCGGGCCAGCGCTGAAGCGCTGTTCAACGCGGCGCAGACGCCGGTTGTCCGAGTCCGGTCGCCCTATTCAGAAGAACCCGCCTATGGCGGGTTTTTCGCTTTCTGGGTACGGACTCTTCATCGAACTGCGTTCGATTATTCGGCCAAAGGCCTCACCCTGCGGGCCAACGCTGAAGCGCTGTTCAACGCGGCGCAGACGCCGGTTGTCCGAGTCCGGTCGCCCTATTTAGAAGAACCCGCCTATGGCGGGTTTTTCGCTTTCTGGGTACGGACTCTTCATCGAACTGCGTTCGATTATTCGGCCTCTCGTTTCCTCGGCGGAACCAGCCCAATCAGTGCCAGTACGCAAGATTTAGCGACCAACACCAGATTGAGATGTCCGGGGAAAGCGACATTAACAAACCAAAAGACCAAGAAGACCGCCAGAGAAATCGGCCAAGCGAGCACAAAGAACCGGGTATCGCATAGCCGCCGGGCGCAAAACAACAGCGTCAACACGATCGCCAACAGCCCGAAAGGCAGATACAGAATCAGTCTCAGGTAAGAGGCGACGACATCGGCGAACGAGGTGTTATTGATGACGGAAATCGTTAACTTCTGAAAGAACAACGTGTCGTTGTTATAGAGATCCAAAAGATTTAGCCACGCAAAGCTGAGCACTATCGTTAACGACATCCATACTGCGTACGCTTTTCGGGATAAGGGGGTAATGATCAAACTCAGTCTCGCATTCAAACAGCCGCTCCGAACCAGTGATATAGCACAAATACGCTGAACCGGCGGTAAACGCGATTAAATGCAGCCCCCTCCAACCACGCCTTTGTTACCAAGATTTATCGACACAGGCGGCGAATTTGCCGGTCTTGCCAACCGGCGAACAGCAGCAAACCGCATAGCGCGCCGAGCAAGGCGCAGAACATGTCGGACTGGGTATCCCACGGGTCACCCTGGGTGCCGAGAAACTCGTCGGCGCCCTGGCCCAGCGCCAGCGCCGCCCACCACTCGATCAGCTCGTAAACGGCGCTGATGGCCAGCGCGATGCAGCACACCACAAAGCCCAGCATCTTGCGGCCCTGCACATAGCCGCCGCGCTGGAGGATCTCGCGCGCCACCAGCGCCGGCACCAATCCCTGGAAGAAATGCCCCAGTTTGTCGTATGGGTTGCGGCCAAG
This sequence comes from Serratia sp. CY32780, assembly GCF_052169135.1. Classification (NCBI taxonomy): domain Bacteria; kingdom Pseudomonadati; phylum Pseudomonadota; class Gammaproteobacteria; order Enterobacterales; family Yersiniaceae; genus Serratia; species Serratia sp. CY32780. Next base: position 552,676 of record NZ_JBJNLI010000002.1, read on the forward strand.
ATCCAGCCACTGCTGCACCTCAAACCCCAGCGGTACGCGGGCGTAGCTGTACATGCCGCCGAAAATCAGGATCAGCGCATGAAATAAAATCAGCGTGTAGAGCAGCGGCGTCAGCGGATAGCGGCGATAAGTCAGCCACAGCAGCGGCAAAACTACCAATACCGGCGCCACCTCCATCAGCCAGGTGGTGCGATCGTAAGGGCGGATGCCGCTGTGGATCAGCGCGGCCAGCAGCAGCAGGGTGATAACGGACAATAACAGCGGGGTACGCGAGGCAGGCATAACCAACGTTCCTTCGGGTTAACGGATCAATACACTCTTTATACCGCAGATCCTTGGGCGAAAAAAAACAGGCGGAGCGTCGCCGCTTCGCCTGTTCGATATGCGCGTACCCTGAGCGGGATTATTTCAGCGCTACGCGGATCACGTCGTCCGGCGCGGTGGCTTCTTTCTCGCGGCTGGAAGCCTGCTTGATGCTGACGTACAGCGTCTGACCGTCCGGCGACAGCGCCAGGCTGTTCGGGTGGGTCGGCGTCTTGATGGTGTTCAGCACCTTGTAGCTCTTGGCGTCGATTACGCTCACTTCGCCCGCCTGGCGATGGGTGACGTAAACTTCATTGCGCGCCGGGTTGAACAGCACCGCCAGCGATTCCGGTACGTCGATCTTGCTCAGAATGTTGCCGTTGCGGGTATCCACCACCAGCACCTGCGGCTGCTTGGAGTCGGTGATGAACGCACGATGGGTAGCGGTATCCAGGCTGATGTTCAGGAAGAAGTGCTCTTTGGACTCATCCAGCTTCTTGCGCGACAGCACCTTGTTGGATTGGGTGTCGATGGTCACCAGCTCGCCGTCGGCGTTGGTGACATACAGACGTTTGGCGGCGGCGTCCAGCGCCAGGCCGGTGCCGTATTTGCCGGTGTCGGTCACGGTGGCGCGCAGGGTCAGATCCTTGCCGTCCACCACCCACACCACGCTGGATTCACCCAGCCCGGTGATGTACAGGGTATCGCTGTCGGCATCCGCCACCAGTTCGCGCGGCGCCAGCGGCTTGACGGTCTCGGAGCGCTTGCGCGCGTCCAGCACCAGGCGGCCTTTCACGTCGCCGGTCTTGGCGTCGATGGCGGTCACCGAGTTATTGACCGTGTTGCCGAAGAACAGCGTGCCGGTCTTGGCGTTGACGGCGGCGCCGAACGGTTTGATGTCATTATGAATAATCTGGGTCACGTCCAGCGTGGTCGGATCCAGACGATAAACGATGCCGCCCTTGTCCAGCTTGCGGCTCTGCGACGTCGCCAGATAGAGCGCGTTCTCGCTCGGGCTGTAGGCCATTTCATAGGCGCCCTTGCCAACCGGCTTGCGCAGCACTTCCGGCGCGGTCTGCGCCAGCAGCGTATTGGAGAACAGCAGCGTGGACAGCAGCATCAGCGGAAATGCCGCACGTTTTCCCTTGGTGATCAAAGCATTCATCGTAATCTCCTTATAGAACCAACGGGGCGGCCGAGCGGCCGCCCTCTCTCGTGATTAAAATCAGGCTTTCTCTTCGGAAAGCAGCGCCCACCAGCTGTCGATGGTCGGGTTGCGCGCCAGCGCGATAAAGTCGATATCGCCGCGGATCTTGCGCCAGCGGGTCGCCAGCTCCATGATGCGCACCGAATCCAGGCCGTAATCGATCAGGTTCTCATCGTTGCCCATGTCTTCGCTGTCCTCGTCCAACAGCGGCAGGATCTGCTGACGCAGCGCATCGATGCTGGCGATACCGGCAGCCGGCAACAGAGACGCGGTGGTCACCACCCGGCCGCAGCGGCCGGCGGTGTAGCGCAGCGCCATCAGGTGTTCGTCGCGCGAGAAATCCGCCAGGCCGTCGGCCACCATGAACGGCTGGATATTGCGCATGAAGGCGTCGATGGCGGTGGTCAGGCAGCCGATGTGCGCATACACGCCGCAGATAATCAGCTGATCGCGGCCGGACTCCTGCAGGATCTCCTGCAGCGGCGAGCGGTGGAAGGCGCTGTAGCGCCATTTCACCAGCACCGTGTCGTCTTCGTCCGGCGCCAGCGCGGCGGTCACCGCCTGCTGCTCGGGGTGTTTGTTCAGGCCCGGCCCCCACATGTCGTTCAACAGTGCGCGATCTTCATCGCTCTGCTGGTTCGGCTGCGCGGTATAGAACACCGGGATGCCCTGCTGTTTGCAGTAGCGGCGCAGGTTGGCGATGTTCTCCACCACCTGTTTAATCAGCGCACTGTCTTCGCCCCAGAAATTGAGGAAATACTGCTGCATGTCGTGGATCAGCAGCGCGGCGCGCTGCGGTTCTACCTGCCAGGTGACTTTATTTTGCGGCAGTTCGTCCGCCGTCGGCAGCGCGTAGTCATTAAGTTTTGGAATGGCCATCGATTAATCTCCCTGAGCCTGAGTCTGTAGTTGCGCGTCGAGCTGCTGGCGCAGCCGTTTTTTGTCCACTTTGCCGACCGGGGTCAGCGGCAGGCTGTCCACCTGAATAAAGCGATCCGGCAGTTTGAAGTCCGCCACGCCCTGCTCGCGCAGGTGGCGGCGCAGCACCACCGGCTTCAGCGGCGCGTTGGCGATGATATAGGCGCAGCTCTTCTCCCCCATCAGCGCGTCCGGCATCGACACCAGCGCGGCGTTGATCACGTCCGGATGACGCAGCAGCAGGTTCTCGATCTCCTCGGCGGCGATCTTCTCTCCGCCGCGGTTGATCTGATCTTTCTGCCGCCCCTGCACGGTGATGTAGCCGTCTTCGCTGATACTGATCAGATCGCCGGAGCAGTAGAAACCGTCGGCGTCGAAGGCGTCGGCGTTGTGCGCCGGGCTTTGGTAGTAACCGCGGAAGGTATAAGGCCCGCGCGTCATCAACCGGCCGACCTCGCCCGCCGGCAATGGATTGCCGTCGTCATCCGCCACCCACACCTCGTCGTCCGGCGACATTGGCCGCCCTTGCGTCGTCAGGATGTGGCGTTCGTCGTCGTCCAGCCGGGTGTAGTTCACCAGCCCTTCCGCCATGCCGAACACCTGCTGCAGTTGGCAGCCGATTTCGTTCTGAATGCGCGCCGCCAGCGTCTCGCCCAGCTTGGCGCCGCCCACCTGCAGCAGTTTCAGGCTGGCGAGCTGGGCATTGCCGCCCCACTCTTCGATCGCCTGCAGCCACAGCGTGACCGCCGGCGGCACCAGCGCCGTCACGTTGATTTGGTGCTGTTCGATCAGACGGAAGCACTGCCCGGCGTCCGGATCGGCGGCGAACACCACCAGCCCGGCGCCATAAAACACGCCCAGCACGCCCGGCGAACTCATCGGGTAGTTATGCGCCACCGGCAGCGCGCACAGGTAGCGGGTCTGCGCGTCGAAACGGCAGATCTCCACGCTGCGGCGAATGCTGTAGTAGTAATCATTGTGGGTGCGCGGGATCAGCTTCGGCGTGCCGGTGCTGCCGCCGGAAAGCTGGAAGAACGCCACCTGATCGGCCGCGGAAGGCTGCGCGACAAAACCGTCGCTCGCCTCGTCCAGCCAGGCGGCCAGCGCCAGCTCGCCCTCGGGCTGGCTGCGCAGCGCCACAACCCGCAGCGAAGGATGCGCATCGCGGAAGGCGTTCAGGAATTGATCGTCGGCAAACAGCGCGTGCTGGCGATCGGCGATCAGCAGCGCCGGTTTGATCTGCTCGGCATAGGCATTCAGCTCGCTGCGCTGATGGCTGAACAGCGCGTTGACCGGCGCCACGCCAATTTTCAGCAGCGCGAAGAACACGATATAGAACTCCGCCACGTTGCCCAGCTGAACCAACGCGGTGTCGCCGGATTTTACGCCGCGGCGCAGCAGAGCGGCCGCCAGGCGATCGGAGCGCTGCTGCAACTCGCGGTAGGTCAGGCTGCCCTGGGCGTCGATAATCGCCGGGGCGTCGTTGTTGGCCTGGCGGTCGAGGATCTCGGTCAGCGGCTTGTCAATCCAGTAGCCGCGCTCGCGATAGCGGCTGGCGAACTCCGCCGGCCAGGGGGTAAAGGCAATGCTCATCTTGTCGTTATCCTTGATTCATACCAAAGGCACGCAGAATGGTGCTGAGTTTGGTGCCTGTTTCATGCCATTCAGATTCGGGTGAAGAGTCTTCCACAATGCCGGCACCGGCGAACAGCCGCACCCGGTTGCCGTCAACGGTGCCGCAGCGGATAGTCACTACCCACTCGCCGTTGCCTTCGTCATCACACCAGCCGACGATGCCGCCAAACAGGCCGCGATCGAACGGCTCCAGCTTGCCGATCAGGGCGTGTGCCTGGGCCGTCGGCATGCCGCACAGCGCCGGCGTCGGGTGTAGCAGGCAGGCCAGCGACAGGGCATTTTCGTCTGGAGACGCCGCCTCGCCGTCGATCGGCGTGGAGAGATGCCACAGCGTGGTGGTGGTCAACAGTTCAGGGGTGTGCGGCACGTTCAGGTAGCGGCAGCGGCCGGCCAGCACGTCACGCATGCTTTCGGTGACGATGCGATGCTCGTGGCGATCTTTCGCCGAGGCCATCAGCCGCTCCCCCACTTCGCGATCGCGCTGCGGGTCGGCATCGCGCCGGGCGGAACCGGCCAGCGGGTTGGAGTAGAAACGGCCGCCGTCCTGGCGCAGCAGCAGCTCCGGGCTGGCGCCCAACAGCGCGCCCTGCTCCAGCGGCACGTGGAAGTGGAAACCGTGCGGGTTTTGGGCGATCACGCGCGCCATCAGCGCATGGCGATCCACCGGCCGGCGCGTTTCGATCTCCAGCAGGCGCGACAAGACCACTTTATCCAGCTCACCGGCCTTCATCGCGTCAACGGCATCGCTGACCATGTTCATGAACGGCTGCTGCGGCGGCAGCTCCGTTATGCCAGCCAGCTCCGGCCCCTCTGCCGCCGGCTGAACGCCGGCCATAAAAGCGGCGCGATCGAACCAGCGGCTCTGCTGCGGAATAAACAGCGCCGAAGGCTGCCGGGTATCGAACGGGATAGCGCCGCACAGCAGCGGATTTTTGATGCCGGCCTGACGAGCCTCGGCAAACGCCTGCCGCATGCTGCGCTGGAACTCGCCGTTCAGATCGGCGCCGTCCGCGGCCGGCAGGCGAATGCGGCTGAAACATCCGGTGGTGGTCAAGCTGCGGAAAGGGGAGGTAAAGAAGAAGCCCGACGCCGGAGAAAAATCAGCGGCGAACCGGTGTTCTTCGCGCTCCTGCATTTCCTTTCGATTGATGTCGTTCACGGCAGTATCCATCGCTTCGCCCTCAGATTTTGAAGTGATAACCAATATAATAATGATTATCATTTGAGTTAATTCCGCGCTAAATTACTCGCCGATATTTGCCATGTCAATAAACGTAAGCACTTCTTTCATTTCAAAATCATGACATAAACGCTGTGGGTTTTACGCATGCCGATGATAAGCATTGCTATTTGATCCCACAGCGTTGTCTTAACGCGTTCGACTACTTTTCTGTGGCGGGCTGCGGCTCCGGTTTGTGCAGCGTCACCTGGCGTAAACCGGTCATGGCGAACAGCAACAGGATGCCGAGCAGCGCCGCGCCGAAGCCGAAACCGCTGGCGCTCATCGCCGGCAGCATAAAGGCGCCCATCGCCCCCAGCAGCAGTGCGCCCAGCGCATCGCCCACCACGTTCTGCGCCGTCCACAGGCCGTTGATGCGGCCGAGGAAGTTGTCCGGCGTCAGGCTCTGGATCAGGCCGTACTGCAGCAGCGAGTTCAGCGCGCTCAGGTAGCCGAACGCCACCAGGCACAGCAACGCCAGGCTGTACCACGGCATCAGGCCGAACAGGCCAATGGCGGCGAACGCCGCGATCGCCGTCAGCAGCATCACCCAGCCGGGGCGCGCCACGTGCGCCACGCGACCGCTGGTGAACGCGCCGATGGCGGCGCCGAGCGGCACGGCGGCGTACATATAGCCGAGGTGGGCGGCGTCGATGTGCCAGCTTTCCGCCATCGCCGGGTACAGCACGCGCACCGCGCTGGCCATGGTCAGCAGCGCGCCGATCAGCGCCACCATGCCGATCACCTTGTTCTGGAACAGGAAGGCGAAACCGCCCGCCAGCGCGCGCAGCGGGTGTTCACGCGGCTGCGGCGGCGGCATCAGCTGCGGCAGGCTCAGCAGCGGCAGCAGCGTCAGCAGGGTGCCGAACGCCGCCAGGCCGTAGTTCCAGGCAATGCCCATATGGGCGATCACCAGGCCGCCGATCGCCGGAGAAAGGATCGAGCCGAAGCGCACCGTCAGCATGCTGATGGCGCCCGCCTGCACGATGTTTTCGCGGCCCACCAGCGCCGGCGTGGCCGCCAGCAGCGCCGTCACTCCCACCGCGCCGAAGAAGCCGTCCCACACCGCCAGCAGATAAATGGCCGCCAGCGAAGGCGACGGCAACAGGGCGTTGAGGCACAGGCCGACGAAGCCGATGCCGCAGGTGGAGCGCGCGAACAGGATCAGTCGGCGCCGCTCATAGCGATCGGCCAATACGCCCCCCATCAGCAGCCCGGCGAACATGCCGCCGCCGGCCAGCGTCACCGCCAGCCCGACCTGCAGGGTGGAACCGGTCAGCGCCTGGATCTGCACCGGGATGGCGATCGCCATCAGCCCCAGCGCCACAATGGAAATAAAGCGCGCGCAGAATACCGCGCGGAAAGCCCGGTTGGTTTTCAGCAGGCTAAAATCAAGCAGGATGGAGGGTTTGCTACTCATCGGTTTTTCACCACATCGTTAAACGGGGATTCTGCAGTTGCGGGGCGCTATGCTAGCACAGATGGCGAAATCAATAATGATAATAAAACTCATTGATATTCAACCGTGAGCAACCGCAAGAAACGCCGCCACACGCGGGGTCATCCCCGTGCCTGGCGGCGAGATGACGGACGCGATTACAGCGTGCGCAAGATCCGGTTCAGCAGCGGCCCCAGCACTTTGAACGACGCCGGCGAAACGATATCGACATGCGCACAGTCCAGCTCGTGCGCCTGCAGCGCATCGACGTACTGCGACCAGGTTTGCTGCACGTCCATCCCTTCCTGCAGCGTGCGTTTGGCGACGAACAGCGTCGCCTGGCCGTGGAAACGGGCAGTACGCGTGTGCGACAACAACCGCACCGAGTCGGCGTAGTTGGCTTCAATGTTGTCGAACATCGCGGTGCGCGTCTCGCCCAGCGCCGGATCGAGCGTATCCTGCGACACCGCCAGGAACTGCTCGCGCTCGCGCTGCACCTCCTTCAACACGTTGTCGTCCAGCATCACGTCCCAGTTTTGGGTCTCCGGCGGATAGGTATCCAGCAGGCCGAGGAACGCCACCTGCTCGCCGCGCGCCTGCAGCCGGGCGGCAATGCCCTGCGCCAGCGTGCCGCCCAGCGAATAGCCGATGAAGTGGTACGGCCCGTGCGGCTGTACCTGCAACACCGTCTGCAGGTGGGCATCCACCACCTGATCCATATCTTCGCTCAGTGCCAGCGGGCCGTCCGGCCGCGGCGACTGGATACCGACCAGCGACCAGTGCTGATCGAGATAGCGCGGCAATACGCTGAACTGCCAAGAGAAACCGGACGCCGGGTGCAGACAGAACAGCGTCGGCCCCTCGGTGACGCGCAGCGGCAATACGCTGTCGAAGCCGCTGCGATCGGCCTCTTCCTGCGTGCGATCTTCCGCTAACAAGACAGCCAGCTGCTCGACGCGCGACGCCACCATTACCTGGCCGACGGACACCGCCTTGCCCAGATCGCGGCGCAGCTCCGCCGCCAGCCGCATCGCCAGCAGCGAATGGCCGCCGAGCGCGAAGAAATCGTCATCGGCGAACACCTGCTCGCGCTGCAGCAATCGGGCAAATACCGCCGCGATCTCGCTTTCCAGCCCGGCCTGCGGCGGCCGTCCAGCCTTGCGCTCGCCGCCCTGCGGCTGCGGCAAGGCCTTGCGATCCAGCTTGCCGTTGGCGCTCAGCGGCAAATCGCTCATTTCCACCAGCGCCACCGGCACCATGTGCGGCGGCAGCCGGTCGGCCAGCGCCGCGCGCAGGGCTTCCGCATCCCAGCTCGCGCCAGGCTGCATCACCAGATAGCCCGCCAACTGGCGCGCATCGCCGCCAGCGTCCACCGGCGTGCCCTGCAACACCAGCGCGTGCGTCACCGCCTGGCGCACGCCCGGCAGCGACAGCAAGGCGTGGTCGATTTCGCTCAGCTCGATCCGCTGCCCACGGATCTTCAGCTGATCGTCGCTGCGGCCCAAATATTCCACCGCGCCGTCCGGCAGCCAGCGCGCCACGTCGCCGGTGCGGTACATGCGCCCGCCCTCGCCGAACGGATCGGCGACAAAGCGGCTGGCGGTCAGATCCGGCCGGCCAAGGTAGCCGTGCGCCAGCTGCACGCCGGTCAGATACAGATCGCCCGCCACGCCCGGCGGCACCGGCCGCAGGCGCGCGTCAAGAATGCGCAGCCCGGTGTTCCATACCGGCAGGCCGATCGGCACGTTGGCGCCGGTCACCTTCGCCAGCGCGTCGCCGTAGGCCGGATGCCAGGTCACGTCCACCGCCGCTTCGGTCGGGCCGTAGAGGTTGTGCAGCGGCACCGCCGTGCGGCTTTGCCACAGGCGGCACAGCTCCGCCGGCAGCGCTTCGCCGCTGCAGAACACCTGGCGCAGCGCGGCGCAGCTCGCCACCGCCGCGTCGTCGTCCAGGGCGGCAACGAAAGCCGCCAGCATCGACGGCACGAAGTGCAGCGTGGTAATGCGGTGCTGCGCGATCAGCTGTTGCAGCTGCTGCGGATCGCGGTGCGCCTCCGGCGGCGCCATCACCAGCCGGGCGCCGACCATCAGCGGCCAGAAGAATTCCCATACCGAGACGTCGAAACTGCACGGCGTTTTCTGCAGCACCGCGTCGTCCGCCCCCAGCGGATACTGGTGCTGCATCCACAGCAAGCGGTTGACGATCGCCTGATGGCCGACCAGCACGCCTTTCGGGCGCCCGGTGGAGCCGGAGGTAAAGATGATATAGGCCGCATGGTTCGGCGTCGGGCCCGCGATCGCCACCCCGGCGGCGTGATCGGCCGGCAGCGGCGCGTCATACAGCAAAATTTCGCCCTTGTCGGCGAACCGCGCCTGCTGCGCCGGGTTGGTGATGACCAGCCGGGGCGCGGCGTCTTCCAGCATCATCGCCAGCCGCTCGTCCGGATAACCGGTGTCCAGCGGCAGATAGGCGGCGCCCGCTTCCACGATCGCCATCAACGCCAGCGACAGGAACACCGAACGCGGCAGCGCCACCGCCACGATGTCGCCCGGCCGCACGCCCTGCGCAACCAGCTCGCGCGCCAGCGCCATGACCTGCTCGCGCGTTTCGCGGTAGGTGAAATTGAAATGCGCATCCGCCAGCGCCGGCGCGTCCGGCGTGGTTTGCGCCTGCTGCGCCAGCAGCTGGCTCAGCGTGGTCGCCGGCACCGGGTGCGCCGTGTCGTTGACCCGCGCCAGCAGCGCATGATCGTCGGCGGTCAGCATATCGGCTTCGCCGATCGGCAACGTTGCCTGCGCGGCGAACTGCGCCAGCAGCAGCGGCAGCCGCTGCAGGTGCGCCTGCAGTTCCTGGCGGCCGTAACGCTCGGCGTTGGCCAGCAGCTCCACCTTCAACTGATGGTGTTCGTCGATAAACAGCGCAATCTCCAGATCGCGCACCGGCCCGGAGGCCAGATCGTGAGTGATGCCTTCGATACCGGCGAAATCCAGCTGGTAATCGAACATTTTGAAGTTGAAGACCGTGCCGTACAGCGGTTCGCCGTCGCCGATGCGCCCCAGATCGCGCTGCACCTGCTCGGCGTCGTAGCGCTGATGGCGGCGCACCGTTTTCAGCTCGCGGCTGATGCGGGCGGCGGCCTCATACAGCGTGGCCTGCGGCTCGAGATGCATCTCCATCGGCAGCACGTTGATCACCGGCCCGGCGGCGCACAGGGCGGCCGATCCGGTACGGCGCATGAAGATAAAACCGGCGCTGAAACTCGGTTGGCCGCTCAGGCGCGATACCCACAGCGCCACCAGCGCCACCGCCATATCGGCGGCGTTCAGCTTCTGCTGCGCGCCGCATTGCACCAGTTCGGCGAAGGCCTGCGGATCGCAGCGCTGTTCCAATCGATGGATGCGCGGCGTGGGGGTTTGCCCGGCCAGCGGCTGTGGGCAGAGCGTGGCCGGCGGCGGCAACTGCCGCGCTTTTTCGAGCCAGAAATCGGCGTCGCGTTGCCAGGCCGGCGCCTCCCGGTAAGCCTGGTATTCCGCCACCACGTCGCTGAACGCCGTGAAAGGCGTCGGTTCCAGCGCGTCGCCGCGGCAAATATGGGTGTAAATCGCCGCCACGCGGCGAGCGATGGCGGTGAAGCTGAAACCGTCCACCAGCAGATGGTGATAGCGCTGATACCAGAACCAGCGGTTATCCGCCAGGCGCATCACCACATGGCGATACAGCGGCGCGCCGCTGCCGGCGCGCAGATCGCTCGCCAGATCGATGTCCATCAGCGCGCGCGCGGCGGCTTCGGGATCCGGCGACGTCGTCAGATCGACAAGTTCCGGCTCGTGCACCGCCAGCGCGTCATCCAGCCATTGCACCGGCACGCCGTCGCGTTCCGCAAAACGCAGGCGCAGCATGTCCACCTCGCCCAGGCCCTGGATGATGGCCTGCAGCAGAGGCTCCACGGCAATGGGGCCGTTGAGTTCGATGGCGTGGGCCACCGCGTAGGCATTGCGATGCGGGGAGATTTGATCGGCGACCCAGATGCCGGGTTGCGCCGCGACCAGCGGCCATTCGCCCGCAAGCGCCGGGCCGCTGAGAGAGTTAGGGGTGTGTGACACTGCTTATTGCTCCCGTGATTACCTGGCGCCGGTCACGCCTTGCTTGCTGCGACCGGCAGAATGTCTTGCCAATGCTGTTCCAGCCACTCGGTGCACGCGGTGCGCGCCGCCGGGCCGAAGACGATCGTCCAATCGGACGGAATGGCGCGGAAATCCGGCCACAAACTGTATTGTTGTTGTACGTTGCGCAGCACCAGGCTGCGCTGCTGTTGATCATCGAACGGATTCAGGCTTTCCATCATGTGTTCCTCGTGCCGTTGCCGTCGCCGATGCCGGATGAGCGGTGGCGAAAGCGGAGGCCCAGACCGCCTGCAGCCCGTCGGTCAGGCCGCTGCGCCAGCACAGCGCGTCGTGCCCGCCTTCCACCACCCGGTAGTGCACCCGATGGCCGGCGTCGCTCAGGCGCGCCGCCATTTCGCCGCTGACCCGGTGCACCAGCTTTTCCTGCGAACCGGCTTCCATAAATACCTTCAGCGCGCCGTGGTTGCCCAGGCCGTGTCGTTCCACCTGCTGCATCAGCCAGCAGGCGTCGTCGGGAATGCTCGGCAGCTGCAACATGTCGCGCCGCGGCCACCAGTAGGAACCGGACTGGGTAATTACCGCGCCGAAGCACTGCGGCCAGCGCAGCCCGGCATACAGGGAAGCCAGGCCGCCAAAGCTTTGCCCCGCCACCACCGTATCGGCCGGTTTGTCGCTGTGCGGCGCCCAGTCGGCCAGCTGCGGCATCAGTTCTTCCTGCACCGCCAGCCAGAAATCGTCCTTACAGGTTAATTCTCGCGCCCGGTGCGGCAGATCGATGATGTCGATCAACACATACACCGCTTCCGGCAACGCCCCCTCGCGGGTCAGCTGCATCAGCGGCTCCCAGACCGGCATCTGCTTCGCCCAGAACTGACCGTCGAGCAGGATAGCCAACGGACGCTCGGCCGGCTTGCTGTCGCCGGTGGTGTAGATCCAAACGTCGCGGCTGTTGCCCAGGCGCTCGCTCTGCCAGGTATGGCGCTGCAAACGCGCCGGCAGCGGCGGCGTGCAGCGCCCGCTGGCGATCTCATACTCGTCGAACGAACGCCATACCGGCTGCGGCGGCGCATCCGGCATGTGCAGGCCGGAGACGCTGTGGCCGCTGGCGCTTTGCCAGGAGCGATACGGGTTGAGCAGATCGGGGGTGGCGCTGGCGAACACCTGGTGCCACCAGTGGCGCAGGTTGTGCATGTTGGCGTGCGCATCGTCGCCGCTGAACGCCGGCGGCCGCTCGTCAAAGCAGGGAATAAAGCAGTAGCTGCCGCGCCAGGCGCCGCTCAGCTCGGTCTGCCAGTACCACACGTCGGTGCCGGCCAAACGCTGCAGGCTTTGCGGCGGATTCGGCTGGTGATGGTCGGTCAGGCAGTTGATGTTGATCCACACGCGGCGGTAGGCGGAGGTCAATTCGCATCCCTGAGGATCGCGCCAGAAAAAGGTGGTTCGCCAGCGGCCGTTACCCGCCGGTTCTACCCATGGCGTACCGCGCCGTGCCACCGTCAACCACCATCCTGGACTGCCCGCATTGCTGCTGGCCAATAATCTGCTGCTTTCTGACTGTAGTTCTGTATTCACAACGCCTACCCATTTTGTAGTTGGCGGCACCGGGAACGTCGACTTTTCCCTATCGCCGGCCACCGCCCGAACGCACTGTACGCCAAATACTATTGATAATAATTTGCATTTGCAATAGTGTGTAAGGCTTGGAGATCGTGCTGGTATTGCGCGCAACGGACAGGGATCGGGGATACATCAATGGCATCCCTTGCCGCAGCCGATTTTCTATTTCCGACTACACAAAAACTACAACCGCCCTTCCCCCCGTTCGGCGAGGGATGGCAGCAAGGTAGGACACTCAAATGAAAAGCAAGCTATCACGTTATTCTTTAGCCACTCTTATCGGCTTGGGATTGGGCGCGTCCGCGTTCGCCAACGCCGCGCAGCAGACCGACACCCCCACCACGGAAGAAAACAGCGGCGCAGCGGATAAAAAGCCGCGCGGCGAAGACACCATCGTCGTGACCGCCGCCCGGCAGAACCTGCAGGCGCCTGGGGTGTCCACCATCACCGCCGATGAGATCAAGAAACGCCCGCCGGCGCGCGACATCAGCGAACTGATCCGCACCATGCCCGGGGTTAACCTGACCGGCAACTCCACCAGCGGCCAGCGCGGCAACAACCGCCAGATCGATATCCGCGGCATGGGCCCGGAAAACACCCTGATTCTGATCGACGGCAAACCGGCCTCCAGCCGCAACTCGGTGCGTCAGGGCTGGCGCGGCGAGCGCGACTCGCGCGGCGATACCGCCTGGGTGCCGCCGGAAATGATCGAGCGCATCGAAGTGCTGCGCGGCCCTGCTGCGGCGCGCTACGGCAACGGCGCCGCGGGCGGCGTGGTCAACATCATCACCAAGAAGGCCGGCGATGCGCTGCACGGCTCGCTGAACGGCTACTTCAACGTGCCGCAACACAAGCAGGAGGGCGCCACCAAACGCACCGACTTCAGCCTGTCCGGCCCGCTGAGCGATTCCCTGAGCTTCCGTCTGTTCGGCGGCTACAGCAAAACGCAGGCCGACGCCTGGGACATTAACGAATCGCATAAGTCCGAACGCGTCGGCGCCTACGCCAACAGCGTCCCGGCCGGGCGTGAAGGGGTGGTCGATAAAAATATCGACGCCTTGCTGCACTGGGACTTCGCCCATCTGCAGTCGCTGGAGTTCGAGTACGCTTACGGCCGCCAGGGCAACCTGTACGCCGGCGATACCCAGAACACCAACACCAACGCCCTGGTGCAGAGCAACTACGGCGAAGAGACCAACCGCATCTACCGTGAAACCTTCGGCCTGACCCACCGCGGCGCCTGGGACAACGGCGTGAGCACCAACAACTACGTGCAGTTTGAGCGCACCCGCAACACCCGCCTGAACGAAGGGCTGGCCGGCGGCACCGAAGGCATCTTCGACACCAAAAACACCGGCTTCGGCACCACCAAGCTGGACGACTTCCTGGCGCACAGCGAAGTCAGCGTGCCGTTTGAACTGGGCGTTGCCCAGACCGCCACTCTGGGCACCGAGTGGACCCAGCAGCGGATGAAAGACGGCACGTCCACCAGCCAAACGCTGATGGGCGGCACCATTCCCGGCATGACTACCGGTACGCGCAGCCCTTATGCTTCCGCGCATATCTTCTCGCTGTTCGCCGAAGACAACATTGAACTGACCGACACCACCATGCTGACGCCGGGCCTGCGCTACGATCTGCATTCGGAATCCGGCAATAACTGGAGCCCGGCGCTGAACCTGTCGCAGGAACTGGGCGACTACTTCACGCTGAAGATGGGCATCGCGCGTTCCTACAAAGCGCCGACGCTGTTCCAGACCAACGGCAACTATCTGCTGTACAGCAAAGGTCAGGGATGTGCCGGCAGCGATACCAAAAACGGCTGCTACCTGCTGGGCAACGACGATCTGAAGGCGGAGACCAGCGTCAACAAAGAGATCGGGCTGGAATTCCATAACGAAGGCTGGCTGGCCGGCGTGACCTACTTCCGCAACGATTACCACAACAAGATTGAGGCGGGTAACTCTCGCATCGCCACCAGCAGCACCGGCACGGCGGTCTATCAGTGGGAAAACGTGCCGAAAGCGGTGGTGCAAGGGCTGGAAGGCTCGCTGAACGTGCCGGTCAGCGAGACCGTCACCTGGAGCAACAACGCCACCTACATGATCGAGAACAAGAACAAGACCACCGGCGATTACCTGTCGGTGATCCCGAAGTTCACCGTCAACTCGACCCTCAGCTGGCAGGCCACGCAGGATCTGTCGATGCAGTCCACCCTGACCTGGTACGGCCGTCAGAAGCCGAAGAAGTACAACTACCAGGGTAAACCGGCCACCGGCGGCGAAACCCGCGAGGTCAGCCCTTATGCCGTCGTCGGCGCCAGCGCGACCTATGACCTGACCAAAAACGTCAGCCTCACCGCCGGCATCGATAACCTGTTCGACAAACGCCAGTTCCGCGCCGGCAACGCGCAGAACGTGGGCGATCCGAACACCGGCGCGATCAACATCGCCGGTGCAGGCGCGGCCACCTACAACGAACCGGGCCGCACCTACTACATGAGCATCAACACCCACTTCTGATGACATGACCCAATGACAAAGGGGCGCCGCGGCGCCCCTTTTTTATATTTATATTCAGTTAGTTGGTGTGCAGCTGAATACGCACCACGCTTTCCGGCTTGCCGGCCTTGGTGGAAGCGCCGTCGTTTTTCACCGTCACGAACAGCGCGTCGCCTTTCGGATCCAACGCCAGACTGTTAGGGTGCGGCGGCAGATCTACGGTTTGCAGACGCTTAAGCGTCTTGGCGTCGAACACCGTCAGCGTCCCGGCGCCGTGATCCACGCGCACGCCTTTGCGGTTGGCGACGTACAGCCGCTGGCTGCGCTCGTCGAGCAGCAGGCCGATCGGCACCTCATCCGTCAGCTCGCTGGCCAGTACCTTGCCGCTGTCCGCATCCAGCGCGAATACCCGGTGGCCGCTGCTGCGCTTCACGTAGTCGTGCCCCAGATGATGATTGCGGTAGTTATCGCGATCGATACCCTGATCGACACCCAGCAGACGATTGCTCGCCGGATCATACACCAGATTCAGCAGCTGATCGGCCTGCACTTCGTGGGTGGCGGTGATCGCCAGCGTGTCGGCGTTCAGGGTGATCACCTGCCCCTGCATGTTGGAGACGAATACCCGGCGGCCCTTCTCATCCAATGTGATACCCACCGCGTTGTAGCCGAAGCCCGGGATCACTTTCTCCAGCTTGCCGGCCTTGGTATCGACCACGTATAACACGCTGTCGACGCCGAAGCCCAGCCCCGGCAGGAACAAGCGGCCGCTTTGCGCGTCATACTTGATCTCGCGAATGCGGTACAGGTAGTCCTCGGTGATTTTGAACTTCTTCAACTCCGCCAGCAGGAAGTCCAGGCGCTTGCCGCTGATGCCCGCCTGCTTGTAGGCCTGCTCCAGCACAGCTTTGTCCAGCAGCTTGATGCTGCCCAGCGCGTGGTTGGTGGTGGTGTCCACCACCCCGACTTCGCCGTTGAAGCCCTGAGTCAGGTACAGGCGATTGCCCGCATCGTTCAGCGCCACGCCGAAGCCTTTCACCTGCAGCGGGATCTCCGCCTTGATCGCCAGGGTGTTGGGATCCAGCCGCAGCACGCGGGAGCGCGCCTCTTCCTTCCAGTCCGGCGCGCTGACGAACAACGCCTGTTGCGAGGTGCTGTAGGCCATCTCCACCACCGCCGACGACAGCGCCTCGCGCTTGATGTCCTGCGGTTTGATGCCGGCATCGTCGGCCTGCGCAGCGCCGGCGACCACCAGAGAGGCCGCCACCAGCAGCGACAGTAACGCGCGCGGGGTTGCTAGGGTTCCAGACATCCTTTTATCTCCTTGAAAATCATGCTTTCGGTTAGAGTGAAACAACGTCATGCCTGCGGCCCGGGCGGCAGCGCCGCCAGAGCGATATCGCCAGCGATGTGCTGCGCAAACTGGGTAAAGACGTGCTGAACGCCGTCGGCGATCAGATTGGCCTGCTCCCGGCTGTAGTGATCCTGGCGGTAGGTCATCATCACCCGCAGGGATTTCGCCCCGGCCAGATCGTCTTCCATCACCTCAAACTGCAGGCCAAGCAGCGACTCGGCTTTTTCCGGCTCCACCTGGCGGTAGGCGATCGCGCTGCCGTCCTGCAGCCGGAACTCGCCGTTCAGCTTGATGCGGCTGTGGATCTGGATAAACACTTCGAACATGTGGTTCTTGCGGTCGGCGTCCACGCCGAACAGCCCTTCCTCCACCAGATCGATCGGAATATCGGTGTACGGCAGCGAGCCGTTGATGGTGTTTTTCACCTGGCTGACCAACCCGGCCACCGTCAGCCCCTCGTCGAAGCGCACGCGGTGCACCACCACGGTGGTGAAGTAGCCGACGGTATCGAAGAACTCGGCGTCGTTACGGCCGGAGGTCGAGGTGCCCACCAACAGATCCGCCGGGCCGCCAAGCAGGCGCAGCGCCGAGGTAATCCCGGCATACACCACGTTGAACAGCGAAGCGTTGTTGCGGCGGGCGAGCTGATACAGGCCTTCCGCCACGGCGGGATCGACCTCGAACTCCAGCCAGCCGCCGTTGACGTCCGCCGGTGCCGGCACCGCCGGGTGGGTGGATGGCTCTTGCCGGAAGATCGGCTGGCCGACCGGCGCGCCGCGCAGCGCGTCGAGCCAGTAGTCCAGATGTTGCTGCTGCACCCCGGAGGCCCGCTGCTGCCGGGCGAAGGTGTGGAACTGCGGCGGCTGCCCGCTCCACTGCGGCGCCTGGCCGACGACGCGATGGCGGTAGGCGACGCCCAATTCATCCATCATCAGGTTGAGCGACCATTCATCCAGCACCACATGGTGGAACAGCAGCGACAGCAGCTGCTGACCGTTGTCCGCATCGCGCAGCAGCGTGACGCGCAGCGGCAGCTCGGCGGCCAGATCGAACCGGTGCTGGCCAGCGTCGGCCAACAGGGCGGCGGCGTTGCCCGCCGGCGTCTCGTGGGAGAAGCGGAACCACTGGTACTCCGAAAGTTCGGCGGCCGGCACCACCACCTGCACCACCGCGCCCTGCTGCTCGACGAAGCGTGAACGCAGCACGGTATGGCGAGTCATGACGTCGATAAACGCCTGACGCAGCGCCGTTTCATCCACCGCATCGAAGAAGCGCAGAGAGAACGGCAGGTTGAAAATCTCGTCATGGCCGAAGGCTTCATACACCTTCCACAGCGATTCCTGCGCCAGCGACAGCGGTGCCTGCGCCCGATCATGATCGTCGGCGGTAGCCACCGCGGCATTCGGCTGCGCAACGTTCAGGCGTTTGGCATAGCCCGCCAACCCGAGCGCCGTCGGATGGCTGAACAGATCGTTAATGTTGATTTCGATCTGATGCAGGCTCAGCAAACGGCCGATCACCCGGGTGGCCACCAGCGAATGGCCGCCGCGATCGAAGAAGTCTTCATCCAGGGTCATTTCCGGCGCCACCAGCGCCTCACGGAACTCCTGCAAAATCAGCGGTGCAACGCTTTCGTCCGCGTCGCCGTTCGCCGCCGGCGCGGCCATCGCCGGGGAAACGGACTCAGCCGCCGGCAATGCGACGGCACTCCGCTGCCCGGCCAGGAAGGCGCTGAACTGCTCCAGCAGGAAAGGCGCCGCGTGCGGAGAGAGGCGCGGATCGGTGACCAGCTCGAGCGTCAGCGCTTCCTCCTCCGGCAACTCCAGCAGCAGCGCCAGCTCAAACGGCGTATGCAGCGGCGGCAGCAACAGGCGTTCGGCGTGAACGCCTTCCAGCCGCCACTCTGCGGCCAGATCGTCGCGCCAGGCCACCAGCAGCTGCGCCCGTTGCGGATCCGGCTGTTCAGCCACGGTTTGCGCCAGCAGCCGCTGCCCGGCGTCGCCCTCGCCATGCTGTACGGTCAGGCGCATCAGCGGCGGTGCCGTCAGGCCCAGCTCCAGGCCGACGCACTCCGCCGTATCCGCTGCCGGCACGCACAGCTGCACCGCTTGCCCGCCGGCCTGCGCGGCGACGAACTCGGCAAACCGCGCCGCCACCGCCGCCAGCAGCGCCCGCGGCGTGTCGTTGGCGGGCAACAGCGAGCGCGCAATGCGCGTGACCACGCGCGCGCCCACCGGCGGTAAGGCTTCAGCGCGCTGCGCCGGGCTGCGATAATCCTGCAGTGAGACCGCCTGGCGCACCCACGGCAACTGCGGCTCCGGAGTTTCCGCCAGCTCGACCGGCTCCGCCGCGAAAGGCAGAGGCATCGCGTCCCCGTTATAACAGGCGGACAGCATCGCCGGCAGATGACGCCACGGCAGCGTTTCCGCCAGGATGTCATGCAAGACCACGCCCAAAATCACGTTATCGCCCGGCGTGAGCAACAGCAGGCAGCGCAGCGGCGCTTCGCTTTCCAGTACAAACGGCGTTGCCTGCACTTGCAGCAGGCGACAAATGGCCTGTTGTTCGTCCGCCACCTGACGAAGGCTCACCGGCAACGGCGCCGAGCCGGCGGGGCGTTTCACCAGGCCGTTTTCGTCATCAAAAACGTAGCGCACGTCCACGCCCGGCGTTTCCCGCACCAGCGCCTGCAGCGCCGCCGTCAATTGGGCGATATCCACATCCCCCGTCAAACGCCAGGCCAACGCCCGCTGCCCGCGTGCGTCACCCTGCTGCAGATGGGCAAACCATGCCCGCTCTTCGGCTTCGCTCACCGGCCGCTCGCCGCTCGCCGACGCCGCGCCCAGCGCCTGAAACGCGCTCTCCAGCCGCTGGGCCTCTTCATCGCTCAGAATGCTGTCAAAATCACCGATCACTGCGTTATCTCCTCTGCCCGGCCGTGCCGGGATAGCGCATAAAACGGGGGACATTCGTCCCCCGTCATCGCGATAGCGTTAGAAATTCAGCTCAACCGCCGCGCCGACCAGGCGGCCTCGCTGCAGGGTCGCCGTGTAGATGTCATTACTTCTGACCATCTCGCGGCGGTCGGAATCAAACAGGTTTTTCGCATACAGCGTGGCGCGGCCGTAGTCGAAGGTGTAAGCCAGCTGGGCGTTGGCCGTCCAATAGGAGCCGATACGCCCGCGCGAATCGTTGTCATACGCCGAGTAATAGGAGTCCGAAAACGCCACGTTGCTGCTCAGCTCCCACCCTTTCAGGAACTGATATTTGGCGCCCATATTGGCGGTGTAAGCCGGTGCGCGCGCCAGCTCATGCCCTTCCACGCCGCTGCCCGAGAATTTCTTGATGTCGGTTTTCAGCAGGCCGAGGTTGCCGAACAGCTCAAAGTCCCAACGCGGCTGCCAGGTGGCGCCGATTTCCGCGCCGTAGGTTTCCACCTTGTCGGCGTTGCGGATCACGCTGGAGTTCTCACCCAACGAGTACGGCAGCTGCATGTCTTTGTAATCGTTGTAGAAGATGTTACCCGTCAGCACCACGTTGGCGTCTTTCAGGTGATGGCGGGTGTACAGCTCATAGTTCCACACATACTCGGAACCGTAGGTATAGCTGACCACCGGCGTGCCGATCGTGATGCCGCCGCCGCCGGCGTTATAGCCGCGCGCGATCTTGGCGCCGTAGGTTTGGGTATCCGTCGGTTTCCAGGCCACGTCCAGCTTCGGCAGGAACACGGTGTAGGTTTCATCGAAGTCGATACGCACCGCCTGACTGCCGCCGTCGCGGCGGCGGTGTTCGCGTTCCAGACGGCTGGCGGCGGTCACGTCCACCTGCGGCGTCAGCGCATAGGTCAGCTCAGCGAACGCCGAATGGGTATCGGTTTTATCCTTGAAGGTCGATCCGCCGAAGATGTTGACGAACTCATCCTGCGTACCGTGGAAATAACGCAGCCCCGCCAGCCCGTGCAGGCGACTGTCCGCGCCGCCGAAGCGCACCACCGGCTCTACGTGAACTTCCTGGCCGTCAATCTCGGCGTATTGGATGTTGTAAGCGGTAGGACGGTTGATGTTGAAATCGGTATAGATAACGCGGTTTTCCAACGTCAGCGCATCGGAGGCCTCCCAGGCCAGATCCCAGATGGTGCTGTTCATGTTGCTTTTGAACACGGCGCGGCGCGGATCGTGGCGCGGATTGGTTGGGTGCGGCTGCGGGTTGAGGCTTTCGTTCTGTGGTGCGGTGCTGCCGAAATGGTTAAAGGTCAGTTTGGTAGTCAGGTCGCGCAAGCCGGCCGGATTGAACAACAGCTTGGCGCGGGCGGTGGTGGCTTCCACTTCGCGCGGATCGCCCACCGGCGCATAGGCCGGCAGATCGGCCTCGCTGCGGCGGCGCTGGCGATCGACGCTGACGCGGAACGCCAGCTGATCTTCCACCAGCGGGCCGGACGCCATGGCGGCCAGCTGCGAAGAGTGTTGGTTGCCGGCGCCGCCCTTGAAGGCGCTTTCCCACTCGAAGGTCGGATCTTTACTGGCCATGACGATGGCGCCGGCGATGGCGTTGCGCCCCTGAATGTAGCTTTGCGGGCCGAGGAACACTTCGACGCGATCCAGATCCCACAGCGACTGCGGGCCGAACGCCTGTTCGTTATAGGTCAGCGAACGGCCGTCCAACGACAGGTTGAGGCGCGGGCGGGTGCCGCTGAGGAAGGCGTTGGCGCCGACGTTCGGACCGGAACCGTCGATACCGCGCACGGTCGGAAGTTCGTTGCCGATGCCCAGATCCACCACGTTGGGGGTCATGCGCAGCAGATCGGGGATCTGCACTGCGTCGGGCATCGATGCGATGCGGTTGCTGTCGAACACCTGCACGCTGGAACTGGTGTCGAAAATAGAACGTTTGACCTTCTCACCGGTAACCAGCAGCGTTTCCGCGTCCTGGTAGGTTTCGTTGCTCTTCGTTTCCGCCGCGTTGACGTTACCGATCGCCAGTGAACAAACCCCTAAAAATACGGAGGAAAACGCCCCAATGGCTTTCATCCCCGCTTTTTCCCCGTTTCCTACGCTTTCATGCCGTTGAGCCGCAAAATGCTTGCCCATAGATGTCTTCTCCTTTCATCCCAGAGGTGCACAAAATTTGATTTTTTTTACACAACCTACATCGACACTCACACAGACCATGACGCTGCGGCCTTCCCGGCCTTGCTGTTGCTTATCCCTGCGGCAAACCCATGTTTTTCGCGGCCAAACGAGCGCGGCCCCGTCCACGGCCAAGCCGCCGGCGAAGCGGCCGGCAGCTTGTATAAAAACGTAAAATAGTGTTAAGAATGATAATATTTTGCATTTTCTAATGCAAATCATTATCAACAAAGATGAGGAGCCGAGCACGGAAACAGCCAGAAAGCCTTATATTTTTGCAGGTAAAACAAGCGCTATAATAACAAGCAATCATTTCAATGCTAAGAATAATATAGATAAATTATTCCCCCCCAAAGCCCTGCCTGCCCGGCATCGCTAAAACCCCTTATAGATAGCACCCTCGCGCCAAATGGATTAAATAATAATAATTTTCATTCCTATTAACATTTGGATATATTCTTGCAGTCTCGTTGGCTGAATCAAAATGGATACCCGATGAAAGCTTTGACCACGATGCAGGCCGCCTATTGGGTAGGCCGACAGTCCGCTCCTCCCCTCGGCGGCATGGCCGCCCACCTGTATGCGGAATTCGACGGCGGCGAGCTGGATCTCGCCCGACTGCGCCAGGCCGTCGATGCGCTGTACCTGCGTCATCCGCTGTTACGCCTGCGCATTACCGATGATGGCCGGCAGACGATCGCGCCTCCCGGCCCCCGGCACACCTTGCATCTCGACGACTGGCGGCACGCCGATACAGCGACGCTGGCAGCCGCGCTCGCCGCCAAACGCCAGGCAAAAAGTACCCAGCTGCTGCCGCTGGAACAGGGCGTGCCCTGCGATATCAGCCTGAGCCTGTTGCCGGAAGGGCGCAGCCGCCTGCATGTCGATCTCGATATGATCGCCGGCGATGCCATGAGCTTCCGCCTGTTGATGGAAGATCTGACGGCGTTTTATCACCAGTGCCCACCGGCGCCCCCCCATGACATGCCGCCGGCCTACTTCGACCACCTCGAACGGCGCGACGCCGACGAGGCGCTGCGCCAGCGACGCGAACGCGGCCAGCGTTGGTGGCGTGAGCGCCTGGCGCAGGTGCCACCGGCGCCGCGCCTGCTGCGCACGCCGGACCGCTGCCGCAGCGATCGCCTGGCCATACAGCTGAATGCGGAAGAAAGCCGCGCACTGGAGGACGTCGCCAAACGGCACCACACCTCGCTCTCGACGCTGTTTTTAGCGCTGTTCGCGCTGGCCGTCGGCCAGGGTTGGAACATGACGCGCTTTCGGCTCAACGTGCCGCTGTTCCACCGCGAGAGCGAGCGGGAGGACGCGCATCGCCTCATCGGCGATTTCTCTAACCTGGTGCTGCTCGGCGTGGAGCTGAACCCGACGGAAAATCTGAGCGCCTTCTGCCGGCGCCTGATGACACAGCTGGCTGAGCTGATCGAGCATGCGGATTACCCCGGCGTCAGCGTGATGCGCGATCTGTCGCGCCTGCACGGCAGCCTGCAGCCTTCGCCGGTGGTGTTTACCGCCGGTTTCGGCATCCGCGGCAAGACGCTGTTTTCCGAACGGGTCACCGACACCTTCGGCCATCTCGGCTGGGTCATCTCTCAGGGGCCGCAGGTGGCGCTGGATGCGCAGGTCGCCCACGTCGACGACGGCATTCTGATCAACTGGGACGTGCGGCTGGATGCGTTCCCCGAGCAGGTGCTGCCACGCCTGCTGGCCTGTTACCGGGCGCTGCTGCACTTGGCCGCGCGGCAAACGGAGGCGTTCGATCGCCCGCTGTCGCAGCTGTTGGCGCAATGCACGCCCGACGCGCTGGCGCAGCAGGCACCGGTGCGCCAGGTGCTGCATCGGCTGCTGGCGCGGGTGGCCCCCGGGGCCGGCTTGCGCGACCACGACGATATCCGCCGGTTGGCCTTGCCGGATGCCGGGGTGAACGCGCTGCTGACGGTGCTCAACAAGTATCTGGCGGCGGCGCTGACGGCACAGGATCTGGCGGCGCATTCCTCCCCTGCGGCGCTGGCGGCGCTGATCTGCCAACGCTCGCCCGAGGCAGGACGGCATGCGAAAACGCTGCTCGCCGCGCTGGCGCCGCAGCACTGAGATCGGTTTCCGGGCGCGCGGCGCCCGGCTCGTTTTAATCGGTTAGCGACTATAGGGAAGTACCATGGAGACAGCATTAACCGCACTGCAGCAGGCCTATCTTCTGGGCCGCAGCGATCGATGGCCGCTCGGCGGCGTGGCGATGCACGACTTTCGCGAATACCGCGCCCGGCAGCCGGATATGCCGCGCTTTGAAGCGCGCCTGACCGAGCTGGTACAGCACTACCCGGCGTTGCGCACCTGCATCGATGTGCAGCGCGGCACGCAGCACGTACGCCCGGAGGTGACGCTGCATCTGGATCGTCACGATCTGCGCGCCCTTGATGGCGAAGCGGCGCAGCGCCAGGTCGAACAACTGCGCGAGCGTTACTCCCACCAGCGCCACGATCCGAGCCAACCGCTGTGGCGCATCGCCGTGATCCAACTTGCCGAACAGCAGGATCCGACGGGATCGCCGTACGATACGCTGATCTTTACCAGTTTCGATGCCTTGATCCTCGACGGCCAAGGGATCTCCACCGTGATCGCACGCCTGTTCGACGATCGCCCTCTGACGCCGACCGCCGCCGCGCTGCCGCTCCCCACCGCATCGGCGGCGCAGCGCCAGGCCGACGCCGCCTACTGGCGCGAAAAGCTGCAGGATGTCACCACGCCGTCGGCGTTGCCGTGGCGCGCCCCGCTCGCCAATCTCACCTCGTCGCGCTATCGCCGCGCCAGCCTGACGCTGCCGCGCGATACGATAAAACGGCTTGGCCGTCTGGGATCGCCGCATGCGCTGCTGCGCAACAGCCTGCTGTCGGCGCTGATCCTCGATACGCTGGCCCACTGGACCACCGACGGCGAGCTGTGCGTCGGCGTGCCGGTAGCGTTCCCCGCCGCCGACGGCGCTCTGGGCAACGCCTCCAGTTTCGTGGCGGTGCGCTATTCCCGCCACGGCGAAGACTTTATCCAGCGCGCGCAAGCCTTACAGGACGACGTGCTCGGCGCGCTCGACCACCTGACGTTTTCCGGCGTCGATCTGGCGCGGCAGTTGCTCGGCCAAAGCCAGGGCGGCCCGGCGCTGCCGGTGATCCTGACCAACTGCCTGGGCTGGGAAACGCTGCCGGCCGAGGCGCCGGTGCGCTTCCACGACGGCCTGACCCAAACGCCGCAGGTCGCCATCGACATTCGCCTGACGCTGGACAGCGAAAAAAACCTGCAGCTGTGCGTGGACTACGCCGAGCAGGCGCTGCACGGCGAGCAGGTAGAAGCCATGCTGGCGGCACTGCAGCGACGCATCCTGCACAGCTGTCAACGGGCCGACCTGGCGATCGCGCCGCGGGACTTCATCGATCTGGCGCATTACCGCCACAACGACAGCGAAGCGAATTACGCACCTTATCCTTATTTGGCGCAGCTGGCCGAGCGGCTGTTTGGCGTACAAAACGGCGGCAACGCGCTGATCTGCGGCGAACAGACGCTGACCTACCGCGAACTGGGCCAGCGGATCGCCACGGCGATCGCCAACCTGCAGAGCCGCGGCGTGCAGCCGGGCAACGTGGTGGCGCTGTATCTGCCGCGCAGCCCGGAACAGATCATCTTCAGCCTCGCCTGCGCCCTGCAGGGCGTGATCTGGGTGCCTGTCGATATCAACTCGCCGCCGGAGCGCACCGCCTACCTGCTGGAAAACTGCCGGCCGACGCTGGTGGTGCACGGCGGCGATCTGGAGACGCCGATCGGCGTAACGCCGGCGGCCCTGCTGGCGCCGACGGATCGCGCGCCTGCGCTGCCGGATGAACAGACGTTGGCGGAACGCAGCGCCAGCCAGGCCGCGAGCTACTACCTGTATACCTCCGGCACCACCGGTAAACCCAAATGCGTGGTGCTCAACAACCGCGCCACCGCCAACGTCGTCCACCAGACCCAGCAACACTGGGCGGTCACCGCCGACGACGTCTTCATCTCCGTCACGCCGCCGCACCATGACATGTCGATGTTCGATCTGTTCGGTTCGCTGTGCGCCGGCGCTACGCTGGTACTGCCGGCGCCGCATCAGGAAAAGGACGCCATCAGCTGGAACCAGCTGGTGGAAAAGCACCGGGTCACCCTGTGGTGTTCGGTGCCCGCCATTCTGGAGATGCTGCTCACCTGCAAAACGGCCGACAGCCTGCGTTCGCTGCGCCTGGTGGCGCAAGGCGGCGACTACATCAAGCCGGCGACGGTGCAAACCCTGAGCACCCTGCGCCCGGATCTCGCGCTGTTCTCGCTCGGCGGGCCGACCGAAACCACCATCTGGAGCATCTGGCACCCGATCGCCCCGCAGGAGAGCGGCACCGTGCCTTACGGCCGCCCGCTGCCGGCCAACCGCTACTTCATCTGCCATGACGACGGCAGCCACTGCCCGGCCGGCGTGGTCGGCCGCATTCATACCGCCGGGGTCAACCTGGCGTTGGGCTATCTGGAGCAGGGGGAGCTGAAGCAGCATGACTTCGTCACCCTCGAAGGGCCGGACGGGCAACCGCTGCGCGCTTTTCGCACCGGCGATCAGGGCTACTACCGTGCGGACGGCAACATCATGTTCGCCACCCGGGTGAACGGCTATGTGAAGATCCGCGGCGTGCGCGTCTCGTTGCCGGAAATCGAAGATGTGCTGCGCCGCCATCCGGCGATCCTGGATATGGTGGTGGTGGACTATCCCAGCGGAGAGAACAACGAAGCGGCGCTCGGCGCCCTGTATCTGACCCGCGACGGCAAACCGCTGCCGCTGTCCGAGATCCGCGCCTTCGCCACCGGCTATCTGCCCTGCACCCATATTCCCACGCGCTTTATCCATGCCGAGGCGCTGCCGCTGTCCGCCAACGGCAAAACCGACCGCCATCGCATCCGCGCCGATCTGAGCGACCAGCAAACCGCGCCGGCGCTGAACGCCTGTGCGGCGCCGCCGCCGAACGCGCCTTTGGCGCGCAGCGCAGAGATCCTGACTATTTACTGGCAGGCGATCGGCGTAACGCCACGCCCGGAATGGGGGGAAGAGACGGCGTTTATCACCATGGGGCTGAAGTTGCCGCATATCAAACAGGTGGCGGAGCGCCTCAATGACGCTTTCGGCACCCGGCTGGTAAGCAGTTCGCTCCTGCCATGCAAGAACGCGCGCGAAGTGGCGGCATTGCTGGCCAACTGATGCCATAAAACTCGGGCGGGGACATCCCCCGCCCGCACTTTATCAGGCAGGCAACGCCGTCAGAGCCGCCAGCGGTTGTTCCCAGGCTTCCCGCTGCAGCGCGCGCAACAGAAACTCTTGCAGCGCCTCGCCATAGTCCAGCACATCCTCCGTCGGGAACTGTTCCAGATAAATATCGATATCGACCTGCAGATCGCGGGCGTCGGTGCGGCCGCGATAAGTCAGATTAAAACCGTCGCCCGAACCGCCGGCCAATACGCGGCGGGTGCCGCTGCAGCCGGTAAACCGGGGCGCATCGAAGGGTTGCACGTTGATGAAAGGAGAAATAAAGAAGCGCGAGTCTGGCTCCACGCCGCGATCGGCGGCCAGTTGACGCAGGCGGTAGCCGGCGTGGCTGCGCAGCTCCCGCAGTTGCTGCGCCATCGTCATCAGAAAATCTCCCAGCGTCGCCGACGGGGGTGGCGACACCAGCAGCGGCAGCGTGTTGACCGCCAGCGAAGGCACGTTGGTGGCAGCCTGCCCGCGGCGATTCATCGCCGGCATCCACATCGGCAGCGTATCGCCTTGTCGGGTGTCGCGCGGCATCACCTGAAACAGCCAGGCCGCCGACAGCGCCACCAGCAAGTCGGGCCAATTGATGCCGCTGCGTTCCGCCAGCTGTGCCAGCCGTTGCGATACCGCCGCCGGCAGCCGGTGGTGGGTGCTTAGACGCCGCACGCCATAGGCCTCACCGCCCTTGCGCACCGTCGGCAGCGCCTGCGACGGCGGCAGATAGCTCTGCCAAAAGCGCCGATCGCGCTCGCATCGCTCAGAATCAGCGTAGGCCAGCTCGGCCTGTTGAAAGGCGTCAAAGGCGCCCAGGGGAATACCCGCGCTGCCTTCACCCAGATAGTGCGCATACAACGCGGCGCAGCGGTGTTCAATCAAGGCCATGCCGAAGCCATCAACCAGAATATGGTGCGCACGCACGTACCAGAGGTAGCGCTCCGACCCCAGCTTGAGCAGCCAGGCGGCGGCTAGCGGCTCGCTGTGCAGCGCCCGGCGCTGCGCGATATCTTCGCGCATCAGGCTTTGCGCCGCCTGCCAGGGATCGCCGTGCGTTTGCAGATCGATGCGTTGTAATGGCGGTATGCGTTGTGGATCGTGCCGTAACGGCGGAGGAGCGTCGCCACGCCGCTCACCAAAGCGCAGGGCAAACGCCTGCGTCTCGGCGAGGGTAGTGGCGATCGCCCGGCAGAGCGTCTCTTCCTCTACTGCGCCGCACAGTTCGGTGCAGTGTGCGACGGTGGACAGGGTCTGCCCGGGGTGCAAGGTGTGTTCTTCCCAGAAATCAAGCTGCGCTGGCGCCAGCGGCAACCATTCAGAGGCCAAAGCGGTGTCCGACATGTTACCTACCTTTGATAAGCCCGAATAAAGACGCCGAACGGGCGTAACCCCGCCGTTCAACGGCTTTTGCGTGTCTCCATACATCATCAAATGAAAATGATAATAACATCTATTATCATTTCCATTAATTTGGTAACACTTTAGATTCTGTTAAGCGGGGATGCAAGTCGCGCAGTAAGGCAAAGAAAAGAAAGCGGCAGATTGAAGGGCCATAAAAACAAAACGCCTCGGCACAACTGCCCGGGGCGTTTTTAACATCAGCGAGACTCGGCGATTAGGCCTGATTGGCCGGCTTCACCTTCTGCGCCAGAAACTCCGTTTCGTAGGCCAGCGCCTTCTTGCGATCGAACTGGTGCTCCCATTTGGCGATCACCAATACCGCCAACGCGTTACCCACGACGTTCAGCGCGGTGCGCGCCATATCCAGGATACGGTCCACGCCGGCGATGAACGCCAGGCCTTCCAGCGGAATACCGACGCTGCCCAGCGTGGCCAGCAGCACCACGAACGAGACGCCCGGCACGCCGGCGATCCCTTTCGAGGTGACCATCAGCGTCAGCACCAGCACGATCTCCTGCCCCAACGACAGCTCGATGCCGTACAGCTGGGCGATAAAGATGGCGGCGATGCTCTGGTACAGCGTCGAGCCATCCAGGTTAAAGGAGTAGCCGGTCGGCACCACGAAGCTGGTGATCGACTTGGGCGCGCCGTAAGCCTCCATCTTTTCGATGATGCGCGGCAGCACCGTTTCCGAGCTGGCGGTGGAATAAGCCAGGATCAGTTCGTCTTTCAGGATGCGGATCAGCGTCCAGATGCGCAGGTTGCACAGCCGGGCGACCGCCCCCAGCACCACCAGGGCGAAGAACGCGATGGCGAAGTACACCAGCACCACCAGTTTGGCCAGCGGCAGCAGCGAAGCGAAACCGAAGTTGGCTACCGTGACCGCAATCAGGCCAAACACCCCGATCGGCGCATAGCGCATGATCATGTGGGTGACTTTGAACATGCTTTCGGACACCGCCTTGAACACCTTCAGCAGCGGTTCTTTGGTCTCTTTCGGCAACGACGACAGCCCCAGACCGAACAGCACCGAGAAGAAGATAATCGGCAACATGTCGCCCTTGGCCATCGACGAGAAGACGTTCGACGGGATCAGCGACAGAATAGTCGCCACCAGGCTGTGCGAACCGCTTTGCACCTGTTCGGTGGTTTTCTCATACTGCGAAATGTCCACCGTGGTCAGCGTCGACATATCGATGCCGTGGCCGGGTTGGAATACGTTGGCCAACGTCAACCCCACCACGATGGCGACGGTGGTGATCACTTCGAAGTAGATAATGGTTTTCAATCCGATGCGGCCCAGCTTTTTCGCATCGCCCACACCGGCAATACCGACGATCAGCGTGGAAATAACGATCGGCACCACAATCATCTTGATCAGACGAATAAAGATATCGCCCGCCGGGCTGAGAATATTACTCACCAGCCACTCACGAGATTCGGTCTGGTTGTGCAATACCGCGCCAACAATAATACCCAGCACCAACGCGATCAGGATTTGCCAAGCCAGGCTAATTTTTACACTTTTCATACCCAAAAAGTCCTCAAAGACCCTTTTCGCCGTACAAAGTCGCAACACGGCGAAAAGAATACTTAATCATTTATTACAGGCTTATGTTAATTCAGTGGAAGCGTTCACCTGCCCTGGGTGCGACGCAGTATAAATCTGTATCATCCGGGCGGCATGCTCTGCAAGCCTTGATTTGTCAGGGTTGAGCGCTGAATCGAATAACAAAAATTTCGCGTTACTATTTCAAACGGCATAATTGCTTGTTATTAAAAACATAATTTTTCATACAATGAAGCACGTAAGCACGCCGGAGACGATTTTTTGAACGCCATTAAAATGCGTTATTTTTCACCCATTCTGCATATTTAATCCGCATAAAATGTTTATATTTTGTTACTTAAAAGTCAAATAAATGAGAATTGACCGAGTGACACTTTCGGCCATAAATGCAGCGCCACTTTATATTCAGATTAAAAAACGAACGATATCGCAGAGCGAATGCCATAAGGCATCATCCAACCTTTCATCAGGAATTAAGGTTAATAAAACGTTATTTCACGATGTGTCGTCCATCGTTATATGGTGTTAATACCAACTTCGAATATTAATAGCGAAAAATAATCCAAAAAGATTTATAGCGAGAAATAATTATGACCCTGCGCGTATCTATTAATAGAGAGGCGGTTACCCCCGTCTTTGTTTATTCTTTTTTGTTCTTTATATAAGTGTTTTTGGTTAAAAATGCGGGTTTATGGGGATTTAAGGACCAAAGAGATAGATATGCCCTGCAAATGCGACAGAACGATTACAAATCAATATCTTTGTTGCGTGATCTGCCGCGCAAAAAAGAAACAAAGAATCGTAGCAAACTATACTTAACCTTCAGTTGACATATCATTAACAACTTCAAGGAGAAAAGCTATGAGCCAACTGCATAAACACGCTATTCCTTCTGCAATTGCAGAACGCGCCCTGATTAATCCGGCACAATACCAAGAGTATTATCAACAGTCGGTTCAAGACCCAGAGGCTTTCTGGGGTGAGCATGGCAAAATCCTGGATTGGATCAAACCCTATACCAAAGTTAAAAATACCTCGTTCGATCCGGGCCACGTCAGCATTCGCTGGTTTGAAGACGGCACGTTGAACCTGGCGGCCAACTGTCTGGACCGCCATTTGGCCGAGCGCGGCGACCAAACCGCCATTATCTGGGAAGGCGATGACCCGACCCAATCCAAAAAAGTGACTTACAAACAGTTGCACCATGACGTCTGCCAGTTCGCCAACGTGCTGAAAAAGCTCGGCGTGAAAAAGGGCGACGTGGTGGCTATCTATATGCCGATGGTGCCGGAAGCGGCGGTCGCGATGCTGGCCTGCGCGCGCATCGGCGCCGTACATTCGGTGATCTTCGGCGGCTTCTCGCCGGAAGCGGTCGCCGGGCGCATTATCGACTCCAACGCCAAGCTGGTGATCACCGCCGATGAAGGCCTGCGCGCCGGCCGCGCCGTGCCGCTGAAAAAGAACGTCGATGATGCGCTGAAAAATCCCAGCGTGGTCAGCGTCGCCAACGTGGTGGTGTTCCAACGCACCGGGAAGCCGGGCTACTGGCAGGAAGGGCGCGATCTGTGGTGGCATGAGCTGATCCAGGGCGTCTCCGCCGACTGCCCGCCGGAAGAAGTGAACGCCGAAGATCCGCTGTTTATCCTGTACACCTCAGGCTCGACCGGCAAACCGAAAGGCGTGCTGCACACCACCGGCGGCTACCTGGTGTACGCCGCGATGACCTTTAAATATGTGTTTGACTACCACGACGGCGACATTTACTGGTGCACCGCCGACGTGGGCTGGGTTACCGGCCACAGCTATCTGCTGTACGGCCCGCTGGCCTGCGGCGCCACCACGCTGATGTTCGAAGGCGTGCCTAACTATCCGGGCGTCAATCGCCTGTCGCAGGTGATCGACAAGCACCAGGTCAACATTCTGTATACCGCGCCAACCGCCATTCGCGCCCTGATGGCCGAAGGCGACAAGGCGATCGAAGGCACCCGACGCGATTCGCTGCGCATCATGGGCTCGGTCGGCGAGCCGATCAACCCGGAAGCCTGGGAGTGGTACTACAACAAGATAGGCAACGCAAAGTGCCCGATCGTCGACACCTGGTGGCAAACCGAAACCGGCGGCTTCATGATTACCCCGCTGCCGGGCGCCACCGAGCTGAAGGCCGGTTCCGCCACGCGGCCGTTCTTCGGCGTACAGCCGGCGCTGGTCGATAACGTCGGCACACCGCAGGAAGGCGCCTGCGAAGGCAACCTGGTGATCGTCGACTCCTGGCCGGGCCAGGCACGCACCCTGTTCGGCGATCATGACCGCTTCGAGCAAACCTACTTCTCGACCTTCAAAGGCATGTACTTCAGCGGTGACGGCGCCCGTCGCGACGAGGACGGTTACTACTGGATCACCGGCCGCGTCGACGACGTGCTGAACGTCTCCGGCCACCGTCTGGGCACCGCCGAGATCGAGTCAGCGCTGGTATCGCACCCGAAAATCGCCGAAGCGGCGGTGGTCGGCATTCCTCATAACATCAAAGGCCAGGCGATCTACGCCTACATCACGCTGAACCACGGCGAAGAACCGACGCCGGAGCTCTATACCGAAGTGCGCAACTGGGTGCGCAAAGAGATAGGGCCGATCGCCACGCCGGACGTGCTGCACTGGACAGATTCGCTGCCCAAGACGCGCTCCGGCAAGATCATGCGGCGTATCCTGCGCAAAATTGCCGCCGGCGACACCAGCAACCTGGGGGACACCTCCACGCTGGCGGATCCGGCCGTAGTGGACAAGCTGTTGGAAGAAAAACAATCAATGAAAGTGCCGTCATAATTTACGCCGCTTCAGGCCGTTCATTCGGATAACGCGCCGTTGAGCGGCCCTGGCGCGGCGTAATCTCTCAATACCGACTGGAGACACTCTGATGAATGACACCATTTATCAAGGGATTGAAGAAAACCCGCGCTTTAAAGAGCTGGTGAGAAAACGCGGCCGGTTCGCCTGGCTGCTTTCGCTGATTACGCTGGCGCTGTATGTCGGCTTTATTCTGTTGATCGCCTTCGATCCGCAATGGCTCGGCACGCCGATCGCCGCCGGATCGACCATCACCCGCGGGATCCCGGTCGGCGTCGGGCTGATCGTGATCTCTTTCGTCTTGACCGGGATCTACGTGTTTCGCGCCAACGGCGAGTTCGATCGCCTCACCGCAGAAATTCTGCGTGAGGTGAAACAATGAAGCGCTTATTCTCTGCCACCGCGCTGCTGTTGCTGCCCGGTCTGGCCTGCGCCGAAGCCATCGGCGGCGAAGTGCATCGTCAGCCGCTGAACATCCAGGCGATCGTGATGTTTATCCTGTTTGTCGGCGCCACGCTCTACATCACCTATTGGGCGTCCAAACGCACCCGTTCCCGTCAGGATTACTACACCGCGGGCGGGCGCATCACCGGCCTGCAAAACGGGCTGGCGATCGCCGGCGACTTCATGTCTGCCGCCTCGTTTCTCGGCATCTCCGCCCTGGTCTACACCTCGGGCTATGACGGCCTGATCTATTCCATCGGCTTCCTCATCGGCTGGCCGATCATTCTGTTCCTGATCGCGGAGCGCCTGCGCAACCTCGGCCGCTATACCTTTGCCGATGTCGCCTCTTACCGCCTAAAACAGAAACCGATCCGTACCCTGTCGGCCTGCGGCTCTTTGGTGGTGGTGGCGCTGTATCTGATCGCGCAGATGGTCGGCGCCGGCAAGCTGATCCAGCTGCTGTTCGGGCTCAACTACCACGTGGCGGTGATCCTGGTCGGTATCCTGATGGTGCTGTACGTGCTGTTCGGCGGCATGCTGGCCACCACCTGGGTGCAAATCATCAAGGCGGTGCTGCTGCTGTCCGGCGCCAGCTTTATGGCGCTGATGGTGATGAAGTCGGTTAACTTCGACTTCAACACCCTGTTCGCCGAAGCGGTGAAGGTGCATTCGAAAGGCATCGCCATCATGAGCCCAGGCGGCCTGGTGTCCGATCCGATTTCCGCGCTGTCGCTCGGCCTGGCGCTGATGTTCGGCACCGCCGGTCTGCCGCACATCCTGATGCGCTTCTTCACCGTGAGTGACGCCAAGGAAGCGCGCAAGAGCGTGTTCTACGCCACCGGTTTTATCGGTTATTTCTATATCCTGACCTTTATCATCGGCTTCGGCGCCATCTTGCTGGTCAGCGCCAATCCGGCCTTCAAAGACGCCACCGGCGCGCTGCTGGGCGGCACCAACATGGCGGCGGTCCACCTGGCCAATGCCGTTGGCGGCAACTTCTTCCTCGGCTTTATCTCGGCGGTGGCCTTCGCCACCATTCTGGCGGTCGTTGCAGGCCTGACGCTGGCCGGCGCCTCGGCCGTTTCCCACGATCTGTACGCCAGCGTGATGAAAAACGGCAAGGCAACCGAGCGCGACGAACTGAGAGTATCCAAGATCACCGTTGTGGTGCTAGGCATTGTCGCCATTGCCCTGGGGATTTTGTTCGAGAAGCAGAACATCGCCTTTATGGTCGGGTTGGCGTTCTCCATCGCCGCCAGCTGTAACTTCCCTATCATCATCCTGTCGATGTACTGGTCGCGTTTGACCACTCGCGGCGCGATGATTGGCGGCTGGCTGGGCCTGTTGACGGCAGTGATTCTGATGATCCTCGGCCCGACGATCTGGGTGCAGATCCTCGGCCATGAAAAACCGATTTACCCGTATGAATATCCGGCGCTGTTCTCGATGATTGTCGCCTTTGTCGGTACCTGGCTATTCTCGATCACCGACAGCTCACTGGCCGGGCAGCAAGAGCGGGAACGCTTCCGGGCTCAGTTTGTCCGTTCGCAAACCGGGTTGGGCATCTCTCAGGGTAGCTCGCATTAACCGAATAATAAGTGAAAAAAGCAAACACACCCTAATCAAAGGCCCTTCGGGGCCTTTTCTCTGGCTGTTTTTGTCGGAGAAACAGCGCAGCATAGCTGCGCTTTTTTGCGTTTTACGCATAGCAAAAAGCCCTGAACGTCAGTTCAGGGCTTTCGGCTTGGTTTGATGCCTGGCAGTGTCCTACACAATTCGTCTCATCCTGAGACTCTCCCCTCCGGGGCCGCCGCACGCGGCGTTAAGGCCCGTTCCCGACGGGCCTTTCGCATGGCCATGCTCGAGCAGAACGCCAGATAACAGACAAAACAAAAAGCCCCATGCTTTCGCATGAGGCTTGTTGTTTTATTTGATGCCTGGCAGTGTCCTACTCTCGCATGGGGAGACCCCACACTACCATCGGCGCTACGGCGTTTCACTTCTGAGTTCGGCATGGGGTCAGGTGGGACCACCGCGCTATTGC
>NZ_JBJNLI010000003.1:0-325858 GCF_052169135.1 Serratia sp. CY32780
TCGGGCTCGACCGGTAAACCGAAGGGCGCGATGAACGAACACCGCGGGGTGGTCAACCGGCTGGTGTGGATGCAGGAGGCCTACGGCCTGACGGCGGCGGACACGGTGCTGCAAAAAACACCGTTCGGCTTCGACGTCTCGGTGTGGGAGTTCTTCTGGCCGCTGATGGTCGGCGCGCGCCTGGTGATGGCGAAGCCGGAAGGGCACAAGGATCCGGACTACCTGAGCCGCGCGATCGAACAGTATGGCGTCACCACGCTGCACTTCGTGCCGTCGATGCTGCAAAGCTTCCTGGCGGACGGGCAGGCGGCGACGCGCTGCGGGCAGGTGGTGCGGGTGATGTGCAGCGGGGAAGCGCTGCCGGCGACGCTGGTGGCGGAGTTTTACCGCCGGCTGCCGCAGGCGGAGTTGCATAACCTGTATGGGCCGACGGAGGCGGCGGTGGACGTCACCGCCTGGCACTGTTCGCGGGAGGCGGAACGGGTGTCGGTGCCGATCGGGCGGCCGATCGCCAACACGCGCATCTACCTGCTGGACGAGCGCGGGCAGCCGGTGCCGCTGGGGGCGGTGGGCGAGCTGTATATCGGCGGGGTGCAGGTGGCGCGGGGCTACCTGCACCGGCCTGAACTGACGGCGGAGCGCTTCTTGAGCGATCCGTTCGCGCCGGGCGGGCGGATGTACCGCACCGGCGACGTGGCGCGTTATCTGGCGAACGGCGACATCGAGTACCTGGGGCGCAACGATCAGCAGGTAAAAATCCGCGGCTTCCGCATCGAATGCGGGGAGATAGAGGCGGCGCTGGCGACGCACCCGGCGGTGCGCGAAGCGGTGGTGGATGCACGGGCGGTGGGCGACGACAAACGGCTGGTGGCGTGGGTGGTGCCGGCCGCGGACGTGGCGGAAGAGACGCTGGCGGGCGCGCTGCGGCAGCATGTGAGCGCGGCGCTGCCGGACTATATGGTGCCGTCGGCCTGGGTGGTGGTGGCGGCGTTGCCGCTGTCGCCGAACGGCAAGCTGGATCGTCGGGCGTTGCCGGAGCCGCAGGGGGCGCAGAGCCAGGCGGCGTACGAAGCGCCGCAGGGTGAACACGAAACGCTGCTGGCGGCGATCTGGCGCGAGCTGCTGAACGTGGAGCGGGTCGGGCGCCACGATAACTTCTTCGAGCTGGGGGGCCACTCGCTGCTGGCGGTGCGTCTGACCAACCGTCTGCAGCAGATGGAATGGCAGCTGCCGTTGCAGGTCCTGTTCGCCAATCCGACGCTGCTGGCATTGGCGCAGCAACTGCGGAGAACCGATGAGGCGCTGCCGCCGATCGAGGCTATGCCACGCGGCGCCGCGTTGCCGCTGTCGTTTGCTCAGCAGCGTTTGTGGTTCCTGACGCAGTTGGAAGGCCTGAGTGAAACTTACCATATTCCCCTGGCACTGAGCCTGCGCGGCGAGCTGGATCTGCCCGCCTGGCGGCAGAGCCTGGATGCGCTCTATGCCCGCCACGAAGCGTTGCGCAGCCGGTTTGTCACCGTCGAGGGGCAGCCGCAGGCGCACATTCTGCCGGCAGACGCGCTGCCGTTGACGGTGCACGATCTGCGTGGGCGGCAGGATGCTCAGAGCCAGGCGCGGCAACTGGCGCAGCGCCTGACGGAGGCGCCTTTTGATTTGACGCAGGGGCCGCTGGTGCGCGCCGCGCTGATCCGCCTGGCGGATGAGGAGCATCTGTTCCTGCTCACCTGTCATCACATCATTTCCGACGGTTGGTCGACCGGCATTCTGCTGCGTGAACTGGGGGCGTTGTACGGCGCTTTGCGTCGCGGCGATGCCGATCCGCTGCCGCCGCTGCCGCTGCAATACGCAGATTACGCCGCCTGGCAGCGTCGCTATCTGACGCCGGAGCGGCTGGCGGCGCAGGCGCAATACTGGCGCGAAACGCTGAGCGATGCGCCGGCGCTGCTGACGCTGCCGACCGACCGGCCGCGTCCGACGGTGCAGTCTTTCAGCGGCGGGGAGGTGCCGATCGCGATCGACGCCGAGCTGACGCAGGCGCTGCGGCAGTTCAGCCGGCAGCATGGCGGCACGTTGTTCATGACGGTGCTGGCGGCCTGGAGCCTGGTGCTGGCGCGCATGGCCGGGCAGCAGGAGCTGGTGATCGGTACGCCGGAGGCCAACCGTGGCCGGCTGGAAACCGAATCGCTGGTCGGCTTCTTCGTCAGCACGCTGGCGCTGCGCATCGATCTTCGCGACGATCCGGATCTGCCGACGCTGATCGCGCGGATCCGCCACGCGGTGCTGGCGGCACGGGAAAATCGCGATCTGCCGTTCGAGCAGGTGGTGGAGCTGGTCAATCCGCCGCGCCACCTGGGTTATACCCCGCTGTTCCAGGTGATGTTGGCCTGGCAGGACGGCTCGGTGCGCGATATCTCGCTGCCTGGGCTGCAGGCCGAGAGTGCCGAGTTGGGCTATCAGATCGCCAAGTATGATTTGACGCTCGATCTGGCGGAGCGCGACGAGCAAATCAGCGGGACGCTGAACTTCGCCACGGCGCTGTTCGACCGCGCTACCGCCGAACGTTACGGCGTTTACCTGGTGCAGGTGCTGCGGGCGATGGCGACAAATGCTACGCAGCCTGCGTCGCATCTCGATCTGCTGCCGGCTGCCGAGCGCGAACTGTTGTTGTACGGCTGGAACCGAACCGCGGAAGTTTATCCGGCGCAGAGCTGTGCCCACGTCCTGTTTGAACAGTGGGTGCAGCGCACGCCGGACGCCGTTGCGGTGGTGAACGATCGGGACAGCCTGAGCTACGCCCAATTGAACGCCCACGCCAACCAACTGGCGCACCAACTCATCGCACAGGGCGTGCGCCCGGGCGATCGCGTGGCCACGTCGCTTGAACGCAGCGTTTCTCTGGTCATCGCCCAGCTGGCGATCCTCAAGGCGGGGGCCGCTTATGTGCCGCTCGATCCGCACCTGCCCGTTGCGCGGCAGGCGTGGATCATCGGCGACAGCGGGGCGTCGTTGATCCTGTGCGATCGCGATATCGACCGCGAGATAGCCGGCGAGATCGCCTGCCTGCGTATCGATCGGCTGCGGCAGAATCCGACCCACGATCCGGCGGTGCCTCGCGCCGGCGGCGCGCCGGCCTACATCATGTATACCTCGGGCTCGACCGGTACGCCTAAAGGCGTCATGGTGACGCACCAAGGCATCCTCCGGCTGGCGATCAACAATCGTTTTGCGTCGTTTGAACGCGGCGATCGCTTCGCTTTCGCCGCCAATCCGGCGTTTGACGCCAGCACGCTGGAAATGTGGGGAGCCCTGTTGAATGGCGCCAGTCTGGCGATCATTGCGCCGGAAGTGTTGACGGAAGCCGAGGCGTTGGCGGCGGCGCTGGTGCGGCAAGGGATTAACGTCTTGTTCCTGACCACCTCGTTGTTTAACCAATATGCCCATAGCATCGCCGCGACGCTGGCGCAGTTGAAATATCTGCTGAGCGGCGGTGAAGCGGCGGATCCGCACGCCTTTGCCCGCATGCTGAAAGAGGCTGGGCCGGTACGGTTGATCAACGCTTATGGGCCGACCGAGTGTACGGTGTTCGCCACGACGGCCACGATCGAGCGAGTGGATCCATGGCAGCGTTTGCCTATCGGGCGGCCGATCGGCAATACCCGGATTTATCTGCTGGATGAGCACGGGCAACCGGTGCCGCTCGGCGCGACCGGCGAGATCTACATCGCCGGCCCCGGGGTGGCGCTGGGTTATCTCAACCGCGCAGAGTTAACGGCAGAGCGATTCCTGGCGGATCCGTTTAACCCAGGCGAGCGGATGTATCGCACCGGCGATCTGGCGCGCTATCTGCCGGACGGCAATATCGACTACCTGGGACGCAACGATCGGCAGGTGAAAATTCGCGGCTTCCGCATCGAATGCGGTGAGATCGAGGCGCGAGTGGCCGGTCATCCGGCGGTGCGCGAAGCGGTGGTGGATGTCCTCGGCGAAGCGGACAATAAGCGACTGGTAGCCTGGGTGGTGCCGGAGGCTGACGCGGCTCGCCAGACGTTGGCGGTGACGCTGCGACAGTATCTGGCGGGGATGTTGCCGGAGTTTATGCTGCCGGCGGCCTGGGTGGCGCTGGATACGCTACCGCTGACGCCGAACGGCAAACTGGATCGGCGCGCGCTGCCTGAGCCGCAGGAGGACGCCTACGTGCGTGAGGTTTACGCCGAACCTGAAGGCGAACTTGAAACGCTGCTGGCGGGGATCTGGCGCGAGCTGCTGGGCATTGAGCGGGTCGGGCGCCACGATAACTTCTTCGAATTGGGCGGCCACTCGCTGCTGGCGGTGAAGTTGATGGCGCAGCTGCGCCGTGTCGGGCTGAGCGCCGGGGTGCAAACGCTGTTCACCGCGCCGACGCTGTCAACGCTGGCGCAGACGTTGGTCACGCAGCAGGAAGTGAGCGTGCCGGCCAACGGTATCCTGCCGGGCTGCGTAGCCATTACGCCGGAGATGTTGCCGCTGGCGACGCTGAGTCAGCCGGAGATCGACGCGGTGGTGGCGCAGGTGCCGGGCGGCGTGGCCAACGTACAGGACATCTACGCCTTGTCGCCGCTGCAGGAGGGGATTTTGTTCCACCATCTGCTGGCGGAACGGGGCGACCCGTACCAGCTGTCCGCGGTGCTGCGTTTCGACAGCCGTGCGCGCCTGGACGCCTGGCTGGCGGCGATGCAGCAGGTGATCGATCGCCATGACATTCTGCGCACCGCGTTCATCACGCAGGGCGTGTCATCACCGGTGCAGGTGGTGTGGCGCAAGGCCGAGTTGTCGCTGCGAGAACTGCGGCTCAATCCGGAGGAGGGCGAGATCGGTTCGCGGCTGACGGCGTTGTTTGATCCGCGCCGCGTGCGGCCTGATCTGACGCGCGCACCGTTGCTGAGCTTTGTCGCCGCACAGGGGGAAGAAGGCAGTTGGTGCGTGCTCCAGCAGTGGCATCACCTGATCGGCGACCACTCGACCCTGGCGGTGATGCAGGAGGAGATCAACCTGATCCTGGCCGGGCGCGGGGACGAACTGGCCAAGGCACCGCCGTTCCGCAACGCGGTGGCGCAGGCAAGGCTCGGCGTCAGCAAGGCAGAACACGAACGGTTCTTCCGCACTATGCTGGCGGATATCGATGAACCGTCGCTGCCGTTCGGCCTGAGCGACGTGCATGGCGAAGGGCGGGATATCTCGACGGCGCACCTGGCCTTACCGCCTGCGCTCAACCAACAGCTGCGGCGGCAGGCGCGGCGGCTGGGCGTCAGCCTGGCCAGCCTGTGCCACCTGGCCTGGGCGCAGGTGTTGGCGCGCGCTACCGGCCGCGATGAGGTGGTATTCGGCACCGTATTGTTGGGCCGCATGCAGGCCGGAGACGGGGCGGAACGGGCGCTCGGATTGTTTATCAATACGTTGCCGCTGCGGCTGGATGTCAACGAGGTCGGCGCGGAATCGGCGGTGTTGCAGGCGCACATCCGGCTGAGCGGGCTGCTGGCCCATGAGCATGCGCCGCTGGCGTTGGCGCAGCGCTGCAGCGGCGTCGCCGCGGGCACGCCGCTGTTCAGTGCCCTGCTGAACTACCGGCATAACAGCGGCGAGGATACCGCATTGCCGACCGGCGTGTCGCTGCTCGATAGCCAGGAACGCACCAACTATCCGTTCGTGCTGTCGGTCGAGGACGGCGGTGATTCGCTGGGCCTGACGGCGCAGGTCAGGCAGCCGATTGAAGCGCAGCGCGTGTGCGGCTATATGGCGCAGGCGTTGAGCGCATTGGCGCAGGCATTGGAGCAGGCGCCTCAGACACCGGTCTGTGAACTGGAGGTGATGCCGGATGAAGAGTATGCGCTGCAGCTGTGCCGCTGGAATCATACGGCGGAAGCTTACCCGGCGGATACCTGCGTGCACGAACTGTTTGAACAGCAGGCGCGGCTGACGCCGCAGGCCATCGCTTTGATCCAGGATGCGCAACGGCTCAGCTACGCACAGTTGAATGCGCGCGCCAACCGGTTGGCGCACCGGCTGATTGAGCGCGGCGTACAACCGGGCGACCGGATCGCGGTGCGGCTGGCGCGCAGCATCGAACTGGTCTGCGCCCAATTGGCGGTAATCAAGGCCGGGGCGGCGTATGTGCCCATCGATCCGCAACTGCCGGCCGCGCGTCAGGCGTGGATCGCCGATGACAGCGGCGCCTGCCTGATGCTGACGGACGCCATCGGCGACGAGGAGATCCCGCAGCTGACGGTCGAGGATCGCGAAGCTGAAGATCATAACGGTAACCCGGCGTTGCGCGTGTCGAGCGGCGCGACGGCCTACATCATGTATACCTCCGGCTCGACCGGTACGCCGAAAGGCGTCATGACGCCGCACCAGGGGATCACGCGTTTGGTGCGCAACAACCGCTACGCCGCTTTTGACGCCGACGACCGCATCGCCTTTGCCGCCAATCCGGCATTTGATGCCAGCACGATGGAGGTTTGGGCCGCCCTGTTGAATGGCGGTGCGCTGGTGGTGATCGCGCCGGAGGTGATGATGGAGGCCGAGCGTCTGGCGGCCGAACT
This sequence comes from Serratia sp. CY32780, assembly GCF_052169135.1. Taxonomy (NCBI): domain Bacteria; kingdom Pseudomonadati; phylum Pseudomonadota; class Gammaproteobacteria; order Enterobacterales; family Yersiniaceae; genus Serratia; species Serratia sp. CY32780. Next base: position 6,579 of record NZ_JBJNLI010000003.1, read on the forward strand.
GCAACGCCATCGCATCACCACGCTGTTCTTGACCACTGCGCTGTTCAATCAGTATGTGCACAGCATCAGTGGCGCACTGGCGCAGTTGAAATATCTGATTAGCGGAGGGGAGAAAGAGGATCCGGGCGCTTATGCGCGGTTGTTGCAAGAGCGGGGGCCGGTGCACCTGATCCATGCCTATGGGCCGACGGAGACCACCACCTTTGCGACAACGGCACGTATCGAGCGGGCTGAAGGGGAGGCGCGCTTGCCGATTGGGAAACCGATCGGCAATACCCGCGCTTACTTGCTGGACGCCCGCGGGCGCCCGGTGCCGATGGGGGCGGTGGGGGAATTGCATATCGGCGGCGTGGGGGTGGCGTTGGGCTACCTGAACCGACCGGAACTGACGGCACAGCGCTTTCTGAGTGATCCGTTCAATCCGGTCGGCGGCGGCCGCATGTATCGCACCGGCGATCTGGCGCGTTATTTACCGGACGGCAGTCTTGAATACCAGGGGCGATGCGATCAGCAGATCAAGCTGCGCGGGTTCCGCATCGAACCGGGCGAGATTGAGGTGCAGCTGGCGGCGAGCCCGTGGGTGCGGGAAGCGGTGGTGCAGGTTTGTTCGACGGAACATCATCCGCGCCTGGTCGCCTGGATCGTACCGACGGCCGACGTTGACCGCAGCGCGTTGCAGGGACAGCTGCGGGCCTATCTGAGCGAACGTTTGCCGGAGTACATGGTGCCGTCGGCTTATGTCTGGCTGGATGCGCTGCCGTTGACCGCCAACGGCAAGCTGGATCGGCGTGCCTTGCCGGAGCCGGAGCGCGCGGCAGTCGGCACTCGGGAGTATGTGGCGCCTCAGGGGGAGACCGAAACGACGCTGGCGCGGGTATGGTGCGAGCTGCTCGAGATTGGCCAGATAGGGCGCCACGACAATTTCTTCGAGCTCGGTGGCCATTCGCTGCTGGCGGTACGTCTTTCCAGCCAGCTGCGTCAGCAAGGCATCACCTTGCCGGTACAGGCGATCTTCAACCATCCGATATTGGCCGAGCTGGCCGAGCGGATAGATCGTCGCACCGCAGAGGCTCCGATGCGCAAGGCGGTGCCGGCTCGCAGCAGCGGCAGCCGGCCGCCGCTATTCTTCGTTCCGACCGGCTTTGGCGACCACTCCTACGTGTTTGAATTGGCCAAGGAGATCGACAAGACCTTCCCGGTCTACGCCGTGCCGTGGCCGGCGATGGAGGAGAAGCCGGCCACCATGTCCGATATGGCCGCCAGCGCCGTGGCGTTGATTCGCGAAGTGCAGCCGCAGGGGCCATACCATCTGGCGGGGTACTCTTCCGGCGGGGTGTTGGCCTATGCCATCGCCGAGCAGCTGCAATCGGCCGGGGAAGCGGTCGCCTTCCTGGGGTTGATCGACACGTTGCGGCCGGTGGAGGCGATGCACAGCCCGGTCCAGCTGTTGCTGAACTGGGTGGAGTCAACGCAGGAAAGGCCGGATCCCCAGTTCTGTCAGCAGTTGGCCGAGCTGCCGTTGCCGGAGGCGATCGCGGCCGTGCAACGCGCCGGGATCAAGACTCAGCGTGAGGAAGTGGCCGACGAGGCGGCGCTCTGGCAGCAGCGGCACCACTACGCCAAACTGGTGGAAGCGACCCTGGTGCAGCCCGCATCGCTGAAAATCCATCTGTTCAAGGCGAAGCAGGAGCAGGTTTCCGTCAATTCGCAGAACGCACAGTTCCAGGCGTATTGGCAGAGGATCAAGCAGGCGGGATATTGCCGCGAAGACGCTTCCGCGTTGGGATGGGATAAGCTGCTGCCGCCGGCGACCGTCCGCGTCAGCCAGGTCAACGGCGACCATGTGTCGATGATGGAGCATCCGGTTCATCGGCGTGAACTGGGGCAACACTTCAACCTGGCGTTGCGCGAGCTCGGACAGGCGTAAGCCGGCGAGATGTATCCGATGAGAAAGCCCTCGCAAGAGGGCTTTTTTTTACCCGTTGGCGGCGGTTTTGACGAGTTCCACCACCAGCGGTGAAAGCTCGCCGCGCAGCGCGGCGCGTTCCGACTGGAACAGCGTGGCGACGTAAAAACGCCGGCCCGGCAGTTCGATGGCGCGCACGTCGCCTTCGGTGTCGTGGCCGCTGACGATCAGCGGGAAGCGCTCAAGATCGGCGACGAACTCCGGATTTACGCCGAAGTTGCAGTGGTAGCCTTCATGGGTGTTCAGGCTACCGTAGGCCTGCGCGACGCGGGTGTCAGGCTGAAAAGCGATGTCGCCGGTTTTTTCCACCAGCGAACAGCTCAGCGGGGCGATCACCAATCGGCCGCCGCTGTCGGTTTCCGCATGGCCGGCGTCGTGCCAGCCCATCACGTTGCGGGCGTACTCGACGATGGCGTATTGAAAACCGCCGCATGAGCCGAGGAACGGCACGTCGTTTTCCCGCGCATGGCGGATCGCCATAAAGGCGCCGTCGTCGTAACGATACGGGCTGCCCGGCACCACCCAGATGGCGTCGAAATTTTGCAGCACGTCGGGGGAGGTCAGGGTTTCTGTCGGTAGCCATTGGGGCTGCACGTCGATGTCGAGATGGGCGGCGGTGAGCTGGAGCGCCACGGGGATAGCCTGATGGGCCACGGCTTGCGGGTTGTAATCACCGACCAGAGCAATGCGAACTTGAGCTTTCATCATTTCCTTTCCTGTGCGGGTAAAAAAGGAGATTACAGGAAAGTAGAGTGTCGAGCCGCCGCTTTTTAAACGTGGCGCACAAAAAAGCCCGGCGTTGGCCGGGCTGGAAAAAAGAGGGTCAGTACAGCGAGGGCGCGCCGGCCGGTCGGGTTTTGAAGCGGCGGTGCAGCCACATGTATTGCTCCGGCGCCCGCATGATCTCTTTCTCGATCACTTTGTTCATGTAAGCCGCCGCCGCCTGTTCGTCGCTGAGCGGGTAGTCTTCCAGGGCCGGTTGAATCAGCAGGTCGTAGCCGCGGCCGCCTTCGCGGCGGATCAGCACCACCGGCACCAATGCCGGGTTGGCCATGCGCGCCAGCATGAAGGTGCCGCTGGTGGTGGCGGCCTGATCGACGGCGAACAGCGGCGCGAATACGCTGCCGCGCGGGCCGTAGTCCTGATCCGGCGCGAACCATACCGCCTCGCCGCGCTTGAGCGCGTGCACCATGCCGCGCAGATCCTTGCGATCGATCATCGCCTTGTTGGAGCGCATGCGGCCCTTGGTCTGCGCCCACTCCATCGCCTTGTTGTTGTGCGGGCGGTACATCGCCATCATCGGTTGGCACAGGCCCATCGCCCGGCCGCCCAGCTCCAGCGACATAAAGTGCACGCCGATCACCAGCACGCCGCGATCGTCGCGCTGCGCCATTTTGAGGTGGTTGATGCCGGAGACGTTGAACCAGCGCTTGACGCGTTTATCCGACCAGAACCAGGCCATGCCGGTTTCCAGCAGGCCCATGCCGAGCGATTCGAAGTTGCCCACCACTTTACGTTCGCGCTGCGCTTCGTCCATCTCGGGGAAGCACAGTTCGAGGTTGCGGCGGGTAATGGTGACGCGACGCTTAAGAAAACGCATCGAAGTGCGCCCCATCCACACCCCCAGCCGATTGAGCAACGGGTAAGGGAGCTGTACCAGCAGGAACAGCAGGGCCAGGCCGAACCAGGTCAGCCAGTAGCGCGGGTGCAGCAAGGAAAGTTGAAATCTCTTTTGGCGTTTCATAGCAGCTCGTTTATGCGTTAGGGGGTAGCAACCTGTAACGCATAAAGGATCCACTCGATTGCGATACAACACTCAGACACCCAAGTACGGCCAGGGTTTAGTCGGAATTCCATAATTGACTAAACATTTACATTCGAAGGGCGGTTTGCGCTGCTATCAGGCTTCGGAGGGATAGCTGTTGGCCAGCGGAGGCGGCTCTAGGAACGTGTATGTTAACACAGGGTACGGGGTACAGAGGAAGAGGGGCATGCGAATATTCTCATTCGCGTTGCCCCTGAGTTGAAGATTGGCTCGTTTTATAGGCTGGGAATGATAATCGCGGCGAAAATCGCAGCGATCACCAGCCATTTCAGCAGGTAGTAACCGCGGCGGTTGCGCGCCTTCAGGCGCTGGCCGGCATCGCGCACCGCGTTGACGTATTTGAAGATGCGGTTGATGCCGCCGGTGCGGTCCTGATCGTCGTTTGGCGAGCTGGCCGCCGACATCAGCGTGGTGCCGACCCAGTGGTTGACCGCCTGCGCCCAGCGCCATTTCATCGGCCGCTCGACGTCGCAAAACAGAATGATGCGCGTCTGATCGGTGGCGTTCTGCGCCCAGTGCACGTAGGTTTCGTCGAAGATCACCGCCTCGCCGTCGCGCCAGCTGTGCTGCTCGCCGTCCACCTCGATGAAGCAGCGATCGTCGTTGGGCGTCATCAACCCCAGGTGATAGCGCACCGAGCCGGCGTAAGGATCGCGGTGTTTACCCAAATGGCTGCCGGGCGGCAGCTCGGCGAACATCGCGGCCTTGACCGACGGGATGCGGTTGAGCAGCTCGACGGTTTTTGGGCACAGCGTCTGCGCCGAAGGGTGGCTGTCGCTGTACCACTTCAGATAGAAACGTTTCCAGCCGCGTTTGAAGAAGGTGTTGAACCCCGCATCGTTGTGCGACTGCGCCTTTTTGATGTGATGCTGCAAGCGCACCGCTTCCTCGCGGATCACCTGCCAGTTGTCGGTCAGCGTCTGCAGCTCCGGGAAAACTTTTTCGTCGAAATAGGGCTGCCTGGCGGGCAAACGGGAGAAACCGGTCATAAACATATTGATCGGCCCCATAAAGGTGGAGTGATCGAACAGTTGGCGGGTAAGCTTTTGTTTCTCCTTGCCGCGGGAGTGTGCGTAAAGGAAGCTGACGATAAAAACGCCTATAATGATGACGGCAACCATAGAATCCATCCCTGTCATTACTGATTATTACGAGGTAAAAAACGTAAAAATTATAGTTTTGTGACAGATAAAATTTAACTTTTTCGTGCCATTTCGCCATTGTTGAACGTAGATGGCATGAAAAGTTAATTAAGATGTGAGTGTTGATATTTTATGTTGGTATTTTTGGTTTTCGTACTATTCTTAGGTTTCTTTAACGGGATTGTGTGCCATCTTATTTCATGAAGAATGGCACGTATCTGAGAAAAGAGGGACTTATGAAGAAATCAATCATTGCCTTGTCTGCACTGCTGCTCGCTTCCCCGGTGTTCGCCGCTGAGACCGCGACCGACACCGCCGCTCACGCCAGCAACGAGGTCGTTGCCGAAGCGCACAAAGGAGCGGATACCGCCAAAGAAAAGCTGCACCAGTCTCAGGACAAGGGTGAAGAGCTGAAGCTGAAAGCCAAGCACGCCGCCGAAGGCAAGAGCGACAGCGTCGGCAGCAAAGTGAGCGAAGGCTCGCAAAAGGCCTGGCACTCCACCAAGCAAGGTTCAGAGAAGGCTTGGGACAAGACCAAGCAAGGGGCGGAAAGCCTCAAGAACAAAGTGACCGAATAAGGTCGCCGCTTTGCCACAAGGGCCGCGCTGCGGCCTTTTTTATTGCCCGCAAACCGGGGGCGCCCCAAAAGAAAAAGGCGCTTATCAAATGAGATAAAGCGCCTTTTCAACACGTTAACTGACTAGTATCAGTTCATGCCGTATTTTTTCAGCTTCTTGCGCAGCGTGCCGCGGTTGATGCCCATCATCAGGGCTGCGCGGGTCTGGTTGCCACGGGTGTATTGCATCACCATGTCCAACAGTGGCTGTTCAACTTCAGCCAGTACCAGCTCATACAGGTCATTTACGTCTTGACCGTTCAGTTGAGCAAAATAGTTCTTCAGTGCTTGTTTAACCGAGTCACGCAGAGGCTTTTGAGTCACCTGATCTTGTGAGTTAACGGTAGAAACGGTCAGTACGTCAGAATTTACGCGTTGTTCGAACATAGTTCTGTCAGCTCTTTTTTTACGCTAAGATTTTCGAAATATGCCTCCAACGCCTCCAGCTGTTCGCTGGCATCCTCTATGGCGTTGAATGTGCGCCGAAACTGGTCATTCGGAGCGTGTTCCTGGAGATACCAGGACACGTGCTTACGAGCAATCCGGAATCCCTTGCCTTGGCCATAGAAGCCGTGCAATTCCCGAATGTGCCCAATCAACAAGCGCTTCACCTCGCCAAGCGGCAGCGGCGGCAGCAACTCCCCAGTGTCCAGATAATGCTGGATTTCCCGGAAGATCCAGGGTCTCCCCTGAGCAGCGCGGCCTATCATCAGGGCATCGGCCCCGGTGTAGTCGAGCACTGCTCTGGCTTTATGCGGGTCAGTAATATCCCCATTCGCGATAATCGGAATGGAAACACTCTGCTTAACTGCCCGAATGCTGTCGTATTCCGCGTCGCCGTTAAACAGACAGGCGCGGGTTCGGCCGTGAATCGTCAGGGCCTGAATACCACAGTCTTCGGCCAGTTGGGCAATCTCTACACAGTTACGATGCTCTGGCGCCCAGCCGGTGCGAATCTTCAGCGTTACCGGCACATCCACCGCGTCAACCACCGCGTGGAGGATCCGTTTAACCAGATCCGGGTACTGCAACAAGGCGGACCCGGCAAGCTTCCGGTTCACTTTTTTGGCCGGGCATCCCATATTGATGTCGATGATCTGCGCGCCGCTGGCCACGTTGATACGCGCGGCGGCGGCCATATCATCAGGATCGCATCCGGCAATCTGCACGGAGCGGATCCCTGGTTCATCGCTATGCACCATACGCAGACGCGACTTATCCGTCCGCCACACCTCCGGGTTGGAGGAGAGCATCTCGGATACAGCCATCCCAGCACCCATTGCATGACAGAGGGTTCTGAACGGGCGATCTGTAATACCGGCCATCGGGGCCGCAATCAGGCAATTAGTAAGCTGGTGGTGTCCAATGCGCATAGACAAAGAGTGACCATACTGTGTCCGCAAGGGCGCGTATATTACGCATTTTTGCGCCGAGATGAAAGGCCAAACTTTAACCAATTGGCGCGATATTAGGGCAAAAAATGCGCTGCGCAGTGATTCATAAAAATATTGTATATATTTTACAATGAGTTGACGAAAAGTGCTTATTTAGTGTGCGGTAAAATATTCGCCTTTGCGCAGAATATTATCTGCATTCACCCGCGTTTTTTGCCGGGATAGCCTGCCTGGAAGGCGCATTGTCAGGGCGATCCGTCGTTGAACGGCGAAAAATTGCATAAAATTTTGTCTCGCCCGCGGGCCGATCGCCAGGCAAAAAAAATCCACCGGCGCAGGGCCGGTGGATGAGGGAGCAATAGACCGTGACGCTTACTTGCGGCGGCCGGTGATGCGGCACCACTCTTCACGCTCGGCGGCCGGGTCGAGCGTGAACTTCTCTTCGTAGGCTTGCGCAACGCTGCTCGCCTGACTGGCCAGCACGCCGGACAGCCCCAGATGGCCGCCGGCCTTCGGCAGGCAACCGATCAGCGGCGCCAGCTCGCGCAGCGGGCCGGCGAGGATGTTGGCGACCACCACGTCCGCCAGCAGGTCCGCCGGCTGGTCTTTCGGCAGATACAGCTCCAGACGCTCTGAAACGCCGTTACGCTGCGCGTTGTCGCGGCTGGCCTGAATGGCCTGGGGATCGATGTCGATGCCGATAGCGCGCGCCGCACCCAGCTTCAGCGCGGCGATTGCCAGGATGCCGGAACCGCAACCGAAGTCGATGACGGTTTTGCCGGCCAGATCGAGGCCGTCCAGCCACTGCAGGCACAGCGCGGTGGTCGGGTGGGTGCCGGTGCCGAACGCCAGGCCCGGATCGAGCATCACGTTGACCGCATCGGGATCCGGCACGTCGCGCCAGCTCGGGCAGATCCACAAACGCTCGCCGAAGCGCATCGGGTGGAAGTTATCCATCCATTCGCGCTCCCAGTCCTTATCTTCCAGCTGCTCTATCTTGTGGCGGAAACCGGCGCCCAGCAGCGGGTGCTGTTCCAGCATCGCCACCACCTCGGCCATATCGGTTTCCGCGTCGTACAGGCCGATCACGTCGGTATCGCCCCACAGCAGGGTTTCACCCGGCAAGGGTTCGAACACCGGGTTGTCGTGGGTGTCCTGGAAGGTCACCGACACGGCGCCGCTTTCCACCAGCGCGTCGCTCAGGTCTTCCGCCTGGCTGCCGGTGGTGTTCAGTTTGAGTTGGATCCAAGGCATAGCAATTCTCTTCAAGAGGGTAATGATGACGCCGTCCGGCGCTTTTCGCCGACGACGTTACCGAGATAAAACGCCAACAGGCTGAGCAACAGCGAAGGCACGATAGGGTGCAGCCCCGCCGGCTGCAGGTTGAAGCTGGCCAATAGCGTATAGCATACCGCACCCGACACCATTGAGCTAAGCGCTCCCTGAGCATTGGCGCGTTCCCAGTACAGGCCCAGCACCAGCGGCCACAGGAACACCGCCTCCAGCCCGCCGAAAGCCAGCAGGTTGAGCCAGATGATCATCTCCGGCGGCCGCCAGGCCGCCAACAGCACCAACAGGCCGAGGATCAGCGTGGTCAGGCTGGAGAAGCGCTTGATCAGCCGCTCGTTGTGGATCTGCTGTGGGCGTACGCCAAGGTAGAGATCCTTGATGATGGTGGCGGAGGATTGCAGCAGTTGGGCGTTGATGGTCGACATGATCGCCGCCATCGGCGCCGCCAAGAAAATCCCGGCGGCGTACGGCGGCAGCACGGTGATCATCAGCGTCGGGATCACCTGATCGGGGATCTTGAGATCCGGCAACACCGCGCGGCCGAGCGCGCCGGCCAGGTGCATGCCGAACATCAGCACCGCCACCACCACTGTGCCGAGCAGAATGCCGCGGTGCACCGCCTTGCTGTCCTTGTAGGAGATACAGCGCACGGCGGTGTGCGGCAGGCCGATCACCCCGAAGCACACCAGGATCCAGAACGACGCCATAAACGGCAGGCTGAGGATCTGATCGCCGCCCTGCGGCGACACCAGCGCCGGATCGATCTGCTGCAGTTTGCTGACTGCGCTGTCCAGTCCGCCGGCGGCATGGATCACCGCCACCAGCAGCAGCACGGTGCCAAGCAGCATCACCAGCCCCTGCATGGCGTCGTTCAGCACGCTGGCGCGGAAGCCGCCGAAGGCGGTGTACAGCGCGATGCTGATGCCGAAGATCAGCAGGCCGGTGTCGTAAGGAATGCCGGCGGCGGTTTCCAGCAGGCGTGCGCCGCCGATAAACTGCACCGTCATGGCGCCGAGGAACGCCACCAGCAGGCTGAGGCTGGCCAGCCACACCAGCAGGCGGCTTTGGTAGCGGCCATACAGCATGTCATTGAGGGTGATAGCGTTGTAGCGCCGCGCCAGGATGGCGAATTTCTTGCCCAGCACGCCGAGCGACAGCCACACCGCCGGCAGCTGGATCATCGCCAGCAGCACCCAGCCTAGGCCGTATTTGTAGGCGGCGCCGGGGCCGCCGATAAACGAACTGGCGCTGATGTAGGTGGCGGTCAGGGTCATCGCCAGCACAAAGCCGCCCATCGAGCGGTTGCCGAGGAAATATTCGCTGAGGAAATTTCCATTCTGACGGCGGCGATAGGCGTATACCGACAGGCCGAATACCAGCAACAGGTAGGCGACCAGCGGCAGGATCACTTCAGTTTGCATCGCTGTCCTCCAGCGAAATGTCGCGGAACACCGTGCGCACCATCAGCCAGCACAGGCCGATGAACAGCAGCGGCACCAGCAGGCAGGCCATTTCGAACCAGTGCGGCAGGCCGGTGACGCCGACGGCGCTGTCCGGCAGATAGGCCGCCAGCCCCCAGGCCAGCAGGTAGAGCAGCGTCAGCCCCAGCGCCCAGCGCGCTTCGCGGTGCGCCTGAATAAAGCGTTTGTCCATCCGTGTCTCCCATAGGTTTACGGTGATGGATTCATCAAAGGTAGGGAATTTTACGGCATGACGGCGTTTTGCCAAGCCGTTACTGGCGGCAACGCCAAAGAAAAAGGCCGGTGATTAACCGGCCTTTCGTCAGACGATGCTGCGTGCTGCCTTAGGTTTCCTGCAGACCCAGCTTCTTCTCCAGATAGTGGATGTTGGTGCCACCGTGCTGGAAGTTTTCGTCGTTCATGATCTTCTGCTGCAGCTCAACGTTGGTTTTGATGCCGTCGATGATCAGTTCAGCCAGGGCGTTTTTCATGCGGGCAATCGCCACGTCACGGTTTTCGCCGAAGGTGATCAGTTTGCCGATCATGGAGTCATAGTACGGCGGTACGGTATAACCGGCGTAGATATGAGATTCCCAACGCACGCCGAAACCGCCTGGCGCGTGGAAGCGGGTGATCTTGCCCGGGCTCGGCAGGAAGGTGTTCGGATCTTCGGCGTTGATGCGGCATTCTACCGCGTGGCCGTGGATCTTCACTTCTTCCTGTTTGATCGACAGCGGCTGACCGGCAGCGATGCGCAGCTGCTCTTTGATCAGATCCACGCCGGTGATCATTTCGGTAACCGGGTGCTCTACCTGAATACGGGTGTTCATTTCGATGAAATAGAACTCGCCGTTTTCATACAGGAACTCGAAGGTACCCGCGCCGCGGTAGCCGATTTCCACGCAGGCTTTCGAGCAGCGCTCGCCGATGTAACGGCGCATTTCGCTGGTGATGCCCGGCGCCGGCGCTTCTTCGACCACTTTCTGGTGGCGGCGCTGCATGGAGCAGTCGCGCTCGGCCAGATAGATGGCGTTGCCCTGGCCGTCGGCCAATACCTGAATCTCGATGTGGCGCGGATTCTCCAGGTATTTTTCCATGTACACCATGTCGTTGTTGAAAGCCGCTTTGGCTTCCGCTTTCGTCATGTTGATGGACTGCTCAAGGTCTTTGTCGCTGCGCACCACGCGCATGCCGCGACCGCCGCCGCCGCCGGAGGCCTTGATGATCACCGGATAACCGATGCGCTTGGCGAAGGCACGGTTTTTATCCATGTCGTCGGTCAGCGGGCCGTCGGAGCCAGGTACGCACGGCACGCCGGCTTTCTTCATGGCGTTGATCGCGGAAACCTTGTCGCCCATCAGGCGGATGGTCTCGGCTTTCGGGCCGATGAAGATGAAGCCGGAGCGTTCAACCTGCTCGGCGAAGTCGGCGTTCTCGGACAGGAAGCCGTAGCCCGGGTGGATCGCCACCGCGCCGGTGATTTCCGCCGCCGAGATGATGGCCGGGATGTTCAGGTAGCTTTTTACCGATGGCGCAGGACCGATGCAGACGGTCTCGTCGGCCAGCAGCACGTGTTTCAGATCGCGGTCGGCCGCGGAGTGAACCGCAACGGTCTTGATGCCCAGTTCTTTACAGGCACGCAGGATGCGAAGCGCGATCTCGCCGCGGTTGGCGATAACAATTTTATCAAGCATGGGGGCGCCTCGTTATTCGATGACGACCAGCGGCTCGTCATATTCGACCGGCTGGCCGTTTTCCACCAGGATGGCTTTCACGACGCCGGACTTGTCCGCTTCGATCTGGTTCATCATTTTCATGGCTTCAACGATGCACAGGGTATCGCCGGCGTTCACTTTCTGGCCCACTTCAACGAAGGCTTTCGCGTCCGGGCTTGGGGTGCGGTAGAAGGTGCCTACCATTGGGGAACGAACGACGTGGCCACTCACGGCCGCCGGTGCTGCAGGGGTTTCTGCCGCAGGCGCGGTGGCAACGGCGTTAGCCAGGGCTGGCTGCTGCTGTGCCGGCATCGCGTAGGCCTGCTGCATGACGGGATAAGCCTGCGCCGGTGCGGCACGGCTGATGCGAACCGATTCTTCGCCTTCAGAGATTTCCAGTTCAGAAATGCCTGATTCTTCAACCAGTTCGATCAGTTTCTTGATTTTACGAATATCCATGAGTGTGATTCCGTACTCTTTTTGTGGAGCAATTAGTGGGTTTTCGACAGACGGTTAACCGCTGCCTGTAAAGCGAAAGCGTAGCCATCCGCGCCGAGGCCGCAAATCACCCCTACCGCTACGTCCGAGAGATAAGAGTGATGGCGGAAAGGTTCGCGGGCGTGCACGTTGGACAGGTGGATCTCGATGAACGGGATCTGCACCGCCAGCAACGCATCGCGCAGCGCCACGCTGGTGTGCGTGAACGCCGCCGGATTTATCAGAATGAAATCGGTGTTGCCGCGCGCCTGATGGATGCGATCGATCAGCTGATGCTCGGCGTTGGACTGCAGATGGCTCAGGGTAATATCCAATGCGGATGCCTGGTTTTCCAATCCGTTAACAATCTCTGTCAGCGTCGTGCTGCCGTACTTCTCCGGCTCACGCGTCCCCAGCAGATTGAGATTGGGGCCGTTCAGAAGCAAAATGTGAAACTTATCCGCCATTGTGCTGGTATCTCCGGCAATAAAACCATCATCGTAGAAAATAACCCGATGTTATCGATTTGTCACCTGTTAAGGGGCAAATTCACCCTGAGAACAGAAACAAGGTCGGGCATTATAACGATATCGTAGCAATTCGCAGCTAAATACTGGTCTTATCAGCGAAGATATTCAACCCCAAATCGACGAACTCGGGGATCCGTGACAGGAATATGAGCGCTGGAACACAGAAAAAGTTCCCGCCGGCGGCGCGCGTTTTTCCGTACCAATAACGCGCGCCGCCGCGTAGTTCAGCGCCACCAGGCGCGGAATTTCTTGTAACGCAGGCCCAACAGCGCCACCGCCAGCAGCGCGTAGATGAACGGCTGGGGGGAAAACGTTTTGACCGACCACAGGTAGTGGATGGGGGCGAGGATCGCCGCCAGATAGACGAAGTTGTGCAACAGTTGCCATTTGGCGCCCAGTTTGCGCATCGCCCACAGCGTCGAGGTGGCCGCCAGCGCCAGCAGGATCAGCCAGGTGAGGATGCCGAGCGTCAGATAAGGGCGGTTCACCAGCTCGCTGCCCAGCAGGCCGAGGTTGCTTAGCCCCAGTTCCAGCGTGGAGTAGCTTATCAGGTGCAGCGTGCCCCAGGCAAAGCACCACAGCCCCACCAGGCGGCGGCAGCGGATCAGCAGCGGCTGGCGGGCGTAGCGCGCCAGCGGGGCGATAGCCAGCGTGGCCAGCAGCAGTTTCAGCGTCATCCTGCCGGTAAAATGCTGGATGTCCTTGGACGGATCGGCGCTGAACCAGCCTTGATCCACCGCCAGCACCAGCCAGAGAAAGGGCAGAAACGCCACCAGATGCAGGGCGGCTTTCAGCCATTTGATATGAACAGGCGTCAGGCGCACTTAGAAATTCTCCCGCAGATCCATGCCGCGATACAGCGACGCCACCTGGTCGGCATAGCCGTTGAACAGCAGCGTCGGCTGGCGTTTGACGTCGAGAATGCCGCCGGAGCCGATGAAACGCTCGGTGGCCTGCGACCAGCGCGGATGATCGACGTGCGGATTCACGTTGGCGTAAAAACCGTACTCGTTCGGCGCGGATTGGTTCCAGGTAGTCGGCGGCCGATCGCGCACCAAACGGATATGCACGATCGATTTGATGCCCTTGAAGCCATATTTCCACGGCGTGATCAGCCGCAGCGGCGCGCCGTTTTGCGGCGGCAGGGTTTTGCCGTACACGCCGACGGTCAGCAGCGCCAGCGGATGCATCGCCTCGTCCAGCCGCAGCCCTTCGACGTAGGGGTATTTCAGGCCGCCGCCGATAAAGCGATCTTTCTGGCCGGGCATCTGCTCCGGATCGTACAGCGTCTGGAAGGCCACGTAGCGCGCGTTGCCGTTCGGTTCGGCCAGCTTGATCAGCTTGCCCAGTTCGAAACCGATCCACGGCACCACCATCGACCAGGCCTCGACGCAGCGCATGCGGTAAATGCGCTGTTCCAGCGGGAAACGCTTCATCAGATCGTCGATATCCAGCGTTATCGGCTTCGCCACTTCGCCGTCGATGCGCACTTTCCAGCCTTCGGTTTTCAGCCCGCCGGCGTTGGCGGCCGGATCGGCCTTGTCGAGGCCGAACTCATAGAAGTTGTTGTAGCCGGTGACCTTGTCTTCCGGCGTCATCGCCAGCTGCGCCTGCCAGGCGGTCGGTTTGCTGAATTCCAGCGCTTTGCCCGGCGGTGCCTTGGGGCGATCGTTGCCCTTGAACCACGACAGCAGGTCCGCCTGTGCGCCGGTGGGCAGCGCCAGCGAAGCGGCGGTGATACCGAGCGCCTGCAGCACCTTGCGCCGCTGGTGGAATACGCTCTCCGGCGTGACGTCGGCCTCGGTCAATTTGGGGTGTTTGTTCATGCTTATGTTCTCCGCGACTATTCCCGCCGCTTGCGAGCGGCTGACGGGTCTTCATGAAATAAGCATGGCGCTAAAGGCGGCCGGAAGCGAGGGGACGCGGGAAAATATGAAATTTCGCAGAAGCGGGCGATCCCCCCGTCGCCGGGGGGAGAAGGTCAGCGGATTTTCACCAGGGTGCGGCCGGTGATTTGGTTGTTCAACAGCGCGGCGGCGGTGGCCGGCGCCTGCTCGAGGGAGATTTCGTGCGTGGCCTGCTGATAGAAGCTGTCCGGCAGAATGCCGGCCAGCCGTTCCCAGGCGGTTTGGCGGCGATGCAGCGGCGTATGCACCGAATCCACGCCCTGCAGGCGCACGTTGCGCAGAATGAACGGCATCACGGTAGTCGGCAGCTGATAACCGCCCGCCAGGCCGCAGGCGGCGACGGTGCCGTTATAGTTCATCTGCGCCAGCACCCGCGCCAGCAGTTTGTCGCCGACGGTGTCCACCGCGCCGGCCCACAGCTGTTTCTCCAGCGGACGCGGCATGTCGATATAGCCATCGCGCGGCATCACCTCTTTGGCGCCGAGCGCTTTCAGGTAGTCGGTATTGCTGTCGCGGCCGCTGATGGCGGTCACCCGGTAACCCAGCGCCGCCAGCAGGGCGATGGCGGTGCTGCCCACGCCGCCGCTGGCGCCGGTGACCAGGATATCGCCGTCGTCCGGGTGCACGCCGCCTTCCTCCAGCGCCATCACGCACAGCATGGCGGTAAAGCCGGCTGTGCCGATGATCATCGCCTTGCGCTCATCCAGGCCGTTCGGCAGCGGCACCAGCCACTCACCGGAGACGCGCGCCTGCTCGGCCAACCCGCCCCAGTGGTGTTCGCCCACGCCCCAGCCGGTGAGCACCACGCTTTGCCCCTCTTTGAAGCGATCGTCGCGGCTGTGGCGCACGGTGCCGGCGAAGTCGATGCCCGGCACCATCGGGAAGTTGCGCACGATCTTGCCTTTGCCGGTGATCGCCAGCGCGTCCTTGTAGTTCAGGCTGGACCAGTTGATGTCGACGGTGACATCGCCTTCCGGCAACCGATCGCTGTCGATATCTTTGATATGAGCCAGAGTTTGGTCGTCTTGTTGTTCCAATAACAGTGCACGCATGTCACTCTTCCTCTCGTTTACACTTTTCTATTCAATGGCTGAATCACAGTTATTTGACTATATGCATAATAAGCGGCCCAAGTCCTGATAAAGGACAAAAATGGCGCTTGCAGGTTTAATTCCTCGGCAAGGCTTGTTAGGGTTGGACGGCCCCTTTTAGCTAAAGGGTGAACACTCACTTAACCATAGCGGACAAGGCACAGGGATGCGATTTACCACCAAACTCTCTGCATTGATCACTCTGTTGGTCGCGCTGGCGATGTTTTTGATGCTGATGGGATGCTCATACAGCTTCTTTTACGTTACCCAGGATCGCCAGGAGCGCCGCTTGGATTCGCTGGTCACCACTCTCGATCAAGCCATGCTGAGCGAGCCGCCGCAGGAGCAGGAAAAATGGTTGCCGATCGTCATGCGCACGCTCGGCATCGTGTCGATCCGCATAGAGGCCGGTAGCAGCCAACTGCTCGACTATCAATTGCCGACGCAGGAAAAAGAGCACTGGGATGCGCTGAACGGTTATCGTCAGGTCTCGCGTCCCCTGTTGCAGCATCCGGGCAGCACGCTGCACATCACCTACCGCGATCCCTTCGCCAGCGATGTGCGCACGTTGCAATCCACCGCCGCCGTCACGCTGTCGATCGTCGTGATGGTGGTGGTTTTGCTGTTCAGCCTGCGCTGGCTGCGTGAGCAGGCCGACGGCGAAGATCGTCTGGAACGCCGCGCACGGCGCATTCTGAACGGCGAACGCGAAAACGTCATGCAGGGCGACGTGCGTGAGTGGCCGGCCAATGTCAGCGGCGCGCTCGACCGCCTGCTGGCCGATCTGGCGGAAGCGCGGGAAGAGCGCAGCCGGGTCGATACGCTGATCCGCGCCTTCGCCGCGCAGGACGCCAAAACCGGGCTCAATAATCGCCTGTTCTTCGATAACCAGTTGACCACTCAGCTGGAAGACGAAGGCTCGCACGGCATCGTGATGATGGTGCGGCTGCCCGATTTCGAGACCCTGCGCGAGACGCACGGCAGCGTGGCGGTGCAGGAGCTGATGTATTCGCTGGTCAATCTGCTGTCTACCTTCGTGATGCGCTATCCGTCGGCGCTGCTGGCGCGCTACTTCCACAGCGATTTTACCGTGTTGTTGCCGCATCGAACCCTGAAGGAGGCCGACGGCATCGCCTCACAGCTGGTCAACGCCATCGATGCCTTGCCTTCCACGGCGCTGATCGACCGCGAGGCCTTCCTGCACATCGGCATCGTGGCGTACCGCAGCGGTCAAACCACCGAGCAGGTGATCGATTATGCGGAGCAGGCGACGCGCCACGCTACGCTGCAGGGCGAAAACGGGTGGTATGTGTACGACAGCCAGGTGCCGGAAAAGGGGCGCGGCAGCGTCAAGTGGCGCACGCTGCTGGAACAGGTGCTGGCGCGCGGCGGCCCGCGGCTGTATCAGAAACCGGCGGTGACCGTGGGGGGCGAGGTGCACCATCGCGAGATCATGAGCCGGATCTATGACGGCACCCAGGAATTGCTGCCGGCGGAATATATGCCGCTGGTGCAGCAGCTCGGGCTGGCGGAAAGTTACGATCGCCAACAAGTGAGCCGCATCATTCCCTTGTTGACGCAGTGGCCCGAGGAAACGCTGGCGTTTCCGCTGTGCGTGGACTCGATTTTGCAGCGCTCTTTCCAGCGCTGGCTGCGCGATACATTGCTGCAGTGCGAAAAAAGTCAACGTCGGCGAATTCTGATTGAACTTGCGGAGGCAGATGTGTGTCAACATATCGACCGTTTGCGTCCGGTGCTGAGGCTGTTGTCAGGGCTGGGCTGCCGCCTCGCGGTGTCCAAAGCGGGTTTAACCGTGGTCAGTACGTCCTATATCAAGTCGCTGCAGGTGGAGATCGTCAAGCTCCACCCGGGGTTGGTGCGGAGCATCGATAAGCGGGACGAAAACCAGCTGTTCGTGCAGAGCCTGACCGGCGCCTGCGCGGGCACGCGCGCACAGGTGTTCGCCGCCGGCGTACGCACGCGCAACGAGTGGCAGACGCTGAAAGAGCGCGGGATCCACGGCGGGCAGGGCGACTTTTTCGCGCCGCCGGAACCGATCGACGCGGGGCGTAAAAAATATTCACGTCGTTATCGCGTTTAAGCTGATTGCCGGACAAAAATTGACGTAGAATGAGCGCCGGATCCATCTGGGCCATGTCACCCGTCATTTTGGAGTTTTCTCCAATCTGCCTGCGACAACGACGCCTATTTGAGATAGGCTCTTGTCAGCTTTTATCTGGTTGGCGTTGGTAGGTGCTTACCATCGGCGGCAATCAGGGAATATGTTAGATTTTATGAGCTGTGTTACGCCGTTTCGTGCGTTGACAGGGTGGTAAACTGAGCCTTTGTTCAGGGAATTCAGGCCTCATCCAATTTCCGTGCATTCGAGCAGAAACAATACAGACTATTTTTCACCGAAGTAGAACGTTTTTGCGCCTTGTCGCTGCTTCGTGTGGTTGGTAAAGTAGGCGGATTTTATTTTCCGCCCCCAGCTTGCAGGATTATCCTTTCGTTATGTTTAAGAAATTTCGTGGCATGTTTTCCAACGACTTGTCCATCGACTTGGGTACCGCCAATACCCTGATTTATGTTAAAGGGCAAGGCATCGTACTGAATGAACCTTCGGTGGTTGCCATTCGTCAGGATCGTGCCGGCTCCCCAAAGAGCGTCGCGGCCGTCGGTCATGACGCCAAACAGATGCTGGGCCGCACCCCCGGCAACATCGCGGCTATTCGCCCGATGAAAGACGGCGTGATCGCCGATTTCTTCGTGACCGAAAAAATGCTGCAGCACTTTATCAAACAGGTTCACAGCAACAGTTTCATGCGCCCAAGCCCGCGCGTGCTGGTCTGTGTGCCGGTCGGCGCGACCCAGGTTGAACGCCGCGCTATCCGCGAGTCCGCCCAAGGGGCCGGCGCGCGTGAAGTGTTCCTGATTGAAGAGCCGATGGCGGCGGCGATCGGCGCTGGTCTGCCGGTCTCCGAAGCGACCGGTTCCATGGTGGTGGATATCGGTGGCGGTACCACTGAAGTGGCGGTGATCTCGCTGAACGGCGTGGTGTACTCCTCTTCCGTACGCATCGGCGGCGACCGCTTTGATGAAGCCATCATCAATTATGTGCGCCGCAACTACGGCTCGCTGATCGGCGAAGCGACCGCCGAGCGCATCAAGCACGAAATCGGTTCTGCCTATCCGGGCGACGAAGTGCGCGAAATCGAAGTCCGCGGCCGTAACCTGGCCGAAGGCGTACCGCGCGGCTTTACCCTGAACTCCAATGAAATCCTCGAAGCCCTGCAAGAGCCGCTGACCGGCATCGTCAGCGCGGTGATGGTTGCGCTGGAGCAGTGCCCGCCAGAATTGGCCTCCGACATTTCCGAACGCGGCATGGTATTGACCGGCGGCGGCGCGCTGCTGCGCAACCTCGATCGCCTGCTGATGGAAGAAACCGGCATCCCGGTCGTGGTGGCGGAAGATCCGCTGACCTGCGTGGCACGCGGCGGCGGCAAGGCGTTGGAAATGATCGACATGCACGGCGGCGATTTGTTCAGCGAAGAATAGTCAGCCCCTGGAAGGAGGAATCGTATCGGATGAATGCGCACAGCGAGAATCGGGTACGGTTCCTCTTTCTGTTGTCGAGGAACTCGCATAATTTATGAAGCCGATTTTTAGCAGGGGGCCTTCCCTGCAACTGCGACTTTTTTTGGCGGTGATTGCGGCCATTGGCCTGATCGTTGCCGACAGCCGGCTCGGCACGTTCGTGAAGATACGCAACTACATGGACACCGCAGTCAGCCCTTTCTATTTTCTGGCCAACGGGCCGCGTAAAGTTTTGGACAGCGTGTCAGAAACGCTGGCCACCCGCCAACAGCTGGAGCTGGAAAACCGCGCTCTGCGGCAGGAACTGCTGCTGAAAAACAGCGATATTCTTCTTCTTGGCCAATTCAAGCAGGAAAACGCCCGCTTGCGCGAGCTGCTGGGTTCTCCGCTGCGCCAGGACGAACACAAGATGGTCACCCAGGTGATCTCCACCGGCTCCGATCCCTACAGCGATCAGGTGGTGATCGACAAAGGGTCGGACAACGGAGTCTATGAAGGCCAGCCGGTGATCAGCGACAAGGGCGTGGTCGGCCAGGTGGTGGCGGTGGCGAAAGTCACCAGCCGCGTGCTGCTGATCTGCGACGCCTCGCACGCGCTGCCGATCCAGGTGCTGCGCAACGATATTCGAGTGATCGCCGCAGGCAGCGGCTGCGCCGACGATCTGCAGCTGGAGCACCTGCCGAACAACACCGATATCCGCGTTGGCGATGTGCTGGTCACCTCCGGCCTCGGCGGCCGCTTCCCGGAAGGCTATCCGGTGGCGGTGGTTTCCTCGGTCAAGGTCGATAACCAGCGCGCTTACACCGTGATTCAGGCGCGGCCGACCGCCGGTCTGCAGCGCTTGCGCTACCTGCTGCTGCTGTGGGGCGCCGATCGCAACGGCGACATGCCGTTGCCGCCGGACGAAGTGCACCGCGTGGCCAATGAACGCCTGATGCAGATGATGCCGCAGGTGCTGCCGCCTGCCGGTTCGGTCGGGCCGCAGCTGCCGGCGCCGGCCACCGGCGTGGCGCCGCAAACCGTCGCTCCGGCGTCTGTCCAGCCCCAAGCTCAGCCTGCCGCGGCGGGAGTGGTGCCATGAACAGTTACCGCAGCCACGGGCGCTGGATCATCTGGCTGTCGTTCCTGGTGGCGTTGGTGCTGCAAATCATGCCGTGGCCGGAACAGATCTACATGTTCCGGCCTTCGTGGCTGGTGCTGATCCTCATTTACTGGGTGATGGCCTTGCCGCACCGCGTCAACGTCGGCACCGGCTTCGTGCTGGGGTTGATCATGGATCTGATCCTCGGCTCTACGCTGGGCGTGCGCGCGCTGGCGCTGGGCATCATCGCCTATCTGGTGGCGTTCAAATTCCAACTGTTCCGCAATATGGCGCTGTGGCAACAGGCGCTGATCGTCGTGCTGCTGTCGCTGTCGATGGACGTGGTGGTGTTCTGGGCTGAGTTTTTAGTGATCAACGTCTCTTTCCGCCCAGAGGTGTTCTGGAGTAGTGTGGTAAACGGCATTTTGTGGCCGTGGTTATTCCTGTTGATGCGCAAAATCCGCCGTCAGTTCGCCGTACAGTAAGGGTATCTCAATGACTTCGCTTTATCTGGCCTCCGGCTCCCCACGTCGACGTGAACTGCTGACCCTGCTCGGCGTGTCGTTCGACATTTTGCTGACGCATACCGAAGAGCAGCGCCGGGAAGGCGAAGCCGCCGAAGCCTATGTGCGCCGCCTGGCGCAGGACAAGGCCAAAGCCGGCGTAGCGCTGGCGCAGGAAGATCGGCTGGTGCTGGGCGCCGACACCATCGTGGTGCTCAACGGCCGGGTGCTGGAGAAGCCGCGCGACGAAGCCCATGCGGCGGAAATGCTGGCGGCGCTGTCCGGCAAGCAGCATCAGGTGATGACGGCGGTGGCGATCGCCGATCGCCACGACGTGCGCTGCCAGCTGGTGGTGACCGACGTGACGTTCCGCAGCCTGTCACAACAGGATATCCGCGACTATATTGCTACGGGCGAACCGATGGATAAGGCGGGCGCCTATGGAATTCAAGGAAAGGGTGGTTGTTTCGTCAGAACGATAACCGGGAGTTATCACGCGGTGGTTGGTCTGCCGCTGGTCGAAACACATGAGCTGCTCAGTAATTTTGTCGCATTACGTGATGTAAGAACCGGTTGATGGGCGCTGCCATTATCGACCGGCTCTGAGGAGAAGGCATGACAGCTGAGCTACTGGTTAATATCACACCGTCTGAAACGCGGGTCGCCTATATCGATGGCGGCATTCTGCAAGAGATCCATATCGAACGCGAATCCAAACGCGGCATCGTCGGCAATATCTATAAAGGGCGCGTCAGCCGCGTCCTGCCGGGGATGCAGGCGGCGTTCGTCGACATCGGCCTGGACAAGGCCGCCTTCCTGCACGCCTCCGACATCATGCCGCATACCGAATGCGTCGCCGGCGACGAGCGGAAAAACTTCCACGTGCGCGACATCGCTGAGCTGGTGCGCCAGGGGCAAGACCTGATGGTGCAGGTGGTGAAAGATCCGCTCGGCACCAAGGGCGCGCGCCTGACCACCGACATCACGCTGCCTTCGCGCTATCTGGTCTTCATGCCGGGCGCGGCGCACGTCGGCGTTTCGCAGCGCATTGAAAGCGAAGCCGAGCGCGAGCGCCTGAAAGCCATCGTTGCGCCGCACTGCGACGAGCTGGGCGGTTTTATCATCCGCACCGCGGCGGAAGGCATCGGCGAGGAAGAGCTGGCGCAGGACGCCGCGTTCCTCAAACGCCTGTGGACCAAGGTGATGGAGCGCAAGAAGCGCAACCAGACCAAATACAAGCTGTACGGCGAGCTGGCGCTGGCGCAGCGCATCCTGCGCGATTTCGCCGGCGCGGCGTTGGATCGCATCCGCGTCGATTCGCGGCTGACGCACGATCTGCTGGTGGAGTTTACCGGCGAGTACATTCCGGACATCACCAACAAGCTCGAACTCTATACCGGCAGCCAGCCGATTTTCGATCTGTACGATGTGGAAAACGAGATCCAGCGCGCGCTGGAGCGCAAGGTGGAGCTGAAGTCCGGCGGCTATCTGATCATCGATCAGACCGAGGCGATGACCACCGTTGACATCAACACCGGCGCCTTCGTCGGCCACCGCAACCTCGACGAAACCATCTTCAATACCAACATCGAGGCGACGCAGGCCATCGCGCGCCAGCTGCGGCTGCGTAACCTGGGCGGCATCATCATCATCGACTTTATCGATATGAACAACGAAGAGCATCGCCGCCGGGTGCTGCACTCGCTGGAGCAGGCGTTGAGTAAAGATCGGGTAAAAACCACGATCAACGGCTTCTCTCAGCTAGGCTTAGTTGAAATGACGCGTAAACGCACGCGTGAAAGCATTGAACATGTGCTCTGTCACGATTGTCCTACTTGCAATGGGCGCGGCACCGTGAAAACGGTGGAAACCGTGTGCTACGAGATCTTGCGCGAGATTGTGCGCGTGCACCATGCTTACGATTCCGATCGCTTCCTGGTGTACGCCTCCGCGGCGGTCGGCGAAGCGTTGAAGAGCGAAGAGTCGCATGCGCTGGCCGAAGTGGAGATCTTCGTCGGCAAACAGGTGAAGGTGCAGATCGAACCGTTGTACAGCCAGGAGCAGTTCGACGTCGTCATGATGTAGCCCGTCCGACATCGTAAGGGCCCGGCATGCCGGGCCCGTCAGAGCATAGATATTCCCGTTGCCAGGCAGCGGAGCAAGGAGAACTGCGTGAGGCGACTGCCTGGGATTCTGTTAGCAACAGGCGCCACCCTAATCGTGATTGTGGCGCTGCTGATCAGCGGGCTGCGCCTGATGCTGCCGAAGCTGAACGACTATCGTCCCCAACTGCTGGCGCAGGTGGAGAAGCTGTCCGGCGTGCCCGTGCAGATGGATTTCCTGCAGGGCAGCTGGGAAACGTTCGGCCCACAGCTTGAAATGCGCAACCTGAGCGCCACGCTGCCCAAAAGCGATGTGCATATCGAACGCGTGACGCTGGCGCTGGACGTGTGGCAATCGCTGCTGCACTGGCGCTGGCAGTTCCGCGATCTGACCTTCTATCAATTCCGCCTCGATCTGAACGCCACGCTGGGCGGCGACCGGCAGGGCGAAGGCCTTGAGCCGGGCAAAATCGGCGATCTGATGCTGCGCCAGCTCGACCATTTCGATCTGCGCGACAGCCGTATCTCATTCCTGACGCCTGCCGGCGCGCGCGCCGAATTCGACATTCCCCAACTGACCTGGCTCAACGGCCGCGAGCGCCACCGCGCCGAGGGGCAGATCAGCCTGTCGACGCTGAACGGCCAGCACGGCGTGGTGCAGCTGCGCATGGACCTGCGCGATAATCAGGGCCTGTTGGACACCGGCACGGTCTACCTGCAGGCCGATAACATCGACATGAAACCCTGGTTTACCCGCTGGCTGCGCGCCAACACCGGGCTGGAAAGCGCCGACTTCAGCCTGGCGGCCTGGCTGCAGGTGCAGAACGGCGAGATTGCCGGCGGCCATGCTTTGCTCAAGCAGGGGGCGGCCAACTGGGATACCGGCGCCGCGCAGCACCGGCTGGACGTGGACAATCTGGCGCTGTCGCTGCGCCGCCAGGGCACCGGTTGGCAGCTCGACGTGCCGCAGCTGCGGTTGAGCACCGATGGCCAGGCCTGGCCGCAGGGCACGCTTTCTGCCCTGTGGCTGCCGGAAAACACCGAGTTCATGGGGCCGGCACAGAATGAAGAGCTGCGGGTGCGTGCGACTAACCTTCAGCTGGAGCGCCTGTCGGCGCTGCTGCCGACCTTCTCGTTCCTCAGCCCGGACGTGCTCGATCGCTGGAACGATCTGCAGCCGCAGGGGACGATGGAGGCCCTGGCGCTGGACATCCCGCTGAAGCAGCCGGAAAAGAGCCGTTTCCAGGCGCTGTGGCGCGATGTCAGCTGGCAGCGTTGGGAGCTGCTGCCCGGCGTCAACCACTTCTCCGGCGCGTTGAGCGGCGGGGTGGAGAACGGCCGCCTGACGCTGGGGCTGGCAGGCAGCACCTTGCCTTACGGCGATATGTTCCGTGCGCCGCTTGAAATCAGCAGCGCGCGCGGCGCGCTGACCTGGCGTTACAACGATCAAGGCTGGGAGCTGGCGAGCCAGGGGCTGGACGTCAAGGCGAAGTCGCTGTGGGTCAACGGCGATTTCCGTTATCAGCAGCCGGCCAAGGGCGATCCGTGGCTGAATATCCTGGCGGGCATCCGCCTGTATGACGGCGCCGAGGCCTGGCGCTATTTCCCGGAACCGCTGATGGGCAAGCATCTGGTGGACTACCTGAGCGGCGCCATTCAGGGCGGCCAGGTGGATAACGCCACGCTGATTTATTCCGGCGATCCGCAGCACTTCCCGTACCGTAAAAACGAAGGGCAGTTCGAAGTCTTCGTGCCGCTGCGTCACGCCACTTTCCAGTTCCAACCGGGCTGGCCGGCGCTGACCGATTTGGCGATCGACCTCGACTTCGCTAACGAAGGATTGTGGATGCATGCGCCGCAAACCCGGCTGGGCAAGGTGGCGGGCAAAAATATCAGCGCGGTGATCCCCGATTACCTGAAAGAGCGGCTGCTGATCGACGCCGAAGTCGCGGGTGCGGGCAGCGACGTGCATGACTACTTCATGCAGACGCCGCTGCACGATTCGCTGGGGGCGGCGCTGGATCAGCTGCAGATTGGCGGTGATGTCAGTGGGCGCTTACATCTCGATATTCCCCTGGACGGCGAGCAGGTCAGAGCCACCGGTGAAGTGGCGCTGAACAACAACTCGTTGCTGATCAAGCCGCTGGACAGCGAACTGCAAAAGCTCAGCGGCAAGTTCCGCTTCGACAACGGCAACCTGCAGAGCGACCCCCTGTCGGCCACCTGGTTCGGGCAGCCGGTGGCGGTCAACTTCACCACTCAGGAAGGCGAGCGTGACTACAAGGTCAACGTCGGCCTGAAGGGCGACTGGCAGCCGGGCAAGTTCCCCGGCCTGCCGAAAGAGGCCGCCGATGCGCTCCGCGGCAGTGCGCCCTGGCAGAGCCAGGTGGCCATCACGCTGCCGCATCAGGGCTCGGCCAGCTACGATATCGGCCTTGACGCAGATCTGAAGAAAGTGAGCAGTCACTTACCTTCGCCGTTGGACAAGGCGCCGGGCGAAGCCTTGCCGGTGAACGTCAAGGTCAAAGGCGGTCTGAACGGCTTCATGTTGACCGGCAGTGCGGGCAAGCAGAACCGCTTCAACAGTGAATGGAGCTTCGACAAAAAACAGGTGAATCTGGCGCGCGCCGCCTGGCGAACCAACGGTGGCGGCACGCCACCGCTGCCGGCCGGCAAGTCGATGACGCTGAACCTGCCGGCGCTGGACGGCGAGCAATGGCTGGCGCTGCTGGCGCCGGCGCTGAAACAGGGCGGCGGCAGCGGTCAGGTGGGCGGTTTCAGCTTCCCCACCACCGTGGCGCTGACCACGCCGCAGCTGCTGTTGGGCGGCCAGGCTTGGCATAAGCTGACGCTGTCGGCCGAAAAACAGCTGGGCGCCACCGTGGTGAGCGCCAAGAGCGATGAAGTGGACGGCAGCCTGCGGGTGGCCGATCGCGGGCCGTGGCGCGCCGATATCAACTACCTGTACTACAACCCGCAGTTCGCCGAAACGAAAAGCGCGGCGGGTTCGCCGCCACCGCCGCCGGAGAAAGTCAGCTTCCGCGACTGGCCTTCGCTGATGCTGCGCTGCAAGTCGTGCTGGGTGCTGGGGCAGAACCTCGGCAAGGTCGAGGCGGATCTGAGCAATCGGGGCGATACTCTGACGCTGGATCACGGCCTGGTCGATACCGGCAAAGGGCGCATGAGCGCCACCGGTCTGTGGAAGCAGAACGCGCAGGAAGAGCGCAGCTCGCTGAAAGGCAAGCTGCTCGGCGGCAAGATCGATGAAACCGCCGCCTTCTTCGGCATCACCATCCCGCTGAAAGGCGCGCCTTACGACGTGGACTTCGATTTGTACTGGCGCGGCGCGCCGTGGCAGCCGCAGGTCAATACGCTGAGCGGTGCGCTGCAGGTCAAAATGGGCAAGGGAGAAATCGACAGCATGGGCGGCGGCCGCGCCGGCCAGCTGCTGCGACTGGTCAGCTTCGACGCCTTGCTGCGCAAGCTGCAGTTCGATTTCAGCGATACCTTCGGTAAAGGCTTCTACTTTGATTCCATCCGCAGCACCGCCTGGCTGAAAGATGGCATAATGCATACTGATAATCTATTGATCGACGGCCTGGCGGCGGATATCGCCATGAGTGGCCAGATCGATCTGGCGCGCCGCCGCATCGATATGGAAGCGGTGGTGGCGCCGGCGATTTCGGCGACGGTCGGCGTGGCCACTGCGTTTGTCGTTAACCCGATCGTCGGCGCGG
This sequence comes from Serratia sp. CY32780, assembly GCF_052169135.1. NCBI lineage: Bacteria > Pseudomonadati > Pseudomonadota > Gammaproteobacteria > Enterobacterales > Yersiniaceae > Serratia > Serratia sp. CY32780. The sequence goes on from NZ_JBJNLI010000003.1 coordinate 33,012, forward strand.
CGGTGTTCGCCGCCTCGCAGGTGCTGGGGCCGCTGTGGAGCAAGATTTCGCTGATTCGTTACCATATCAGCGGCGATCTCGACCAGCCGAAGATCAATGAGGTACTTCGTAAGGCAAAGGAGGATAAGGCGTCATGAGGAATGCTAACGTTGCGTTGTTGCAGTTGTGCAGTGGCGATCAGGTGCGCGATAACCTGGCCCAGATTGAACAGCAGATCAAGCAGCTCAATGCCGGGGTAAAACTGGTCATGACGCCGGAGAACGCGCTGCTGTTCGCCAACTCCGCAGCCTATCGCCAACAGGCGGAAAAACAGGGCGATGGCCCGCTGCAGAACGCGGTGCGCGAACTGGCGCGCCGCTATGGCGTGTGGTTGCTGGTGGGCTCGATGCCCTTGATCAGCCGCGAAAACCCGGAGCTTATCACCACCAGCAGCCTGTTGTTCGACGATCAGGGCGAGATCCGCGCCCGCTACGACAAGCTGCACATGTTCGATGTGGACATCAACGACGCGCACGCCCACTACCGCGAGTCGGATACCTACCAGCACGGGCAGCATCTGACGGTGGTGGATACGCCGGTCGGGCGTTTGGGAATGACCATATGCTACGATCTGCGCTTCCCCGCGCTGTTCCAGGCGCTGCGGGCGCAGGGCGCTGAACTGATTTCGGTGCCGGCGGCCTTTACCCGGGTCACCGGTGAAGCGCATTGGGAAATCCTGCTGCGCGCCCGGGCGATCGAAAACCAGTGCATGATCCTGGCGCCGGCGCAGGTGGGGCGCCACGGGCCGACCCGCCGCACGTGGGGCCACACGCTGGCTGTCGACGGCTGGGGCAAGGTGCTGGCCGAGAACCCGGACGCCGTGGCGGCGCTGAAGGTGCGCGTGGACACCACAAGCCTGCAGCCCCTGCGGCAACAGATGCCGGTGCTGCAGCACAACCGATTCCAGACGTCGCTGACGGCGCCGTCTGACACGTTATCCTCCAATCAAGAGTGAAACCATTATGAGCCTGACGTTTGTCAGTGAGCAGTTACTCGCTACCAACAAGCTGAGTCATCAAGACCTGTACCAGGTACTGGGTCAACTGGCAGAACGCCGTATCGACTACGCCGATCTCTATTTCCAGTCCAGCTATCACGAAGCCTGGGTGATCGAGGACGGCATCATCAAGGATGGCTCTTACAATATCGACCAGGGCGTCGGCGTGCGCGCCGTCAGCGGCGAGAAGACCGGTTTCGCCTATGCCGATCAGATCACCCTGAATGCGCTGCAGCAGAGCGCCCAGGCGGCGCGCAGCATCGTGCGCGAGCAGGGCGACGGGCGGGCGCACACCCTGGGCGAAATCGGTTACCGGGCGCTGTACCCGCTGCTCGATCCGCTGCAAAGCCTGCCGCGCGAAGAGAAAATCGCCCTGTTGCACCGCGTCGATAAAGTGGCGCGCGCCGCCGATGCGCGGGTGCAGGAAGTGAACGCCAGCATCACCGGCGTTTACGAGCAGGTGTTGGTGGCTGCCACCGACGGCACGCTGGCGGCGGACGTTCGCCCGCTGGTGCGGCTCTCCGTCAGCGTGCTGGTGGAGCAGGACGGCAAGCGTGAGCGCGGCTCCAGCGGCGGCGGCGGCCGTTTCGGTTACGACTATTTCCTGGAAAGCGTCGACGGTGACGTGCGCGCCGATGCCTATGCCAAAGAAGCGGTGCGCATGGCGCTGGTCAATCTCGGAGCGGTGGCGGCGCCGGCCGGCAATATGCCGGTGGTGCTGGGGGCCGGCTGGCCTGGGGTGCTGCTGCACGAGGCGGTGGGCCACGGCCTGGAAGGCGATTTCAACCGGCGCGGCACCTCGGTGTTCAGCGGCCATATGGGCGAGCTGGTGGCTTCCGAGCTGTGCACCGTGGTGGATGACGGCACCCTGCAAGGGCGCCGCGGCTCGCTGGCGATCGACGACGAAGGCGTACCGGGCCAGTACAACGTGCTGATCGAAAACGGCGTGCTGAAAGGCTACATGCAGGACAAACTCAACGCGCGGTTGATGGGCGTCGCGCCGACCGGCAACGGCCGCCGCGAGTCCTACGCGCATCTGCCGATGCCGCGCATGACCAATACCTACATGCTGGCGGGCCAATCGACGCCGGAAGAGATCATCGCCAGCGTCGAGTACGGCCTGTACGCGCCGAACTTTGGCGGCGGCCAGGTGGACATCACCTCCGGCAAGTTCGTGTTCTCCACCACCGAAGCCTACCTGATCGAGAAGGGCCGCATCACCAAACCGGTGAAAGGGGCGACGCTGATCGGCTCCGGCATCGAGGCGATGCAGCAGATCTCGATGGTCGGCAACGATCTGGCGCTTGATAAAGGCGTGGGCGTGTGCGGCAAGGAAGGCCAGAGCGTGCCGGTGGGCGTCGGCCAACCGACGCTGAAACTGGATACGCTGACCGTCGGCGGCACGGCGTAATCTTTCCTCAAGGGGCCACGCGCTGGCTCCTTGTTCATTCCCCATGTTGCGTTTTTTCTCGCCCGCGCAAAGAGTGCTGTGCGGCGATGATGCCGAGAAAGATGACGATGGCGTGCTTTGGTGTCTCTATCCAGCGTTGGCTGCTGTTACTGGGCGTTTTGTCCCTGACGGGCTGCGCCCGTTCCGATGCGCTGTGGGGCGTGGTCGATAAGCTCTGCATGGCCAACTATCAGCAAAAGCGAGATCCGGCCCCGTGTGAGCAGATTTATATGCCGCAGGGGAAAGCGCAGGGCTTTAGCGTGCTGCAAAACCCGCGTTATCCCTATCATTTCATTCTGGTGCCGACGGCGCCGCTTTCCGGCATTGAAAGCCCGCTGCTGCTGGCCGGAGAACGAACGGACTATTTTGGCTATGCATGGCTGATGCGTTACCGGCTGGCCGCCGAGTATGGCGGGCCGGTGCCGGACGACAGGCTGGGCATGGCGATCAACTCCGCTTACGGCCGCAGCCAGAACCAATTGCACATTCACCTGACCTGTCTGCGCGAGGATGTGCGGCGCCAGCTGCAGGCGGAACGCCCCTACATACAGGAACAATGGCGCCCCTTGCCGGATAAGCTGCTGCGCCACACCTACTATGCCCGCCGCGTGATGCAGCCGGCCGCGATGGGCATCTACCCGATTAGGGATCTTGCGGATTATTTTCATCTGTCGCCGCCGCAGCTGGCGGAGTATGGCGTGGCCGTCGTCCCGACCACGTTTGCCGGCCAACGGGGTTTTATCTTGCTGGCCTCGAAGCGCGGCTGGGACGTCGGCAACCGCGCCTCGGTAGAATCGCTGCTGGATAAAACGTGCGCGATTTTGCCGCGTTAATCTCAAGACGGCAGGTGAGAGCGATGCGCTCTCACCTTATTCTTCCTATCTGAATCGCGCATCCCGCGCAAACAGGAAAGCGGCCTCCCGCAGGCGAGCGTCGGCTTCCGCCTGAGCCCCCTGATAGCGCAAGATCATGATTAGCGTGGCGTAGACGTTGGCATCGATGCGGCGTTGCAGATAGGCGTTGGCCCACTGCCGATAGCCGGTCAACAGGGCATCATCACGCGTTTGGTTATAGACCAGCAGCGCGTGAGATTGCTCGTCGAACGTTTTGCGCTCCCGGTAGATCCAGGCGGCCGGCGGCGGCATCTGCTCGATGCTGTCGATGGTGGCCAGCATGGTGCGCTCCGATTGGGTGAGCGCCATGCGCCCTTGCCAGGTGAAGACCGCCATCGCCAACACGCCGACTGCCGCCATCGCCACCGGCAGGCTCAGGGCTTTAGCGAACGGCAGGGGGCGCGGCTCGCCGGTTTGGCCGTCCAGCAGCGCCAGCAACAGCAGAAACACCAGCCAGTGCGGCGTAGACAGATAGAAAGGGTATTCCAACTGGGTGTGCACCAGCATCGGCAGCAGCACCAGGAACAGGCCGACGCGGGCACCGGCCGGTTGCTCGCGATCCCGTTGCCAGGCGCGTTTCAGCAGCAGCGCGCCGGCGACGAGGACGATAACGATCCCCGCCAGCGCCGGCAGGCCGCCCTCAACCCACCACAGCAGGATTTCATTGTGCGGATGCCCGGCGACTTCCAGCACTTCTCGCCAGGGCATTGCCTGTAGGCGGAAGTGCGCGAAGCTGTATTCAAAGCCGCCGTAGCCCCAGCCCAGCAGCGGTTTGGCCAGGATCATGGCGCCGACGTCATGCAGCATGGTGAGGCGCGCACTATTGGAAAGCTCCCGACCGATCAGACCCGCGCGGCCATCCAGGCCGAAACCGGTGAACAACACCGTGGTGCCGATCGCCACGCCCAACAGCAGCGCGCCGCCGGCCCAGCAGCTTGCGGCCGGGCGCTGGCGGGCAAAGCGCCACAGCAGCAGCGCCGCCGCCAAGGCGCCGCCCAGCCAGGCGGCGCGTGACTGGATCAGCACCAGCAGGGCGGAGAAAGCGGCCAGTAGGGCGAGCAGCGGGAGCTGCCGCCGCCGCGTCGGCGTGGAGAGGGGGGCAAGCAGCAGCCAGAGCGCCAAAGCCAGCCCGGTGGCGATAAAGCTGCCCAGCACGTTCGGCTGTTGGAAGACGCCATAGACCCGGTGGCCGTTGGGGGCCACCCAGGCCAGCGCGGGGGCGAACAGTTGCAGCGCCGCCAGCAATGCCTGAACGCTTACGGCGAACAGCAGGCCGTACAGCAACAGATCGCGTTGCCGGGTGGTGAGGCGCAGCTGCAGGCAGGCGACATAGAACAGCCAGCCACCGAGCAAACCGGCGCTGCGCCACAGGGCGTCTTCGCGCCACTCGGCGCGGGTATACAGCAGCGGCAGCGCCAATACGGCGATGCCGAGCAGCAACAGGCGTGCCGTGGGGGTAAGCGAAAGACGGGTACGGCCAAGGCAAACGCTGGCGGTCACGAGCAGCGTGGTCAGCGCCATGGCGCTCCAGGCCAGAATGTTTTGCGGCAGCGCCAGGCCGCCGCCGCCCATGTTGGGGTGATAAAACGGCAGGATCGCCGCCATCCAGATCAGCAGCAGGGGCAGCACGGCGATAGCCGGCGCGTTAATGGCGGTTTTATCGGTCATGGTGAACCTGCCATGTTTCGATATCGATCATTGAATGCATATTATTAGGATTCCCTATCCTTATCCTGGTGTTTAAATTCGCTGAAGCTTCAATACCTAAAATTTTTTATGGAAATTGAAAAGACTTCCTATTGAAGCGATAAATAAATTTTTCCTCTGTTAGCGCGGGGGCGGCTTATATAAAAAGGGGTAAGCCGTATTTCAGTTGCCTGCAAAGGGTGTTTTATTTGTTTGAAAAAACAGGGTTGTCATTTTCTCAAATTCACCTTGCTCCAGTCAATTTTTAATCTTTTATTTTATTTTTATATTTAAATCAAGGCATTGTGATTTTTTGTGCGTAGTAAAACGCCGTGTGTGCGACAACGAACGCCTGGACCGACAGGCGATGTAGCCAATAAGATAAGCATTTTCTTGTTAAATCGTTGTTGCCAATGACGGCGCGGCGATCGTGGTTTTATTTACCGCTGTTTTTTATTTTTATTTTATATTTTCTTTATTGAACCTGTATTTATTTTCATTAAGATTCTTCTTGTTTTTTATTGGTTGTTTTTAAATTTTATTTAAATCCATTTTATTAAGATTGTTCTGTTACTGTGGAAATAAAGGGGTGATGATCCCCCTATCCCTGTTGCCGTGCCGCAAGACGGATTAACGCGCCTGTAAAAGCGCGTTAATCCACGCTTCACAGACCTCACTCCACTTCGCCAATCCGTTCCAGCGCATCCACCACCAGATCCCAGAATTTATCCTGATCCAGTTTGACCGCCACCTGAGTGTGGCAGTCCGGCGGCGGCGGCGCGCGGAAATCCGCGACCGTCATGCCCAACGTCAGGGTGCCGGTGAGTTCGATATCCACCGGCGCTTTGCGCACCGTCATCACGCTCGGATCGATCACGTAGGCGACGGCGCAAGGATCGTGTACCGGCGGGGCGCTGAAGCCCTGCGCCTGTTGGTACATACGGCCAAAGAATGCCAGCAGTTCGCCGACGAAGGCGGCCGGCCGGGTGCCGAGGGCGGCGATACGCGCGCAGACTGCCGGCGTGGCCAAAGCCTGGTGGGTAAGATCCAGCCCGACCATGGTCAGCGGCCATTCTTCGTTGAACACGATGTGCGCCGCCTCGGGATCGATTTTGATATTGAACTCCGCCACCGCGCTCCAGTTGCCCACATGGTAGCCGCCGCCCATCAGCACCACTTCCTTGACCCGCTCGGCAATGCGCGGCTCTTTGCGCACCGCCATGGCGATATTGGTCAGGCCGCCGGTCGGCACCAGCGTCACGCTGCCGGGCGGGTGGGCCATCACCGTATCTATGATCAGATCCACCGCGTGGCGCGAGTCCAGCTGCAGGTGGGGTTCCGGTAGCACCGGGCCATCGAGGCCGGAATCGCCGTGGATATCGGGCGCCACTTCGATATTGCGCACCAGCGGGCGCGGGCAGCCGGCGGCGAAGGGCACGCCGGTGATATTGGCGATGCGCGCCACCGCCAGCGCGTTGCGCGTCACTTTGTCCAGCGTCTGATTGCCCACCACGGTGGTGACCGCCAGCAGGTCGATCTGCGGATTGCCCCAGGCCAGCAGCAGGGCGATGGCGTCGTCATGCCCCGGGTCACAGTCCAGTATGATTTTTTTCATGATTATTCCTGATGCAGGGAGAGGTTCCCGCAGCATAACGCAGCGCGGCGGCGTGGGATAATGCCGATGGTGCTTTTGTTAACGGCATCAAAGCCTTGCCACTTTTACGATGTAATGAAACGTAAAGCCTGCTCGCCGGGCTTTACCCTGGAGGTTACTCCAGGGTTTACAGTGAGCTTCAGCGTCAATGCACAGAGGAGAGGCGGGATGAGCTTACTGAAAAGGTTGTTGGGGCAAGGCGGTATTAACCGCGGTCATCAGCGCGCGGGCCACGGCGGCGGGCATCATGGCAACCGCTATAACCAGCATGGCGAGCCGGGGCCGCAGTGTCCGGAATGCCGGGCGGTGAATAAATCGGGCGCGCGTTATTGCCACCGCTGCGGTCAGCCGTTTGCCGCGCTGAGCGCCACCTGCGGCCAGTGCGCCGCGCCGCTGCCGCCGGGCAGCCGCTTTTGCCCGCAGTGCGGCGGCGGTGTGCCGTGAACCGGGGCGGTTGGACGCTAGCGTTGCTGCTGGGCGCCATGGCGCTATGGACGCTGCTGGCCTGGGGCTTAGCCGGCGTGCTGGCCTGGCTCCCGGCGTTGGCGGAAGCGGCCGGCGGCGTATCGCTGCCGGTGAACAGCGCGCTGAGCCTGGTGCCGCAGGCAGTGCTGGACGCCTGGCTGCCGTGGCTGAAACAGCTGGGCAGCGGGCTGGCGAGCTATTTTCCTCTGCTGCTGAACTGGGCCGGCTACGCCGTCTGGCTGCTGTGGGGCCTCGGCATGCTGGCGCTGATGCTGCTGGGCGCGCTGGCGCACCGCTATTTGAGCGCCGCTCAGCGATAGCCCTGATAGACCGCCGCCACGCGTTCGAAATAGTCGGTTAGGTAGTTGATGCACACCTGCACCTTCAGCGGCAGTTTGTCCTTCTCGGTATAGAGCGCGTAGATCGGCCGCGGATCCGAATGGTAGCTTTTGAACAGGATCTCGATCTCGCCGCGCTTGATCTCTTCGATCACCCACATCAGCGGGGCGTAGGCGATGCCGGCGCCGTTTTTCAGCCAACGGATCATGGTGGAGGAGTCGTTGGTGACGAAGCGCCCCTGCGGAGAAATGCGCGTGGTGATGCCCTCCGGCGACATCAGTTCAAATTCGCTGTCGGGCCGCACGCTGTACTCGAGCCAGGAAAAGTTGACCATGTCGCTCGGCTTCTGCGGCGTGCCGTGCTGGCTGAGGTAGCTTTTGGCGGCGCACACCACCATCGGCATCTGCCCCAGGCGGCGGGAGAACAGGCTGGAGTCCTGCAGCGCGCCGGTGCGGATCACCAGATCCAGCCCGTCGGTGATCAGATCCGGCGCCGGAATGCCGGTCACCAGGTTGACCGTCAGGCCAGGGTACTCTTTCATCATCTCGGCGGTCATGTTCGCCAGCACGTTTTGCGCCATGGTGGATGAGCTGCCGATGCGCAGCGTGCCGGCGGGGGTATTGTTAAATGCGTACAGCTGCTCATGCACTTCGCTGACTTCCTGCAGCATGCGTCGGCAACCCTGATAGTAGATTTTGCCGGCCTCGGTCAGGCCGATACTGCGCGTGCTGCGGTTCAACAGCTTGACCTGCAGCTCATTTTCCAGTTTCGAGACGGTTTGGCTGATCGATGAAACGCTCATGCCGAGTTGGCGCGCGGCCGCGGTAAACGACCCGAACTCAACCACTTTGGCGAATACCGACATCCGTTTTAATCTTTCCATTATTCACTCTGGCTTAAAAGTGATTTAGATCACAGATTGTTGATGCCTTGATAGTAAGCAGGCTAATATAACGTGGTCGGGTGAATAGACCTTACCAACGTGCGAGAGCGATCGGCAACGCAATCCTGCCGCTCCTCCGGCACCCTCGCAATCCCTGTCGTGGATGTCTGCCCCAAAGTTTAACCTTTTTTCGGGTTCGTGACCTGGACAAGCTGCCTGGTCAAGATTTGTGGCGCGCGCACGCTAAAATGTAAAGAGAATGTGAATGGCGAGACCTGTCTTTCCCCGGCGCAGTGAACAATAAGGAAAAAGTGATGAGTTTGCTTCCGGTTATGGTCATCTTCGGACTGTCGTTTCCGCCGGTGTTTTTCGAGCTGCTGGTGTCGCTGGCGCTGTTTTTCCTCTTGCGCCGCCTGCTGCAGCCGACGGGGATTTACGATTTTGTCTGGCATCCGGCGCTGTTTAACACCGCGCTGTATTGCTGCTTGTTTTATCTGATTTCATGTCTTTTTGTTTGAGGTCGCTGTGAAAAATTTTTCGATAAAAATAACCCGAATCGCGATCACTTTGATTCTTGTGCTGCTGGGCATCGTCGCGGTATTCAAGGCCTGGGTGTTTTACACCGAGTCGCCGTGGACGCGTGACGCCAAGTTCACCGCCGACGTGGTGGCGATCGCGCCGGACGTCAGCGGCCTGCTGACCGACGTGCCGGTGGTGGACAACCAATTGGTGAAGAAAGGGCAGGTGCTGTTCGTGGTCGATCGGCCGCGCTATGAGCAGGCGCTGGCGCAAGCCAGTGCCGACGTCGCCTACTATCAGACGCTGGCGGCGGAAAAGCGGCGCGAGGCCGGCCGCCGCGTGAAGCTGGGCGTGCAGGCGATGTCGCAGGAAGAAATCGACCAGTCGAACAACTCGCTGCAGACCGTGCAACACCAGCTGGCGAAGGCCGTGGCGACGCGTGAGCTGGCGCAGCTGGATCTGGAACGCACCACGGTGCGCGCTCCGGCCGATGGCTGGATCACCAACCTCAACGTACACGCCGGCGAATACATCACCCGCGGTTCGGTGGCGGTGGCGCTGGTGAAGAAAGACTCCTTCTACATCCTGGCCTATCTGGAAGAAACCAAGCTGAACGGCCTGAATAAGGGCGATCGTGCGGAGATCACCCCGCTCGGCAGCAACCGCATCATGCATGGCACCGTCGACAGCGTGGCGGCGGCGGTGAACAACAGCAGCAGCACGGTGAACAACAAAGGATTAGCCTCGATCGACAGCAACCTGGAGTGGGTGCGCCTGGCGCAGCGCGTGCCGGTGAAGATCCTGCTGGACGCCAAGGACCAACAGCATCCGTACCCGGCCGGCACCACCGCCACCGTGGTGATCGTCGGCAAGAACGATCGCAATGCCGACAGCGGCTCGCCTTTTGTGCGCCTGATGCACCGGCTGCGTGAGTTCGGCTAATGAACAGCCCAACCTTTATCCGGCTGAGATTCGCCTTCAAGCTCAGCTTCGCGATTGTGTTTGCGCTGTTCGTCGGCTTCCATCTCAATCTGGAAACCCCGCGCTGGTCGGCGATGACTGCCGCCATCGTCGCCGCCGGCCCGGCCTTTGCCGCCGGCGGTGAACCCTTCTCCGGCGCCATCCGCCACCGCGGCTGGCTGCGCATCATCGGCACCTTTATCGGCTGCTTCGTCGGCCTGCTCATTATCATCACCACCGCCCGCGCGCCGGTGGTGATGCTGCTGTTGTGCTGCATCTGGGCCGGTTTCTGCACCTGGCTCTCTTCACTGATCAAGGTCGAGAACTCCTACGCCTGGGGCCTGGCCGGCTATACCGCGCTGATCATCATCGTGACGGTCGCCACCAGCGAGGCCCATCTGCTGGAAGCGCCGCAGTTCGCCATCGAGCGTTGCAGCGAGATCGTGCTGGGCATCGTCAGCGCCGTATTGGCGGATCTGCTGTTCTCGCCGCGTTCGATCAAGCAGGATATCGATCGGGCGGTGGATCAGCTGCTGGTGGATCAATATCGCCTGATGCAGATGTGCATCAGCAACGCCGACAAAGAAGACATCGACCGCGCCTGGAGCAATCTGGTGAAGAGCACCACGGCGCTGGACGGCATGCGCAACAACCTGATGATGGAGTCTTCGCGCTGGCAGAAGGTCAATCGCCGGGTGAAGGCGCTGCATACCCTGTCGCTGACGCTGATTACCCAGGCTTGCGAAACCTACCTGATCCTGTTGAATCACCCGGACGCGCTGCAAGCGAGCCTGCGGGAACAGCTGATGGTGCCGGCGGAAACCCCGCAGGAGATCCACAGGCGCATGAAGCTGTTGCGCCAGGTGCTGACCACGCATCGCTCCGAAGAAACGCTGCCGACCCTCACTGGCTGGGTCGGCGCGGCAACGCGCTACCTGCTGCTGTCGAAGGGCGTACACACCAACGGCAGCATCAGCGCGGTGGAAGAGGACGTGTTGAGCAATGAAACGGTGGTCAAGCCGACCTCGGCGGAAGGGCATCATGCGATGATCAACGGCCTGCGCACCTTTGTGGCCACGGCGTTCGGCTGCCTGCTGTGGCTGTGGACCGGCTGGACGTCCGGCAGCGGCTTTATGGTGATCATTGCGGTAATCACCTCGCTGGCGATGCGCACCCCGGCGCCGCGCATGGTGGCGATGGATTTCGTGCTGGGCATGCTGGCGGCGATCCCGGTCGGCTCCCTGTTCTTCATGGTGATCCTGCCGGCGACACAGCAGAGCATTTTGCTGCTGTGCCTCAGCCTCGGCCTGCTGGCGTTTTTCATCGGCATCGAGGTGCAGAAGCGGCGGCTCGGTTCGCTGGGGCTGCTGGCAGGGACCATCAACATTCTGGTGCTGAGCAACCCGATGGAGTTCAACGTCACCCAGTTTCTCGACGGAGCGCTCGGCCAGTTCCTCGGCAGCTGCGTCGGGCTGATGGTGCTGCTGTTGATCCGCGACAATTCGCGCGAACGCACCGGCCGCACGTTGCTCAACCAGTTCGTCAGCAGCGCGGTGTCGGCGCTGACCACCAAGGCGGCGCGCCGTCGGCAGAACCACCTGCCTGCGCTGTATCAGCAGCTTAATCAACTGCTGATGATGTTCCCGAACGACATCGCCAAGTATCGTCTGGCGCTGAACCTGATCATCGCCCACCAGCGCATGCAGCGGGCGGAGATTCCGGTCAGCGAAGAGCTGTCGGCCTTCCACCGCCAGATCCGCAGCACCGCCGATCGGGTGGTCTCGGCCAAAAACGACGTCAAGCGCGCCTATTACTACGATCGCTTGCTGGGTGAAATGAACGAGTACCAGCAGAAGCTGGTGGACAATCAGGCGCCGCTCAGCGTCACCGGGCCGGTGAAGCGCCTGGCCGACATGCTGCATCGCTATCGCCACGCCTTGATCGATTGATGCGTTCCCGCCTGTTGCGCCGCGTTGTGCGGCGCCTTCCCCGACTATACTGAAAGCAGCGCCTGGCACGGCGGGCCGTCTCATGTGGGGCGACCCGTTTTCAGAGCGACTCCGAGTGCCAGAACGGCTGGAAAGTGGCATCATTGTCATGAATGGATGAAACTCTTACCGCCGCGAAAATGTGACGTGCCGGTCATCTTAGTTTCATCCAGGTCGACTATATAGCTAACTAGCCTGGGGGCGCTGCGGTGCCTTCGGCGGCATAATTTCAGGGAATGTCATGAACAAGCGGATTCTGTTGGCGATTGTCATCGCCGTGGTCATCGCCGTCTTCAGCGCGCTGCGCGGCAACGAGCACCGTGCGATCGACGGCAACCCGGCGGTGGCCCAAGCGCCGGCGGGACAGCAGCAGAGCATCGATCGGCTCACGCAGCAGCAAACGGTGGTGAGTTACCTGCAGCAGCATCAGCGGCTGCCGGGCTATTACGTCACCAAGAAGCAGGCGCGCGAGCAGGGCTGGGATCCGCGTTCAGGCAACCTCTGTGCGGTATTGCCGGGCAAGGCGATTGGCGGCGATCGGTTCTCTAACCGTGAAGGGCAACTGCCGAGCGCCGGCGGCCGGGTCTGGCGCGAAGCGGACATCAATTATCAGTGTGGCCGGCGCGGCGCCGATCGCCTGCTGTATTCGAGCGACGGTCTGATCTTCGTCACGCGCGACCATTACAAAAACTTCATTCGTGTGGAGTGAGTTTGATGGCAAAAGTAGAGTTTGATTTCGAACAGATCCAGGATGTGCCGACCTTCTACCGCGATTTCGCGCACAAGTTTGCGCTGGACGAGGGGTTTGGCGCCAACCTCGACGCGCTGTGGGACGTGGTGACCGGCGATATCGGCCTGCCGGTGGAAATCGAGTTCACTCACCTGAATGCCCGCAGCAAGCGTCGTTTCGGCGCGATCATTCTGCTGTTTGAAGAGGCGGAAGAAGAGCTGGAAGGCAGCCTGCGTTTCAATATCCGCGAAAGCAGCGGCGAACCGGCCCATCACCGGGGATGAAACGGGTTCATCCCGGGATGGCGGCGGCGCTTAGTCGGCCGCTTCGGCCAGCTCGCGCAGGTATTGGAAGATCTGGCGGTAAGCCTTAGGCGGCTTGTTGGCGGCCTTCTCTTTCTGTGCGTTGCGCACCAGTGAACGCAGCTGTTGGCGATCGGCGGCCGGATACAGATCCAGGATCGACGGAATCACGTCATCGCCTTCTTCCACCAGACGGTCGCGCAGCGCTTCCAGCTTGTGGAACAGCGAAACCTGCTGGTTGTGGCGGTTTTTCAGCTTGTCGAGCGCGGTCTGGATCGGCTCGATATCGCGGGCGCGCAGCATCTTGCCGATCAGCTGCAGCTGACGGCGACGGCCCTCTTTCTTGATCTTCTGCGCTAGCTCGATGGCGGCGCGCAAATCTTCGTCCAACGGGATGCGATCCAGCGCGTTTTTGCCCAGATCGACCATTTCGGCCCCCAGGTCTTTCAGCGCTTCGGCATCACGTTTAATCTCACTTTTACTGACCCAGATAATCTCGTCATCGTCCTCGTTTTCATTCTCCGGGACATCGTCGAGCCAGTCTTCAGGCTGTTTGTTCATGGTAGGCTCCGTTAAAAAGAGGCTAATCCTAACAGGTTGTCCGGCAACCCGCCAATTGCGTGCCTTGAGCAAACTGAGTATAGCTGCCACGTTGGGGGATTATCGCGCCTGGCTGCCCGTCTTGGGAATTTGCACGGTTGTTTTTATCACCCTGTCTGTATAAAATTTTATACAAAAGGAGGTGATATTCATGGATGATGGCATCGAGAAAGCCATTGATTGGCGTGGCTCATCGCTAGAGGATTTGCTGGCCTTCCCAATCGATGCGCGAAAAGCGGCAGGATTTGAACTGAGTAAAGTGCAAAGAGGTCTGGAACCCGGTAATTGGAAACCGATGGCCAACTGCGGAAGCGGCGTTATCGAAATCCGTTTATATGCCATCGGTGGGGTATTCAGGGTGGTCTATGTGGCAAAGTTCAGCGAAGCGATCTATGTCTTGCACAGCTTTCAGAAGAAGGCGGAGAAAACCAGCCGCCACGATATTCAGATAATCAAAGCGCGTTATGACGCGGTCATTAATGAGCGGAGTAAAGGTCATGACCAAGCCGATTGATAGCGATTCGCGCCACGTTACGCCCGCAGGCGGCAATGTGTTTGCGGATCTGGGATTTTCCGCCGACGAGGCTCGGCAATTGCAAGCGCAGTCCAATGCGGAAATTGCGCAGCTTATCGCACTGAAAAAACAGCTGATGGGTGAGATCAGCGCGTGGATTGAGGAAGAAGGTTATCGCCAGGAGGAGGCGGCGCGTTATCTGCACACTTCCCGGCCGCGCGTGTCCGACGTGGTGAATCAGAAAACCGAGAAGTTCACGCTGGATGCGTTGGTCAACATGATGGCGAATATTGGCAAGTCGGTAAAACTGATCGTCGAGTGATGCACGGCTTTTGCATGTTATCCCGGCTTTGCCGTTCGGCTTTATGCGAAATTCAACGCGGTTCCTGTTAGACTCAACGGCAGAGATCTCAGGATTTTTGCGCGCCGCTCCGCGTGCACAACTACGCCGCTCCGGCACTTTTCTCAACGATTTTCTGATTAATTATGGCAGATTGATGAAAGTAGTCACTCAAGTTGCAGAACAGCGCAAGGCGCTGGAACAGGCCGTTTCTCAGGCGCTGGAGCTGGCCCGCGCCGGTTCCGACGCGGCGGAAGTCGCGGTCACCAAATCGACCGGTATCAGCGTCAGTACCCGCTTCGGCGAGGTGGAAAACGTCGAGTTCAACAGCGATGGCGCGCTGGGCATCACCGTGTATCACCGCCAGCGCAAAGGCAGCGCCTCTTCCACCGATCTCAGCCCGGACGCCATCGCCCGCACCGTACAGGCGGCGCTGGATATCGCGCGCTACACCTCTGAGGATCCTTGCGCCGGCCCGGCGGAGAAAGATCTGCTGGCGTTCGAGGCGCCGGATCTCGATCTGTTCCACCCGATCGAGCTGGACGCCGAGCGCGGCATCGAGCTGGCGGCGCGCGCCGAGCAGGCTTCGTTGGCGGCGGACAAGCGCATCACCAACACCGAAGGCGGCAGCTTCAACAGCCACTACGGCATCAAGGTGTTCGGCAACAGCCACGGCATGCTGCAAAGCTACTGTTCCAGCCGCCACTCGCTGTCCAGCTGCGTCATTGCTGAGCAGGACGGCGATATGGAGCGGGATTACGCTTACACCATCGGCCGTGCGATGGGCGATCTGCAAAGCCCCGAGTGGGTGGGGCAGGAGTGCGCCCGCCGTACGCTGGCGCGTCTCGCGCCGCGCAAACTGTCGACCATGAAGGCGCCGGTGCTGTTCGCCTCCGAGGTGGCCACCGGGCTGTTCGGTCATCTGGTGGGCGCCATCAGCGGCAGCAGCGTTTACCGCAAATCGACCTTCCTGCTGGACTCGCTCGGCAAGCAGATCCTGCCGGCGTGGCTGACCGTCGAAGAGCATCCGCACCTGCTGAAAGGGCTGGCGTCGACGCCGTTCGACAGCGAGGGCGTGCGCACCCAGCGGCGCGATATCGTCAAGGACGGCGTGCTGCAAACCTGGCTGATGACCAGCTACTCGGCGCGCAAGCTGGGCCTGCACAGCACCGGCCATGCCGGCGGCATCCATAACTGGCGCATTGCCGGGCAGGGCGCCGACTTCGCCGGCATGCTGAAACAGCTTGGCACCGGCCTGGTGGTCACCGAGCTGATGGGCCAGGGCGTCAGCGGCGTCACCGGCGATTACTCGCGCGGCGCCGCCGGTTTCTGGGTGGAAAACGGCGAGATCCAATATCCGGTCAGCGAGATCACCATCGCCGGCAACCTGAAAGACATGCTGCGCAACATCGTCAGCGTCGGCAGCGATATCGAAACCCGCAGCAATATCCAGTGCGGTTCGGTGCTGCTGCCGGAAATGAAGATCGCCGGTCAGTGATCCGCGGCGCGGCCGGCGCCCGCCGGCCGCGCGTTATCCAGTCTTAACCTTGCTTACAAATCTCCGGTTTCGGTTTTGCCCGGCCTTGCCTATGGTAACGGTGGGTTAATTAAAACAATAACTGGAAGGTGAGCAAACATGCAGAATACCCTGAAAGCGCTGGCGGCGTTGACGCTGCTGGCAGCCAGCTCGCTGGCGGTCGCCGCCGATCTGGGCGACGATATGGACACCCTGGCAGAAAACTACAAAACGGTGCTGAATACCGATTCCGCCGCCACCCTCAAACAGAGCCTGCAAAACATGCGCGCCGCCGCGCAGGACGCCAAACAGGGCACCCCGCCGAAGCTGGAAGACAAAGCCGCCGACAGCCCGGAGATGAAAGATTTTCGTCACGGGCTGGATACCCTGATCGGCCAGATCGATCAGGCGCTGGCGCTGGCCAATCAGGGCAAAGTCGCCGAAGCGAAGCAGCTGGCGCAGGGCTTCAAGCAAACCCGCGACGCCAACCACAAGAAATTCCGCTAACCCGTCAACCGTCGCGCCCGTCTTCCGTCAGATAGGAGGAGGGCGCCTGCCCCAGCACGCGGCGAAACATGGTTGAAAACGCCGCGCTGCTGTCATATCCCATCTCCATCGCCACCTGCGTTACGCTGCGCCCTTCGGCCAGCAGCGCCAACGCCAGCACCACGCAG
This sequence comes from Serratia sp. CY32780, assembly GCF_052169135.1. Lineage (NCBI taxonomy): Bacteria > Pseudomonadati > Pseudomonadota > Gammaproteobacteria > Enterobacterales > Yersiniaceae > Serratia > Serratia sp. CY32780. The sequence continues at coordinate 49,561 of NZ_JBJNLI010000003.1, forward strand.
GCGCGCTGGCGCCATTGCGAAAACGGCAGGCCGGTCTGCGCGCGAAAGAAGCGGCTGAAGGTGCGAATGCTCATGTACAGACGAGGGGCCCACCGCTGCGCGGAGTCGTGAGCGTCGGGGTGCTGCAAAAAGGCGCGGCACAGCTCGCCCAGCCGGGAATCGGCGGGCAGCGGGATGTGCAGGGGCAAGGGCTGCAGCCGAGCCAGCTCATGCAGCAACAGCGTCGCCAGCGCTCCGTCGCGCCCCTCTTGTGCATACTCCAGCGGCATATCCACCGCGGCCATCAACAGCTGGCGCATCAGCGGGGTGACGCTGACCACCTGACAGACCTGCGGCCGTTCGGCGGGCAACGCGCCGGGTTCGAGATACAGGCTGCGGGTGGTGACGCCGACCATCCTCACCGCGTGCGGCATCTGCGGCGGCAGCCACACTGCGTGCTGCGGCGGGACGACCCAATTGCCTTGCTGCGTGAAAACGTGCATGACGCCGGTGGCGCCGTACAACAACTGCGCGCGCCGGTGGCTGTGCATCGGCAGCAGGTGCCCCGGCGGATAATCGGTGCCGATGGCGATCACCGCGCGCGTTACGTGGTCGATGTCATCAATGCGGACGTTGCGCATGTGTTCCCTTTGGCGGGCAGATTGGCCGAAACGCAATGATAGTTGGCCTTTCATATAAAGCAAGCCAACGGCCGTCGCCCTACTATCGGAGCAGAAAAATAACGCTTGTTCGGGGCGCCGCTATTTTATCGGCCATATAGCCCGTGCAAGTTTTCACACCGGGGTGGGACGAAGATTTTCGTTCTCGCAATACAAGAAGTTAATAAGGAATAAATCGTCTTTTTATTCCAACACCTGAAGCAATAGTTCTTAGCGCAGTTCAATGACTATAAGGTGATATTTCATGTATAAGTTCGGTGTGGTTGGCGGCGGAGCCGCCGGGATCGCTTTTGCGTATAACTTTATAAAAAATAAGTCGGTTAATCATTGCAAAAGGCCGCTTTCCCTGACGGTGTTCGACAAGCAGGGCTTCAAGGGCGGTATGGCATACAGCAGCGATTTTGACAGCCATATATTAAATATGACGCCGGAAAATATGTCGGCGGATATTTTCGACGATGCGCACTTCGTCGATTGGATCACCATGCATTTCCCACAGTTTTGCCAGGATCGTTATCCGCCGCGCTGGCTGTATCGTGAATATCTCGATTTTATTCGCGACATGACGATTTATATGGCGGCGGACAGCAACGTAGCGCTGAATTTCATAACCGCCGAAGTGAATGCCATCGCGCCGCTGGAAGCCGACTACCGGCTGACCACCACCTGTGGCGGCGCCGAACAGATGAACGCGCTGGTGCTGTGTTCGGGGCACAACCCGCCGGAATGTCTCTATCCGGTGGATGGGGTGATCGCTTATCAGGCCCACCAGGATCTGCCGCCGATCAACCCTTATTCGAGCATCGGCGTGATCGGCTGCAGCCTGACGGCGATTGACGCCATCGTTGAGCTGATGGAGCGCCTGGGGGCGACCGACATCTGCGCCCTGTCGCGCTCGGGCCTGTTCCCCAGCGTGCAGCCGGCGCTGATGCGTCCGCCGCCGGAGGCGTTTGTGGAGGGGGTGCGGCGCTTTGTCGCCGGCCGCGATTTCATTGACGCGCACCAGCTGGTGCATGCGATCAACGCCGCGCTGGCGCGCCACTATCCGGGGCCGGAGCGGTTGACGGTGCTCTCGGCGCTGGGGGAAAGGCGCGATTGTTACCGCGATCTGGCGGAAAGCCTCGATCGCGCTCGTTTTGCCCGGGAGCATATCTGCAGCTATCTGGCGGCGATCCACCCGGCGGTGTGCGCCGCCTGGGTCAAGATGGATGCCAACAACCGGCAGGTCTTCATGCGCTTTTACAACTCCTCCTGGATGCGCAATCGGCACGCCATGCCGATCAAGAACGCCAACAAGATCGTAGCGGCGTTGGAGAGCCAACGCCTGCGCGCCTGTGGCGGCCTGGCGGATATCAGCAAGGGAACGGACGGGTTTATCCTTCGTTGCCATGAGGCGCGGGTACATGCGCAGTATCTGTTCAACTGCACCACGCCGTCCTATCAACTGCCGCCCAACCGTCTGAGCCAGCAACTGCTGCAAGACGGGCTGGTGCAAGAGAACCTGTTCGGCGGCGTGAAGTGCAACCCGCACACGCTGAAAATCGCCGACCGACGCGGCCGCGAGCAGCATCTCTACTCGCTCGGCGCGCCTGCCAAGGGCGATCTTTTTTACACCTCGGCGATGGAGTCCATCACGCGAGATATCAGCAAGATCGTGTTCAACAACCCTATTTTCAACGCAAAGAAGGCTGAAGCATGAAAAACGTAGCGCTCTTTGTCGGCAACGACATTTTCTCCTGGCTGGTGTGTCAGGATCTGATCGCCACCCTGAAGGGCGAGTGTGCCTTTACGGTGTATTTCCCTCTGGCGAAAAGCGCCGGGCGCACGCAGGAGCCGGCGGTTCGCCGCCTGGGGCTGTATGAGCGCGAAGTGCTGAACGATTTCGTGTTCCCGTTCGTTGGCCGCAACGCTGCCGCCTGCGAGGGGGCCTATCAGCCGCCGGCCCTGTTCCTGGCCGCCGCCGGGGTCAAAGCGCATCGCGTTCTCGACATCAATGACGCCGCGTTTATCAGCAGCCTGGGGCATATGGATGGGGTGATCTCCCTGCGCTGTTATCAGAAATTCTCCGCCGACTATGTGCGCGCCTTCAGCCGACGCGGCAAGCTGCTGTGGAACCTGCATCCGGGGGACTTGCCGCGTTATCGCGGGGTGATGACGCTGTTCCGCGCGTTGATGAACGGTGACAGGGACTGTGCGGTAACGCTGCATGAAATGGATGAGCACTGGGACGCCGGCCCGGTTATCGCCCGCCTGCCCGCCGAGCTGCGTCACGATCTGTCGTTCCTGGAAAACATGATGCTGTTGGGCGTGCAGAGTGGCTCCTTCCTGGCGCGCCGGCTGATGTTGGCGGAGCACAGCGAAGCGATAGCGGCGGAAAAGCAGGGCGATTCGCGCTATTGGGGCTTCCCGGACGCGCAGACGCTGGCGCAGGCGGAACAGGCGGGCATTGAGCTGGTGGACCATGACGCCGTGCGCGAGCAGTATCTGGGGCTGTTCGTCGGCGATCGTTTCCACCCGCTGGCGGGGCAGTTCTGCGCCGGGTTCGACGACTTCGTGCGGGCGCACGGCCATGATTGAAACCTTGATTGTACTGGGTGCCGGTTTTCTGACCGGCATCACCACCATTCTGTTCGGCTTCGGCGGCGGCTTTGTGGTGGTGCCCTTCGTCTATCACCTGATCTCCGCCTCGGGCGAGCAGCCCGGCCAGGCGATGCATATCGCGGTGGCGACCTCGACGGCGGTGATGATCCTCAACGCGAGTTACGCCACGCTGACCAACTGGCGCAGCGGCAACCTGCTGCGCGAAACCATCGTGCCGCTGATCTTTTTCATCGGCATCGGCGCGGCGCTGGGCGCGTTCGCCTCTTCGCTGCTGGCGGACGGCGTGATCCGCGGGCTATTCGTGGCCTATATGGCGGTGACCATCGCCGACTGTCTGTTCCGCCGGGGTTTTTTGATCAAACCGGCGCGCGCCGAACTTTCCCCCGCCACGCTGTGGGGCGGCGGGCCGCTGATCGGCGGCATCGCCACCCTGCTGGGGGTGGGCGGCAGCGTGATGACGGTGCCGCTGCTGCGCCGCCATGGCTACGACATGAAGTATTGCGTCAGCGCCGCCAACCCGCTGTCGATCCCGGTGGCGGTGATCGGCGCGCTGATGTATATCGTGTTGGGGTGGCGCGAGATGAGCGGGCCGCAGTATCTGGGCTACGTCAATCTGAACGTTCTGGGGCTGCTGGTGGTGGCGGGGATTGCGGGGATCGTATTTGCCAGGCGCTGTTTGCCTAAGGTGAGCGATGCGCTGCATGCCAAAATCTACGTGCTGCTGCTGATCGCCGTGCTGATCGCTATCTGCGTCTGAAACAGAAAGGGCGGCCGGATGCCGCCCTGAGAACCGCTTAACGGTGGTATTCGCCCGCCGCTTCCGGCTGGTACAGCAACTCCAGCACTTCAATCCGCGCTTCTTCACCGTTCGGCAATTGCCAGGAAATCTGCTTGCCGACGTGCATGCCGAGCAGCGCTGCGCCCAGCGGCGCCATCACCGACAGCTGATCGTGGCTGTCTTTCAGCGATGCCGGGTAAACCAGCGTGCGCACGTGCTCTTCATCGGTGTGCAGATCGCGAAAACGCACGCGGCTGTTCATGGTCACCACGTTGGCAGGCATTTTCTCCGGCGGCAGGATTTCCGCGCGATCCAACTCGTCGTTCAGCGCGGCGGCGACGTCGGTGTTGGTAAAGGCCGGTTGTTCCAATAGCGCATCCAGGCGTTCCGCATCCAGCTCATTAATAGTAATGATGGGTTTGGTCATTCCACTCTCCAGTCAAATCAAAGGGTGCCAGTCTGTGCACCCATAAATTCGGAAAAACAACACAAAGCAACACCCCCGCGCCAGAGGAGCGGGGGTGTGGGTAATGTCGATTTGTCCCATTGATAGTAGGCGGTTGGGACGAGAAAAGAAAGAGATCCCGATCACGAAGGCTTTTATCGTCAATTGTGGCGAAAGAAACGGTTAGCCCGGTTATCTATTTGTTATCTCATTAACTTTTTCACCGCAGCGCCGTTTTGCGAAATGGATCCCCGCGCGTCATGCGATTTCCACTTCGAACTGGAAAAAACCGGTCTACACAGAAAATCCTACCGGGGGTAGGGTAAAGACATCACAGAAAGCGGGTTATTCAGGTGATGCGCTTTACGGCTTACTGATTAATGTGGGATCTAGGGGTACTGAAAAGTGAATGATGGATCTGCTTCGATAAAAGAAATTGAACAATCCGATGTCAGCGCAGCCGGTGAGATCACCGCTCGGGTGTTGGCGGATATTGCCGCGATGCTGAATGCTGAAAATATTTATACCAATGCGGTGCAGCAACAGATGCTGGAATCGCATATTCGCGCCATGGTGCTGCGTTCAATAACTGGCGAGCCGTTGCCGGAGGTGGATAAATCGTTGTTCGACGAAATCTCCGCCGAATCCATGCAAATGGCGGAGCGCGTGGTGAATCAGTTTGGCACATTGCCTATCGAAGAAGCCTATTTATTGTCAGTGCACTTCGAAGTGGCGAAAGATAATAACGCATAGCGGTTAACGCATCGATTTCAATCAGGAGAATATACCATGGGTCAAATTACCGTAGTGATCGGCGATCGTTTGGGTAAAGGGCAAAAAGTCGGCCAGGGCGTTGAAAACGCAGGCGGAAAAGCGGTGGTTATCCCCGGCGTGGCGGCGGATATGAAGCTGGGTGACGTCATGAAAGCGGAAAACGCGCAGCTGGGCATCTCTTTTTGCGGCAGCGGCGGCGCCGGCGCGATTACCGCGCAAACCAAACACGGCTACAAAGCCAAATACGGTATGCGTTCGGTGGAAGAGGGAGTGACGGCAATTAACGAAGGCTGCAACGTGCTGGGCTTCGGCTTTATGGATAAAGAAGAGTTGGGCCAGAAACTGGTGGAAGCCTACATCAAAAAACATGGCAATCCATAATGAAAGAGCAATATACCACATCGGTAAAGGTGGAGGGTAAAGGCGACAGCAAAGCGAAAGCTTTTGCTTCCGCCTTGGCTAATGTGCAGGGCGCGGTATTAAAGTCCACCAACAATATTCTGCTGCGTATCGAGCCGCAGGACGTCAGCGTCGTGAGAGCGGAAGAGAAAATAACTAAAGAGAAATTTCTTTTCTTCTTTTTGCCGCGTGAAAGAAAGAGCTATGCCGTTTCTTTGGAAATAACCGTGAACGTAACCATTATCAATACAGAGAAGGTTGTCTTCGTCACGAAATAAAAACGTTAGCATAAATGAAAGGGTATACTGATGTTTTTAATCATCTTATTTAAATCGATTATTATCGGTGGGCTGGTGGGGGTCGGCGTAGGGGCCGGCGCCGCACGCATGTTCCACGCGCCGACAACACAGGGCATGGGGGCGTTTCGCACCCTGGGCGAGCTGAATTCCTGCGAGGGCGATCCGGCTTCCCACTTCTCATTCGGTCTGGGCTTCTTCTTCAACGCCTGGGCGTCTTCCGTGGCGGCGGGTTCCTTCACGCAGGACGTCGACCACCGCATCATCCCGCACTGGGGCGCGGCGGCCCTGATGGTCAAGAACCGCAATCTGGCGCAAACGCTGCACGATCCGAAAAAAATGGCCATCGCCTGCGGCATCATCGGCATGCTGGTGGTGGCGTTCCTCAATACCACCGCTTCCGCCGTGCCGGCCGCGCTGCAGGTCACCGCGATCAAGGTGCTGGTGCCAGCGGCCAACCTGCTGGTGAACACCGTGATGCCAGTGATCTTCTGGCTGGCGGCGATCGACGCCGGGCGCCGTTCCGGCTTCTGGGGCACCATCTTCGGCGGCCTGGCGCAGCTGATCATGGGCAACGCCGTGCCGGGCCTGGTGCTGGGCATTCTGATCGGCAAAGGCGTGGAAGAGAGCGGCTGGAACAAGATCACCAAGATCATGATGGCGGTGATCGTGCTGCTGTTCGTGCTGAGCGGCTTCTTCCGCGGCTTCGACATGAAAGTTCTCGAGTCCTTCAGCCTCGGCGTGCCGGGCTGGCTGGACGCCATTCACAACACCCTGAGCGGTAAATAAGGAGCGGGATGATGGAAGAGCAAACCCAAAAAGGCTTCTGGTACGCCGACTGGTCATTCCCGATTTTTGTTGGCCTGCTGTCCTCTGGCGTGTTCGCCGGGACGCACATGTATTACCTGTACGGCATCGGCGCCTTTAACGAAGTGGCGTTCGTTTCCATGCTGCGGGCGGGGATGGATACCGGCGTATACGGCGCGGTGGCGGCGTTCGGCGCCAGCTTCCTGTTCGCGCGCATCATCGAAGGCTCGCTGGTGGGCATCCTGGACATCGGCGGCGCGATCCAGACCGGCGTCGGGCTGGGCGTGCCGGCGCTGCTGCTGGGAGCCGGCATCGTGTTCCCGGTCGCCAACTTCGCCGCTTCGCTGGTGACCGGCCTGGTCATCGGCCTGGCGATCGGTTACGTGATCATCCTGGCGCGCAAATTCACCATCAATCAGAGCAACTCCACCTACGGGGCGGACGTGATGATGGGCGCGGGCAACTCGTCGGGCCGTTTCCTCGGGCCGTTGATCATCCTGTCGGCGATGACCGCCTCGATCCCGATCGGCATCGGTTCGCTGCTCGGCGCGCTGCTGTTCTATATCTGGGGTAAACCGATCACCGGCGGAGCGATCCTCGGCGCGATGATCCTGGGGGCGATCTTCCCGGTAGCCATTTCTTGAGAGGCCTGCGCCAGGCGCCGCCCGATGCGGCGGCGCCCGGGCTAACAGGAGCAATGCGGTATGTATGACTTAGTAATCAGAGGCGCCAGACTGGCGGACGACACGCTGATCGATCTGGCGGTGAAAGACGGCAAAATCGCCTCGGTCGGGCGGCTGGCGGCGGACGTCAGCGCCGTTCGCCAACTGGATCTGGCGGGCAACTGCCGCCTGAGCGCCGGTTGGATCGATGCGCACGTGCACTGCTATCCCGACTCGCCGATTTACCATGACGAGCCGGATCGGGTCGGCGTCGCCAGCGGCGTCACCAGCGTAGTCGATGCCGGCAGCACCGGCGCCGACGATATCGACGCCTTTTATCAGCTGACGCGCAGCGCAAAAACCAACGTGTTCGCCTTCCTCAACATCTCGCGCATCGGCCTGCTGCGGCAGAACGAGCTGGCGGAGTTGACGGACATCGACAAGCGCGAGGCCGGCCAGGCCATCGCCAACCATCCCGGTTTCATTATCGGCATCAAGGCGCGCATGAGCAGCAGCGTGGTGGGCAAGAACGGCACCCGGCCGCTGGTGTTGGCCAAAGAGATCCAGCGGGAAAACCGCCAACTGCCGCTGATGGTGCATATCGGCAACAACCCGCCGGATCTGGACGAGATCGCCGATCTGCTGACCCGTGGCGACATCATCACCCACTGCTACAACGGCAAACCGAACCGCATTCTGACACCGGCGGGCACGCTGCGCGAGTCGATCCAGCGCGCGCTGCGGCGCGGCGTGTTGCTCGACGTGGGGCACGGCACCGCCAGCTTCAGCTTCGAGGTGGCGCGCCAGGCGATCAAGCTGGGCATTTTGCCGCACACCATCAGCTCCGATATTTACTGCCGCAACCGCATAAACGGGCCGGTGCACAGCCTGGCGACGGTGATGTCCAAATTTTTCAGCGTCGGCCTGACGCTGCCGCAGGTGATCGCCTGCGTGACGGAGAACGCCGCGTCGGCGCTGCAGCTCAGCGGCAAAGGGCGGCTGGAGCCGGGCTATGACGCCGATTTCACGCTGTTTGAACTGCGCCGCGAACCGCAGGTGTTCGCCGACGCCGAGGGGCAAACCGCCGAGGGCGAACAGCTGTTGGTGCCGCTGGCCGCGGTGGTGGCCGGGGAAATCCTATTAACCGAACAAGGGGAGGCAAGCGATGTCTTCGATTTATGAAAAATACGGTTTGAAGCAGGTGATCAACACCTCCGGCCGCATGACCATTCTCGGCGTTTCCACGCCGCGCCAGGATGTGATCGACGCCGTTGACTACGGCCTGAATCACTATTTCGAAATCAAGGATCTGGTCAACAAGACCGGCGCCTACATCGCCGATCTGCTCAACGTGGAGGACGCGGTGATCGTTTCCTGCGCCTCGGCGGGCATCGCCCAGTCGGTGGCGGCAGCGATCGTCAAAGATAACGCCAATCTGCTGGTGAACCTGCACTCGGCGCCGATCGCCGTGCCGCGTGAGATCGTGTTGCCGCGCGGCCACAACGTCAACTTCGGCGCGCCGGTGGACACCATGGTGGCGCTGGGCGGCGGCAAGGTGGTGGAAGCGGGCTACGCCAACGAATGTTCGCCGGAGCAGATTGAAGCCTGCATCACGCCGCAGACGGCGGCGATCCTGTACGTCAAATCGCACCACTGCGTGCAGAAAAGCATTCTGTCCGTCGAACAGGCGGCGGTGGTGGCGCGCAAGCATAACCTGCCGCTGATCGTCGACGCCGCGGCGGAAGAAGATCTGATGTGTTACTACCAGATGGGAGCCGATCTGGTGATCTACAGCGGCGCCAAAGCCATCGAGGGGCCGACCAGCGGCCTGGTTATCGGCAAGAAACAGTACGTCGAGTGGGTGAAGCTGCAGTCCGGCGGCATCGGCCGGGCGATGAAGGTCGGCAAAGAGGGCATCCTCGGCCTGACGCAGGCGATCGAAAGCTATCTGACGCTTGAGAAAACCACCGGGCAACAGATGGTGGCGCGGATGACGCCGTTCCTCGACAGCCTCAACACCCTGACCGGCATCAGCGCCAGAACCGTCTGGGACAGCGCCGGCCGCGATATCGCCCGCGCCGAGATCGCCTTCGACGAAGCGGTGCTGGGGCGGTCGACCTATGACATCGTCCAGGCGCTGAAAACCGGCGACATCGCCATCTACTTCCGCGGCTACAAGGCCAACGAGGGCAAGATTGAGGTCGACGTGCGCAGCGTCGATGAGCAACAGCTGATGACCGTCTTTACCTGTATCAAAAACCTGTTTACGGAGAAACAAGCATGAAGCTGCAGCCTAACTACTATCGCGACCGCGTCTGCCTGAACGTGCTGGCCGGCTCCAAAGCCAACGCGCAGGACATCTACGCCGCGGCGGAAGGCCATGTGCTGGTGGGCGTGCTCTCCAAGAACTACCCGGACGTCGACAGCGCGGTGACCGACATGCTGCGCTATGCGCGCCTGATCGAAAACGCGCTCTCGGTCGGCCTGGGCGCCGGCGATCCGAAGCAGTCGGCGATGGTCAGCCTGATCGCTCAGCAGGTGCAGCCGCAGCACGTCAACCAGGTGTTTACCGGCGTTGGCGCCAGCCGCGCGCTGCTGGGCCAGAACGACAGCGTGGTCAACGGCCTGGTATCGCCGACCGGCCGCGTCGGTTGGGTGAAGATCTCTACCGGCCCATTGAGCGCCGCGGCGCCGGACGGCATCGTGCCGGTGGAAACCGCCATCGCCCTGCTGAAAGACATGGGCGGCAGCTCCATCAAGTATTTCCCGATGGGCGGCCTGAAGTGCAAGGACGAATATCAGTACGTAGCCAAGGCCTGCGCTGAGCATGACTTTATGCTGGAGCCGACCGGCGGCATCGATCTGGAGAACTACGAGCCGATCGTCGAGATCGCGCTGGCGGCCGGCGTGAAACGCGTGATCCCGCATATCTACAGTTCGATCATCGACGCCGCCAGCGGCGATACGCGCCCACAGGACGTGAAAACCCTGCTGGCGATGACCAAAAAGCTGGTGGGCTGAACGCGCAATGGGATGAGGTAAAGGCTGGGAGGCGAAGGCTTTCCCCTGGCGCGGCATGCCGCGCCGTTACCTATACTCAGGTCTGAGGATAACTATGCGAAACTGGCAGGCTCCAACCCGACGCACCGCGTTGTTCCTGGCGCTGCTGGCCGTGACCGGCCCGGCGCTGCATGCTGAGGATGCAATGAATTCCACGTCATCTCATTTCGCCTATATCGGCACCTACAATCCCAACGGCGAAGGCGTTTACCGGGTGCAGGTCGATCCGGCCAGCGGCGCGCTGAGTCACACTACGCTGGTCAGCAAAGTGCCGAATCCGGCGCAGCTGACGCTGGGCGCTGATGGCAAGACGCTGTATGTCGCCAGCGAAGTGGCCGATTTCAACGGCGGCAAGCACGGCGGCATCACCGCTTACCGGGTCAATCCGGCCGACGGCGGCCTGACGCAGCTCAACCAGGTGGATTCGCAGGGAGCGGGGCCGGTGTATCTCTCATCGACGCCGGACGGGCGCCATCTGCTGGTGGCGAACTATGTCAGCGGCAGCGTGGCGGCTTTCCCGATCGAAGCGGACGGCAGCCTGGGCGCCGCCAGCTCGGTGCAGCAACAGCAGGGCCCGGCGGGCGCGGCCAAACCGGCGGCGGCGGTGAACGGCAGCTTCGCCATCAGCGATCACAACGGCCCGCATGCCCATATGATCGCCAGCGATCCGAGCGGCAAGTTCGTGTTCTCCACCGATCTGGGGTTGGATCGCATCTACCAATGGCGCTTTGACGCCGCGAGTGGCCGGCTGACGCCGAACGATCCGCCGTGGATCGCCGCCTCTTCCGCCGGCGCGGGTCCGCGTCACTTTGTGTTCCATCCGGACGGCGAAACCGTGCTGCTGGTGAACGAAGAGGCCTCGACGTTGACCAGCTACCGTTTTGATCGCCAAAAAGGTACTCTGAAACAACTGCATGCGGTTTCCGCGCTGCCCGCCGACTATCAGGGCACCAGCTTCGCTTCGGGGCTGGCGCTCAGCAAGAACGGCGACACGCTGTACGTCGCCAACCGGCTGCATAACAGCATTGCCCAGTTCAGCGTGGGCGCCGGCGGTGAGTTGAAACCGGTGGCGGAAACCTGGACGCGCGGCGATTACCCGCGTTCGCTGGCGCTGAGCCCGGATGGCCGCTATCTGTATGCGTTGAACCAGCGCAGCGATAACGTCACCCGCTTCAGCGTAAACCCGACGGACGGCAAACTCAGCGTTGTGGGCGGCTATCTACCGATCGGCAGCCCCTCGCAAATGGTGTTCCTGCCGCCGCCGAAGTAACCCGTGGCCCGCCCGGTTCGCCGGGCGGGTCGCCTGATTGACGGACACAGAATGGTGCGATTTCCTTACCCGCGTTTGGCTTACTTGTTCGATGCTTTGCAAACCGAGACTTTGCCGCAGGATGAGCTGGCGAAGCGTTTCGCCGTGTCCACCCGCACGGTGCGGGCGGACATCACCGCGCTGAACGAGATTCTGGACAAATACGGCGCGCGTTTCGTGCATAACCGCGGTGCCGGCTATCGTCTGCAGGTCGATAACGCCGCGCTGTTCAGCGCCCTGCAGCATCAGGAGCGCCGCAAGCATGCCACCCCGCGCAGCGCGCAGGAGCGTGTGCATTATCTGCTGGTGCGTTTTTTGACCTCAGCCTTCTCCCTTAAACTGGAAGATCTGGCCGACGAGTGGTTCGTCAGCCGCGGTACGTTGCAAAACGACATGGCTGAGGTGAGAGAGCGTCTGGCGCACTATCAATTGACGATTGAAACCAAGCCGCGTTACGGCATGAAGCTGTTCGGCACGGAGATGGCGATCCGCGCCTGCCTGACCGATCTGCTGTTCCAACTGCAGCTGGCCGACGCCGAGAACCCGCTGCTCAACAACGAGATCCTGCTGCAGCCGCAGGTAGCGGCGTTTGCCGGATTGCTGCACCCGCTGCTGTCGCAATACGCCATTCGCCTGACCGACGAGGGTGAGCAGTACCTGATCTTCTACTGCGCGGTGGCGCTGCGGCGCATCAACGACGGCTATCCGCTGCCGGACTTCGAGGTGGAAGACGGCGACGATGCGGTGCGCCAGGTATCGACCCGCCTGGCGGCGGAACTGCGTTCGGCCTCCGGCAAAGAGATCTCGATGGCCGAAGAGGCCTATCTGCGGGTCAATATCGCCGCGCGGCGCGTGCAGGACGTGCAGCCGACCGAGATCAACGCCGACGATGAAGAAGCGCTGGTGGACTACATCCTGTCCTACATCAACGCACACTATAACTACAACCTGCAGGGCGACGAGCAGCTGCGGGCCGATCTGCTCACCCATATCAAGACCATGATTACGCGGGTGAAATACCAGATCAATATCCCCAATCCGCTGTTGGCCAACATCAAGCAGCACTATCCGATGGCTTACGACGTGACGCTGGCGGCGGTCTCCAGCTGGGGCAAATACACCCCCTATACCCTGAGCGAGAATGAGATAGGCTATCTGGTGCTGCACATCGGCGTGGGGCTGGAGCGGCATTACAACATCGGTTATGAACGCCACCCGCAGGTGATGCTGGTGTGCGATACCGGCAACTCGACGGTGCGCATGATCCAGGCGCAGATTGCGCGTAAGTATCCGCAGCTGGTGATGACGCGCATCGTCTCGCTGCGCGATTACGAGATGCTTGCGCATATCGACGAAGACTTCGTGATTTCCAACGCCCGCATCGGCGAAAAGAACAAGCCGGTGGTGGTGATGTCGCCGTTCCCAACCGATTACCAGCTGGAGCAGCTGGGCAAGCTGGTGCTGGTGGATCGCACCCGACCGTACATGCTGGAGAAGTTTTTCGACGCCGAGCATTTCATGGTGCTCAACGAGCCGCTGACGCAGGCGGAACTGTTCAGCCGGGTGTGCGGCCAGCTGGAGCGGGAAGGGTACGTAGGCGCGGACTTTTATCCGTCGGTGGTCGAACGCGAGGCGATCGTCTCCACCTTGCTGGGCGAGGGCATCGCGCTGCCGCACTCGCTGGGGCTGCTGGCCAAAAAGACCGTGGTGGTGACGCTGCTGGCGCCGCAGGGCGTCGCCTGGGGAGAAGGCGAGGTCGCGCACGTGATTTTCCTGCTGGCGATCAGCAAGAGCGACTATGAAGAGGCGATGGCGATCTACGAGCTGTTTGTCACCTTCGTGCGTGAACGCTCAATGAGCCGCCTGCTGAGCAGCGACAGCTTCGACAGCTTTAAAGCGGTGGCGCTGGACTGCCTGAGCCGGAGCTGAGTGGGAGAGGATATGGGGGATTGGGCGCAAAGGTGCGCCCTCAGCGGCTAATCTTCATCAAACCCGGAGTTGAACAGCTCGACGACCGCCTCCAGCGCGTTGACTTCGTCGGGGCCGGTCGCTTCGACTTCGATATGCCGGCCCTGGGCGGAGTCCAGCATCAGCAGCGCGATGACGCTGCTGGCCTCGGCTTCGGTGCCGCTTTCGTTGCGCAGCATCACTTCGGCGTCGAAGCTTTGCACCAGCTCGAACAGTTTCATCGCCGGGCGCGCGTGCATGCCCAGCTTGTTTTTGATTTCAACCGTCTGTTTGACCGTCATTGTTTACGCTTTTCCAGCGTGCGGTGGCGCGACTGCACGTTCTTGCCGCGCGAGCGGAAGTAATCGGCCAGCTGTTCCGCCACGTACACCGAGCGGTGCTTGCCGCCGGTACAGCCGATGGCGACCGTCAGGTAGCTGCGGTTGTTGGTTTCCAGCATCGGCAGCCATTGCTCCAGGTAGCTGCGGGTCTGGTAGATGAAGTTGTGCACTTCAGTATGGCGATCGAGGAACGACGCGACCGGCTTATCCAGACCGGTCATCGGCCGCAGCTTCGGATCCCAGTGCGGGTTCGGCAGGAAGCGCACGTCGAACACGTAGTCGGCGTCGATCGGGATGCCGTGCTTGAAGCCGAAGGATTCGAACACCATGGTCAGCTCGCGCTCACGCTTGCCCAGCAGGCGGGTGCGCAGCATTTCGGCCAGTTCGTGCACCGACATTTCCGAGGTGTCGATAATCAGGTCAGCCCGCGAGCGCAGCGGTTCGAGCAGATCGCTCTCTTCGTCGATGGCGCTTTCCAGCGACAGGTTTTTGCTGGAGAGCGGGTGCAGGCGGCGGGTGTCGCTGTAACGGCGGATCAGCGTGTTGCGATCGGCGTCGAGGAACAGCAGCTGCGGCGAGAAGCTGTCCGGCAGCTGAGTCATCGCGTATTCGAACACTTCCGGCGATTCCGGCATGTTGCGCACGTCGATGCTGACCGCCGCGGAGATATTGCGTTCCGCCAGCGTATTGGCGAGCTGCGGCAGCAGCACCACCGGCAGGTTGTCAACGCAGTAAAAACCCATGTCTTCCAGCGCCCGCAAGGCGACGGATTTTCCGGAACCGGAACGGCCGCTGACAATCATCAGCACCATGTGGCAACTCCCCTGGCATCGCGGTGGCGTTCATCGCCACCGGTGGAAACTTTGTTATTCCGGCCGAGGCCGGATCCATCATCGTGAAACAGTAACGTTATCCGGGCTGGAAGTCACGCCGGCCGGGCATTACTCGGTGATGATTTGGTAAAGTTCTTCGTCGCTTTGCGCGGCGCGCAGGCGGCGGCATACGGTTTTGTCGGCCAGGCGTTTGGCGACCAGCGACAGGGTATGCAAATGGGTTTTGCACTGATCGGCAGGCACCAGCAGCGCGAACAGCAGGTCGACCGGCTGGTTGTCGATAGCGTCGAAAGCGATGGGTTGGTCGAGACGGATAAACACGCCAACGGCCCGCAGTGTGTCCTCTTCCAGTTTGCCGTGGGGAATGGCGATACCGTTGCCGATACCGGTGCTGCCCATGCGCTCCCGGGTGAGAACCGCGTCAAACACCACCTGCGAAGGCAGATTGAGCTGTTTGGCGGCCAGTTCGCTGATAATTTCCAAAGCCCGCTTCTTGCTGGTGCAGTGTACCGAGCTTTTGGTGCACTCGATGTTTAACACCGAGCTTAATTGCATATATTCGTTGTTCATCTCATCTTCACTTAAAACCGCGCCGCCGGGCGCACCCGGCAAGGCGGTTTTTCGTCGGTTTTAACCCTGATTACCGTTCGGCGCGTCACCCATGCGGGTCACGCGCCGAAGGGCGAGGCGGCGACGGATGCCGCCTCATGGAGTGGGTTAGGGTGTCAGTGTTGCTTCAATTTGTCTTTATGTTTGTTCAATTGACGTGCCAATTTGTCGATCAGCGTATCAATTGCGGCATACATATTCTCGTCTTCCGAGGTGGCGTGCAACTCGCCTCCATTCACGTGCACCGTTGCTTCCGCAATTTGCTGCACTTTTTCCACACTTAATACAACATACACCTGATTGATGCGATCAAAATACTGTTCGAGTTTGGCGAACTTGTTGTTCACGAACTCGCGCAACGGATCGGTGATTTCGATGTGGTGTCCGGTAATGTTGAGCTGCATAGTGTCTTCCTTCTCAATAGAGGTCAAACCAACTGTTTACGCTGGTTCGACGGCGGGATGGACAAAGACTCTCGGTACTTGGCGACGGTGCGCCGCGCCACGATGATCCCCTGATCGGCGAGCAGGGTGGCCAGCTTGCTGTCGCTGAGTGGCTTGGCGGGGTTTTCCGCCGCAATCAATTTCTTCACCAACGCGCGGATCGCCGTCGAGGAGGCTTCGCCGCCGCTGTCGGTATTCACGTGGCTGGAGAAGAAATACTTCAATTCAAAAATGCCGCGCGGGCTGTGCAGAAACTTCTGCGTGGTGACGCGCGAGATCGTCGATTCATGCATCTCCACGGCCTGGGCGATATCCGCCAGCACCATGGGTTTCATAAACTCTTCACCTTGCTCGAAGAACGCCTGCTGTTGGCTGACGATGCAGCGGGTGACTTTCAGCAGCGTCTCGTTGCGGCTCTCCAGGCTTTTAATCAGCCACTTGGCTTCCTGCAGGTTGCTGCGGATAAACTGGCCGTCGGCTTCGCTGCGGGCGCTGTTGCCCAGCGCGGCGTACTGCTGATTGATCTTCAAACGCGGCACGCTGTCGCCGTTGAGCTCGACCGTCCATTTGTTCTGCGTCTTGCGCACCAGCACGTCCGGGATCACGTATTCCGACTCGCCGGTATTGATCGACTGCCCCGGGCGCGGATCGAGCGACTGAATCAGCAGCATCGCTTCTTTCAGTGTATCTTCTTTTAGCCGGGTTGATCGCATCAGGCTGCGAAAGTCGTGGTTGGCCAACAGATCCAGATGGTCGCTGATGATCAGCCGCGCTTCGGCCAGGTAAGGGGTGTCTTTGGCGTATTGGGAGAGCTGCACCAGCAGGCAATCGCGCAGATCGCGCGCGGCGACGCCGATCGGATCGAAACGCTGCACGCGCTTCAATACCGCCTCGACTTCCTCGAGGGTCACGTTCTCGTCGCCCAGGCTTTCCAGAATGTCTTCCAGCGGCACGGTGAGATAGCCGGTGTCGTCCACCGCGTCGACGATGGAGGTGGCGATGGCGGCGTCGGTATCGGAGAACGGCGTCAGATCCACCTGCCACATCAGGTAATCCTGCAGCGTTTGGGTGGTCTCGCCCTGATAGACCGGCAGTTCGTCGTCGCTGTAGTCGGTGCCGGTGCCGGACGGCGTGCCGGCGGTGTAGATCTCATCCCAGGTGGCGTCCAGCGGCAGCTCTTCCGGCATGTCTTTCTGTTCCAGCGCCTCGCGGGTATCGAGCCCCTCGGTCTCCTGGGTTTCTTTGGCGTCGATTTCGTCGTGCAGATCGGTCTGTTCAAGCAGCGGATTGCTCTCCAGCGCCAGCTGGATTTCTTGCTGAAGCTCAAGCGTGGACAACTGCAGCAGGCGGATCGCCTGCTGGAGCTGAGGAGTCATGGCCAGCTGTTGGCTGAGCCTGAGTTGCAAACCTTGCTTCATAGTTTTCTGTCTACTTCCGTTAACGGTGTCGCCCCGCAGGGCGCGCCGGCGCTTAGAGGCGGAACTCTTCGCCCAGATAAACGCGTTTAACCTGCTCGTCGGCCAGAATAGCATCCGGCGTGCCGTGGGCAATCAGTTTGCCCTGGCTGACGATGTAGGCGCGTTCACACACGTCCAGCGTCTCGCGCACGTTGTGGTCGGTGATCAGCACGCCCAGGCCGCTGTCACGCAGGTGCTCGATGATTTTCTTGATATCGATAACGGAAATCGGATCCACCCCGGCGAAGGGTTCGTCCAGCAGTATGAATTTCGGGTTGGCCGCCAGCGCGCGGGCGATTTCGACGCGGCGACGCTCACCGCCGGACAGCGCCTGGCCAAGGCTGTCGCGCAGATGGGAGATATGGAACTCTTCCATCAGCTCCTTGGCGCGGTCTTCGCGCTGTTCGCTGGTGAGGTCGGGGCGAATCTCCAGCACCGCCATCAGGTTGTCGTACACGCTCAGGCGGCGGAAGATCGACGCTTCCTGCGGCAGGTAACCGATGCCGCGGCGCGCGCGGGCGTGCAGCGGCAGCAGGCTGATGTCTTCTTCGTCGATCACGATGCGCCCGGCGTCGCGCGGCACGATGCCGACCACCATGTAGAAGGTGGTGGTTTTACCGGCGCCGTTCGGCCCGAGCAGGCCGACGATCTCGCCGGATTTCACTTTCAGGCTGACGTCTTCGACAACTTTACGGCCCTTGTAGGCTTTCGCCAGGTTTTCTGCGATGAGTGTTGCCATAAGTGATTAGTTACTCTTTTTCTGCTCGTTTTTGTCTTGCAACTGCGACGGTACCAGAACCGTTGTCACGCGTTTGCCTTTGTCGCTAAACGCCTGCATTTGCTGCTGTTGCACCAGATAGGTGATGCGATCGCCTTTCACGTTGCTGTCGAGCTGCTCCAGATAGGCGTTGCCCGTCAGGGTCACCAGCTGGGTCGCCACGTCGTAACGCACTTTCTGCGCGTGGCCTTTGACCGGCTTGCCGCTGTCCTGCATCTGGTAGAAGGTTACCGGGTTGCCGAACGCTTCAATATAGGTCTTATTCTGATCTCCGCCCGGGCGGGTGACCACCACCTTGTCGGCGCGAATATCGATGGTGCCTTGCTTGATCACCACGTTGTCGGTGAAGGTGCTGACGTTGCTCTGCATGTCCAACGACTGCTTGAGCGAGTCGATGCTGACCGGCTGGCTGGAGTCGGATTTCAGCGCCAGAGCGGGGGCGCTGGCGGCCAAAACTAAGCTGCCGAGCAACAGGTTACGGAGTTGGTTTTTGGTTCTGAATTTCATAGTTGGTCTTAACCTTATCAATCAGCTCAGCGGTTTTGGTCCGCAGGTTCCCACGCATTTTCATGCCGTTAGAGGTAAAATTGGTCCCGTAAATCGTGACTTCGTCATCGGAGGTGACGTCCTGGGTGACCAGGTTTACCTGAGCGTTGTCCGTCTTAATTTTTTCCAGCTGCGAGGTGGTGGTCAGGCTGTTTACCTCGACGTGACCATACAGATACAGCATCCGGTCTTTCGTCAGTTTGGCGCGATCGGCGCGAACTGACCAGGTGGCCACCGCATTCTCATCGAACAGCGTCATTACCGGCTGGGTGAACCAGCTCAGCTCGCCGGCGGTGTAATACTTCGCGTCTTCCGCCACCAGTTTGTAATTCAGCTTGCCGGCCGGGTTGTACACCACGGTGACCGTGTGCTGGCTCTGGTAGGTCGGATCCTTATCGTTGACCGGGCCAGGGGCCGTGTCGTCGCTAAAATCCGTCATGTTCCAGCCGATCAGCGCCAGAACGATCACCGTCAACAGGATGGTGATCCACAGTTTGGTTTTACTCATATCGACAGCCCTTTGGCGTCCTCCAGCTTATTTTGAGCCAAAAGAATGATGTCGCACAGTTCGCGCACCGCGCCGCGGCCGCCGGCAATGCGGGTGACGTAGTGGGCGCGCGGCGTCAGCAGCGGGTGGGCGTCCGCCACCGCGACCGCCAGGCCGACCTGCGCCATCACCGGCCAGTCGATCAGGTCATCGCCGATATAGGCGACCTGATCCGCCGTTAACGACAGTTTATCCAACAGTTCGCGGAAGGCCAAAAGCTTATCGGATTGCCCCTGATACAGATGGGTGATACCGAGCGTCTGCGCGCGGTCTTCCAGCAGCTTGGCGGAGCGACCGGTGATGATCGCCACCTCGATGTCCGAGGTTTTCAAGCAGCGGATGCCGTAGCCGTCGCGCACGTTGAACGCTTTCAATTCTTCACCGTTGTTGCCCATGAAGATCAGGCCGTCCGACAGCACGCCGTCAACGTCGCAAATCAACAGGCGGATGTTCCCGGCACGCGCCATAACCTCTTGTTCTACCGGCCCGTAGCAGGTTTCTACCATACCCATTCCGTTCTATTCCTTAATTAAACGACGCCGGCGCGCAGCATGTCATGCATATGTACCACACCCAGCAACTGGTCGCCATCGGCAACCAGCAGCGCGGTGATGTGGCGTTGTTGCATCAGGTTCAATGCATCGACCGCCAGGATGTTGGGGCGCACCCGTACGCCGCCCGGCGTCATGACATCGGCGATCTTCGCCTCGTGCAGGTTGATGCCCATGTCGAACACCCGGCGCAGGTCGCCGTCGGTGAAGATGCCGGCGATTTTCATCAAATCGTCGCAGACAACCGTCAGGCCCAGATTTTTGCGGGTAATTTCCAGCAGCGCGTCGCGCAGTGAGGCGTCGGCGCTGACGTGGGGCATTTCGTCGCCGCTGTGCATGATATCGCTAACCCGCAGCAGCAGTTTGCGGCCGAGTGCGCCGCCCGGATGCGACAGCGCGAAATCTTCCTGCGTGAAACCGCGCGCCTTCAGCAGCGCGACGGCCAGCGCATCGCCCATCACCAGCGTGGCGGTGGTGCTGGTGGTCGGCGCCAGCCCCAGCGGGCAGGCTTCCTGCGGCACCTTGATGCACAGGTGGATATCCGCCGCCTTGCCCATCGAGCTTTCCGGATTGTTGGTCATACAGATGAGGGTGATCTGCTGGCGTTTCAATACCGGGATCAGCGCCAGGATCTCGCTGGACTCGCCGGAGTTGGAGATGGCGAGCACGATGTCCTGTGGGGTGACCATGCCCAAATCGCCATGGCTGGCCTCCGCCGGGTGAACGAAGAATGAGGGGGTGCCGGTGCTGGCGAAGGTCGCGGCGATCTTGCAGCCGATATGGCCGGATTTGCCCATGCCCATCACCACCACTTTGCCGCCGCAGGCGGCGATCGTTTCGCAGGCGCGGGTGAAGTCTGCGTTGATGTAGCTGTCGAGCTGAGCCAGCCCTTCACGCTCTATCTGAAGCACTTCTTTGCCGGCCTGCTGAAAATCGAAGCCCGGTTGCAACTCAATGTTCGACATACTCATTCCCGTCGGTTTAGCCGAAAGTACTGAAAGGGTTAAAGAACAGCACCGCAAGATACGCAATAAAGCCACATAATAACAGAGCGCCCGCCAGGTGACCGATGCGATGCTTGCGGCCGATGCACAGTACGCTCAGCAGCACGCTGGCCGCCAGCATCACCCAGTAATCGCGCTGGAAGGCGGCGGCGTCTACGCTGCCCGGCGACAGCAGGGCGGGGACGCCCAGCACGATCACCGTGTTGAAAATATTGGAGCCGATGATATTTCCAATCGCCATATCATCCTCGCCCTTCAGCGCCCCGGCGATGGAGGTAGCCAATTCGGGCAGGCTGGTGCCGATGGCGATAATGGTCAAGCCGACCACCAGTTCGCTCAGGCCGAAATAGTGCGCAATCACCGTCGCGTTATCGACCACCATTCTGGAAGAGAGCGGCAGAATGATAAACGCCAGCACCAGCCACAGCACCGCCACGGTGTTGCTGCTGTCCTGCGGCAGCTCGGCGATCTGCTCCATGGTCAGGCTGTCGCTGCCCTCGCGCTGCGCCAGCCGGGCGATTTTCAGCATCAGCAGGATGAAGCCGGCGGCGGCGGCCAGCAGCAGCACGCCGTCCAGCCTGCTCAGGGTGCCGTCCATCAACACGAAACCGCACAATACTGTGACCGCTAACATCAACGGCAG
Organism: Serratia sp. CY32780; assembly: GCF_052169135.1. Classification (NCBI taxonomy): domain Bacteria; kingdom Pseudomonadati; phylum Pseudomonadota; class Gammaproteobacteria; order Enterobacterales; family Yersiniaceae; genus Serratia; species Serratia sp. CY32780. The sequence goes on from NZ_JBJNLI010000003.1 coordinate 71,050, forward strand.
TTCGCGCCGCAGTATCTCGGAACGCGCGGCCAGCGGGTGAATCAGCGCCGCCACACCCAGGATCAATAAGATGTTGGTGATGTTGGAACCTAATACGTTGCCAACGGCCATATCTATCTGCCCGTTCAGCGCGGCGGTGGTGGACACGATCAGCTCCGGCAGCGAAGTGCCGATGCCGACGATGGTCATGCCGATGATCAACGGCGGGACGCCGAGCGAGCGGGAAATCACGGCAGCACCATAAACTAAGCGGTCTGCACCATACACCAGTAGAAATAAACCAACGATTAATAATGCTATCGCGAGAAACATGCAGGATCCTTTGTCGGGTATTATCCCGGTTCGTTGGTTAAAGCCGTCAATGCGGCGGTATTGCTTGCCCTCCGTTGCGCGCGCGTGAGCCGCAGCAACGGTTTTTCCCGGCTAATAGTTGAACAGTTTCGTTTTTTTTCGTTATGGCGCCAATTTTGACCGGGTGGCGCGGAAAAGTAAAACCAATGGCACCATTGGTTGCGAAATGGCAGTAAGTTTTTGTAAAGATGAGACGGATTGCGCCCATTGCTTTAACATCACGGGTAGATTCAGCAAAAGATGAGTCGTAAAGGGTCCATTAACATGCTCCAAAAGGCAGATAATTTGGTCGAAGTGCGCGACATGAGCTTCTCGCGCGGCGACCGACGGATATTTGAAGACATCAACCTGACGGTGCCTCGCGGTAAGGTCACGGCGATCATGGGGCCATCGGGCATCGGCAAAACCACGCTGCTGCGCCTGATAGGCGGCCAGCTGGCGCCGGACAGCGGGGAGATTTGGTTCGACGGCGACAACATTCCCGCGTTGTCCCGCCGTCAGTTATACGACGCGCGCAAAAAGATGAGCATGCTGTTCCAGTCGGGCGCGCTGTTCACCGATTTGACCGTGTTCGAAAACGTGGCCTACCCGCTGCGCGAGCACAGCAACCTGCCTGAACCCCTGCTGCGCAGCACGGTGCTGATGAAGCTGGAAGCGGTGGGGCTGCGCGGCGCGGCCCAGCTGATGCCCAATGAGCTTTCCGGCGGCATGGCGCGCCGGGCGGCGTTGGCGCGCGCGATCGCGCTGGACCCTGAGATGATCATGTTCGACGAACCTTTCGTCGGCCAGGATCCGATCACCATGGGGGTGCTGGTCAAGCTGATCGATGAGCTGAACCATGCGCTGGGCATTACCTGCATCGTGGTGTCGCACGACGTGCCGGAGGTGCTGAGCATCGCCGACTACGCCTATATCGTGGCCGATCACCGGGTGATCGCCGAAGGCACCACGCAGCAATTGCAGAACAATCCTGATGCGCGCGTGCGCCAGTTTCTGGATGGTATAGCGGATGGGCCGGTGCCGTTCCGCTATCCGGCCGGGGATTATCAGACCGAACTGCTAGGCTTAGGGAGTAAATAAGCTCATGTTATTAAGAGCGTTAGCGTCGTTGGGGCGCAGTGGCATCAACACCAGCGCCAGCTTCGGCCGCGCCGGGTTGATGCTGTTCAACGCGTTGATTGGCCGGCCGGAACCCGGCAAGCAGTGGCCGTTGTTGTTGAAACAGCTCTACAGCGTCGGCGTGCAGTCGCTGCTGATCATCATGGTCTCCGGGCTGTTCATCGGCATGGTGCTGGGCCTGCAGGGTTATATCGTGCTCACCACCTACAGCGCCGAGGCCAGCCTCGGCATGATGGTGGCGCTGTCGCTGCTGCGCGAGCTGGGGCCGGTGGTGACGGCGCTGCTGTTCGCCGGCCGCGCCGGTTCCGCGCTGACGGCGGAAATCGGCCTGATGAAGGCGACGGAGCAGATCTCCAGCCTGGAAATGATGGCGGTCGATCCGCTGCGACGCATCGTGGCGCCGCGCTTCTGGGCGGGGCTGATCAGCATGCCGCTGTTGACCATCATTTTCGTGGCGATCGGCATCTGGGGCGGCTCGGTGGTCGGCGTGGACTGGAAGGGCATCGACAGCGGCTTCTTCTGGTCGGCGATGCAGGGCGCCGTAGAGTGGAAAAAAGATCTGCTCAACTGCCTGATCAAAAGCGTGGTATTCGCCATTACCGTAACCTGGATTGCCATTTTCAACGGGTACGACGCCGTGCCTACCTCTGAAGGGATTAGCCGGGCGACGACGCGTACCGTGGTGCATTCGTCACTGGCGGTGTTGGGATTGGATTTCGTGCTGACAGCACTGATGTTTGGGAATTGATTCGATGCAAACGAAGAAGAGTGAAATCTGGGTTGGGGCATTTATGCTGATCGCGCTGTGCGCCATCGTGTTTATCTGCCTGCAGGTGGCGAACCTTAAATCGATCGGCAGCGAGCCGACCTACCGCATTTACGCGACGTTCGACAACATCGGCGGCCTGAAACCGCGTTCGCCGGTGAAGATTGGCGGCGTGGTGATCGGCCGCGTGGCAGACATCGAACTCGATTCGAAAACCTACACGCCGCGCGTGGCGCTGGATATCCAGAAAAAGTACGACCAAATCCCGGATACCAGCTCGCTGGCGATCCGCACCTCCGGCCTGCTGGGCGAGCAATATCTGGCGCTTAACGTGGGCTTCGAAGATCCTGATATGGGCACCGCCATCCTGAAAGACGGCGGCACCATTCAGGACACCAAATCAGCCATGGTTCTGGAAGACCTGATCGGCCAGTTCCTGTATAAAAGCGGCGGTCAGGACAGCGCCAAACCGGGAGACGCGGCCGCTGAGCCGGCTGCCGGTGCCGCACCGCAACCCGCTGTTCCAAATCATTAAGAGAGGATACCTGCATGTTTAAACGTTTACTGATGGTGGCTCTGCTGGTGGTTGCACCGCTGGCGAGCGCAGCCGACCAAACCAATCCTTACAGCATGATGCAAGAAGCGGCGCAGAAGACCTTCAGCCGTTTGAAGAATGAACAGCCGAAGATCAAGCAGGACCCGAACTACCTGCGCTCCATCGTGCATCAGGAACTGATGCCGTTCGTGCAGGTGAAATACGCCGGCGCGCTGGTGCTGGGCCGTTACTATAAAGAGGCGACGCCTGCACAGCGCGAAGCTTACTTCACCGCCTTCCAGGCTTACCTGGAGCAGGCTTACGGCCAGGCGCTGGCGATGTATCACGGCCAGACTTACCAGATCGCGCCTGAACAGCCGCTGGGCAATGCCGACATCGTGGCCATTCGCGTCACCATCATCGACAACGGCGGCCGCCCGCCGGTGCGTCTGGATTTCCAATGGCGCAAGAACAGCAAAACCGGCTACTGGCAGGCCTATGACATGATCGCCGAAGGCGTCAGCATGATCACCACCAAGCAGAACGAGTGGGCGTCCACGCTGCGTACTCAGGGCATCGACGGCCTGACCAAACAGCTGCAGGCCGCCGCCGCGCAGCCTATCACGCTGGACAAGAAAAACTGATGTCGGCAGCGCTCAGCTTCGAATCAGAGCAGCAGACGCTGATCCTGCGCGGTGAACTGGACCGGGAAACGCTGCAGCCGCTGTGGCGGCAGCGCGACGCGCTGATGGCGGATAAAACCGCGATCGACGTGGCGCAACTGCAGCGCGTAGACTCCGCCGGGCTGGCACTGTTGCTGCATCTGCAGGAAGAGCAGCGCGAGCGCGGCGTCGCGCTGAAAATTTTCGGCGCCACCGAGCGCCTGAAAACGCTGATTGCGCTCTACAACCTGCAGGCGATAATGCCTGTCGATACCGCCGGTTAGCGGCGTTTTACGCCGCCCTTGCGTGGTAAAACGATACAAAGCCCCTGTTATGCAGGGGCTTTTTCTTTGGTTTAAGAAAACATCGTATTCCACTAAGATACTAGGCTGTTTATGATCCTTTAGCGGCAGAACTGGATACTATGGAAACCAACGAGATTAAAGACGTGCTGATGCAGGCATTGGCACTGGATGAAGTACATGTGACGGGCGACGGCAGCCATTTTCAGGCGATCGTGGTCGGCGAATTGTTCGCCGGCATGAGCCGCGTCAAAAAACAGCAGACGGTTTACGCACCGCTGATGGAATACATTGCGGACAACCGCATTCATGCCTTGTCTATCAAGGCGTACACCCCTGAAGAGTGGCAGCGAGACCGCAAACTCAACGGATTTTAAGGCTGTTTGCCCTGCCGGGCGGGCAGCTTCAGATTAGATAACAGAGAGTAGTCAGATGGATAAATTTCGTGTGCAGGGTCGGACCCGCCTGAGCGGTGAAGTGTCTATTTCCGGGGCCAAAAACGCCGCCCTGCCGATCCTGTTCGCCGCCCTGTTGGCGGAAGAGCCGGTCGAGCTGCAGAATGTCCCCAAGCTGAAGGACATCGACACCACCATTAAACTACTCAATCAGTTGGGTACCAAGATTGAGCGCAACGGTTCGGTCTTCGTGGACGCCAGCGGCGTGAACGAGTTCTGCGCCCCTTACGATCTGGTGAAAACCATGCGTGCTTCCATCTGGGCGCTGGGGCCGCTGGTGGCGCGTTTCGGCCGCGGTCAGGTTTCCCTGCCGGGCGGCTGTGCGATCGGCGCGCGTCCGGTCGATCTGCACATCACCGGCCTCGAGCAGCTGGGTGCCGAGATCAAGCTGGAAGAAGGCTACGTCAAGGCGTCCGTCGAGGGCCGCCTGAAGGGCGCACACATCGTCATGGACAAGGTGAGCGTGGGCGCGACCGTGACCATCATGAGCGCCGCGACCCTGGCGACCGGCACCACCGTTATCGAGAACGCCGCGCGTGAGCCGGAAATTGTCGATACCGCCAACTTCCTCAATACGCTGGGCGCGAAGATCAGCGGCGCCGGCAGCGACAAGATCACCATCGAGGGCGTCGAGCGTCTGGGCGGCGGCGTGTACCGCGTGCTGCCTGACCGCATCGAGACCGGCACCTTCCTGATCGCCGCCGCGGTTTCCGGCGGCAAAGTGATGTGCCGCAACACTCGTCCGGACACGCTGGACGCGGTGCTGGCCAAGCTGCGCGAAGCCGGTGCCGATATCGAAGTGGGCGAGGACTGGATCAGCCTGGACATGCACGGCAAACGCCCGAAAGCGGTCACCGTGCGCACCGCGCCGCACCCGGGCTTCCCGACCGACATGCAGGCCCAGTTCAGTCTGCTGAACCTGGTGGCGGAAGGCACCGGCGTCATCACCGAGACCATCTTCGAAAACCGCTTCATGCACGTGCCGGAACTGATCCGCATGGGCGCGCACGCGGAAATCGAGAGCAACACCGTGATCTGCCACGGCGTTGAGCAGCTGTCCGGCGCTCAGGTGATGGCGACCGATCTGCGCGCTTCCGCCAGCCTGGTGATCGCCGGCTGCATCGCCGACGGCGTGACCGTCGTCGATCGCATCTACCACATCGATCGCGGCTATGAGCGTATTGAAGACAAGCTGCGCGCGCTGGGTGCTAACATCGAGCGCGTGAAAGGCGAGTAAGTCATTAGCGCCGGCGCGGCTGCGTCGGCAGGATGAAAATCAAAGGGCCGGCTATCAATGCCGGCCCTTTTTTAATTGTTGTCTTCCGGGAATTCGCCCACCGTCATTTTCAACGTAATGCGTTTGCCGTCGCGCAGCACGATAACCGGTATCTCGGTGCCCGGCCTGATCTCCGCCACCTGATCCATGGTCTCCAGCACGGACACCGCCGGTTTGTTATCCACGTTGATGATGATGTCGTTGATCTGGAAACCGGCGCTGCTCGCCGGGCCGTTCGGCGTGATTTCGGTCACGATGATGCCCTGCAGGCGATCGATGCCGGAATTGGAGGAACGCAGCGGAATGATCTCCTTACCCTGAATGCCGAAATAGCCGCGGATAACGCGGCCGTCGCGGATCAGCTTGTCCATGATTTTGGTGGCCAGTTCGATCGGAATGGCGAAGCCGAGGCCCTCCGGCGTTTCGCCGTCGGTGATTTTGTCATAGGTCAGGGTATTGATGCCGATCAGCTCGCCCAGCGAATTGACCAGCGCGCCGCCGGAGTTGCCGCGGTTGATTGAGGCATCGGTCTGCAGGAATGTCTGCCGGCCGGTGGTGCTCATACTGATGCGCCCGGTGGCGCTGAGGATGCCCTGAGTCACGGTCTGCCCCAGGTTGTACGGGTTGCCGATTGCCAGCACCACGTCGCCGACGTGGGCAACGCGATTTTTATTGGTCGGGATCACCGGCAGGTTGCCGGGATCGATCTTCAGCACCGCCAAATCGGTCAGGCCGTCGGAGCCGACCAGCAGCGCTTCGTAGCGGCGGCCATCCTGCAACACCACGGTGATCTGCTGAGCGTCTTTGATCACGTGGCGGTTGGTGATGATATAGCCGCGTTCGTTCATGATCACGCCGGAACCGAGCGACAGCACGTTGGCGGCGCCGTTCAGGTTGCGGTTGTAGATGTTCACCACGGCGGGCGCGGCGCGGCGCACCGCTTTGTTGTAGCTCACCGGCGTTTCGTCGCTGGTATTCTCGGTTTTCTCTGCAAACAGGCCGTTGGAAGAGCGCAGCACGGGCAGAGCGGCCAACAGCAGGCCGGCAACGATGAGACCGATAACGACAGAACGCAAGAGCTTAGCAAACATGGAGTTTTCGTGGTGTGGTGAACGATGTTCGGAGGATAGCATGAGTTAACCGGGCGCAGTATGTCACCGAGCCCGGTTTTTGCACAAATTAACGCAGCAGCAGATAAATGGTTTCGTTACCGCGCACGATATTGAGCGCCATCACCGGCGGTTTGGCTTCCAGCACCTTGCGCAGCGCGGTGATGCTGTCCACGCGCTGGCGGTTGACGCCGATGATCACGTCGCCTTTTTGCAGGCCGATTTGCGCCGCCGTCGAGCCTTTATCCACGTTCTCCACCTTCACGCCCTTGTCGCCGCTCGGCAGCGCGCCGTTGCTGAGGGAAACCCCCTGCAGCGCCGGCGACAGCGTTTCGGCATTGGTCGAGGCGCTCTCGCTGTTGTCCAGCGTGACCGAGACTTCCTGCGGTTTGCCGTCGCGCAGCAGGCCCACCTTGAGGGTTTTGCCCGGCGCGGTGGTGCCGACCTTGGCGCGCAGTTCGGCGAAGCTGTTCACCGGCTTGCCGTCGACGGAAACCAGAATATCCCCGGCTTTGATGCCGGCCTTGGCGGCGGCGGATTTCGGCAGCACTTCGCTGACGAAGGCGCCGCGCTGCGCGTCGGTGTTGAAGGCTTTGGCCATGTCCGGGGTCATTTCACTGCCCTTGATGCCGAGCAGGCCGCGTTTCACTTCGCCGAATTCGATCAGCTGCTGGCTCAGGTTCTGCGCCATATTGCTCGGAATGGCGAAGCCGATGCCGACGTTGCCGCCGCTCGGCGCCAGAATGGCGGTATTGATGCCGATTAGCTCGCCGTTCAGGTTAACCAACGCGCCGCCGGAGTTGCCGCGGTTGATCGAGGCGTCGGTCTGAATGAAGTTTTCCAGCCCTTCCAGATTCAGGCCGGTGCGGCCCAAGGCCGAGATGATGCCGGAGGTGGCGGTTTGGCCCAGGCCAAACGGGTTGCCGACCGCCACGGCGAAGTCGCCGACGCGCAGCTGATCGGAATCGGCCATCTTGATGGCGGTCAGGTTTTTGGTGTCGCTGAGCTGCAGCAGGGCGATGTCGGATTGCTCATCACGGCCGACCAGTTTGGCGTCCAGTTCACGGCCGTCGTTCAACTGCACGCGGATTTTATCGGCGTTGTTGATGACGTGGTTGTTGGTCAGCACGTAGCCTTTGGCAGCGTCGATGATGACGCCGGAGCCCAGCCCTTCAAACGGGCGAGAGCTCTGCTGCTGACCGGGGAAATTGGGGCCGAAGAAGCGTCTGAACTCTTCCGGCAGCTGTTGACGCTGCACCTGGGTGCCGGCGACATGCACGCTCACGACGGCGGGCAAGACTTTTTCCAGCATCGGCGCCAGGCTCGGCAGCGGCTGCCCCTGAACGGCGACGGGCAGGGCCGCGTTGGCCACCGGTGCGGCGCTGAGCGCCAGGCCGAGGCTCATTGCCAATGCACTAAGAATTAACGACTTTTTCTTCATTGATGATAACTCTCTCAATACCTGCCGATGAAAATTTGATGATAAGGCAATCACCTTGTCATAGTGAAGGGTAAGACCGTGAATTTGCGTGCAAAGTTCAGTAAAGGTAATGCGAAGGAAGGTCAATAAGGCACAAACGGGGTTAAACCCGCGGGTGGCCCCGCGGGTGAAGAAGGGGTATCAGTCGCGGCGCGCGCTTTGGCCGCGCAGCAGGCCGGAGGCCCCTTCAGAATAGTCGCGCGGCATTTCCACCGGCGCCTGATCGTTGTCCGCTTCCGCTTCGGTCAGGCGATAGCGGAACGGGTTCTCCTGCATCGGCAGATCCGGCAGCAGGTTGTTGGAGCTTTTCGCCATATGCTGATACAGCTGACGATAATCGCGCGCCATGTTGTCCAGCAGCTCGGCGCTGCGGGCAAAGTGGCCGACCAGCTCCTGACGGTACTCTTCCAGCTCGGTTTTGCTCTTGTCCAGCTCGTTCTGCAGGACTTGTTGTTGACGTAATTTACGGTTGCCAAAACGCATCGCCACCGCACCAATCACGATACCGACGACCAAACCAATCAGCGCATACTCCCAGGTCATGATGACTCCTATTTTGACTTCGTTGTTCCGCAGGGATTTTTCACTTAATAATATCCACTATAACCGTTAACCTTGTCAGAGTGGAATCCTGATGCGCTTCCACCCAGTGTTTACAGGGTTTTCAGCGGCGCCCGCAGCGGGCATTTGTGGCGATAACGGTGCGAATCGGCATCAACTTGCCGCCAACGTTGGCTAAATAATTTCTAAGCGTTCTTAGGGAACATCGAACAGATGCAGGCACTATCACCGTTATCTCGCTACCAGCAGGCGCTGGAGGCGGGGGAATATCAGGCCGATGAGGTTCAACGCCGGGCCGTCACTCAACTGGATCGCATTTATCAGGCCTTGCTGCAAAAACCGGCGGCGAGCGCGCCGGCCGGCGGGCTGCGCGGCAAGCTCAGCCGTTTGCTGGGCAAAGGCGGCGAAACGGCGCCGCAGCGCCCGGTGCAGGGGCTGTATATGTGGGGCGGCGTCGGGCGCGGCAAAACCTGGTTGATGGACATGTTCTTCCACAGCCTGCCGGGCGATCGCAAAATGCGTCTGCACTTCCACCGCTTCATGCTGCGGGTGCATGAAGAGCTGACCGAACTGCAAGGGCGGGAAAACCCACTGGACATCGTCGCCGACGGCTTCAAGGCCGAAACCGACGTATTATGCTTCGACGAATTCTTCGTGTCTGACATCACCGACGCCATGTTGCTGGCCACGCTGCTGCAGGCGCTGTTCGCCCGCGGCATCACGCTGGTGGCCACGTCGAACATCCCGCCGGACGATCTGTATCGCAACGGCCTGCAGCGGGCGCGTTTCCTGCCGGCTATCGATCTGATCAACGAGTTCTGCGACGTGATGAACGTCGACGCCGGCATCGACTATCGTCTGCGCACCCTGACCCAGGCTCACCTCTATCTGACGCCGCTGAACGACCAGACGCGCGCGACCCTGGATCGGATGTTCGTCAAACTGGCGGGCAAGGCGGGGGAGGAGGCGCCGGTGCTGCAGATCAACCATCGGCCGCTGCAGGCCATTCGTTCGGTGGACGGCGTGCTGGCGGTGGATTTCCACACGCTGTGCGAAGAGGCGCGCAGCCAGCTGGATTACATTGCGTTGTCGCGACTGTATCACAGCGTGATCCTGTATAATGTGCAGGTGATGGGGCCGCTGAAAGAGAATACCGCGCGCCGTTTCCTGGCGCTGGTGGACGAATTCTACGAGCGGCACGTCAAGCTGGTGATCGGCGCCGAGGCGTCGATGTTCGAGATCTACCAGGGGGAACGGCTTAAGTTCGAGTACCAGCGCTGCCTGTCGCGCCTGCAGGAAATGCAGAGCGAAGAGTACCTCAAGCTGCCGCATCTGCCCTGAGTCCGCCGGGCCTATCGCCGGTTGCCTGCCGCCGGCGATAAATTTATTTTCCATTCAAAAACCGTTCGATCTTTGTGAGCGACTTCTCTATAATCTTGCGACCCCACGTTACAACAAAGTTTTTTTTCCCAAAAACTTTATAGTGCCGGCAATGGCTATTCGAAGGGGTAGGTTTGCTGGACTTGTATGGTCGTGTGAGCCTCAACTGTTTTCGAGCGTTTGGGTGTTCACCAACGTGTAACTAATTATTGGGTAAGCTTTCTAATGAAAACTTTTACAGCTAAACCAGAAACCGTAAAACGCGACTGGTACGTTGTTGATGCAGATGGTAAAACTTTAGGCCGTCTCGCTACTGAACTGGCTCGTCGCCTGCGCGGCAAGCATAAAGCGGAATACACCCCGCACGTGGATACCGGTGATTACATCATCGTTCTGAACGCTGACAAAGTTGCTGTAACCGGCAACAAGCGTACAGACAAAGTGTACTACCACCACACCGGCCACATCGGTGGTATCAAGCAAGCGACCTTTGAAGAGATGATTGCCCGCCGTCCTGAGCGCGTGATTGAAATCGCGGTTAAAGGCATGCTGCCAAAGGGCCCGCTGGGTCGTGCTATGTTCCGTAAACTGAAAGTTTACGCGGGCACCGAGCACAATCACGCGGCACAGCAACCGCAAGTTCTGGACATTTAATCGGGATTAATGGCAATGGCTGAAAATCAATACTACGGCACTGGTCGCCGCAAAAGCTCCGCCGCTCGCGTCTTCATCAAGCCGGGCAACGGTAACATCGTTATCAACCAGCGCAGCCTGGAACAGTACTTCGGTCGCGAAACTGCCCGCATGGTAGTTCGTCAGCCGCTTGAACTGGTCGACATGGTTGGCAAACTGGATCTGTACATCACCGTTAAAGGTGGTGGTATCTCCGGTCAAGCTGGCGCTATCCGTCACGGTATCACCCGTGCACTGATGGAATACGATGAGACTCTGCGTTCTGAACTGCGTAAAGCTGGCTTCGTCACCCGTGACGCTCGTCAGGTTGAACGTAAGAAAGTCGGTCTGCGTAAAGCACGTCGTCGTCCGCAGTTCTCCAAGCGTTAATTTTCGCTGCTTCGGCAGTGCGATTTACGCAAAAAACCCGGTGCTTCACCGGGTTTTTTTATGCCTGAAATCCGCCATCCCCGACTAAAATCTGTGGCATATCAGACAATTCAACATGAATTCGCCGCACCGCCCCCACAAAACAAGCAAAATCTGGTAAACTATCACCCACTTTTGCGCCTGTTCGCCGTGCAGTTGACCCCCTGGGCCGGTTTTTCATGGGCTCGGGTCGCGCTGCGTGCTGCCGGCCTGCGGCAAGATTATTCAGGATAGCAGCCTGTCAGTTGGCTATTCGCAGTATTTTCTAGATAACTTGGAGGTTTTCATGGCTGTCGCTGCCAACAAACGTTCGGTAATGACGCTGTTCTCTGGCCCGACCGACATTTTTAGCCATCAAGTACGTATCGTACTGGCGGAGAAAGGTGTCAGCGTCGAGATCGAGCAGGTCGAAATGGATAACCTGCCGCAAGATCTGATTGACCTCAACCCTTACCAGACGGTGCCTACGCTGGTCGATCGCGAACTGACCCTGTATGAATCCCGCATCATCATGGAATACCTGGATGAGCGTTTCCCGCACCCGCCGCTGATGCCGGTTTACCCGGTTGCCCGTGGCGAGAGCCGTCTGATGATGCTGCGCATCGAGAAGAACTGGTACTCGCTGATGGACAAGATCGAGAAGAGCAGCGGCCAGGAAGCGGAATCTGCCCGTCGCCAACTGCGTGAAGAGCTGCTGGCGATCGCGCCGATCTTTGGTCAGACGCCGTATTTCATGAGCGAAGAGTTCAGCCTGGTGGATTGCTACCTGGCGCCGCTGTTGTGGCGTCTGCCGCAGCTGGGCATCGAATTGAGCGGTGCCGGCTCCAAAGAGCTGAAAGGCTACATGACCCGCGTCTTCGAACGCGACGCCTTCCTGGCTTCCCTGACCGAAGCCGAGCGTGAAATGCGCCTGCAGACCCGGGGCTAAGCGCGATGGACATGTCTCAGATGACGCCGCGTCGCCCGTATCTGCTGCGGGCGTTCTACGACTGGCTGCTGGATAACCAGCTGACGCCGCACCTGGTGGTCGACGTGACTCGCCCGGACGTGCAGGTGCCGATGGAGTTCGCGCGTGACGGCCAGATCGTGCTGAATATCGCGCCGCGGGCGGTAGGCAACCTGGCGTTGGGTAACGAAGACGTGCAGTTCAACGCGCGCTTCGGCGGCGTGCCGCGTCAGGTTTCGGTGCCGATGGCCGCCGTGTTGGCGATCTATGCGCGTGAAAACGGTGCCGGCACGATGTTCGAACCGGAAGCCGCCTACGACGAGAGCGAAGGCGTGTTCGAAGGCCTGGACAATGAGACGATCCCTTCGGAAACGCTGATGTCCGTGATCGACGGCGATCGCCCGGACACCGCGGAAGACAACGGCCCGGACGACGAACCGCCGCAGCCGCCGCGCGGTGGCCGCCCGGCGCTGCGCGTGGTGAAATAAGCCCGCGCGAACAAACGAAAAAGCACCCTATGGGGTGCTTTTTTTTTGCCCGGCAGAAATGAATCAGCCTTTCAAGGCGGCAATGCAGGCATCGCGCGGCGCGCTGAGATCGCCTACGCGCACGGTGGACAAGGCGCGGGTTGCGCGCTGGCGGAAACTGGTGACGGCGGTGTCGCCTTGCACTTCCGGCGGCGCGGTGCAAATGTCATTGAGCGGCAGATCGTTGCCTTTGTTGAGCGCCTGCAACACCGCCGCCGGATTGTAGATCAGGGCGGCGGAGAGGGCCGATTTGATGCCGGCGGTAAAGCCGGCATTGCCGCCGCCGGCCAGCTTGGGCGCCAGGGCAATCCAATTGTCGTCCCCCAGCCGGATGCTGTTTTCCACGGCGTTGAACTGCCCGGCCTTGCCTAACTGAGCCACGACCGGCCGCGCGCCGCGCGCTTCGATATTGTAACCAACCTCCTGCGAATCCAGCGCCATGGCTGAAGCGCTGAAACTGACGGCCAGCAGCGCGCCGGCCAACAGGGAAATGGAGCATTTCATGTTCGCTATCCTTATCTCGGTGTCAGGCGCAGCCGCGCCCCGCAATGGTGTCAACTCAATACTATAGCGCGTTGAGACGGTGAGGAGAGGGGGAGGAGTGACAAAGCGTGACAGGCTAAAAACGGAGGCCCGGCAATATGCCGGGCCTCCGATGGTACGGAAGGTTTACACTTCCAGGTAGTTCATGATGCCATCTGCCGCTTTGCGGCCTTCGGCAATCGCTGTCACCACCAGGTCGGAGCCGCGCACCGCGTCACCGCCGGCGAAAATTTTCGGGTTGCTGGTCTGGAACGCGTTGTCGCTACCTTCCGGCGCCAGGATGCGGCCCTGTTTATCGAGCTGCACGTCGTGCGCCGCCAGCCAGTCCATGCGGTGCGGGCGGAAGCCGAACGCCATCACCACCGCGTCCGCGTCGATCACGTGTTCGGAACCCGGTACCTGCTCCGCCGCCTGACGGCCGTTGGCATCCGGCGCGCCCAGCTGGGTACGCACCATTTTCACCCCGGCCACGCGGCCGGCGCTGTTCAGTTCGATGCTCAGCGGCTGCAGGTTGAACTGGAAGTCCACCCCTTCTTCCCGGGCGTTCTTCACTTCGCGCTTGGAGCCAGGCATGTTGGCTTCGTCGCGGCGGTAGGCGCAGATGACCTGCGTCGCGCCCTGGCGCACCGAGGTGCGCACGCAGTCCATGGCGGTATCGCCGCCGCCCAGCACCACCACCCGCTTGCCTTCCATGCTGACGTAAGGCTCGTGCTGATCGGCTTCATACCCCATCAGCTGCTTGGTGTTGGCGATCAGGAACGGCAGCGCGTCGTACACGCCCTGCGCTTCCTCGTTCTCCAGGCCGCCGCGCATCGACTGATAGGTGCCGACGCCGAGGAATACCGCATCGTACTCGCTCAGCAAGGTCTCCATGCTGACGTCTTTGCCCACTTCGGTGTTCAGCTGGAACTCGATGCCCATCTCGCTGAAAATGCCGCGGCGTTTGACCATCACTTCCTTTTCCAGCTTGAAGGCCGGGATACCGAAGGTCAGCAGGCCGCCGATCTCAGGATGACGGTCATACACCACCGCCTTGACGCCGTTGCGGGTCAGCACGTCGGCGCAGGCCAGCCCGGCGGGGCCAGCGCCGACGATCGCCACGCGCTTGCCGGTCGGCTGCACGTGTGACATGTCCGGCTTCCAGCCCATTTCGATGGCCTTATCGCTGATGTAGCGCTCGATATTACCGATGGTGACCGCGCCGAACTCGTCGTTCAGGGTGCAGGAGCCTTCGCACAGGCGATCCTGCGGGCACACGCGGCCGCACACTTCCGGCAGGCTGTTGGTCTGATGCGCCAGGTCCGCCGCTTCCATGATGCGGCCTTCGTTGGCCAGCTTCAGCCAGTTCGGGATGTAGTTGTGCACCGGGCACTTCCACTCGCAATACGGGTTGCCGCAGGACAGACAGCGGTCAGCCTGGGCCTTGGCCTGGGTTTCCGAAAACGGTTCGTAGATCTCGACGAACTCGATTTTGCGGATCTTCAGCGGTTTCTTTGGCGGATCAACACGCTGCAGGTCGATAAATTGATAAACGTTCTGGCTCATTAATGACCTACCTCTTACTGCGCCTGCACCCGCAGCTCGGCTGCGGAACGGCTACGGTGACCCAACAGCGCTTTGACATCGCTGGACTTCGGTTTGACCAGGGCGAACTTCGGCGCCCATTCCGGCCAGTTGGCCAGGATCTCTTCCGCGCGGGAAGAGCCGGTCGCCTGCACGTGTTCGGTGATCAGGCCGCGCAGGTGCTCCTCATGGATCGCCAACTGATCGACATCCAGCACTTCCACCAGCTCCGGGTTCACGCGCTTGCGGAACTCGCCGTCTTCGTCCAGCACGTAGGCGAAGCCGCCGGTCATGCCGGCGCCGAAGTTGATGCCGGTTTTACCCAGCACGCAGACGATGCCGCCGGTCATGTATTCGCAGCCGTTGTCGCCGATGCCTTCCACCACGGTGATGGCGCCGGAGTTGCGCACCGCGAAGCGTTCGCCCGCGCGGCCGGCGGCGAACAGTTTGCCGCCGGTGGCGCCGTACAGGCAGGTGTTGCCGACGATGCTGGCTTCATGGCTGCGGAAGGCGGAGCCGATCGGCGGACGCACCGCGATGCTGCCGCCGGCCATGCCTTTGCCGACATAGTCGTTGGCGTCGCCGGTCAGGGTCAGCTCGACGCCGCCGGCGTTCCAGACGCCGAAGCTCTGCCCGGCGGTGCCGGAGAAGTGCGCCTTGATCGGATCGGCCGCCATGCCCTGATCGCCGTGCACGTCGGCGATTGCGCCGGACAGCATGGCGCCCACGGAGCGGTCGGTGTTGCGAATGTCGAAGTAGAAGGTTTTACCCTGCTTCGCTTCGATATGCGGCTGCGCCTGCGCCAGCAGCTCTTTGTTCAGCAGGCCCTTGTCGAACGCCGGGTTGCTGCTTTCGGTGCAGTACACCGCTTTGCCCGGATGCGGCGTGGCGGTTTTCAGCAGCGGCGACAGATCCAGCTTGTTCTGCTTGGCGGAGATGCCGTCCAGCTCGGTCAGGAACTCGGTGCGGCCGATCAGATCCACCAGCTGGCTCACGCCCAGCTGTGCCATGATCTCGCGGGTTTCACGCGCGATAAACTGGAAGTAATTCGTCACGCGTTCCGGCAGGCCGTGGTAGTGATCGCGGCGCAGCTTGTCGTCCTGAGTCGCGACGCCGGTCGCGCAGTTGTTGAGGTGGCAGATGCGCAGGTATTTGCAGCCCAGCGCCACCATCGGCCCGGTGCCGAAGCCGAAGCTTTCCGCGCCCAGGATCGCCGCCTTGACGATGTCGACGCCGGTTTTCAGGCCGCCGTCCACCTGCAGGCGGATCTTGTGGCGCAGGCCGTTGGCCACCAGCGCCTGCTGGGTTTCCACCAGGCCCAGCTCCCACGGACAGCCGGCGTATTTCACCGAGGACAGCGGGCTGGCGCCGGTGCCGCCGTCGTAACCGGCGATGGTGATCAGATCGGCATAGGCTTTCGCCACGCCGGTGGCGATGGTGCCGACGCCCGGCTCGGAAACCAGTTTCACCGAGATCACCGCTTTCGGGTTGACCTGCTTCAGGTCGAAGATCAGCTGTGCCAGATCTTCGATTGAGTAGATGTCGTGGTGCGGCGGCGGGGAGATCAGCGTTACGCCCGGCACCGAGTAACGCAGTCTGGCGATGTACGGAGTGACCTTGTCGCCCGGCAGCTGGCCGCCTTCGCCCGGTTTGGCGCCCTGCGCCACCTTAATCTGGATCACGTCGGCGTTCACCAGGTAGGCCGGCGTCACGCCGAAGCGGCCGGAGGCCACCTGTTTGATGCGCGACACCTTGTCGGTGCGGTAGCGCGCCGGATCTTCGCCGCCTTCGCCGGAGTTGGAGAAGCCGCCGAGGCCGTTCATGGCGATCGCCAGCGACTCGTGCGCTTCCGGGCTCAGTGCGCCGATCGACATCGCCGCGGTGTCGAAGCGTTTGAACAGCGACTCCGCCGGTTCAACCTGATCGACCGGGATCGGTTCGCCTTTCGGCGTGATGGCCAGCAGATCGCGCAGCATGGCGACCGGCCGCTCGTTCACCAGCTTGGCGTAGGCCTGATAGTCGCTATATTCCCCGCTGTGCACCGCTTTTTGCAGCGAGTTCACCACGTCCGGGTTGTAGGCGTGGTATTCGCCGCCGTGCACGAACTTCAGCAGGCCGCCTTGCTCCAGCGGTTTGCGTTTCAGCCAGGCGCGCTTGGAAAGGTTCTGCAGATCCTGCTGGAAGTCGCTGAAGCTGGCGCCGCCGATGCGGCTGACCACGCCCTGGAAGCACAGATCCGCCAGATCGCGATGCAGGCCGACCGCTTCGAACAGCTTGGAGCAGCGGTAAGAGGCGATGGTCGAGATGCCCATTTTGGACATGATCTTGTACAGGCCTTTATTGATGCCGTTGCGGTAGTTCAGCATCACGTCGCGGTATTTCTTGTCGATCGCCTGGCTGTCCACCAGCTTGGCCAGGGTTTCATAGGCCAGGTACGGGTAGATGGCGGTCGCGCCGAAGCCGAGCAGCACGGCGAAGTGGTGCGGATCGCGGGCGCTGGCGGTTTCAACGATCAGGTTGGCGTCGCAGCGCAGGCTTTTCTCCACCAGGCGGGTTTGCACGGCGCCAACGGCCATCGGGGCCGGGACCGGCAGGCGGCCGGGCGCGATGGCGCGGTCGGACAGCACCAACAGCACCGCGCCTTCGCGCACCTTGCGTTCCGCTTCGTCGCACAGGGCGCGAATGGTCTGCTCCAGATCCTGTTGCTGCGGATCGAAGGTCAGATCGAGCGTCTCGGCGCGATAGTATTCGCCTTCCAGCGTGGTGAGCTGTTTGAAATCGGAGTACAGCAGGATCGGCGATTTGAAGCTCAGGCGGTGCGCCTGGCCTTCGGCTTCGCAGAACACGTTCATTTCACGGCCGATGCTGGTGGCCAGCGACATGACGTGCGCTTCGCGCAGCGGATCGATCGGCGGGTTGGTGACCTGCGCGAACTGCTGGCGGAAATAGTCGTAAACGATGCGCGGCCGGCTGGAGAGCACGGCGAACGGGGTATCGTCGCCCATCGAACCGGTGGCTTCCTGGCCGATCTCGCCCAGCACGCGGATCACCTGATCCAGCTCTTCGCTGCTGTAGCCGAACTGTTTCTGGTAGGTTTCGAGCTGTGCGTCGTCGAGTTCGCGGCTGCCGACCTGATCGTCCGGCAGATCTTCGAACGGCACCAGACGTTTGACGTTTTTCTCCATCCACTCTTTATACGGGTGGCGGCTTTTCAGATCGTTGTCGGTTTCCGCCGAGTGCAGAATGCGGCCGCTGCGGGTGTCGATCACCATCAGCTCGCCGGGGCCGACGCGGCCTTTTTCCACCACTTCATCCGGCTGGTAATCCCAGATGCCGACTTCGGAGGCGCAGGTGATCAGCTTGTCTTTGGTGATCACATAGCGCGCCGGGCGCAGGCCGTTGCGATCGAGGTTACAGGCGGCGTAGCGGCCGTCGGACATCACGATGCCGGCCGGGCCGTCCCACGGCTCCATGTGCATCGAGTTGAAGTCGAAGAAGGCGCGCAGATCGCCGTCCATGTCCGGGTTGTTCTGCCAGGCCGGCGGCACCAGCAGGCGCATGGCGCGGATGAGATCCATCCCACCCGCCAGCAGCAGCTCCAGCATGTTGTCCAGCGAACTGGAGTCGGAGCCGGTTTCGTTGACGAACGGCGCAGCGGCCTGCAGATCCGGGATCAGCGGCGTTTGGAATTTGTAGGTACGGGCACGCGCCCATTGGCGGTTGCCGGTGATGGTGTTGATTTCGCCGTTGTGCGCCAGGTAGCGGAACGGCTGCGCCAGCGGCCAGCGCGGCACGGTGTTGGTGGAGAAGCGCTGGTGGAACAGGCAAATGGCCGATTCCAGGCGCAGGTCCGCCAGATCGAGATAGAAGCGCGGTAGATCCGCAGGCATGCACAGGCCTTTATAGATCGTCACCAGATTGGAGAAGCTGCAGACGTAGAAGCTGTTGTCCTGCACGCGTTTCTCGATGCGGCGGCGCGCCACGAACAGGCGGCGCTCCATATCGCGCGGGCGCCAGCCGGCCGGGGCGTTAACGAAGATTTGCTCGATGCGCGGCAGGGAGGAGAGGGCGATTTCACCCAGCACGTCCGGGTTGGTCGGCACTTCGCGCCAGCCGACGATCGACAGCGTTTCGTTTTGCAGCTCTTCTTCCACGATGCGGCGGCTGAGGCGCGCTTCCTCTTCATTCTGGCTGAGGAACATCATGCCGACGGCGTAGTTCTTGGCCAAACGCCAGCCGCGCTCTTCCGCCACCATGCGGAAGAAGCGATCGGGTTTTTGCAGCAACAGACCGCAGCCGTCGCCGGTCTTGCCGTCGGCCAGGATCGCGCCGCGGTGCTGCATGCGGGCCAGCGCGTGAATGGCGGTGCGCACCACCTTGTGGCTAGGTTCGCCTTCTATGTGGGCGATCAGGCCGAAACCACAGTTGTCCCTCTCTTGGGATTTATCGTACAACATATCGTGAACCTCCCCAGGCTCTGCGTGACTCTCACAACCTACTGCGAGGGGGCTTCCCAATTTCAGGCAGAAGTCCAATCAGCAAGTTAACCCCGCCAATCTGCTTTTCCGCCCTCCATCAATGGCCTCTCGTGACGGTCTCACAAGTGGTATAGGACTTGTTTTAAGAGGGAGTCTTCAATTACTGCATAAATATGACGAGACGTTTGCCCGTCCAGAAAGCTTCCAGCGGACTTCCAACTTAGCGAGAAAGAATTCGCAGGTCAAATGTGGGCTTAAGATAGATTCTTATCGAATTTATGGTGTTTATTTATTTGAAAAATAAGGTGTTTAATGCATTTTTGCACTATCGTGGGGCAACGCCGATCCCCGCAGAAGTGTGAGCTGTCTCACTATAGTGCAACCCCTTAATCTCTGCACCATGCTAGTGCGGGGGTTAATGGCAGAGTTTTATTCTATAAGATATTGCTTAGTTGATGTTTATGACTATTTTTCACCGTGTTGTCATATTGCCGTTAACGGTTGCGTGACGATTAGAATAATTCATCAGAATTATAGTGAATTGATTTGCGTTTATGATGAATAGTTATGCCTGGTGGCGCCTTGCGGGGAAAGCGTTGATCTCTGTCATCGCGGGAAAAGCCGTTTCTTATTAGCATCGCGGCTTTGAACACAGAGAATCACCAAGATTATGCAGTTGCCGCAATTAGTCAATATGTTTGGCGCGGATCTCCAGCGCCGCCATGGCGAAAAGATCCATAAACTCACGCTGCATGGCGGATTCAACTGCCCTAACCGCGACGGCACGTTGGGGCGCGGCGGCTGTACGTTTTGCAACGTCGCTTCATTCGCCGATGAGGCGATGCAGCGGCAAAGTATCGCCGAACAGCTGGCGCAGCAGGCCGCGCGGGTCGACCGGGCGCGGCGCTATCTGGCCTATTTTCAGGCCTATACCAGCACCTATGCGGAGGTCGAACTGCTGGCGTCGATGTATCGGCAGGCGTTGGCGCAGAGCGACATGGTCGGCCTGTGCGTCGGCACTCGCCCGGACTGCGTGCCGCCCGCCGCATTGGATCTGCTGACGGGGTATCGCGAAGAGGGTTATGAAGTGTGGCTGGAGCTGGGGCTGCAGACGGCGCACGATAAAACGCTCAAACGCATCAACCGCGGCCATGATTTCCGCTGCTATCAGCAGACCGCGCAACGGGCTCGGCAGCGCGGGCTGAAGGTGTGCTGCCATCTGATCGTCGGGCTGCCGGGAGAAACCCAGCGCGATCATCTGCTCACGCTGCAGCGGGTGGTGGAGAGCGGCGTGGATGGCATCAAGCTGCATCCGCTGCACGTCGTTACCGGTAGCACCCTGGCCCGCGCGTGGCGCGCCGGGCGCTTGCCCGAACTGGCGCTGGAAGATTACGCCGTCAGCGCCGGGGAGATGATCCGCCACACGCCGGGCGAGGTGGTGTATCACCGCCTGTCCGCCAGCGCCCGTCGGCCTACGCTGCTGGCGCCGCTGTGGTGCGAAAACCGCTGGCGCGGCATGCAGGCGGTGGGTGCTTATCTGCAGCAATACGGCGGGCAGGGCAGCGCGCTGGATGCCGCCCTGCATTATTCACCGACGTTATAACTGCAGGTTGGCGCGCACCTCCACGCGGGCGCGCTGCAGATCGGCCTGCAGCTGCGGATTCGCCAGCAGTCGTGCGGCGAGCGCCGTCGCCGCCAACTTGCCGCCTTCCAGATCGCTCGGGTAGTGAACGCCGGCAATCACCCGGCTTTGCGCATTGCTTGCCGCCCGCTCAAACAGCGCGCTGCGTTTTTCCGGCACCATCTGCGCCAACAGGAGTGCCGTCAGGTAGCTGTCCATCGCGTGTCCGCTAGGGTAGGAATCGCCTTCCGGCGGCGGCAGCAGCGGTTTCACGCGGCTGTCGGCCTCATAGGGGCGCGGGCGGCCATAGAAGGCCTTGGCGGGCATCAGGCTTTGTTCAAAGTCCTGATAGACCCGGCGGAACAGGGCGGCGGTGAGCGGATGGCGATCGACGGTAAAGGTCGGGCCGAAGATCTCGCGGGCGAAGGGGAAGGCGGCGTCTTCCAGGTGGTCGTCCCGCTTGGCTTTGGCGATTTGTTCCGCCGTGCGGTTAGCCTGAATGGCCAGCACCGCCTGCAGATCCGCCCGATTCTGCGGCGTATCCGTTGAAGGCGGCGGCGGCAACAGCGTGGCGATTTGCCGTTGCTCTGCACTCAGATAGCCGGTCACGGCAGTGGCGGCCTTCAGGGGCAAAATAACGGTCAAAGACAGGACGAACAGGGTAGTGCGATAGATGGTTAACATGGTCAATCCTCACGTCAGGGAAATGAGGAAGCCTGCCGGGCTGGCCACAACGCTGCTGCCGGTGAAAGTAAACCGCGGGATAACATCCTTTCCCTTACTTCAAGCCTCAGGGCTTCGCTATCCGTGTCTGCTAAAGCATGCGTCATGCACGGTGCATCATTAATATATTAACGGAAAGGCCTTCTCAAGCGGCTGAGGTGTGGGGTGCGTCACATAAAAAGTCTTTTAGTTACAAGTGATTAATCCCTAAGTATGAGCGGATTGATCAACGTGCTTTTCCACGGTGTCGACGGCAATGAACCGCCCGATGCACGCCAGACGCCGCTATTTTCCGTTAGCAGGACTTGACTCTCAGACACGGCGGAAAAATTTACGGTATGATTCAAAAGATTGTGTCTGATGGGAGCCGCTATGAAGCAAATCCGGGTGTTGGCCCAGTACTACGTTGATTTAATGGTGAAACTGGGGTTGGTGCGCTTCTCGCTGCTGCTGGCCTCGGCGCTGGTGGTGCTGGCGATGGTGGTGCAGATGGCGGTGACCATGCTGCTGCGCGGCGAAGTGGAAAGCATCGACGTGGTGCGTTCAATCTTCTTCGGCCTGTTGATCACCCCGTGGGCGGTCTACTTCCTCTCGGTGGTGGTGGAGCAGCTGGAGGAGTCGCGCCAACGGCTGGCGCGGCTGGTGGACAAGCTGGAAGAGATGCGCCACCGCGATCTGGAGCTCAATCAGCAGCTCAAAGACAATATCAGCCAGCTGAATCAGGAGATCGCCGATCGCATCAAGGCGGAAGAAGAGCGCCTGCAGGTGATGGAGAAGCTGACGGAAGAGATGGAACAGCGCGAGCTGGCGCAGATTGAGCTGGGCCAGCAGTCGGCGCTGCTGCGTTCCTTCCTCGACGCCTCGCCGGACCTGGTCTACTACCGCAACGAAGACAAAGAGTTCTCCGGCTGCAACCGCGCGATGGAGCTGCTGACCGGCAAGAGCGAGAAGCAGCTGATCGGCCTGACGCCGTTCGACGTCTACGGCCAGGAGATCGCCGAAAAGGTCATTGAGACCGACGAGAAGGTGTTCCGCCACAACGTTTCGCTGACCTACGAACAATGGCTGGTGTATCCCGACGGCCGCAAGGCCTGTTTCGAACTGCGCAAGGTGCCGTTTTACGACCGGGTGGGCAAACGCCACGGGCTGATGGGCTTCGGCCGCGATATTACCGAGCGTAAGCGCTACCAGGACGCGCTGGAGAACGCCAGCCGGGAGAAGACCACCTTTATCTCCACCATCAGCCACGAGCTGCGTACGCCGCTTAACGGCATCGTCGGCCTGAGCCGCATCCTGCTCGATACCGAGCTGAACGACGAGCAGCTGAAATACCTGAAGACCATTCACGTCAGCGCCATCACCCTCGGCAATATCTTCAACGACATTATCGAAATGGACAAGCTCGAGCGGCGCAAGGTGCAGCTCGACAACCAGCCGGTGGACTTCACCGGTTTCCTGGCGGATCTGGAGAATCTCTCCGGCCTGCTGGCGCAGCCGAAAGGGCTGCAGTTCATCATGGAGCCGCAGACGCCGCTGCCGCAGCAGATCGTGACCGACGGTACGCGCCTGCGGCAGATTTTGTGGAACCTGATCGGCAACGCGGTGAAATTCACCCAGCAGGGGCAAATCGTGGTGCGCGTGCGGCGCGAGGCGCAGGAGAAGCTGGTGTTCGAGGTGGAAGACTCGGGCATGGGCATCCCGCAGGACGAGCAGGACAAGATCTTCGCCATGTATTACCAGGTGAAAGATCAGCGCGGCGGCCGCCCGGCCACCGGCACCGGCATCGGGCTGGCGGTCTCCAAGCGACTGGCGCAGAGCATGGGCGGCGACATCACCGTGCGCAGCGAACAGGGGCACGGTTCTTGCTTCACTCTGACCATCCAGGCGCCGGCGGTGCAGGAAGCCGTCAGCGCGGCGCCGGAGGAAGAGGAGCTGCCGTTGCCGGCGCTGCACATCCTGCTGGTGGAGGATATCGAGCTGAATGTGATCGTGGCGCGCTCGGTGCTGGAGAAACTGGGCAACAGCGTCGAGGTGGCGATGAACGGCCACGACGCGCTGGCGATGTTCGATCCGGACGAGTTCGATCTGGTGCTGCTGGACATTCAACTGCCGGACATGACCGGGCTGGACATCGCTCGGGCGCTGCGTGAGCGCTATGCCGGGCAGGCGCTGCCGCCGCTTGTTGCGCTGACCGCCAACGTGCTGAAAGACAAAAAAGAGTATCTCGAGGCGGGTATGGACGATGTGCTGAGCAAGCCGTTGTCGGTGCCGGCGTTGACCCAGGTCATCAAACACTATTGGGATCATCAACCTTCTCACACTTCAAAGAAAACGGAGC
This sequence comes from Serratia sp. CY32780, assembly GCF_052169135.1. Taxonomy (NCBI): domain Bacteria; kingdom Pseudomonadati; phylum Pseudomonadota; class Gammaproteobacteria; order Enterobacterales; family Yersiniaceae; genus Serratia; species Serratia sp. CY32780. Next base: position 94,886 of record NZ_JBJNLI010000003.1, read on the forward strand.
ACAAGGCGATGCAGATTAATGAGTCGTTACTCGATACCGCGATGCTGGAACAGTACATGGATCTGGTTGGCCCGCAGCTGATCCACCAAAGCCTGGAAATGTTCGAACAGATGATGCCGGGCTATCTGGCGGTGCTGGACTCCAACATGACGGCGCGCGATCAGAAAGGTATCACCGAGGAAGGGCACAAGATCAAGGGCGCCGCCGGTTCGGTCGGTCTGCGCCATCTGCAGCAGCTGGCTCAGCAGATTCAAACGCCGACGCTGCCGGCCTGGTGGGATAACGTGCAGGATTGGGTGGATGAGTTGAAGCAAGAGTGGCGCAACGACGTGCAGGTACTGCGGGCTTGGGTAGAGAACGCTGAAAAAAAATGACCCCGACCTAAGCCGGGGTGCGCGAATATTGCGCCAACACCAGGGAAATTGTGAACCTGCGTATTGGTTTCAGTGTTCTGGTCGAGCAGGTTGTAGCGAATTCCTAAACATCATACAGCCAACAACATAGCAAATGTAAGCGCTCTTGTTAGAAGATTCATTAAAATGTGTGATGTAGATTAGTGTTTGTCAACTCCGAGCACGAACCAGTTGACAGCAGCGACAGGAGTAAGAGTGATGAAAAAGGTGGGTGTAGTCCTCAGCGGCAGCGGCGTTTATGACGGTACGGAGATCCATGAAGCGGTGCTGACGCTGCTGGCGTTGGATCGTGCCGGCGCGCAGGCGGTGTGCTTTGCGCCTGATAAACCACAACGCCATGTTATTAATCACTTATCGGGTGATGAGATGGCGGAGACGCGCAATGTCCTGATTGAGTCGGCGCGCATTGCCCGCGGCGCGGTGCAGCCGCTGGCGCTGGCGGAGGCCGCGCAGCTGGATGCGCTGATCGTGCCCGGCGGCTTTGGCGCCGCCAAGAACCTCAGCAATTTCGCCGAAGCCGGCGCGGAATGTTGGGTCGATGAAGATTTGGCGCGCCTGACGCGCGAGATGCATAAGGCCAACAAACCAATTGGCCTGATGTGCATCGCGCCGGCGCTGTTGCCGAAACTGCTGGATCAACAAGCGCGGCTGACCATTGGCAACGATCCGGACCTGGGGGAAGTGATTGACGCCATGGGCGGCGAACCGGTGATTTGCCCGGTGGACGACATCGTGGTGGACAGCGATCACAAGATCGTGACCACGCCGGCCTATATGCTGGCGCCGTCGATCGCGCAGGCGGCCCTCGGCATCGATAAGCTGGTGGCGCGGGTGCTGGAACTGGCCGAATGAGAAAATCGCTCGGCGGATGGCGGCGGCCGCGCCCGTGGTATTGGCTGAAGCGCGGCGTCATCGCGATCCTCGGCCTGTGGGCGTTGGGCATTGTGCTCTTCGCCTTCCTGCCGGTGCCGTTTTCCGCCGTGATGGTGGAGAGGCAAGTCAGCGCCTGGCTGAGCGGCGACTTCGGCTACGTCGCCCATTCGGACTGGGTGTCGATGGACGACATCTCGCCGCAAATGGCGCTGGCGGTGATGGCGGCGGAGGATCAGAAGTTTCCAGACCATTGGGGCTTCGACGTGGCGGCCATTGAAAAGGCGCTCAGCCACAACGAGAAGCGCCCGACGCGCATCCGCGGCGCCTCCACGCTGTCGCAGCAAACCGCCAAGAACCTGTTTCTGTGGGATGGCCGCAGCTGGCTGCGCAAAGGGCTGGAGGCCGGATTGACGTCGGGCATCGAGCTGGCGTGGACCAAACGGCGCATTCTGACGGTGTATCTGAACATCGTCGAGTTCGGCGACGGGGTATTCGGCGTGGAGGAGGCTTCACAGCGCTTTTTCCATAAGCCGGCTAAACGGCTGAGCGCGGCCGAGGCGGCGCTGCTGGCGGCGGTATTGCCGAATCCGCATCGTTTCAGGGCCGATGCGCCGTCCGGCTATGTGGTGCAGCGTCAACAGTGGATCATGCGCCAGATGCGGCAGCTGGGCGGGGAAGCGTTTTTACGCGAGAACTCGCTGGATTAAACGGGCGGGAACGGCAGGGCGCCGTTCCCGCCAAGCGGATTATTTCACATAGGTAAAGGCGGTGGTGACGTGCTTCACGCCGCTGACCTGGCTGGCGATCTGCGCCGCAGACTGCCCTTCCTGCTGCGTGACCAGGCCCAGCAAGAACACTTCGCCGTTTTCGGTAGTGACCTTCACGTTGGACGATTTCACCGTATCGCTGGTCAACAGCTGCGAACGCACCTTGGTGGTGATCCAGGTGTCGGAGGACGCGGTGCTCAGGCTGACCGGCGTGCCCTGACGGATTTCGTTATACACTTCGCTCGTGCCTTCCACGCCCATGGCGATCTGCTTGGCGCGCGCGGTGAGATCGGCGTTAGGCGACTGGCCGGTCAACAGCACCTTGCCCTGATAGGCGGTGGCGACCACCCGGGCATCTTTCTTCAACTGCTGGTCTTTGCTCAGGGCGTTTTCGACCCTGGCTTCCAGCGTGCCGTCATCCACCTGGGTCCCTACGCTGCGCGGGTCGGTGGCGGTTTTGGTGGCGACGGCCGCACTGCCGACGACGACGCCGGCGATACAGCCTTGCAACAGCAGGGCGCTGGACAGCACTGCAAATGTGGCTTTTAGCTTCATCTCAGTTCCTTAATCGTCCTGGTGGGGGAATAACGTGTTGTCTATCAGGTCGCACAGGCAGTTTACGGTCAGCATATGCATTTCCTGAATGCGTGAGCTGCGGTGCGACGGGATGCGGATCTCGACGTCCTGCTGGCCGAGCAGCCCGGCCAGCTCGCCGCCGTCGTAGCCGGTGAGCGCGACGATGGTCATATCGCGCGTAACGGCCGCCTCGACCGCTTTCACAATATCACGGCTGTTGCCGCGGGTGGAAATCGCCAGCAGCACGTCGCCGGTGTGCCCGAGCGCGCGCACCTGCTTGGCGTACACTTCGTCGTGCAGCCGATCGTTGCTGATCGCCGTCAGCACCACGTTGTCGGCGTTGAGGGCGATGGCCGGCAGGCTGGGGCGCTCGGTTTCAAAACGGTTGATCATACTGGCGGCGAAGTGCTGCGCGTTGGCCGCCGAGGTGCCGTTGCCGCAGCACAGGATTTTGTTGCCGTTGAGTAAGGATTGAACCAGCGTCATTGCAGCGCGGGAAATGGCGTCCGGCAATGCTTCCGCCGCCGCGATCTGGGTTTGGATGCTTTCGGTAAAACAGACTTTAATTCTATCCAGCACGTTGTATTAATCCACTAAGTCAAAGGGCCGGTCTGCGCCGCAAAACCCCGATTAATCCGCATTGAAGGCGTTGGGTATCCATTCTAACTGGCTACCGGTAATGGCCAAAACATCAAAACGGCAAGATGATGTGTCAAAACTGGCTCCGCGCCCCGCCAGCCAGACGGCGGCGGCGTGCAGCAACCGCCGTTGTTTGCGAAAGGTGACGCTGGCGGCCGCGCCGCCGAAGGCGTCGTTGCGGCGGTAGCGCACTTCGACGAATACCCAGGTAGCGCCGTCGCGCATGATGAGGTCGAGCTCACCACCGCGCACCGCGACGTTGGCGGCGCAGAAGGTGAGCCCGGCGTGTTCCAGGTGACGGCGGGCCAGTAACTCATAGCCCGCCCCTGAGGCGCGTGGGTTCAAGAGACCGGAACGACCGTGCCCTGACGGTATTGCAGCCAAGGCAGCTTACGGTTGATCACGCAGTTCGGCGACGCGCTCAGCATACCGGTGGTGCCGGAAACCTGGAAGCCCGGCAGCTGGCGCATTTCAGCAAAGTGGTTGGCCAATGTCCAGGCATCCATCCCCATCGCATACAGGCGCACCAACGAGTAGTCGTTGCGGAAGCGCGCGCTGGCCTGCTGCAACAGCTGAGGGTTTGAACCGGCCAGCAGCGGGATATCGCTAAACTGCAGGCCTTCCATTTCCAGACGGAAGTCCGGGCCGGCGCCGGCCTGGTAGCTGCGCGAGCTGGCGTACATCGCCGGCTTGCCGCGCGAGCTGGTGGCCATGTCGATCATCGGTTTGATCAGCGTCAGTTGAGACTGCGTGGCGACGATATACACCGCGTCGACGCCGCCGGTTGCGGCGGGCACGTCGCTCGGCGGCGCCGGAATGGTCAGCCCGGCGATGGTCACGCTCTGCGGCGCCGGGGCGCTCGACATCGGCGTGCCGGTCATGCGGATGCCGCCGCTGTTCACCATCTGGCGCAGCTCGCCGGCGGAGCCGATGTCCTGACGCAGCACGGTTTGCCCGCCTTGCTTCTGCCATTCCTGGTTAAAGGCCTTGGCGACGCGATCGCCGAAGGCGCCGCGCGGCACCAGCAGCAGCGGTTGACGCTTCTGCTGTTCCCAGATGTGGCGAGCGGCGTCGCGCGCTTCATCTTCCGGCGACAGGGCGAAGTAACAGATGTTCAGGTTGTCCTTCGGCGTTTCCGGCTGGTTGAGCGCCAGCACGTTCAGCGTGGTGGTGCTGGCGGACAGCTGATCGACGTTCTCTTTCAGCAGAGGCCCGACCACCAGGGTGGCGCCATCCTGCTGCGCCTGGCTCAGCAAGGCGGCCAGCGGCTGGCTGGTGGTGTCGTACACTTTGACCTGCGCGTTGGCGGCCTGCGGCGGCGTTATCGGCGCGCTGGACGGCGCAGCGGGTTGCGCGGCGGTCACGGCAGGCTGGCTTTCTTGCGCCGAAGGGCTGACCGCGCCGTTGGCGTTGATGTCACCCGTGGCGGCCTGATCGGTCGGCGCCGTTTGGGCCGGTGCGCTGGCCGGTGGCGCGGCTTGAGGCTGCGGCGCCGGCATGGAACCGCCGTTTTTCGCCGCTTCGAAGCCTTGCTGGATGGCGTCGGCGAACACTTTCGCCTGGCCGTTCAACGGCAGCAGCAGGGCGATTTTCGAGGTGGAGGCCTGGGTGAAGTTCAGCACCTGGTTCAGGCGAGCCGGCAGCGTTTTGGCCGCCGGGTTCTTCGGATAACGGTTCTGCCAGTCTTTGATGCCGGCCTTCAGCAGATCGGGATCCTGCTTGTTGTCCTGATAGACGCGCAGCAGATCCAGCCAGCCTTGCAGCACGTTCTCGTCGGCGTTGATCACCAGGCTGTTCATCTCCTGCGGCGTCAGCTGCAGCAGCGCCTGCCAGGTCTGATCCAGGTTGTCCTGATGCGGTTTGCCGGTCAGCAACGGCTCCTGAGCGATATAGGCGCGGATCAACGGCAGCGACGCTTTGCCCTGATTGGCGGCGATCTGCGCCTGGTAGTAGCGCACCTTCTGATTCGGCGACAGCGAACCGCTGTCCAGGTGGCCCAGCGTGCTGCGGGCGCTGACGTAGCTCTTGTTGGCGATCTGCAGTTCGGCGGTCAGCAACTGGCGTTCAGTCTGCTGCGCGCCGCTGAGGTTTTTCGGCAGCTGATTCAACTGGTCGCCGGCCTGCGGCAGTTTTCCTTCACGCAGCAAGGCGCGAATAGCAAGTAATTGCCAGTCAGCCTTGTTATCATCGCTGCTTTGCTGCAACTGCTGCAGGTAGTAATCGGAGCTGGCGCTCGCTTCGTCCTGTATATTGGCGGGCGGCGTTTGCGGGGCCCGACTTGGACAGCCTGCCAGGAAAAGGGCGGCCGCGATGACTGCGGTAAGTCGGACAGGCTTGGAACGCCCTGCTTTGGTACGAACGAATGTTGAGGAAAGCATACTGTATCCAGTGATGTTTTTTTCAAGATGCTCAATATTAAATCGGCAACCCGGATGAAACAATGAATCAACACCAACAATCAGTCATTTCTGCATCAACGCTGTATGTGGTGCCCACCCCAATCGGCAATCTGGGCGATATCACCCACCGCGCGTTAGAGGTACTGAAAAGCGTTGATCTGATCGCGGCGGAAGACACGCGCCATACCGGATTGCTGCTGCAACACTTCGCGATCAACGCGCGTCTGTTCGCGCTGCATGACCACAACGAACAGCAAAAGGCCGATCAGCTGCTGGCGAAACTGCAGGAGGGCCAGAGCATCGCGCTGGTGTCCGACGCCGGCACGCCGCTGATCAACGATCCCGGTTATCACCTGGTGCGCCGCTGCCGCGAGGCCGGCATTCGCGTGGTGCCGTTGCCGGGCGCCTGCGCCGCCACCACCGCGCTGTGCGCCGCGGGCGTCGCTTCCGACCGTTTCTGCTACGAGGGCTTCCTGCCGGCGAAAACCAAGGGGCGCAAGGATACGCTGATGGCGCTGGCGGAGGAACCGCGCACGCTGATTTTCTACGAGTCCACTCACCGCCTGCTGGAAAGCCTGCAGGACATGGTCACCGTCTGGGGGCCGCAGCGCTATGTGGTGCTGGCGCGCGAGCTGACCAAAACCTGGGAATCTATCCACGGCGCGCCGGTGGGCGAGCTGCTGGCGTGGGTGCAGGAAGACGAAGTGCGCCGCCGCGGCGAGATGGTGCTGATCGTCGAAGGCCACAAGGCGCAGGAGGATGCGCTGCCGCTCGAGGCGCTGCGCACGCTGGCGCTGCTGCAAAAAGAGCTGCCGCTGAAAAAGGCGGCGGCGCTGGCGGCGGAAATCCACGGCGTGAAGAAAAATGCGCTGTATAAGCACGCGCTGGAGCAACAACAGCCGTAAAGCGGTTGACCTGCCGCCGCCGCGACGCTACTATCCGCGCCGGAGTTGACCAGACAGTCGCCGCTTCATTGCCGTCCTCTTCGGGGAGACAGATGGAGGGGAGGAAAGTCCGGGCTCCATAGGGCAGGGTGCCAGGTAACGCCTGGGAGGCGCAAGCCTACGACTAGTGCAACAGAGAGCAAACCGCCGATGGCCCGCGCAAGCGGGATCAGGTAAGGGTGAAAGGGTGCGGTAAGAGCGCACCGCGCGGCTGGCAACAGTTCGTGGCACGGTAAACTCCACCCGGAGCAAGGCCAAATAGGGGTTCACATGGTACGGCCCGTACTGAACCCGGGTAGGCTGCTTGAGCCAGTGAGCGATTGCTGGCCTAGAGGAATGACTGTCCACGACAGAACCCGGCTTACCGGTCAACTCCCTCGACAAAAGAAAACCCCGCGCAACGCCAGTTGCGCGGGGTTTTTCGTTTTCCGGCCGGCTTACACCGGCAGGTCAATCAGCAGTGCGCGCAGCGGCGTCTCGGCGCGGATCGTCAGGCGATTCTCCTCGCGCACGAAGGCGCCGTCGCCGCAGGTCAGGCGTTGTTCTTCGTGGCGCTCGCCGGTGGCGGCGATGGTGCCGTGAATCGACTGCAAATAGGCGCGCGGCCCGTTAATCGTCAGCGTTTGTTCTTCGCCCGGCTGCAGATCGAGATGGTGGATCCAAACCTGCTGGCGCAGCTGCAGGCTGCCCTGCGCGCCGTCCGGCGAGGCCAGCAGCAGGTTGCCCGCCGCCGGCAGCGTCAGGCGCTGCACCCGCTCGTTGTTGCGTTCCGGGCAGGCGTCCAGCCACAGCTGCAGGCGAGTCAGCGGCGTATCGCTGCTGACGTTCTGTTCGCTGTAGCTCAGGCTCGGCTGGGTGGCCAGCAGCAGCGCTTCACCGGCTTTGGCGCGCGCGGTGTTGCCGTCGCTGTCGCGGTATTCCGCCTCGCCCTGCAGGATCAGGTTCAGGATATCCACGCTGGGATAGGTGCGCGGCTGGAACGACGCGCCCGGCGCCAGCACCTCCTGATTCAGCACCCGCAGCGACGCGTAGCCCATCAGTTTGGGATCGAAGTAGTGACCAAAGGAAAAGGTGTAGCGAGCCTGCAGCCAACCAAAGTCAGCTTGCCCGCATTGTTGTGCTGTTCTGCATGTGATCATGGCAATCGGCTCTCTAAATTCATTATCCAAATGGTAAGCATCTGGACGTCGGATTGTTAGCCAGTTAATCTGGTCGGCATATTCAAATTTCCTGACAGAGGGATGTGATGGCCAGAGATCGGGCGCTCACGCTTGAGGCGCTGAGAGTGATGGACGCGATCGACCGGCGCGGCAGCTTCGCCGCGGCCGCCGACGAATTGGGCCGGGTGCCGTCGGCGCTCAGTTACACCATGCAAAAATTGGAAGAAGAATTGGACGTGGTGCTGTTCGACCGTTCGGGCCACCGCACCAAGTTCACCAACGTGGGGCGCATGTTGCTGGAGCGCGGGCGGGTGCTGCTGGAAGCGGCCGACAAGCTGACCACCGACGCCGAAGCGCTGGCGCGCGGTTGGGAAACCCACCTGACCATCGTCAGCGAAGCGCTGTCGCCGCCGAGCCTGCTGTTTCCGCTGGTGGACAAGCTGGCGCTGAAGGCCAACACCCAGGTGTCGATTTTCACCGAGGTGCTGGCGGGCGCCTGGGAACGGCTGGAGCAGGGGCGCGCCGACATCGTGATCGCGCCGGACATGCACTTCCGCGCGTCGTCGGAGATCAACACCCGCAAACTGTACAAGGTGATGAGCGTTTATGTCGCCGCGCCGGATCACCCGATCCACCAGGAGCCGGAGCCGTTGTCCGAGGTGACCCGCGTGAAGTACCGCGGCATCGCGGTGGCGGATACCGCCCGCGAGCGCCCGGTGTTGACCGTACAGCTGCTGGATAAACAACAGCGCCTGACGGTGAGCACCATCGAAGACAAACGCCTGGCGCTGCTGGCCGGGCTGGGGGTGGCGACCATGCCGTACCCGATGGTGGAGAAAGATATCGAAGCCGGGCGGCTGCGCGTGGTGGGGCCGGAATACAGCCGCGAAGCCGATATCATCATGGCCTGGCGGCGCGACAGCATGGGGGAGGCGAAGGCCTGGTTCCTGCGCGAAATTCCGCGCCTGTTCGCACAGCGCTAACGCCGGTTGGATGACATCCCCTTGCCGGGCGGCAAGGGGATTTTTTTGCCTTAGCCGAAGCGCTGGTCGCGGCCGTGCGGCTCGTCCAGATCCTGCGCCGGCCCGATGGAAATGATGCCGTGCGGGTTGATGGTGGCGTGGCTGCGGTAGTAGTGGTTGCGAATGTGCGGCAGGCTGACCGTCTCGGCGATGCCCGGCATCTGGTAGATGTCGCGCAGGAAACCGTACAGGTTCAGGTAGTCGCTGATGCGGTGTTTGTCGCACTTGAAGTGGGTGACGTACACCGGATCGAAGCGCACCAGCGTGGTCCACAGACGCAGATCGGCTTCGGTCAGCCGATCGCCGGTCAGGTAGCGGTGCTGCCCCAGGATCTGCTCCAGGCGTTCGAGCGCGCTGAAGACCCCGCTGACCGCGTCGTCATACGCTTCCTGGCTGGTGGCGAAACCGGCCTTGTACACGCCGTTGTTCACTTGATCGTAAATCCAACCGTTCAGCTCATCGATTTTGCCGCGCAGATCGGCCGGGTAGTAATCGCCCGCGCGGGCGCCCACGCCGTCAAACGCGCTGTTGAACATGCGGATGATATCGGCGGATTCGTTACTGACGATGGTTTGCTGCTGTTTATCCCACAGCACCGGCACGGTTACGCGCCCGCTGTAGTGCGGATCGGCCCGCAGGTAGATCTGATACAGGAAGTCGGCGTGATACAGCGGATCGCCGGTGGTTTCAGGAAAATCCTGGCCGAAGGTCCAGCCGTTTTCCAGCATCAGCGGGTGCACCACCGAGACCGGAATGATCTGCTCCAGCCCTTTCAGTTTGCGCATCAGCAGCGTGCGGTGCGCCCAGGGGCAGGCGAGAGAAACGTACAGGTGATAACGACCCGCTTCGGCCTGGAAGCCGCCCGCGCCGTGTTCGCCCGGCTGACCGTCGGCGGTCACCCAATTGCGAAACTGAGCGGTTGAACGTTTGAAACGGCCGCCGGTAGATTTGGTGTCATACCAGATGTCTTGCCAAACGCCATCGACGAGTTGTCCCATGGGAGTCTCCTTGGTGTCCGAGTGAAAAGCGACAGGGCCCGGCATGCCGGGCCCTGAATGACAGTTTAGATTACCATTTCTTGTTCAGAAGACGGTCGATGCTAAAGCCGCCAGGGCCTGCGACCGCCAACACGATGAAGCCGCCGGCGATGGTCAGGTTTTTCATGAACATCAGCTGGTTTACGCCTTCCGCAAAGTCAGTGTGGAACAGCAGCGCGGTCAGAATGGTGAAACCGGCAGTGAACAGCGCCACGGTGCGGGTCAGGAAGCCGAACAGGATCGCCAGACCGCCGCCAAATTCCAGCAGGATGGTCAGTGGCAGCAAGAAGCCAGGCACGCCCATCGATTGCATGTACTGTTGGGTACCGGCATAAGCGTCACCCATTTTGCCGTAGCCTGCCACGATAAACAGGATTGGCATCAGAATACGAGCAACCAACAAACCTGTATCTTCTAATTTTTTCATCATCTACTCCAACGTGTTTTTGTGTGCCTGTTCGGCGGTAGTCATATCAACGGGCGGCGTAGCGGGTCTCTTACCCTGTCCGCTCCGTCTCGAATTGATGGAGTGAATGTTAAGCGGGAAGTGCTCAGGTTGTTAGCAAGTAAAACTGTCGTAATTTTTCAAAAAATCTGAATCTTTAGCGTGCTAATAAACTGACGCTTGTCAGCAGGTTGCCCGGCCCTCGGGATAAGCAGCGCTGTTTTAGGGGGGAAACGAGGGCGGAGCAACAGGATGTTTGAAGGAAAAGCGCGGGGCTTACTTGGCGGAGAAGGTCTTTTTAAACAGGCGGATAGCGCTCCAGGCGCCGAAAGCGCGGCGCGACCAGCGGATCATCTTGCTGGGGTGGCGGATGCCGTACAGCGCCATGACGCTGGAACCGAGCACCAGATAGCGGCGCAGGCCAAACACCGTCTGCCAGCCGCGGTCGATGCGTTCGGTCTTTTCCAGCCATAAAGACTTGTGTTCGGCCAGATCCAGACGCTGTTGCTGGATCTGGCGAATCAGCCTCTCTTTTTTCCATTCCAGATAGCGGCGGCGGCTCATGGCTCGCGCTCCAGTTCGGCACGATCGAGTTCCAGTTGCTTGCGCGTGGCGCCGAGCAGCGTGGTGCGACGGGCCTTGACCAGCGTCCAAATGGTGCCAACCACGGCCAGGAACAGCAGCACGCCGGTCGTGGCACCCAGCGCCATCAGCCGATAGACCGGATCGATGGCCCAGAAGATCAGGATCAGCAGGCTCATCAAACCGAAGGCGGTAAACAGCAGCGTCATACCGGCCATGATCAGCAGCTGAATGAGGTTGGCTTTCTCCTCTTCCAGCTCGACCACCGCCAGCCGGACACGGGTTTCCACCATGCCGACCAGGATCGTGATGATGCGCTGACCGATATCCAGGACCCCTTTAGCGGGGCCCTGCGCGCGCACTTGCGGTTGTTCAGCCATGATTAACGACGCGCGAGCAGCACGCCCAACACCACGCCGACCGCCGCGCCGATGCCGATGCCGGTCCACGGGTTGTCGCGCACATAGTCGTCGGCCTGGCCGGCGATCTGCTTGGTTTGCGAAGCCAGCTTGTCACCGGCGTCGCTCAGGCGAGCGCGGGTCTCTTTCAGCGCGCCTTCCGCCTTCGAGCGCAGCTTCTCCAGCTCGGCTTTCGGCTTGTCGGTAGAGGAGTTCAGCACTTCCTCCAGCGTATCGGCTAAGGACTTCAGTTCAGCGCGTAAGTTTTCTGCATTTGAATCATGTGCCATGTGATTATTCCTTAACGTTTATTTCGACAGACTTTTAACATAGCGGATTTTTTCGCCGGAGCAAAGGGGTGATGGCCAGCAGATAACACCAGGCATCAATCCCATATGCTTAATAAATCCCGTGTGATGGGGCTCTCATCGATAAATCCGCTGGTACAAAAAAATTATTCCGCCTGAGCGCGTTTCAGCTCAGCCTGCGCTTCCGCCAGCTTCTGCTGCTTCTTGGCGACCTTGTCCAGCTTGCCGGTTTGCTGCGCTTCTTTCAGCTCCTGCCGGCGTTCGTCGACCTTGCGCTGTTTCTCTGCGATATTTTCCTGGCGTTCGGCCTGCAGGCCGGCTTCGGTACAGTGAGTCTGCACTTCGCTCAGTGCTTTTTTCAGCCCGTCCACGCGGTGGGTGTTGCCGTGCTGGGTGGCATAGTCGATTTGCTGCTGGATGTCTTGCGCTTTGGCGGCGCAGCCGCCCTCAGCGGCCGAAGCGAGGGCCGGCAGCGTGCAGAGTGGCAACAGCAGTAACAGTGAATGGCGTAATTTCATCTTTCAGTTCCTTTTCATGGGATGCCTGAACAGGCACCCGCTTTCCTGACTGCCGAAGGCGGCAGCGCGAGAGGAGGGCGTTCATCGCCGGCTGAAGTTACCCTTCAGCATAGTCATGAAACCGGCGCGCCCCCAAAGAATCAGCCGTGACTCGGTGCTGACTGATTAATTCTTGAGCTAATCGGTGCGAATGAAAATGAAAATAATGCAATGAAAGGAAACCCCTTCATATGAAGGGGGATTATCCCAGATTGAGTGGGGAACGCGCAAATTCGCGTACCCAATGCGACGGCACGGGGGATTCGCTCAACGCGATGTGGTAACCGGGCGGCAGGATGGTTTGCAGCGCTTCGCGCGCCAGCAACTGCTGCTCCGGCGAATCCAGACGGATGACCAGGCCATCGCCTTCCGGCGTGATGCTTTTGATGCGGATGCCGCGCTCATCCAGGCGCTGGTAGACGTAAAAACCGTCGGGCAGCGACAGCCCTTGCTGGCTGGCGCGAATGCGCAGCTCGCTCTCGGTGCGCACCATGCAGGGCACCAACAGCGTCGCCAACGCCAGCAGGGCGAGCGCGATCATCAGGACGTATTGCCAGCGCGGGCGCTTTGCTGTCACGCCCCTTTCCCCGGGTTCTGGCCGCTGGCGCGTTTCTTGCGCCACAGCACGATCAACGAGCCGATCAACCCGACCACCAGCAATACCAGCGGCAACATCATCAGGCAGAACATCAGCTGATCTTCATACTTGCGGAACACCGGGGTTTTGCCCAGCGCGAAGCCCAGCGTCGTCAGGATCAAGACCCACAGCAGGCCGCTCATCCAGTTGAAGAACTGGAAGCGCGCGTTGCTCAGGCCGGACAGGCCGGCGATGGTCGGCAGCAGGGTGCGCACGAAGGCCAGGAAGCGGCCGACCAGCAGGGCGGAAAGCCCGTGGCGGTGGAACAGGTTGTGAGCGCGTTGATGGTAGTGGGCCGGCAGGTGCGAAAGCCAGCCTTGCACCGTTCGCGTATTGCCGAGCCACCGGCCCTGTATGTAGCTGACCCAGCATCCCAGGCTGGCGGCGACGGTCAGGATGACGATGGTCAGCGGGAAGCCCATGGTGCCTTTGGCGATCAGCACGCCGACCAGGATCAGCAGGCTGTCACCCGGCAGGAAAGCGGCCGGCAGCAGGCCGTTTTCCAAAAACAGAATCATGAACAGCAGGATGTAGAGGGTCCACACCAACGAAGGGTTCGCCAGCGTCTCAAAATCCTGCTGCCACAGGGCATGTATCAGTTCTTTAATGATGTCCATCCGGTGTTCCTAAAACGTCATTGTTTATTTTTATCTCAGCGGCGGAACGGGCGTGGGCTGAAAGCGCGCGGCGATCCTGAATGCTGATAACGATGAAACGGCGTTGCTTTAAGGTTTTTAGCGGTGCGACACCGGTCATAGGTGATAAGTCAGCGTGCCACGGTACTGCATGTTACTTTCTTTCCAGCCGGCCTGCCGACTCTGTTGCCTGGAGGAGTCCAGCATCCAGTCGACCTGGGCAAGCCGGTTGGGAGCCGGAGTGTCCTGGCGGGGGAAGCGAATTCGGTAGCCCGGCTCTGCGGCCAAGGTATAGACCGGCGCCGGCAGGGAGGATGCGAGCAGCGAACCGGGGAAAGAGTGCGCTCTGGGCAGCAGCAGCGGCAACTTGCCGGGGGCTTTGCGGCGCGCTTCGGCCGGTGCCCGATACACATGATCATAGGGGGAAAGCGCCGGCTCCGCCAGCAGCGGCAGGCTGCTCAGCGCGCTGGGGGTTGGCTTGGGTGACGCCACGCATAGCTGTTGGCCGGAGACCGAACCGGTCCAGCAAAAAACAGCAATCAGCATGGCAAACAACCAGCGCATTTATTCGCGTCCCGCCCCCGCAGCAATGGGTAAAAAAGTGGGCTAACTCTACCAAAATAGCACGATTGGCAACAGGGAAATCTACGTTGCCGACGGTGAAATAGTACACGGCAAACGGCGGTTCCGGCATCGATTCAGCGGATTTTACATTACCTGACATAAGCCGACGGTTTTTGACCGCCGTGGCTATTTCGGTTCGTGGCTCACGCCATCCAGATGCACCACCGGATTCTCGGCGAACAGATAGCGGTCGGCATTGTATTCGAAATCGTCGCTGGTGGCGTTGAACAGCATCTGCTTGGTGTTTTCCAGGTGTTGCCACATCGCCAGTTTGGCGGCGTAAGGATCTTTGCGCATCAGCGCCTTGAGGATCTGATCGTGATCGTCGCACCAGCTGGCGATCGAACGTTCGTCGATATGTTCGTGCAGTTTCTTCCAGTAAGGGTTGTTGACCCGCTGCACCCACATTTTTTCCACGATGGTGGCCATGGCGGTGTTCTGGGTGGCCAGCGCCACCTGCACGTGGAACTTCAGATCCCACTGCGAGTCGCGAAAGCGATCCTCTTTGCGGGCGTGCTCCTGGATCTCCATCAGCTGCACGATATCTTGCTTGGTCACCTGGGTGGCGGCGAATTCGGCGATGTTGCTTTCGATCAGCTGGCGCGCCTGCAGCAGCTCAAACGGGCCGGCGGTGGCGAACTCGATGCTGTCGCCCGGCACCACCAGGTGTTTTTGCTGGTTGGACACCACGTGGATCCCGGATCCCTTGCGCACGTCCACATAGCCTTCCACTTCCAGCATGATGATCGCTTCGCGCACCACGGTGCGGCTGACATTCATCTCTTCGGCGATGTATCGCTCGGCCGGCAGCTTGTCGCCCACCGGGTAGCGGCCGCTTTCGATGCGTTGTTTAAGCTCGGCGGCCAGTTGCTGATACAGGCGTCTGGTTTCAGTGAATTCCATAGTGAATGCTCTATACGGTGCGGTGGGAAGGGGCGCGTGGCCATCGGATTTGTTATACCACTTATTCGGCACCGCTGCCAGAGGAGCAGAAGGCCCGGCGCGGGGGCCGGGCGACGGGATCAGCTGCGCGCCGGAGACGGCTGCAGCGCGGCCGGTTGCGCTTCGGCGGCCGGGCGGTTTTGCAGCACCGTCCAGATGACGATGGCGCCGAGAATATCGAAGACCGACAGCGCGGCGAACAGCGGGCTGAAGCCGAGAGTGTCCGCCAGGGCGCCGACCACCAGCGCGAACAGCGTGCTGGCGGTCCAGGCCGCCATGCCGGTCAGGCCGTTGGCGGTCGCCACCTCATTGCGGCCGAACACGTCGGAAGAGAGGGTGATCAGCGCGCCGGACAGCGCCTGATGGGCGAAGCCGCCGACGCACAACAGCGCAATAGCCGCGTAAGGGCTGGTGAACAGGCCAATCATGCCGGGGCCGATCATCAACACCGCCCCCATCGTCACCACCAGCTTGCGCGAGACGATCAGATTGACCTTGAAATACTTCTGGAACAGCGGCGGCAGGTAGCCGCCGACGATGCAGCCGAGATCGGCGAACAGCATCGGCATCCAGGCGAACATGGCGATCTCTTTCAGGTTAAAACCGTAGGCCTTGAACATGAACAGCGGGATCCAGGCGTTGAAGGTGCCCCAGGCCGGCTCCGCCAGAAAGCGCGGCAGCGCGATGCCCCAGAACTGGCGGTTGCGCACGATCTGCCAGGCGGACATTTTTTTGGCGTTAGAGGTCTGGTGCTGCGCCTCCTGGCCTTCGAGGATGTAACGGCGTTCTTCCTGGCTCAGTTTCTTCTGATCTTTTGGGTGTTTGTAGAACAGCAGCCAGCAGATGGCCCAGATCAGGCTCAGCACGCCGGTGATGATGAACGCCATCTCCCAGCTGTGCGCCACGATGGCCCACACCACCAGCGGCGGGGCGATCATGCCGCCGATCGACGAACCGACGTTGAAATAGCCGACGGCGATCGAACGCTCTTTGGCCGGAAACCACTCGCTGCTGGCCTTCAGCCCGGCGGGGATCATCGCCGCCTCGGCCATGCCGACCGCGCCGCGCGCCAGCGCCAGGCCGCCCCAGCTGTTGGCCAGCGCGGTGCCCATGCAGAACAGCGCCCACAGAATGGCGAACATGGCGTAGCCGACCTTGGTGCCCAGCACGTCCAGCACATAGCCCGCCACCGGCTGCATCACGGTGTAGCAGGCGGAGTAGGCGGCGACGATGTAGGAATACTGTTGGGTGGTGATGTGCAGCGTATCTTCCAGCGTCGGCGCCGCCACGGCGATGGCGTTGCGGGTCAGGTAACCCAGCACGGTGCCGACGGTCACCAGCCCGATCATGTACCAGCGTAACCCTTTAATTTTACGCATCCGAAATGTCTCCCCGTTTGAAGGTATGGCCGACGATGCGGCTGGCGAGACAATAACCTGTCATACAGGTTTAAAAGTTGAGTGATATCACAAAAGGAATTATTCGCCTGAGCGATACTGTCGCCGATGAAATAGCGCATTTATGGCGCAAGTTTGCCGTAAAAACGAGCAGAAAAGGGGTTGAGGGACAGCAAAACGGCAGGCGTCGAGAAAAATATGCTGGACGCTCATTGAAATTGGTGTGATAACTTTTGTGATTCGATCCCCATGCCGCACGGCAAGTAAGGTAAGGAGCCCGAGATGGCGACGTTTTTGAGCGAAGATTTCCTGCTGGACAGCGAATTTGCCCGGCGTTTGTATCATGACTACGCGGCGGACCAGCCGATTTTCGATTACCACTGCCATTTGCCGCCGCAGCAGATCGCGGAGAATACCCGCTTCAGCAACCTGTACGATATCTGGCTGCGGGGCGATCACTATAAATGGCGGGCGATGCGCACCAACGGCGTGGCGGAGCGGCTGTGCACCGGCGATGCGGGCGATCGCGAGAAATTCGACGCCTGGGCCGCCACGGTGCCGCACACCATCGGCAATCCGCTCTATCACTGGACGCATCTGGAGCTGCGTCGGCCGTTCGGCATCACAGGAACGCTGCTGTCGCCGGCCACGGCGGATGAGATCTGGCAGCGCGGCAATGCGCTGCTGGCGCAGGATGAGTTTCGCGCGCGCGGCATCATGCGGCAGATGAACGTGAAAATGGTCGGCACCACCGACGATCCGATCGACGATCTGCGCCATCATC
Organism: Serratia sp. CY32780; assembly: GCF_052169135.1. Taxonomy (NCBI): domain Bacteria; kingdom Pseudomonadati; phylum Pseudomonadota; class Gammaproteobacteria; order Enterobacterales; family Yersiniaceae; genus Serratia; species Serratia sp. CY32780. The sequence continues at coordinate 112,025 of NZ_JBJNLI010000003.1, forward strand.
GGGCGATCGCCGACGATCACAGCTTCGATATCAAGGTGTTGCCGAGTTGGCGGCCGGACAAGGCCTTCGCCATCGATGCGCCTGGCTTCAACGACTATCTGCGGCAGCTGGAGGCAGCGGCGGACACCGCCATCGGCCGCTTCAGCGCGCTGTGCGACGCGCTGTACAAGCGCATGGATCACTTCGCCGCCCACGGTTGCAAGGTGGCCGATCATGCGCTGGACGTGGTGGTGTTCGGCGAGGCCGACGAAGCGGCGCTGGATGCGATCCTGCTGCGCCGCCTGAACGGCGAGCTGCCGACCCCGGAACAGAGCGCCCAGTTCAAAAGCGCAGTGCTGCTGTTCCTGGCCGGCGAATACCGGCGCCGCGGCTGGGTGCAGCAGTACCATATCGGCGCGCTGCGCAATAACAACAGCCGCATGCTGGCCGCCGTCGGGCCGGATATCGGTTTCGACTCGATCAACGATCGGCCGCTGGCGGAGCCGCTGTCGCGGCTGCTGGATGCCCAGGCGCGGCAGGGCGGCCTGCCGAAAACCATTCTCTATTGCCTCAACCCGCGCGATAACGAAGTGATCGGCACCATGATCGGCAATTTCCAGGGGGAAGGCACGCCGGGCAAGATGCAGTTCGGCTCTGGCTGGTGGTTCAACGATCAGAAGGACGGCATGCAGCGCCAAATGACGCAGCTGGCGCAGCTCGGGTTGCTGAGCCGCTTCGTCGGCATGCTGACCGACAGTCGCAGCTTCCTGTCGTATACGCGGCATGAATACTTCCGCCGCATTCTTTGCCAGATGATCGGCCGCTGGGTGACGGACGGCGAAGCGCCGGCGGATCTCGCGCTGCTGGGCGAGATGGTGAAAAACATCTGTTTCGACAACGCCAAAAACTATTTCGCCATTGAACTGGCGTAGCCGTTATCCGGGACCGGTTTATGCAAAGTACGATAAAGATTCACGAGCAGGATAACGTGGCGGTGGCGCTGCGCGATCTGGCCGCCGGAGAAACGGTTGAGCTGGACGGGGAGCGCGTTCAACTGGCGCAGCCGGTGGCGCGCGGGCACAAGTTTGCGCTCGGCCCGATCGCAAAGGGCGAGGACATCATCAAATATGGCCAGCCGATCGGCCACGCGCTCGCGGCCATCGGGCCTGGGGAACATATCCATTCGCAAAACGCCAAAACCAACCTGAGCGATCTGGACAGCTACCGTTACCAGCCGCAGTTCCCGGCGTTGCCGCCGCAGGCGGCGGATCGCGAGGTGCAGCTGTACCGCCGGGCCGGCGGCGACGTGGGGATCCGCAACGAACTGTGGATCGTGCCGACCGTCGGCTGCGTCAACGGCATCGCCCGCCAGATCCAGCAGCACTTTTTGCAGCAAACGCAGGCGGAGGGGATCGACGGCGTGCATTTGTTCAGCCATCCGTTCGGTTGCTCGCAGCTGGGACAGGATCATGCCAACACCCGCATCATGCTGCAAAACATGGCGCGCCATCCCAACGCCGGCGCGGTGCTGGTGATCGGGCTGGGGTGCGAGAACAATCAGGTGGAGGCCTTTCGCGCCACGCTGGGGATGGCGGACGAGCGGCGGCTGCGCTTTATGGTGTGCCAACAGCAGGACGACGAGGTGGAGGCCGGGCTGGGGCTGCTGCACGAGCTATACCGTGAGATGCGCCACGATCGCCGCGAGCCGGGCCGCCTGAGCGAGCTGAAGTTCGGCCTGGAGTGTGGCGGTTCGGACGGATTGTCGGGCATTACCGCCAACCCGCTGCTGGGACGGTTTTCCGATTATGTGATCGCCAATGGCGGCACCACGGTGCTGACCGAAGTGCCGGAGATGTTCGGCGCCGAGCGCATCCTGATGAGCCGCTGCCGCGATGGGGAGACTTTCGACAAAACCGTCGACATGATCAACGATTTCAAACGCTATTTCATCGCCCATCAACAGCCGATTTATGAGAACCCGTCTCCGGGCAACAAGGCCGGCGGCATTACCACGCTGGAAGAGAAATCGCTCGGCTGCACCCAAAAAGCGGGCCTGAGCCAGGTGGTGGACGTGCTGAAATACGGCGAGCGGCTGCGCGTACCGGGGTTGAATCTGCTCAGCGCGCCGGGCAACGACGCGGTGGCGACCAGCGCGCTGGCCGGCGCCGGCTGCCATATGGTGCTGTTCAGCACCGGGCGCGGCACGCCGTACGGCGGCTTTGTGCCGACGGTGAAGCTGGCCACCAACAGCGAACTGGCGGCGAAGAAACCGCACTGGATCGATTTCGACGCTGGCGGTCTGGTTCACGGCGTGGCGATGGAGACCTTGCTCAGCCGCTTCGTCGATCTGATCGTCGAGATCGCCAACGGCCGTCCGGCGCGCAATGAAGCCAACGATTTCCGCGAGCTGGCGATCTTTAAAAGCGGAGTGACGCTGTAAGGCTGACAAAAAAGGCGCTCGAAAGAGCGCCTTTGCAATGCAGCCAGGGTGGGATTAACGCACCTTCAGCGGGTCTTCGTTCGCCAGCCGCTGGTCTTCCGCCTGGCAGGCCGCGGCGGTGAACAGCACGTCGGTGGAGGAGTTGAGGGCCGTTTCCGCCGAATCCTGCAGCACGCCGATGATAAAGCCGACCGCTACCACCTGCATCGCCACGTCGTTCGGAATGCCGAACATGTTGCACGCCAGCGGGATCAGCAGCAGCGAGCCGCCGGCCACGCCGGACGCGCCGCAGGCGCAGAGGGCGGCCACCACGCTCAGCAGCAGGGCGGTCGGAACGTCCACCGCGATGCCCAGCGTGTTTACCGCCGCCAGCGTCAGTACGGTGATGGTGATCGCCGCGCCGGCCATATTGATGGTCGCGCCCAACGGGATGGAAACCGAGTAGGTGTCCTCATTCAGGTTCAGCTTCTTGCACAGCTCCATGTTCACCGGGATGTTGGCGGCCGAGCTGCGGGTGAAGAAGGCGGTTACGCCGCTCTCGCGCAGGCAGGCGAACACCAGCGGATACGGATTGCGGCGGATCTTCCAGTAAACGATCAGCGGGTTGAGCACCAGCGCCACCAGCAGCATGCAGCCGATTAACACCATCAGCAATTGGGCGTAGCCCCACAGCGCGCCGAAACCGGTTTCCGCCAGCGTGGAAGCCACCAGGCCGAAGATGCCGAGCGGCGCACAGCGGATCACCGCGCGCACCACCAGCGTGACCGCATGGGACATGTCGTTGATCAGCCCCTTGGTGGTTTCGGAAGCGTGGCGCAGCGCCAGCCCCAGCCCGACGGCCCACGCCAGAATACCGATGTAGTTGGCGTTAATCAGCGCATGGAACGGGTTGGCCACCACGCTCATCAACAGGCCCTTCATCACCTCCACAATGCCGCCCGGCGGGGTAATGTCCGTCGCGCCGGTGCTCAGCGCCAGCGTGGAAGGGAAGATAAAGCTGACGACGACCGCCACCAGCGCCGCGGCGAAGGTGCCCAACAGGTAGAGGAACAGGATCGGGCGAATGTTGGTCTTCTGCCCCTGTTTATGGTTGGCGATCGAGGCCATCACCAGCACCAGCACCAGCACCGGCGCCACCGCCTTCAGCGCGCCGACGAACAGGGAACCGAGCAGGCCAACGGCGGAGGCCGCCGCCGGCGAAACCAGCGCCAACAGAATGCCGGCCACCAGGCCGACCATGATTTGTTTGACCAGGCTACCCTGCGTGATCTTTTGTAGTAGTTTTTGCATAGTGCTTTCTTCCTGATGTTATCTGGCCGCCGCGGCGGGAACGACGCCGGGTGGCTTTATATGATTCTGTAACTAAGTGTGTTTGCCGAATCAGTATTCAGCAATCGAATGATGTTGGAAAGAGGCGAAGGTGAAATTCTAAGCGCGGATCAACACTTGATAACATACTGGTTACATTTGTGTGATCGCAATAACGTTTGGCGTTTTGGGGGAATTGCCAAACAATCACGGGGCGACTAGCGCCCCGGATAACAGATTATGGTTGTTTATTCGCCAGGCGATCGTTGCGACGGTTGACCCAGGCGTTAATCAGCAAGGTGAGCGTCAGGATGCCCGCCACCACGCCCAGCGATACGCCGATCGGGATGTGGAAGAAGTCGATAATCAGCATCTTGATGCCGATAAACACCAGGATCACCGACAGGCCGTATTTCAGCATCGAGAAACGCTCCGCCACGTTGGCCAGCAGGAAGTACATGGCGCGCAGGCCCATGATGGCGAACAGGTTGGAGGTCAGGACGATGAACGGGTCAGTGGTCACGGCGAAGATCGCCGGAATGCTGTCCACCGCGAAGATCACGTCGCTCAGCTCTACCAGGATCAGCACCAGCACCAGCGGGGTGGCGAACAGGATGCCGTTGCGGCGCACGAAGAAGCGCTCGCCTTCCAGGTTGTCGGTCATGCGCAGGTGGCTGCGCAGCCATTTCACCAGCGGCTTGTCGCCGATCGCCGAGTCATCTTCCTTCGCCAGCGCCATTTTGATACCGGTGAACAGCAGGAAGGCGCCGAACAGGTACAGCAGCCACTGGAACTGGCTGACCAGCCAGCTGCCGGCGAAGATCATGATGGTACGCAGGACGATCGCGCCCAGCACGCCGTAGATCAGCACCCGCCGCTGCAGGTTGGCCGGCACGGCGAAGTAGCTGAACAGCATCAGCCAGACGAACACGTTATCCACCGCCAGCGCTTTTTCGATCAGGTAGCCGGTCAGGAAGGCCAGCGCCTGGGTATCGGCGACGGCGCGCCCGGCGGTTTCATTCAGGTAGTACCAGAAACCGAAATTGAACAGCAGGGAGAGGCTGACCCACACCAGCGACCAGCTGGCGGCCTGCTTCAGGGTCATGGTGTGCACGCCTTTACGGCCCTGCAACAGGAGGTCGATTGCGAGCATCACGACTATGACGGCGGCGAAGCTGCCCCATAACCACGGTGTGCCAACGGAATTCATCATCAGAGGTATCCTTCAAAAACAAAAACGGCCAACGTCGGAAGACGCCAGCCGCTCTGTGAACGCTGCAAGCAACCTCGCCTTCCGGCAAGGTCTCACTTACAACGTTGATGAAGGTGGTTACACCTTTGACATCAGGTTGCCCGGTAACCGGATGCTTGCGCATCGTAATGACGATTGACCGGCAATGAAGTTACTCCCCTTTGCAGAGCAGAAAGTAATGCAAAATGTGTCGGCGGTCAACGTGAATCGCGTTAGCCGGCCATCGCTTTTTGCGCGCCGAGGCTGACGACGAATCCCTGCAGCAGCAGGCGGCTGAACGGCGTGTCGCTAACCTGTTGTTGTTGCTGTTGATAGCGGGCTTGCTGCTCGGGATGCAGTTCGCCGAGCCACTGCAGATACTGGCTCATCACCGCGCCGTTGAATTCCGGATGGAACTGGGTGGTCAGGGCGCGATCGCCATAGCGCAGAATCTGGTGCGCGTCCTGCTGCGAACGCGCCAGCGTCTGCGCGCCGGCGGGCGGCGTCAGCACGCTCTGCGAATGGATAAGGTTGGCCTTGAAACGCGGCGGCAGCAGGGTGAGCCGCCGGTCTTCGGCCGCGGCGGGCAGCAGTTCGATCTCCAGCGTACCCACCTCCATGCCCTGCGGGTGGTAGCCCACTTCGCCGCCGAGCGCGTAGGCCAGCAGCTGGTGGCCGTAGCAGACGCCGAACAACGGCAGTTTGATCGCCATCGCCTGACGCAGCCATTCGGCGGCTTCCTCGCTCCACGGCAGCTGTTCGGTCACCATCGCCGGTGAGCCGGTAATGACAACGCCGCAATAGGCGGCCGGCGGCAACGGCCTCTCGCCGGCGGGAAGATGCACGATGTGCGCGCGTTCGGCATCGATGTTGCCCTGTTGCAGGAACATACCTTCAAAGTTGGCCAGTTCCTGGCGAATGGCCTGCGGCGCGTCGCCGGTTTGCATCACGAGCAGCGGTTTCATCTCATTCTCCGTCGGCGGGGAAGACGACGCCGGTCTGGCGGCGGATGTCGGTCAGCAGGCGGGCGACGATCAGCGAATTCTCCAGCCCCGGGTGTTCCACCTGACGCTGCTCAACCAGCTCGGCGAAGGCCAGCGCTTCATACAGCATGGTATTGATGTGCTGCGTCTGGCTCAGATCCTGGCGGTTGCCGCCGCGCGGCGTCAGCGCCACGCCCTGACACTCGGAAATCTTGTCGATAATCAGCGTGCCTTCTTCCCCCTGGATCTCGCTGGGGATCGCCGAGTCGCTGACTTTGGAATGGGAAAGCGTGACGTCGAAATCGCCGTAGTTCAGGCAGACGGTGCCGTGGGCGTCCACGCCGGTATCCAGCAGCGTGGCGCTGGCCAGCACCGACTGCGGCGCGCCGAACAGCGCTACCGCGCTGGCCAGGCAGTAGTAGCCGATGTCCATGATCGAGCCGTTGGAGAACTGGGGGTTAAAGGTGTTGGGGTTCTCGCCGGCGAGATAGCGCGGGTAGCGCGAAGAGTATTGGCAGTAGTTGATAAAGGCTTTGCGCAGCCGGCCGACTTTCGGCAATGCCTGCTGCAGCGCCAGGAAATTCGGCAAGTAGGCGCTTTTGAACGCTTCGAACAGCACCACCTGATTTTCCCGCGCGCAGGCTACCAGCTGTTCCGCTTCGCGCTGGTTGGAGGCCAGCGGCTTTTCGCAGATCACGTGTTTTTTATGGCGCAGGAACAGCAGCGACTGCGGGCAGTGCAGGGAATTGGGGCTGGCGATATACACCGCGTCTATGGCGTCAGACTGCGCCATCGCCTCGAGCGAGTCGAAAAACTGCGTGACCTGATAGTTGGCGCCAAAGGCCTGCGCCTGGTCCAGCGAGCGTGAATACACGGCGTTCAGCTTGAGTTTGCCGCTTTCATGGGCGGCATCGATAAAACGTTCCGTAATCCAGTTGGTGCCGACGACGGCAAAGCGAATCATGGCGAGCTCCGGTCCAGGCCTAAAACCGCAGATTATCACGCCCTCACTCGCTATGCATACAGCTCGCCGAACAGCGAAAGGTGCGTCAGATACAGCCGGGTATCGAACTCCAGCTGGTGGTAATCCGGCTCCATATGGCAGCACAGGCTGTAGAATGCCTTGTTGTGATCTTTCTCTTTCAGGTGCGCCAGCTCATGCACCACGATCATGCGCAAAAAGGGTTCGGGCGCGACCTTGAACACCGTCGCCACGCGGATTTCCGCCTTGGCCTTCAGTTTGCCGCCCTGCACGCGCGAGATGGCGGTGTGCAGGCCAAGCGCGTGCTTCATGACGTGGATTTTGCTGTCGTAGGCCACCTTGCTCAGCGGCTGGGCGTTGCGCAGATACTGGTTTTTCAGATCGACGGTAAACTGATACAGCGACTTGTCGGTGGTGCAGTCGTGCACCTGCGGATAGCGCTGCAGCAGCACGTCTCCCAGCCGATTCTGATGGATTAGTTGCTGCACCTGACTTTGCAGATGCGTTGGGTAGCCTTGCAGGTAGGTCAATTCAGACATTCTTGTTCCGTATCAACGGCCATTCAGTCGGTCATTCTATGCTGTTTTTTCGCTCAAATCCTGGCATACGCAATTTATCCGAAAAAACATTTTACTGACGGGCGTTTTTAGGGGATAAACAGCCCAAATTTTATCAGTCAGGAGGGGCAATGAGCCAACTCGATCTGGGAACACAGCAACTTGAGCTGGAGCGTTATCCCCAACAAGAAGAATCCACCCAACTGCAGGCGTGGGAAGCGGCGGACGAATATCTGCTGCAACAGCTTGAAAACGTAGATATCGGCGGGCGCCCGGTGCTGATTTTCAACGATAACTTCGGCACCCTGGCCTGTGCGTTGCACGCGCATCGCCCTTACAGCGTCAGCGACTCCTACATGAGCCAGCTGGCGACGCGCCACAACCTCAAGCTCAACGGGCTGGATCCCGAGCAGGTTACGCTGCTGGACAGCCTGGCCGAGCTGCCGGCGGCGCCGGCGGTGGTGTTGATTCGCGTGCCAAAGGCGCTGGCGCTGCTGGAGCAGCAGCTGCGCGCGCTGCGCCACGTCGTGACCGAAGACACGCTGATCGTCGCCGGCGCCAAGGCGCGCGACGTGCACACCTCGACGATGCAGCTGTTTGAAAAGGTGCTGGGCCCGACGCGCACCAGCCTGGCGTGGAAGAAAGCGCGCCTGATCTTCTGCCAGGCGGCGGACATCGTCCCGCCGGCAGCGGCGGAAACCACCGACTGGCCGCTGGACGGCACCGATTGGCTTATCCATAACCACGCCAACGTCTTCTCGCGCGGCAGCCTGGATATCGGCGCGCGCCTGTTTATGGAGCATCTGCCGCGCGGCCTGAACGGCCATATCGTCGATCTGGGCTGCGGCAACGGCGTGATTGGCCTGACGGCGCTGGCGCAAAACCCGGAAGCGCAGGTGACCTTCGTCGATGAATCTTACATGGCGGTGGCCTCCAGCGAACTGAACGTGGAGCACAACCTGCCGCAAGAGCTGGATCGCTGCCAGTTTGAGGTGAACAACGCGCTGGCGGGCATCGAGCGCGAAAGCGTGCAGGCGGTGCTGTGCAACCCGCCGTTCCACCAGCAGCACGCCATTACCGATCACACCGCCTGGCAGATGTTCTGCGACGCCAAGCGCTGTCTGCAGGTGGGCGGCGAATTGCGCATCGTCGGCAACCGCCACCTCGACTATCACCAGAAGCTCAAGCGTCTGTTCGGCAACTGCACGCTGGTGGCCTCGAACAAGAAGTTCGTGATCTTGAGAGCGGTGAAATCCGGCGCGCGTCGCTGAGCGTGATGACCAAGGGCGCTGTGCGCCCCTTTTTTTACAGCGCCATCGCCAGCCGCGTCCCCTGATCGATCGCGCGGCGTGCGTCCAGCTCGGCGGCCACGTCGGCGCCGCCGATCAGATGCACGGTTTTCCCCATCGCCAGCAGCGGCTGCTGCAGCTCGCGGCGCGGTTCCTGCCCGGCGCAGATGACCACCGTGTCCACCGGCAGACAGCTGTCCTGCTCGGCGCGGGTGATGTGCAGCCCTTCGTCGTCGATCAGCCGATAGCTGACGCTGTTGAGCATTTTCACGCCGCGCATCGCCAGGCTGGCGCGATGGATCCAACCGGTGGTTTTCCCCAGGCCTTCACCCACTTTGCTGGTTTTGCGCTGCAACAGGTAGATTTGCCGCGCGGCGCGCGGTGCCTGTGGCCCTTGCGCCGCCAGCCCGCCGCGCTGCTCAAGGCGGCCGTCGATGCCCCATTCGCGGTTGAATTCCGCCTGATCCAGGCTGCTGGACACGCCGTGCTGGCTGAGGTACTCGGCGGTGTCGAAGCCGATGCCGCCGGCGCCGACGATCGCCACCCGCTGGCCGACCGGTTTTTTATCGCGCAGCACGTCCAGATAGCTCAGCACCTTGGCGTGGCCGATGCCGGGGATGTCCGGGGTGCGCGGCACGATGCCGCAGGCGAGGATCACTTCGTCGAATTCGCTTAAATCTGCCGCCTCGACCTTGACGCCCAGCCTGACCGTCACTTCGCGCAGCGCCAGCTGGCGGCGGAAGTAACGCAGGGTTTCATGGAATTCTTCCTTGCCGGGGATCTGCTTGGCGATGTTGAACTGGCCGCCGATCTGCTCGGCGGCGTCGAACAGCGTCACCTGATGGCCTCGGCTGGCGGCGGTGGTGGCGAAGGCCAGCCCGGCGGGGCCGGCGCCGATCACCGCCAGTTTTTTCGGTTTCTCCGCCATTGTCAGCGGCATTTCGGTTTCGCGGCAGGCGCGCGGGTTGACCAGGCAGGAAGTCAGCTTGCCTTCAAAAATCTGGTCGAGACAGGCCTGGTTGCAGCCGATGCAGGTATTGATCTCGTCGGCGCGCCCCTCGGCGGCTTTCTGCACAAAGGCGGCGTCGGCGAGGAACGGACGCGCCATCGACACCATGTCGGCGCAGCCGTCCGCCAGCACCTGCTCGGCCACCGCCGGATCGTTGATGCGGTTGGTGGTGATCAGCGGGATGCCGACCTTGCCCATCAGCTTGCGGGTCACCCAACTGAACCCGGCGCGCGGCACCATGGTGGCGATAGTCGGAATACGCGCTTCGTGCCAGCCGATGCCGGTATTGATGATCGTGGCGCCCGCCTGTTCAACCGCCAGCGCCAGCTGCTCGATCTCCTGCCAGCTGGAGCCGTCTTCCACCAGATCGAGCATCGACAGCCGGTAGATCAGAATGAACTCCGCGCCCACCGCCTGGCGCACCGCCCTGACGGTCTCGACGGCGAAGCGCATGCGGTTGGTGAAGCTGCCGCCCCATTGGTCGTCGCGCTGATTGGTGCGCGTCGTCAAGAATTGGTTGATCAGATAGCCTTCGGATCCCATCACTTCCACGCCGTCGTAGCCGGCCTGCTGCGCCAGCGCCGCGCAGCGGGCGAAGTCGGCGATGGTCTGCTCGATCTCCGCTTCGCTGAGCGCGCTCGGCGTAAACGGGTTGATCGGCGCCTGCAGGGCGGAAGGGGCGACCAGCTTGGGTTGATAGCTGTAGCGGCCGGTGTGCAGGATCTGCAGCGCAATTTTGCCGCCCACCCTGTGGACGGCTTCGGTCACCGGGCGGTGGTGAGGCAATTGCTCCTCGCTGTTGAGGATCGAACCGCCGCGAAAAACCACGCCCTGTTCGTTCGGGGCGATGCCGCCGGTGACGATCAGCGCCACGCCGGCGGCGGCGCGCTCGGCATAGAACGCGGCCAGGCGCTGCGGGCCGTCGGGCAGCTCTTCCAGGCCGGTATGCATCGATCCCATCAGCACCCGGTTTTTCAGGGTGGTGAAGCCGAGATCCAGCGGCGCCAGCAGGTGAGGGTAATTGCTCATTGCACTCTCCATCGGGTGAAATCGGGGCCCGTTGTTATAATTATGTGAATACAAGTGGTCGGATGAGATAAATCTAGCCGTTGTCGCGCCGCTTGGGAATCTGCGTTGCGCCGAATGTGATAGACGTCATGAATCTCAGACACTGTTTGCATAACGAACAAAAGATCGGTTAACCTTTGCGCGTTGCAAATTCCTTCTCTCTGCGGAGCCATAACCGAAAATGAACAACCACACCTGTTGATATCTGGTCCCACGCCGTGCGCTCTCGCGCCCTGTGGGGATATTTTGATCTCATTCAGGAGTGCTTATGGCTCATTTTGCGCAGTCCCCTTATTTCGTTTTACATCAACTGACCTGCCAATTTGCTGACGGCGAAACGCTGTTCGGCCCGCTGGATCTCGCTTTCGATCGGCAGCGCTGCGGCCTGGTGGGGCGCAACGGCGTCGGCAAAACCCAGCTGCTGCGCCTGATCGCCGGGCGGGATCGGCCGGGCAACGGGCACGTCGAATCCCATGCCGCATTGGCATACGTTGCGCAGCAGCCGGAGATCGCGGCCGACACTACGCTGGCGCAGCTGCTGGGCTACGGCGAGGTGTTCGCTGCGCTGGCGCGCATCGAGCAGGGGCGGCCGTTGGCGGACGACATCGATCGTCTGGAAGGGCGCTGGGATCTCAACGATCGCCTGCAAAGCGCCTTCGCCGCCGCCGGGCTGCCGGCCTTCGATCCGTTGCGATCCGCATGCGACTTGAGCGGCGGCGAACGGATGCGCGCGGCGCTGTGCGGCGCTTTTCTGGGGGAGGCGGATTATCTGCTGCTGGACGAACCGACCAACCACCTCGACAGCGCCGGGCGCGCCTGGCTGTATCAGCAGCTGGAGCGGTGGCAGGGCGGGCTGCTGATCGCCAGCCATGACCGGCAACTGCTGGGGCGTATGGAGCGCATCGTCGAACTGACGCCCGGCGCGCTGCGCAGCTACGGCGGCAACTACGACGACTACCGCCGCCAGCGCGACACGGAGCAGCAGGCGGCGCGCGCCGATCTGGAGCATGCGCGCGAGGAGCGCCGCCGTACCCGCGCCCGGCAACAGAAAGAGCACGACATGAGCCAGCGGCGCTCGGCGCAAACGCTGCGCGTCGTCGATACGCTGAATATCGCCTCTTTCGAACGGGTGGCCTACAAATCGGCGGCGAAGGAGAGCCTCGGCACGCTGCGCAAACAGCATCAGGACCAGCGCGACAGCCTCGATGCGGCGGTGCGCGAGGCCTATCAGCGGGTGGAAGAGGAACAGCCGGTGTTGCTGGCGCTGCCGGGCAGCGAAGTGAGCGCGAACAAGCAGGTGCTGGTGCTCGAGCAGCTGCAGCTGCCGTTCGTCAGCGCGCCGCCGCTGGATCTGCGGATCGACGGTCCGATGCGCGTGGCGTTGACCGGCCCCAACGGCTGCGGCAAGTCCACCTTGCTGAAGACCGTTCTCGGCCAGCTGGCGCCGCTTGCCGGCCATTGTCATTGCCCGCTGTCGACGGCCTATCTCGATCAAACCCTGTCGCAGCTCGACCCGAGCCTGTCGGTGATGGAGCATCTCGGGCTGCAGGATTCGCCGCTGGTGGAAGGCGCGTTGCGCACCCGGCTGGCGCAGTTGCAGCTTGGCGCCGATCGCATCGCGCTGCCGCTGGGTTCGCTGAGCGGTGGCGAACGGCTGAAGGCGGCGCTGGCCTGCGCGCTGTGGCGGCGGCAACCGGCGCAGCTGCTGTTGCTGGACGAACCGACCAACCACCTGGATCTGGCGTCGTCGCTGGCGATCGAAACCGCCCTGGCGGATTTCCCCGGCGCGATGCTGGTGGTGTCGCACGACGAAGACTTCCTGCAGGCGCTGCGGCCGACGCACCGTCTGCACCGGCAGGCGGACGGTTGGCGGCTTCAGGCCTGGTAACGCGCGAAGGCGGCCCTAAGGAGCCGCCTTTTTCATTTCGGGCGCGTTGATGCACGCCAGCAACTGGGTGAAGGCGGCGGCCATCTGCTCTTCCGGTACGCAGGCAAACCCCATCAGCAGGCCGCGCCGGCGGTTGGGCTGCATGTAGTAGCGCGACAGCGGCCGCACCAGCACCCCGCGCGCGCCGGCGGCGGCGGCGATCGCCACGTCGTCGGCCTCGTCCGGCAGGTTGAGGATCAGATGCAGCCCGGCGTTGCTGTTGAACTCGCTGAGCGCCTGTTTGCCGAGGTGCTGTTCGATCAAGCCGGTCAGGAAAGCGCGCCGCCGGGCATACAGTAGCCGCATGCGGCGGATATGCGCGGTGTAATGCCCCGCCTGAATAAACTCCGCCAGCGCGCTCTGGATCAGCAGGTGCCCGCCGCGGTACAGCTCGGCGTGGGCGGTTTTCAGCGCCTGCACCAGCGGCGGCGGCAACACCACATAGCCGAGGCGCAGCGCCGGATAGAGCGTTTTGCTGAAGGTGCCGATATAAATCACCGGCGCGTCGGCCTCCAGCCCTTGCAGCGCCGGGATCGGTTGGCCGGAAAAGCGGAATTCACTGTCGTAATCGTCCTCGACGATCCAGCCGCCGGCGTTGCGCGCCAGCGCCAGCAGCCGTTGGCGGCGCGCCAGGCTCATCACCGAGCCGAGCGGATACTGGTGCGACGGAGTGACGAAAATCAGGCGGGGCGGGGTGGTCGGCTGCTCCGGCGGCACCAGCCCGGCTTCGTCCACCGCCAGCGGGCAGATGTTCAGCGCATTGATGCGCAGGATATTGCGGATCCCCCAATAGCCCGGCTCTTCGATCCAGGCGTCATCCCCCGGATTGCACAACATGCGCGTCACCAGATCGATCGCCTGATGAATGCCCTCGGTGATCAGGATCTGTTCCGGCGAGCAGCGCACCGAGCGCGCCACCCGTAAATACTCCACCAACGCATGCTGCAGCTCCGGGCTGCCGCCTTGATTGCTGTAGGTCAGCCGCTGCGGCGCCGGGCGGCGGCTGAGGCGCGCCTGGATCTTGCTGAACAGCTGATGGGGAAAGGCGTTGACGTCGGGCACGCCGGGAATGAACGCCCCCCACTGTTTGGGGCTGGCGCTGGCGTGGTGCAGCAGCGTGGTGCCGCGCTCGGACAGCTCGACGCGCCGCGGTTGCCCGCTGCCGTCGGCCGGCGCGCCGCCGGTGGAGAGGCAGCTGTCCGGCACCGTGTCGGCGACGAAGGTGCCGCTGCCGGCGCGCGCCGACACGTAGCCTTCCGCCAGAAGTTGTTCATAAACGGTTAACACCGTGTTGCGGGACAGGCTGAGTTCCTGCGCCAAATCGCGCGAAGCGGGCAGGCGGCTGGAGGGCGGCAGGCTGCCGTCGAGAATGCTGGTGCGGATCGCGTTGTAAAGCCGCTTGTGCAGCTTGTCATCGGGCTGCTCGCCAAGGCGCTGCAGCAACAGATCACCACTCAATGAGCGCAATTGGATCCCTCAATTATTCGTAACTGGCACTCGATTATAGGGCCACATCCTGTGTAAATAAACGTCATTGTTTCACGAATGTGAACGAAACGTGTAACTGGCACCGACCGGAGAGAACAGCATGAAAAACGCAGAATTGAACCAACGCCGTCAGGACGCCACCCCGCGCGGAGTGGGCGTGATGTGTGGTTTTTACGCCGAGCGCGCAGAGAACGCTACGCTGTGGGATGTGGAAGGCAGAGAAGTGATCGATTTCGCCTCGGGGATCGCCGTGCTGAACACCGGCCACCGCCACCCGAAGGTGATCGCCGCGATTGAAAAGCAACTGCAGGCCTTCACCCACACTGCCTATCAGATCGTTCCTTACGAAAGCTATGTCTCGTTGGCGGAGCGCATCAACCAGCGCGCGCCGATCGCCGGCCCGTGTAAAACCGCCTTCTTCACCACCGGCGCGGAAGCGGTGGAAAACGCGGTGAAGATCGCCCGCGCTTACACCGGCCGTCCGGGCTTGATCACCTTCGGCGGCGGCTTCCACGGCCGTACCTACATGACCATGGCGCTGACCGGCAAAGTGGCGCCTTACAAACTGGGCTTCGGGCCGTTCCCCGGTTCGGTGTTCCACGGCCAGTACCCGAATGCGCTGTACGGCGTGACTACCGAAGACGCGATGAACAGCCTGGATCGCTTGTTTAAAGCGGATATCGATCCCAAGCAGGTGGCGGCGATCGTGCTGGAGCCGGTGCAGGGCGAAGGCGGTTTCAACGTGGCGCCGGCCGACTTTATGCAGGCGTTGCGCGCGCTGTGCGACCAGCACGGCATTCTTCTCATTGCCGACGAAGTACAGACCGGCTTCGCCCGTACCGGCAAGCTGTTCGCCATGGAGCACTACAGCGTTAAACCGGATCTGATCACCATGGCGAAAAGCCTGGCGGGCGGCATGCCACTGTCGGCGGTGGCGGGCCGCGCCGAGGTGATGGACGCGCCGGCGCCGGGCGGGCTGGGCGGCACCTACGCCGGTAACCCGCTGGCGGTGGCCGCGGCGCACGCGGTGCTGGACGTGATCGACGAAGAGCAGCTGTGCCAGCGCGCCCAGCGCTTGGGGCAGCACCTGGTGGAAGTGCTGCAGCAGGCGCGCAAAACCAGCCCGGCAATTGCGGATGTACGGGCGCAAGGTTCGATGGTGGCGGTGGAGTTCAACGATCCGGCTACCGGCAAGCCTTCGGCGGAGATCACCCGTCAGGTTCAGCAGAAGGCGATGGAAGAAGGGCTGCTGCTGTTGAGCTGCGGCGTGAACGGCAACGTGATCCGCTTCCTGTATCCGCTGACCATCCCGGACGATCAGTTCACCAAGGCGATGGGCATCCTGTCCCGCGCGCTGGCTCACTAAGGAGCGAACGGCATGAAATTGAACAATCCCGAGCTGCTGCGCAGCCAGTGTCTGATCAACGGCGAATGGTGCGATGCCCTGAGCGGTAAGCGCGAAGCGGTGATCAATCCGGCCACCGGCGCCGAACTGGCCAGCATTCCGCTGGTCAGCGAAGAGGAAACCCAGCAGGCGATCGCGGCGGCGCAGCGGGCGCAAAACGAGTGGAAACAGCTGACCGCCAAGCAGCGTTCCGCGCTGCTGTTGGCCTGGGCCGACAAGGTACTTGCCGCACAGGAAGATCTGGCGCAGCTGATGACCGCCGAGCAGGGCAAATCGCTGGCGGAAGCGCGCGGCGAAGTGGCGTACGCCGCGTCGTTCATCACCTGGTTCGCCGAAGAGGCCAAGCGGGTGGACGGCGCGGTATTGCAGGCGCCGCAGGCTTCGCAGCGCCTGGTGGTGGTGAAACAGCCGATCGGTGTGTGTGCGGCCATCACCCCGTGGAATTTCCCGGCGGCGATGATCACCCGCAAGGTGGCGCCGGCGCTGGCGGCCGGTTGCGCCATCATCGTCAAACCGGCTGAGCAAACGCCGTTGACCGCGTTGGCGCTGGCCAAGCTGGCGCAGGACGCCGGTATTCCCGCCGGCGTTTTGCAGGTGGTGACCGGGGAAGCGGCGCAGGTGGGCAAGGTGCTGTGCGACAGCCCGGTGGTGCGCAAGCTGAGCTTTACCGGTTCGACCGAGGTCGGCCGCATCCTGATGGCGCAGTGCGCGCCGAGCATTAAGAAACTGTCGCTGGAGCTGGGCGGTAACGCGCCGGTCATCGTGTTCGACGACGCCAATCTGGACGCGGCGGTGGCGGGCATCATGGCCTCCAAGTTCCGCAACAGCGGCCAGACCTGCGTCTGCGCCAACCGCATCTACGTGCAGGACGGCATCTACGAGCGGCTGGTGGAAAAACTGGTAGCGGCGGTCGAGCAGCTGAAAGTCGGCGACGGCAGCCAGGAAGGCACCACCCAGGGGCCGCTGATCGACAGCGATGCGGTGGCGAAGGTGCAGAGCCATATCGACGACGCGCTGATCAAAGGGGCGCAGATCGCCACCGGTGGCCAGCCGCACGCGCTCGGCGGCACTTTCTTCCAGCCGACGGTGGTGACCGGCGTAACGCAGAAGATGCGCTTCGCCAAAGAAGAGACCTTCGGGCCGGTGGCGCCGCTGTTCCGCTTCCATGACGAGGCGGAAGCCATCGCCATGGCCAACGACACCGAATTCGGCCTGGCCGCCTACCTGTTCACGCAGAACGCCGCGCGCCAGTGGCGCGTGCCGGAAGCGCTGGAGTACGGCATGGTCGGCATCAACACCGGGCTGATTTCCAACGAAGTGGCGCCGTTCGGCGGCGTGAAACAGTCAGGGCTCGGGCGTGAAGGATCGCGCTACGGGATAGAAGAATATCTGGAGCTGAAATACCTGTGTATCGATGTGAGCTGTTGAGCGTCAGGACGTTAACCCATCCCGGCGGCCAGCGTCGCCGGGCGATAAAGGATGATGCATGTCTGATAATATCTCTGTTTCTCCGGCGCTTACCGCCGGGGTGCGAGCACCTGCACCCGCCAAATCGTTAAGTTTCCTCGAAGGGGTGGCGATGATCGTCGGCACCAACATCGGCGCCGGGGTGCTCTCCATCGCCTACGCCTCCAGCAAGGCCGGTTTCCTGCCGCTGCTGTTCTGGCTGGTGCTGGTGGGGAGTCTGACCACCATCACTATGCTGTACGTCGCCGAATCCACGCTGCGCACCCGCGCACATCTGCAGCTGAGCGGGCTGGCGAAGCGCTACGTCGGCGGCCTGGGCGCCTGGCTGATGTTCGCTTCGGTGTGCGTCAACAGCGTTGGGGCGCTTACCGCCTACATGACCGGCAGCGGTAAGCTGCTGCAATCGCTGTTCGGCATCTCGCCGGCGCTGGGCAGCCTGCTGTTCTTCGTGCCCGCCGCCGGCGTGCTGTATCTCGGTTTGAAAGCGATCGGCCGCGGCGAGAAGTTCATCAGCATCGGCATGGTGGTGATGCTGACCGCGCTGGTGGCGGCGACGCTGCTGAAAGACACCACCCAGATGCGCAACCTGCTGGACGGCGACTGGCGCTTTATGGTGCCGGTGTTCAACGTGGTGGTGTTCTGCTTCTCGGCGCAGTACATCGTGCCGGAAATGGCGCGCGGCTTTGCCGACAAGCCGGAGCAGTTGCCGAAGGCGATCATCGTCGGCATGGCGGTGACCTTCATTTTGCTGGCGGCGGTGCCGATGTCGGTGATCGCGCTCAGCGGGCTGGATGGCATCTCCGACGTGGCCACCATCTCCTGGGGCCAGGCGCTGGGGCAGTGGGCGTTCTTCTCCGCCAACATCTTCGCGCTGTGCGCGATGCTGACTTCCTACTGGGGATTGGGCGGCAGCTTTCTGACCAATATTTTCGACAAGTTCCGGCTGGGCAACGACGAGCTGCCGCTGCGCCGCTTCGGCGTGCTGCTGCTGGTGGTGGTGCCGCCGTTCGCGCTGGCCTACAGCGGGCTGGTGTCGTTCGTCAACGCGCTCTACTTCGCCGGGGTGTTCAGCGGGGTGATCCTGTCGATCATGCCGATGCTGATCCTGCGCGGCGCACGCAAACATGGCGACCAGACGCCGCGCTGGCAGTGCAACTGGATCACGCACCCGCTGCTGCAGATCAGCATTGTGCTGCTGTACCTGGCCAGCGCGGTGTACGCCATCGCTTCATTGTTAGGCTATCTGCCCTCTGGATGGTGATTTGCCTTCCCTCAAGCAGTGATGTTGTTTCTCGGCATTGAGAACGGCGGCGTCGTGGCCGCCGATTTTTTTCTCAGGCGCGCCTCTTTGCCGACAGCGCCAGCCAGGCCTGCACCGACGGGCGCTGCCACTGCTTGTGCGCATAGTGGCGCAGGCGCTCCGGCACCGGATCGCCGTGCATCACCAGCCGGTTGAGCATCAGCGCCAGATCGGTGTCGGCGATGCACCACTCCCTGAACAGATTGTCCTGCCCGTGGCTCAGCAGCTTTTCGACGGCGTCGATCAGCTTGCGTGCGGCCCCCTGTGCGGCTTCGGACAGCGGCGGGAACTTGCCGTTGTTGAACACCACCTCGGTCGAGCGCTCGGCGCGGATCGGCTGCAGATCGCTGCGCAGCCAGGCTTGGATCTCGCGCGCCTTGGCGCGCAGCTTCACGTCGCGCGGGTACACGGCGTGGGCTGGATGGATGTCCTCCAGGTATTCGGCGATCGCCGAAGACTCCGAGAGCTGAAACTCGCCGATGGCCAGCGTCGGCACCCGGCGGGTGAGCGACAGCGCCGCGTAGGCCGCCTCTTTATTCTCTTCCTTCGCCAGATCCACCGTCTTCACGGTGAACGGAATGCCTTTTTCCGTCAGCACGACAAAGGCGGACATGGCGTACGGGCTGAAAAATTCACTGTCGGTGTAAAGCTCGGTGATCGGTTGAGACATCGGCGGTTCCTCGGGGTTAAGGGGAGAACATTCATCATTGTTGAGGGATGGCTAAAAATCAATCTGTTAGGTCAAAAGTTGTTTGATGCCGCGGCCTGCAGCGCCGTGAGCTCCTTCAGGATGATGTGATATATTTGTTGCCAACACGTGAATTGAGCCGTATTGGGTAACATGAAGACGCAGTGGATAGAACGAGTAAAAGTGGGATGCGCGCGCCTGTGGCCGCACCCGCTGGCGGTGGGCAAACGAGAGATGCTGATTTCCAGCGTCGGCGCCGGTTTGGGGCTGATGCTCGCCGGCTGGATCAGCCACTTTATTTTGGGCGAGGTGAACCTGTGGTTTATCGCGCCGATGGGCGCCTCGGCGGTGCTGCTGTTCGGCGTGCCCAACAGCCCGCTGGCGCAGCCCTGGTCGATCGTCGGCGGCAATGCGCTGGCGGCGACGGTGGGTGTCAGCGCCGGTCTGCTGATCCCCGATCCGGGCCTGGCCTGCGGCGTTGCGGCGGCGGTGGCCATCGGCCTGATGTTCAAGCTGCGCTGCCTGCATCCTCCGGGTGGCGCGGTGGCGCTGACCGCCATCCTCGGCGGCCCCGGCATTCACCAGATGGGCTACCACTTCGTGCTGTACCCGGTGCTGCTGAACTCGGTGCTGCTGGCGGCGCTGGCCATTCTGTTCAATAACCTGGCCGGGCGACGCTACCCGCACGCGCTGGCGCCGGCGGAGGCCAAACCGGCCAATCTGCCGATCGATGCCGTTGCCATCACCCGCGCCGATCTGCACGAGGCGCTGATGGAGGGGGATCTGTTCGATATTGACGAGGACGATCTGCAGGAGATCCTGCTGCGCGCCGAGCAGCTGGCGCATCAGCGGCAAAGCAAGACCGCCTGATCAGCCCAGCGTTTTGCGGTAAAACACTACTCGCTCCGTTTCGGCAAAGCCCAGCGCCGCATGCAGGCGCTGGGAGTCCAGATTGGCGATATCGGTATCCGACGCCAGCTCGCTGCACCCCTGTTGCTTCGCCCACTCCTGCACCTGCGCGATCAGGCGCGCGGCCCAGCCCTGGCGGCGGGCGCGTTCGGCGGTATAAATTCCTTCCAAAAACGCCACCGGCGACGATTCGCAGCCGTTGACGTAATCGTAGCGCAGCGCGACCTCGGCAAAGGCAACGAAAGCGCCGTCCAGCCCCCGCGCCATAAACGCGGTGTGGTGCGGCGAAGCCAATATCTCGCGCATTTCCGCGCGGTGATCTTCAGGCGAGCCGGAGGGCCACAGCGCGGTGCGCAGCGCCAGCCAGGCGTCGAGGTTGTCGTGGTCGCAGATGACGATCATGCGGGATCCTTATGGGTCGGAATAAACGAGAATGCCGAGAGAGAAGTGTGGCACGCAGGCGGGAAACAAAAAAGCCACCCCGGACAGGATGGCTTGTAAGGCT
Organism: Serratia sp. CY32780; assembly: GCF_052169135.1. NCBI lineage: Bacteria > Pseudomonadati > Pseudomonadota > Gammaproteobacteria > Enterobacterales > Yersiniaceae > Serratia > Serratia sp. CY32780. Next base: position 132,560 of record NZ_JBJNLI010000003.1, read on the forward strand.
GTGAAAACAGCAAAAATTTGGTGGCCCCTGTTGGGTTTGAACCAACGACCAAGCGATTATGAGTCGCCTGCTCTAACCACTGAGCTAAGGGGCCAAGCCGCGAGATTATAGGGAATCCTTAAGCGGCGGTCTACTGTTACTCGCCCGTATGTTGCTTTTCTGCACAGTTCTAGCCTGTTGTAATTGCTGGCGGATTTTGCGATAACCGCAGTAAATCCCTGCAATGGACTCACGACACTCATGGAACTTCTGGCGCCCAATCTGCGGGTGGTGTTTTGCGGCATCAACCCCGGTCTTTCTTCCGCCCATCAGGGCTATCCTTTCGCCAACGGCAGCAATCGCTTCTGGAAGGTGATCCATCAGGCCGGCTTTACCGAGAGCCAGCTGGCGCCGGAGCAGTGGCAGCAGTTGAAGGACAACGGCTGCGGCATTACCGCGCTGGTGGCGCGCCCGACGGTGGCGGCCAGCGAGCTGTCGCGCGACGAGCTGCGTAGCGGCGGTGAGGCGCTGCAAGAGAAGATCCTGCGCTATCAGCCGCGCGCGCTGGCGATTTTGGGCAAGCAGGCGTTCACCACCGCCTTCGGGGTGAAAAATGCGCCCTGGGGCAAGCAGACGCTGACGTTGGGGGAAACCGAGGTGTGGGTATTGCCCAACCCCAGCGGATTGAACCGCGCCACCCTGGAGCAGCTCACCGCCAGCTATCGCGAGCTGTTCCTGGCGCTGCAATGATGCGGCGAGGCGTATTCAGGGCATAAAAAAACCCCGGCAGGCCGGGGTTTTTGTTTTTGGTGCGGCAGCCGGACTTAGTCGTCCAGGAAGCTGCGCAGCACTTCGGAGCGGCTTGGGTGACGCAGCTTGCGCAGCGCCTTGGCTTCGATCTGACGGATACGCTCACGGGTAACGTCAAACTGCTTGCCTACCTCTTCCAGCGTGTGGTCGGTGTTCATGTCGATACCGAAACGCATGCGCAGCACTTTCGCTTCGCGCGCGGTCAGGCCGGCCAGCACGTCGTGGGTGGCGGAACGCAGGCTTTCCGAGGTCGCGGAGTCCAGCGGCAGCTCGAGGGTGGTATCCTCGATGAAGTCGCCCAGATGCGAATCTTCGTCGTCGCCGATCGGCGTCTCCATCGAGATTGGCTCTTTGGCGATCTTCAGCACCTTGCGGATCTTGTCTTCCGGCATCAGCATGCGCTCGGCCAGCTCTTCCGGCGTCGGCTCGCGGCCCATCTCTTGCAGCATCTGGCGCGAAATACGGTTGAGCTTGTTGATGGTCTCAATCATATGCACCGGAATACGGATGGTGCGCGCCTGGTCGGCGATGGAGCGGGTGATAGCCTGACGGATCCACCAGGTGGCGTACGTCGAGAACTTGTAGCCGCGGCGGTATTCGAACTTGTCTACCGCTTTCATCAGGCCGATGTTGCCTTCCTGAATCAGATCCAGGAACTGCAGGCCGCGGTTGGTGTATTTCTTGGCGATGGAAATAACCAGACGCAGGTTGGCCTCAACCATTTCTTTCTTCGCGCGGCGCGCTTTCGCTTCACCGATCGACATGCGACGGTTGATGTCTTTGACCTGCTCGATGGTCAGGCCGGTTTCTTCTTCGATCTGACGCAGTTTCTGCAGGCTGCGCTGCACGTCTTCGGCCACGTCTTTCAGCTTTTCCGACCATGGCTTGGCCATCGCCAGCGCGGCTTCGAACCAGGAATCGCTGGTTTCGTTGCCGGCGAACAGGGTGACGAAGTTTTTCTTCGGCATTTTGCACTGTTCAACGCACAGCTTCATGATGATGCGTTCCTGGGTGCGAACGCGGTCCATCATGGTGCGCATGCTGTTGACCAGGAAGTCGAACTGTTTCGGCACCAGGCGGAACTGCTTGAACACTTCGGACAGCTTCAGGATCTCGTCCGCGGCGCTGGCGTGGCTGCGGCCGTTCTTCTTGATCACCAAGCGCGTCGCTTCATACTGATCGCGCAGCTCGGCGAACTTCTGACGCGCCAGCTCAGGATCGATGCTGTTGTCGTCTTCGGTGTCGTCCTCTTCGGCATCCTCATCTTCTTCGTCGTCGTCTTGCTCTTCGCTCGACAGTTCGGAACCGATGTGGGTGGCGGTTGGGGCGATGTCCTCTTCCGCGTTAGGATCGACGAAGCCGGTGATCAGGTCGGACAGGCGCGCTTCGCCCGCTTCGACGCGATCGTACTGTTCAAGCAGGTAGGTAATGGCTTCCGGGTATTCGGCAACCGAGCACTGCACCTGGTTGATGCCGTCTTCGATGCGCTTGGCGATGTCGATTTCGCCTTCGCGCGTCAGCAGTTCGACGGTACCCATTTCGCGCATGTACATGCGCACCGGGTCGGTGGTGCGGCCGATTTCGGATTCCACGCTGGACAGAACCTGTGCGGCGGCTTCTTCCGCATCTTCGTCCGTGCTGTTCGAGTTTTCGGCGAGCAGCAGGTCATCGGCGTCCGGTGCTTCTTCCATCACCTGGATGCCCATGTCGTTAATCATCTGGATGATGTCTTCGATCTGATCGGAGTCGACGATATCTTCCGGCAGATGGTCATTGACCTCAGCATAGGTCAGATAGCCTTGCTCCTTACCACGGGTGACAAGTAGCTTCAGCTGTGACTGCGGGTTTTGCTCCATAAGACGGTATCCACACTTCAGAGTATTTAGGTTGGTGTCGGTCGGCGAAACCGCCAACAATAGCATTTGGGGCGTTTTCGTTATCGCCGCGGCCCACTATGGCGGCACTGTGCAGGGCTCTGCCCTCGCAATTATCGGCACTTAAGCCGTTTGGTATTCAGTTTTTCTTCGCTAAAACCTGGTTGAGGGAACGGACTTCTTCACGTTCCTCCGGGCTCAGGCCGCGCGTTCTGGCCTGGGCGATCAGCGTTTCCAGCCGTTGCTCGAGCACCGAGTCGTACAGGCTGGCCAACGTATCCAAAAAGGTCTGCTCGACCATATCCTCAACGATCATATGGTTCCAGGTCGCCAAGGTTTCAAGCTGCTGGCTGAATTTGTTGTCGCGATACAGCTCCAGCAATTGCCCGGTCGTCAGGCCCGGCTGCGCCAAACAGGTCTGCACCAGTTCGACGAACAGCGGCAATCCCGCCTGTTTGGTCTGCTCCAGCCCTTCAAGCGAAGGGATAAGTGTAGCCAACTGCGGATTTTGCACCAGTAACCCTATCAGTATACGCATGGTTGTGCGTTTTAGCTGGGGCGCCTGATAAGGATTCGCATTTTCCGCCTGCTTGGGCATCAGCTTGTCGAGCTGGCTATCGTCCAGCAGCCCCAGCTTGTTGCCGAGCTCCTGGCGCAGGTACAAGCGCAACGTTTCGCCCGGCACCTGAGTAATCAGCGGCAGCGCCAGCGTGCTCAGCTTGGCGCGCCCGTCCGGGCTGCTCAGATCCACCTGCGGCAGCAGGCTTTCGAACAGGAAAGTGGACAGCGGCTGCGCCTGCTCCATTCGCTGTTCGAAGGCTTCTTTGCCTTCCTTGCGCACCAGGGTGTCCGGGTCTTCGCCGTCAGGCAAAAACATGAACCGCAGCTGGCGCCCGTCGTTCAGGTACGGCAACGCGGTTTCCAACGCCCGCCATGCCGCTTCGCGGCCGGCGCGGTCGCCGTCGTAACAGCAGACGACGTTGTCGGTGGCGCGGAACAGCAGCTGAATGTGTTCAGCCGTCGTCGAGGTTCCGAGCGAGGCGACGGCATAATCGATGCCGAATTGCGCCAACGCCACCACGTCCATATACCCTTCCACCACCAGCAGCCGCTGCAGGGTAGGGTGGTTCTGCTGTGCTTCATACAGGCCGTAAAGCTGGCGGCCCTTATGGAAAACTTCGGTTTCCGGCGAGTTCAGGTACTTCGGCATGCCATCGCCCAATACGCGGCCGCCGAAGGCGATCACGCGCCCGCGTTTGTCGCGGATGGGGAACATCACCCGTTCGCGGAAACGGTCGTACGAACGCCCCTGATCGTTAGTCACCAGCATGCCGGCATCGTTCAATGCGCGGCGCGAGTCGGCGTCGCGGCCGAAACGCTTCAGGGCGTTGTCCCATCCCGCCGGCGCGAAGCCGATGGCGAAATGGCGAATAACGTCGTCACTTAATCCGCGCTGCTGCAAATAGCTGCGCGCCGGTGCCCCGGAGGACTGCTGCAGTGACTGTTGATAGAACGCGCTGAGCTGCTCCATCAGTTGGTACAGGCTCTGGCGCTGATGGCGTTCGATCTGGGTTGGCCCGGTGCCCGCTTCGTAAGGCACTTCCAGCCCGTGCATGGTCGCCAGCTCTTCGATGGTTTCGACAAACTCAAGCCGGTCGTAATTCATCAAAAAGTCGACGGCGTTGCCGTGCGCACCACACCCAAAACAGTGATAAAACTGCTTTTCGCCATTAACGGTAAATGAAGGCGTCTTTTCGTGGTGGAACGGACAGCACGCGTGGTAGTTCTTGCCTTGCTTCTTGAGCTTCACGCGGGCGTCGATCAGATCGACGATGTCGGTGCGAGCCAGCAAGTCATTGATAAATACGCGCGGAATTCGTCCAGCCATAAGCCCTTACTTCATTAGCCTATAAACGAGAACAAGCCGCGCATTCCTTTCGGAAAGCACGGCCTTCGTATGCAACTACTCGGTCTGCGCGATTTTGAAAATCAGAAATTCACGCGGTGGGGTTGCCCCCGAAGAATTAATACAGACGAGTGCGGCGTGCGTTTTCGCGAGCCAGTTTCTTCGCGTGACGTTTCACAGCAGAAGCTTTAGCGCGTTTACGTTCGGTAGTTGGTTTTTCATAAAACTCACGACGACGAACTTCAGCTAAAACACCCGCTTTTTCGCAAGAGCGTTTGAAACGACGCAGAGCAACGTCAAATGGCTCGTTTTCACGTACTTTAATTACCGGCATGTGCCTCTCACCTCAATAAAATTCGGTTTGCTGCTGGCCAAGCGCCAGCCTTTTCAAAATGGTGCGGAATTTTACTCCAATGGATGCTGCTTTGTAAAGCACCACAGCAAATTGAAACCCGCGTCGCTCTGCCGCAACGTGCGCAATTTTGCACCGGGCGCTGATTATAGACTAATCAGAAAAAAATGCTCGTGTTTAATCGCCTGGGCATTTTCTGGATGAATCATCGACATAGGTGCGAGCCGGTGACAAGATGCGCCGCACCGGCGGTAAATGCGGCGGAATGTGGTAGACTGGCGGCCGCACGTGAATGATGGGAAATGTAATGCGAGTACTGGGTATAGAAACGTCCTGCGATGAAACCGGAATTGCAGTGTATGACGATCAAACCGGTTTGTTGGCCAACCAATTATACAGCCAGGTGAAGCTGCACGCCGACTACGGCGGTGTGGTGCCGGAACTGGCCTCCCGCGATCACGTGCGCAAAACCGTGCCGCTGATTCAGGCGGCGCTGAAAGAGGCCAACCTGACCCCGGCCGACATCGACGGCGTGGCCTACACCGCCGGGCCGGGCCTGGTGGGGGCGCTGCTGGTCGGCGCGACCGTCGGGCGCGCGCTGGCGTTCGCCTGGAACGTGCCGGCGGTGCCGGTGCACCATATGGAAGGCCACCTGCTGGCACCGATGCTGGAAGACAATCCGCCGGCATTCCCGTTCGTCGCGCTGCTGGTCTCCGGCGGCCACACCCAGCTGATCAGCGTCACCGGCATCGGTGAGTATGAGCTGCTGGGCGAGTCGATCGACGACGCGGCCGGCGAAGCGTTCGACAAGACCGCCAAGCTGCTCGGCCTGGATTATCCCGGCGGGCCGATGCTGTCGAAGATGGCGCAGCAGGGCACGGCGGGGCGCTTCACCTTCCCGCGGCCGATGACCGATCGTCCGGGGCTGGACTTCAGTTTCTCCGGGCTGAAAACCTTCGCCGCCAACACCATCCGCTCCAACGGCAACGACGATCAGACGCGTGCCGACATCGCCCGCGCCTTCGAGGATGCGGTGGTGGATACGCTGGCGATCAAATGCAAACGCGCGCTGGAGCAGACCGGCTTCAAGCGCCTGGTGATGGCCGGCGGCGTAAGCGCCAACCGCACGCTGCGCGCCAAACTGGCGGAGATGATGCATAAACGCGGTGGGGAAGTGTTCTATGCCCGCCCGGAATTTTGCACCGACAACGGCGCGATGATCGCCTATGCCGGCATGGTGCGCCTGAAGAGCGGCGCCAACCTGGAGCTGAGCGTTTCGGTGCGGCCGCGCTGGCCGCTGGCGGAATTGCCTGCGGTATAAAACAAAGGGCCGGATTATCCGGCCCTTCTGCTATTCGTCTTTCGGCTGGTCGCCGTTATCCGCGTCGTTTTTCTTCTTGCGCAGCTTGCCCCAAATCTTGCCTTCCTGGCCGCGCCACAGGCGCTGAATATTGTCGTGATGCCGCATCAGGATCAGGCAGGAGAGCATCGCTACCGGGAAGGTGAACTGCGGTTTGAACCACCAGACGTAGAACGGGGCGATCAGCGCGCTGACGATGGCGCCGAGCGAAGAGTAACCGCTGAGCAGCACCGTCAACAGCCAGGTACCGGTCATCAGGCCGGTCAGATCCCAGCCGATAGGCGCGATGGCGCCAAATGCCGTCGCCACGCCTTTACCGCCACGGAAGTGGAAGAACACCGGATAGATGTGCCCCAGACAGGCGGCGATCGCCGTCAGGCCGAGGTACAGCGGCGGCACATCGAGTTTGTAGGCCAGCCAGACCGGCAGCATCCCTTTCAGAATATCGAACACCAGCACCGCCGCCGCCGCCAGCCGGCCGCCGATGCGCAGGACGTTGGTCGCCCCGGGGTTTCCTGAGCCATGTTCACGCGGATCCGGCAGCCTGGCGATCCGGCAAACCAGGATCGCACTGGAAATCGAGCCGCACAGATACGCGAAGATAATCATGCCAAGCGCGGTAGCACTCATAACGCGGTTCCGTTTAATAATGGTCGTTTTACTCGCAACATCCATGGATAATACGCACATTCCGCTGGAAGTGGTATCCGGCAAGGCCAAAAACAGAGAATGACGTGATGGATATCGTATTTATTGAAGAGCTTACCGTAATTACCACCATTGGCGTTTATGAGTGGGAACAGGGCATTCGTCAGAAGCTGGTGTTCGATATCGAAATGGGCTGGGATAACCGGCCGGCCGCCGCCAGCGACGACGTAACTGACTGTCTGAGCTATGCCGACGTCAGCGACGCCGTGATCCGGCACGTTGAATCGAACCGGTTCGCGCTGGTGGAACGCGTGGCGGAGGAAATATCCGAAATTTTGCTTCAGCGCTTCAATTCCCCGTGGGTCCGTATTAAGGTCAGCAAACCGGGCGCTGTAGCACATGCCAATCGGGTCGGCGTGATCATTGAGCGCGGCACTCGTCCCGCATGATTTTATGTCATCTGCTTGCAACGAAAGACCGTTAAGCTGGTCTTAATCCTGAGAATTGTTTTAGCGGCATTGTCTTTAAGCACTGCCGCTTTTTTATGTTTATGTTAGTCGCAAATTTATGGGGTGAGCGAAGCACATGACGGACATGCATTCACTGTTTATTGCGTTTGTTCTTGGGGTTGTTGAGGGATTAACCGAATTTCTGCCGGTGTCTTCCACCGGGCATATGATCATCGTTGGCGAGTGGCTGGGCTTTACCGGCGACAAAGCCAAGACCTTTGAAGTCATCATCCAACTGGGGTCGATCCTGGCGGTGGTAGTGATGTTCTGGCGCCGGTTGTTCGGCCTGATCGGCATCCATTTCGGCGGCAAGCCGGTGGAGCATGAGGGCAAAACCCGCGGCCGGCTGAAGCTGGGGCACATCCTGTTGGGGATGATCCCGGCAGTGGTGCTGGGGTTGATATTCCACGATGTCATTAAATCGCTGTTCGCGCCGAAAAACGTGATGTACGCGTTGGTGGTCGGCGGCCTGCTGTTGTTGACGGCGGAATGGCTGAAGCCGAAGAAGCCGCGTGCGGAAGGGCTGGATGACATCACCTACCGGCAGGCGTTTTTGATCGGTTGCTTCCAGTGCCTGGCGCTGTGGCCGGGCTTCTCCCGTTCGGGAGCGACCATCGCCGGTGGCATGCTGGTGGGCGTAAACCGCTATGCGGCGTCCGAGTTCTCCTTCATTTTGGCGGTGCCGATGATGATAGGCGCCAGCGGCCTGGATCTGTACAAGAGCCTGCACTTCCTGACCTGGGGCGACCTGCCGATGTTCGCCGTCGGTTTCGTTACTGCCTTCGTGGTGGCGCTGATTGCGATCAAAACCTTCCTGTCGCTGATCAAACGCATCTCGTTCGTGCCGTTCGCCATCTACCGCTTTATCGTGGCGGCCGTGGTTTACATGGTGTTCCTGTAAGCCCGATGCCAGGAAAAAACCCCGCTCTGCGGGGTTTTTTTATGCCTGATCGTTGAGGATGGTTTGATTGAGCTTCCAGTCGGCCAGCGCCTGCTGGCGACGGCGTTTGAGCTCGTCGCGGATCGCGGTGCCCTGCAGCCCGCTGGCTACCACTTCTTTAATAGATACCGCGTTCGCCACCTGATACGCCTGGCGCAGATAGTCGCCCTGCGGATAAGGATTCTCCTCAAAGCCGGTGCGGCCGCGCGCATCCGCTTCGCTGGTCAGGATCATCTGCTCCAGCCGTTGCGGTTTGCGCCAGACGTCGATGGCGTCGAACAGCTTCAGCAGGGTTTCCGGCCGCAGCTTGTTCACGGTGTGGATCAAATCATGGTACTCGGCCACCAGCTTGCTCAAATCCCGTACCGGGTTGGGCACCCGCAGCCGCTGGCACAGCGCTTCGACCAGCCGCACGCCCGCCGGGCCGTGGCCGTGGTGATGCGGCCAGAACTCTTTCGGCGTCAACCCTTTGCCGAGATCGTGGCACAGAGTGGCGAAGCGCACGTCCACCTCCGGCGTGAGGCGGGCGGCAATCGCCAGCGCCATCAGCGTGTGTACGCCGGTGTCGATCTCCGGGTGCCATTTGGCGGGAGCCGGCACGCCGAACAGTGCGTCGATTTCCGGGAACAGCACCGCCAGCGCACCGCAATCGCGCAGCACCTGAAAATAGACCTGCGGGCTCTGGCTTTGCAGCGCCTTTTCGGTTTCCTTCCAGACGCGTTCGGCGGTCAGCGCGGCCAGTTCACCGCTGTGCGCCATCTGGCGCATCAGGGCGAGCGTTTCGTCGGCGATGCGAAAACCCAGATGGGCGAAGCGGGCATTGAATCGCGCCACGCGCAGTACGCGCAGCGGATCTTCGCCGAACGCGTCGGAAACGTGGCGCAGCACGCGCGCCTGCAGATCGGCCACGCCGCCGTAAGGATCAATCAGCTCTCCTTCGGCGGAGCGGGCGATGGCGTTGATGGTCAGATCGCGCCGCAGCAGATCTTCTTCCAGCGTCACGTCCGGCGCGGCATAGCAGGTAAAACCGGTGTACCCCTGGCCGGATTTGCGCTCGGTGCGCGCCAGCGCGTACTCCTCGTGGGAGTCGGGGTTGAGGAACACCGGAAAATCTTTACCGACCTGCTGGTAGCCCAACGCCAGCAGCTCTGCCGGCGTGGCGCCCACCACCACCCAATCATGATCGACCACCGGAATATTGAGCAGGCTGTCGCGAACGGCGCCGCCGACCAGATAAATCTGCACTGTTGACTCCTGAATATCGTGTAAGGCTCTGTCTATCAGATTACATGAATTGGCCGCGGGATGTCGGCGCCAATGAAAAGGGCGCCCGCAGGCGCCCATACTCAAACTGAACGATACTGAGATCAGTTCATCCAGCGGTTGTTGTTCTTGCGGCGCGGGATCAGGTGCGGCAACAGCAGGCCCAGCAGCAAACCGACGCCAGCGACGCCGCCGCCGTACATGAACCACTGCAGGATAATGGTGCGCTGCTTGTCGTCGAGCTGCAGGTTAACGGCGTTGACCTTCTTCTGCGCGACCACCAGCTGGTTTTTCAGATCCTGGTTTTCCTTCTGCAGGCTGCTGATGGTGCTGTCGCTGCCCGCGACTTTTTCCTGCATTTCCGAGGTACGCTGGTTCCAGGTGTTGTCGATGTTGGCCAGCTTGTCGGTCAGGGTTTTCACCTGCTGTTCCAGCTCGGGCACGCGGGTGCGCAGGCTTGGCGTCTGGCTGAGCTGGTCGAGCGGGATCCAGGTGGTGCGGCCTTTCGGATCGCGGATCTGGCCGTAGTTGGTGCTGTCGTTGACGCTCAGCAGGGTCACTTCTTCACCGGCGTTGAGAGTGCCGACAATACGGTACTGATTACCTGGGCCGCTATGGACGTAAGTGCTTAACTCATCGGAGATATAGCGTTTATCTTCGGCATGTGCGGCCCAAGTGATGCTGAAGCTCAGCGCGGCAAGGCAAATCAGGCGTAATTTCTGCATTAGTTCATCGTTTCTGGGTGAATTTATGGAACGATAGTAGAGGGTTCAGTCTGACGACGCAACGCCAAAACCGGAATGAGAACTATCTTACTGTGGCTGATTCTGTGAGTTGCGCAGCGTTTTATAACGTAACAGGTTTTTTCTACAGTTAGCAGGGTTAAGGCGCCGGGAATCGCGGTAAGATAACGGCAACTGTGCGTCAGTGGGCAGCATCCGGCGGGCCGAACGCGCCGCGCTGAAACCGACGTGAATGCATAACTTATTGGTGTTAAAGAATTATGACCGTTGAAATTGAACTGAAATTCATCGCCGCGCCGCAAGCGGTGGCCGCTCTGCCACACTGGCTCGCCGCCTGGCCGCATCAGCATTCCGCGCCGCAAAAACTGACCAACATTTACTTCGAAACGGCCGACAACTTCCTGCGCCGTCACGACATGGGGCTGCGCATTCGCGGTTTCGACGATCGCTATGAGATGACCATCAAAACCGCCGGTAAAGTGGTGGGCGGCCTGCACCAGCGCCCGGAATACAATGTCGCTATCGCCGAGCCGCAGCTGGCGCTGGCGCAGTTTCCTGCCGACATCTGGCCGCAGGACTGCGATATCGCAGCGTTGCAGCAGGCGTTGCAACCGCTGTTCCGTACCGATTTCGTGCGTGAGAAGTGGGTGGTTACTTACGGCCAAAGCGAGATAGAGATTGGCCTGGATCAGGGCGAGGTGCGCGCCGGTGACCAGAGCGAAGCCCTGAGCGAGATCGAGCTGGAGCTGCTGAAAGGCAATACCGCCGATCTGCTGGCGTTGGCCGGTGAGCTGGCGGCGCACGACGGGCTGCGCCAGGGCAGCCTGAGCAAGGCGGCGCGCGGTTACCACCTGGCGCAGGGCAATCCGCCGCGTGAGGTGCGCCCGCTGCGGGTGCTGAAGCCGGCGGCGAAGGCGACCGTCGAACAGGGGATGATCGCCGCCTTCGAGCTGGCGCTGAGCCACTGGCAGTACCATGAAGAGCTGTGGCTGCGCGGCGACGCGCAGGCGCGCGCTTCGGTGATTGAGGTGGTCGGCACGATCCGCCAGGCGCTGGTGATCTTCGGCGGCCTGGTGCCGCGCAAGGCCAGCGCCGATCTGCGCGCCCGCCTGACCGAGCTCGAGCCGCTGTTGGCGGACAAAGCCGCGCAACCAGAGAGCCTGTGCTACAGCGCGGCCTACCTGCAATGTAAGTTGGCGCTCACATCATGGCTGGTGAGCGGCGCCTGGCGGCCGTTTATTGACGCCAAAGGGCAGGCCAAGCTGGACGGTTCTTTCAAACGCTTCAGCGACATCATGCTGGGGCGCAGCGGCGCGGAGTTGAAAGAGGCCTTCAGCCGTACGCTGAACGAAGATGAATATCAGGAACAATTGCCGCGCCTGACGCGTCAGATTTCGGCGCTGGTCCTGCTGTCGGGCGCTTACCCCGACGAGCAGACCGGGCCTTACATCGAGGCCTGGCGCGAACTGCAGGCGGCGCTGAGCGAGCGCCGTCAGGGCTGGTATGAAGCCAGCCGCAAACAGGCCTTATCGCATGCGCCATTCTGGTTAAACGGCGCGCTTCGTTAATCAAGCCGGCCCGCCAGCCGTGGGCCGCAGAACGGGTCATACACTATGTCGCCACTTTCAGCCGCGTTACAGGCTCAGGCACAGCAGGTTGTGCAGCGTTTTCAGGAAGTTCACGGCGCGGACAGCGCCTTTAGCGAGCAGGAGCAGTGGGTGCTGGCGTCGAGCGACTTCGTCAGCGACGCACTGCTCGCCCAGCCGGCCTGGCTGGCGACGCTGCGCGAACAGCCGCCGGCGCCCGGTGAGTGGCAACACTATGCCGCCTGGCTGCAGGACGAGCTGGAAGAGGTGCGCGATGAGGCGCAACTGATGCGCACGCTGCGTCTGTTTCGCCGTGAAACGCTGGTGCGCATTGCCTGGGCGCAGGCGCAGGGGCTGTGTTCGACCGAAGAAACGCTACTGCAGCTGAGCGGGCTGGCGGAGACGCTGATCGTCAGCGCGCGCGACTGGCTGTACCAAACCTGTTGCCGCGAGTGGGGCACGCCGTGCAACGCCGCCGGTGAACCGCAGCCGCTGCTGATCCTCGGCATGGGCAAGCTGGGCGGCGGCGAGCTGAATTTCTCGTCGGATATCGATCTGATCTTCGCCTACCCGGAAAACGGCCAGACCCAGGGCGGGCGGCGCGAGCTGGACAATGCCCAGTTCTTCACCCGCCTGGGCCAGCGGCTGATCAAGGCGCTGGATCAGCAGACCATCGACGGCTTCGTCTATCGCGTCGACATGCGGCTGCGGCCGTTCGGCGACAGCGGCCCATTGGTGATGAGCTTCGCGGCGCTGGAAGACTACTATCAGGAGCAGGGGCGCGACTGGGAGCGCTATGCGATGGTGAAGGCGCGCCTGATGGGCGGCGCGGAAGACGCCTACAGCCAGGAGCTGCGCAAAACGCTGCGGCCGTTCGTGTTCCGCCGCTATATCGATTTCAGCGTCATCCAGTCTTTGCGCAACATGAAGGGCATGATCGCCCGTGAAGTGCGGCGGCGCGGCCTGAAGGACAACATCAAGCTGGGCGCCGGCGGCATTCGCGAAATCGAATTCATCACCCAGGTATTTCAGCTGATCCGCGGCGGCCGTGAGCCGGCGCTGCAGGGGCGTTCGCTGCTGCCGACGCTGCAGGCGGTGGGTGAGCTGGGGCTGCTGGAGGCCGAGCAGGTGCGGGCGCTGAGCGCCGCCTACCTGTTCCTGCGGCGGCTGGAGAATCTGCTGCAGGCGATCGGCGATCAGCAAACCCAGACGCTGCCGCAGGATGCGCTCGACCAGGCGCGGCTGGCCTACGGCATGGGGCTGGCGGATTGGCCGGCGCTGATGGCGACGCTGGAGGTGCACATGCAGGCGGTGCGGGCGGTGTTCGACGATCTGATCGGCGACGATAGCCCGGATATCGGCGAAGATCCCGACTACCAGCACTATCACAGCCTGTGGCAGGACGCGCTGGAGGAAAACGAGCTGGCGCCGCTGACGCCGCACCTGGACGAAGAGGGGCGCCGACAGATGCTGCGCACCATCGCCGATTTCCGCCATGATGTCGACAAGCGCACCATCGGCCCGCGCGGCCGCGACGTGCTCGATCAGCTGATGCCGCGCCTGCTGGCGGAGGTGTGCCCGCGCCAGGACGCGCCGACCGCGCTGGTGCGGCTAGCGCAGCTGCTGCTCAGCATCGTCACCCGCACCACTTACCTCGAGCTGCTGGTGGAGTACCACGCGGCGCTCAGCCATCTGATCCGTCTGTGCGCCGCTTCGCCGATGGTTGCCAACCAGCTGTCGCGCTACCCGCTGTTGCTGGACGAACTGCTGGATCCGGCCACGCTGTATCAGCCGGTGGCGCTGGACGCCTACCGCAGCGAGCTGCGCCAGTACCTGCTGCGGGTGCCGGAAGACGACGAAGAGCAAAAGCTGGAGGCGCTGCGCCAGTTCAAACAGGCGCAGCAGCTGCGCATCGCCGCAGCGGATATCGCTGGCGCGCTGCCGGTGATGAAAGTGAGCGACCACCTGACTTATCTGGCGGAGGCGATCATCGACGCGGTGGTGCAACAGGCCTGGAGCGACATGGTGGCGCGCTACGGCCAGCCGACCCATCTGCAGGAGCGCGAAGGGCGCGGCTTTGCGGTGATCGGCTACGGCAAGCTGGGCGGCTGGGAGCTGGGTTACAGTTCCGATCTCGATCTGGTGTTCCTGCTGGATTGCCCGCCGGAGGTGATGACCGACGGCGATCGCTGCATCGACGGCCGCCAGTTCTACCTGCGGCTGGCGCAGCGGGTGATGCATCTGTTCAGCACCCGCACTTCCTCCGGCATTCTGTATGAGGTGGACGCGCGTCTGCGGCCTTCCGGCGCCGCGGGGATGCTGGTCAGCACCGTCGAGGCGTTCGCCGATTACCAGCAAAACGAAGCCTGGACCTGGGAGCATCAGGCTCTGGTGCGCGCGCGCATCGTGCACGGCGACCCGGCGCTGCACCAGCAGTTCGACGCGATTCGGCGCGAAATCCTGTGCAAAACGCGTGATGCGGAGACCCTGAAGCGCGAAGTGCGCGAGATGCGCGAAAAGATGCGCAACCATCTCGGCAACAAGCAGCGCGATCTGTTTGATATCAAAACCGATGAGGGCGGCATTACCGACATCGAATTTATCGCCCAATATCTGGTCTTACGCTATGCGCCGGATGAACCGCGGCTGACGCGTTGGTCAGACAACGTGCGCATCTTCGAGCTGATGGCCAATTACGACATCATGCCGGAAGAGGAGGCGCGCGCGCTGACCCAGGCCTATGTCACCATGCGCGACGAGATCCACCATCTGGCGCTGCAGGAGCATTCCGGCAAGGTCGGCAGCGAGCTGTTCACCGCCGAGCGCGAGCAGGTGCGCGCCAGCTGGGCCAAATGGCTGGATTAATACCTTTTTGCGGGTATTCCGGCGGTCTGTGGTAATATCTGCGCCACTAAAATTTTGTTCTTTTTTGGAGTTATCGGATGAAAGTTACGCTGCCTGATTTTCGCCGCGCCGGTGTGCTGGTGGTCGGTGACGTCATGTTGGATCGCTATTGGTATGGGCCGACCAGCCGCATTTCACCGGAAGCCCCGGTGCCGGTGGTCAAGGTCGACACCATCGAAGAGCGTCCCGGCGGCGCGGCTAACGTGGCGATGAACATCGCTTCGCTGGGCGCCAATTCCCGCCTGGTGGGCCTGACCGGCATCGACGATGCGGCGCGGGCGCTGAGCGCCAAGCTGAATGAAGTCAACGTGCGCTGCGACTTCGTCTCGGTGCCGACCCATCCGACCATCACCAAGCTGCGCGTGCTGTCGCGCAACCAGCAACTGATCCGTCTCGACTTCGAAGAAGGCTTCTCCAACGTCGATCCGCAGCCGATGCTGGAGCGCATTCAGCAGGCGCTGCCGCAGATCGGCGCGCTGGTGCTGTCCGATTACGCCAAGGGCGCGCTCAGCCAGGTGCAGGGCATGATCCAACTGGCGCGCGCCGCCAAGGTGCCGGTGCTGATCGATCCAAAAGGCTCTGACTTCGAACGCTATCGCGGCGCGACGCTGCTGACGCCGAACCTGTCCGAGTTCGAAGCGGTGGTGGGCCACTGCAAGGATGAGGCGGAACTGGTGGAACGCGGCATGAAGCTGGTGGCGGATTTTGAGCTGTCGGCGCTGTTGGTCACCCGTTCCGAACACGGCATGACGCTGCTGCAGCCAGGCGTTGAGCCGCTGCACCTGCCGACCCAGGCGCAGGAAGTGTTCGATGTGACCGGCGCGGGCGACACCGTGATCGGCGTATTGGCCGCTTCGCTGGCCGCCGGCAATTCGCTGGAAGAGTCCTGCTTCCTGGCCAACGCCGCCGCCGGCGTGGTGGTGGGCAAGCTCGGTACCTCTACCGTGTCGCCCATCGAGCTGGAAAACGCGGTGCGCGGCCGGGCCGAAACCGGCTTTGGCGTGATGACCGAAGCGCAGTTGAAAACCGCTGTTGCTCAGGCGCGTCAGCGCGGCGAGAAAGTGGTGATGACCAACGGCATTTTCGACATTCTGCACGCCGGCCACGTCTCCTATCTGGCCAACGCCCGCAAGCTGGGCGACCGCCTGATCGTGGCGGTGAACAGCGACGCCTCGACCAAACGGCTGAAAGGGGAAAAACGCCCGGTCAACGCGCTGGAGAATCGCATGATCGTGCTGGGCGCGCTGGAAGCGGTGGATTGGGTGGTGCCGTTCGAAGAGGACACGCCGCAGCGCTTGATCGCCGACATTCTGCCGGATCTGCTGGTGAAAGGCGGCGATTACAAACCGGAAGAGATTGCCGGCAGTGCGGAAGTGTGGGCCAACGGCGGCGATGTCAAAGTGCTGAACTTTGAAGACGGGCTGTCGACCACCAACATCATCAAAGCGATTAAAGACGGGCGCGGCTAACGCCGAGCGACCTAAAGAACAAGGGCGCGCGGTTCAGGTGCGCGCCCTTGGCGGGAATTTATTCGTCTTCCTGCTTGGCGGCCGGTGCCGCGCTCAGTTTGCTTTCCAGCTCGTCCATGCGCTGTTCCAACAGCGCCAGCTTCTCGCGGGTGCGCAACAGCACCTGAGTCTGTACGTCGAACTCTTCGCGGTTAACCAAATCCAGGCGGGTCAGCTGCGACTGCAGGACCTGACGGATTTTTTTCTCAACGTCTTCCCCGAATTCACGAACGCCTTTAGGCATGGACTCATGAACCTGGCGTGCGATTTGTTCGATTTTTTTCGGGTCAATCATGGCGTATCCCTTTCAGAGTTTAATTGCTGCCGCTTAGTGTAATGCGAGTTGCCCGCCGGATAAACACCATTAAGCGCATTCGCCGCGCGTGGCCGAATTGTGCTTTTGCCAATTGCCCTGTCTACCCATTAGCGTTATAGTCATCCTGCTTATTCTCAGGGCGGGGTGAAAGTCCCCACCGGCGGTAAATCACCTTCTACGGTGAAAGCCCGCGAGCGCTCAGCCAGCCTGTAAAGGCCGGTTAGAGGTCAGCAGATCCGGTGCAATTCCGGGGCCGACGGTTATAGTCCGGATGGGAGAGAGTAACGGTATCTGCCGGGCTTGCGCCCGCTTGCGTTATTTTTTTAGCTATTGCTAGCTACTCCTCAAGATCGCCCTGGTTCTGGTAATCCATAATTTTTAATGAGGTTTTTTACCATGAATCAGACGCTACTTTCAGACTTCGGCACGCCGACAGAACGCGTTGAACGCGCGATTGACGCACTGCGCAACGGGCGCGGCGTAATGGTGCTCGATGATGAAAACCGTGAAAACGAAGGTGACATGATCTTCGCCGCGGAAACCATGACCGTTGAGCAGATGGCGCTGACCATTCGCCACGGCAGCGGTATCGTGTGCCTGTGCATCACCGAAGAACGCCGTCAGCAGCTTGAGCTGCCGATGATGGTGACCAACAACTCCAGCCAGTTCCAGACCGCCTTCACCGTGACCATCGAAGCGGCGCAGGGCGTGACCACCGGGGTTTCCGCTTCCGATCGCCTGACCACCATCCGTGCGGCGGTGGCAGACAGCGCCAAGCCGAGCGACCTGAACCGTCCGGGCCACGTGTTCCCGCTGCGCGCGCAGCCGGGCGGCGTGCTGAGCCGTCGCGGCCACACCGAAGCGACCATCGATCTGGTTTCCATGGCCGGTTTCAAACCTGCCGGCGTGCTGTGTGAACTGACCAACGACGATGGCAGCATGGCGCACGCGCCGGAAGTGATCGCCTTCGCCAAACAGCACGACATGGTGGTGCTGACCATCGAGGATCTGGTGGCCTACCGCCAGGCGCACGAGAAAAAGGCCAGCTGATAGCCGGTCGCTTTCAACGATAAAAAAAGCCGCGTAACGCGGCTTTTTTGTGGCTATCGTTCTGACAGGCGTTCGCCGATGCGGCTGGCGTAATTCATCACGTGGAAGGTGTAGTTCTCTTCCACCGTACCCTGGAACAGATGGGCCCAGGGGCCGATGGCGTAGATGCCGAGATCTTCCCCGCCGTGGGTCTCGCTTTTCAGCGGCACCAGCGCCGGCTGAATAAAGTCGGGCGCGGTGGCCTGTTCCATGGTCAATGTCGGGCGTTCGGTCAGCGGGATCGTGCCGCCGGGGCCATTGGCGAAGCCGACGGTGGTGTAAGGCTTGCCGTCGCTGCCCAGCCGCGGTTTGCCGTCGACGCCGACGGAAATGCCGAGGATAGGATTACCCCGCTTGGCATAGCCGGCGATGGTCAACGTGTGGCTGTGATCGCCGGTCACGATCACCAGGGTTTCGTCCAGGTTGACCTTGTTGACGATGGTTTTCACCGCCTCGTTCAGGGCGACCGCGTCGCTCAGCGTACGGTAGGCGTTACCGTTGTGGCTACCGTGATCGATGCGTCCGCCCTCCACCAACAGCAGGTAGCCTTCGGGATTCCTGGCCAGAATATCGATGGCCTTGCCGGTCATTTCTGCCAGCGAAGGCTCTCCCGCCGCGTCTTGCCGCCGATCGTGCTCGAAGTTCATGTGCGACGGCTCGAACAGGGCCAGCAGATGATCGACCTTACCCGGTTCGATTTTGTCGAACTGCGCCTGATTCCAGACGTATTGCCCGCGCTCGCCATAGCGTTGCAGCCAGGCCTGCGTCAGATCGCGGCCATCCTTTCTGGCGCCTTTCTTGCCGGGGTATTCCGGATCGCTCACGCTGTCGGGCAGGAAGTTGGTGCGCCCGCCGCCCATCGCCACGTTAAGGCCGTTGCCATACTTCATTTCCACCAGCTGGCGCGCGATATCGCGGCAGCCTGCGGCCAGAGCCGCTGCCGGCATTTTGGCGTCGGATTCCCAATCGCGGTTGGCGATATGGGCATAGGTCGCGCCCGGCGTGGCGTGGGTAATGGTGGCGGTCGTCACGGCGCCGGTGGCCATGCCGAGCGTTGCGGCCATCTCCCACAGCGTGGTGACAGTCTTGGTTTGCTGATCCTCGCAATTGTTGAGGGTGGCCGTATGGTTGAGGCCCATCAGATCGTTGATGGTTTTGACGCCGGTGGTCATCGCCACCGCGCTGGGCGCGGAGTCGGTGATTTGGGCATCGGCGGAGTAGGTTTTGGCCGCCGCCAGATAGGGGAAGGCCTCCCAGGCCAGCACGTTGGATTCGCCGTCCACGCCGCGCTGCTGCCCTTCAAAAATGCGGGCGGCGGTCACGGTGGAAAACCCCATGCCGTCGCCGACCACCAGAATGACGTTTTTGGCGCGGTTGGTGTTTGGCGTCTGTTTCAACCGCTGTTGCAGCTGAGCTTGCGCCTGAAGGAAGTAAGGATCTTCGCGCTGCGTCAGCTGCGCGTTGTCCGCCGCGCCGGCGGTGGCCGTCCAGCCGGTGAGCAAGGATATGGAAAGCGCCAGGCGGGTTGCCAGTGTGAGTCTGAACATGAATTCCTCCTTGGTGAGACGTAATTCCCATCGCGCGGCGGGGTTGCCTGCTACCCGTCGGCAGAGGAGGAGTGTATAGATCGTGTTAACAAAAAATACATAAATTATTCACAAATTAGATCTGTGTGGCAGTAATGTCATGGCATTCACTGATCTTATTAATCTATTGAAATATATTAATTTTTTATCTTTCTGTCTGCCGGCGCATTCCTCCGCTTTTAATTCAAATTTATTGAATATCTTCATCACGGTTATCCGGCTGTGTTGGCGCGGCAAAGCGCGTAATGTAGCGGCATAGCACAATTTGAACTAAGGATCTCCCTATGAACACCTCTCGTATGCCGGCACTGTTTCTTGGCCACGGTAGCCCGATGAACGTGCTGGAAGACAACCGCTACACCCGGGCATGGCGTGCGTTGGGTGAGTCATTGCCGCGCCCGAAGGCGATCGTGGCGGTTTCCGCGCATTGGTATACCCGCGGCACCGCGGTCACCGCGATGGAAAAACCCAAAACCATTCACGACTTCGGCGGGTTCCCGCAGGCGCTGTTTGATACCCGTTATCCGGCGCCGGGCTCTCCCGCGTTGGCTGCGCAGCTGCAACAAATGCTGGCGCCGGTGCCGGTGACGGCCGATCTCGGCGAGTGGGGGTTGGATCACGGAACCTGGGGCGTCTTGATCAAGATGTATCCCAATGCTGACATCCCGGTGGTGCAGCTCAGCGTCGACGGCACGCAGCCGGCGGCCTATCACTATGAGCTGGGGCGCAAACTGGCGGCGCTGCGCGATGAGGGGGTGATGATCGTCGCCAGCGGCAACGTGGTGCACAACCTGCGCATGGTGAAATGGCAGGGCGATACCAGCGCCTACCCGTGGGCGGAATCGTTCAATAACTTTGTCCGGGATAACCTGCGTTATCGGGGCGATAACCATCCGCTGGTGGATTTCATGCGCCATGAGGGGGCAGCGCTGTCGAATCCGACGCCGGAACACTATCTGCCGTTGCTGTACGTGCTTGGCGGCTGGGATGGCAAAGAGGCCATCAGCGTGCCGATCGACGGTATCGAAATGGGAGCGCTGAGCATGCTGTCGGTGCAGGTGGGCTAAAGAAAAAACGCCAGTCAGAGACTGGCGTTTTGGTCTCGGCGGGGCTATCAGCCGAGGATGGTGTGCGGATAGAAGCGCGACAGATCCTGCGTGATCAGTTCGCGATCTTCGCGCAGGCCAATGCCGCAAGGTTGATCGTTCACCAGCCAACTGCCGATCAGCGTGTAGCTGTCTTCGAACTTCGGCAGCGGATGGAACTGCTGCACGATCATGCCCTCTTCGCCGTATGGCCCATCGACGCGCGCCACTTCCTGACCGTTTTCGACGATCTGAATGTTCGCGCCTTCGCGTGAGAACAGCGGCTTGGTGACGTAATGATCCATCGGCGGATGATCGTCTTGCGCGAAATAAGCCGGCAACAGATTCGGGTGGTTCGGGAACATTTCCCACAGCAGCGGCAGCAGCGCTTTGTTGGAGATGATGCTCTTCCAGGCCGGCTCCAGCCAGCGCACGCCGGCGTCTTCCAGCTTGGTGGAGAACATCTCGCGCAGCATGAATTCCCACGGGTAGAGCTTGAACAGGTTGCCGATCACCTGATCCTGCAGATCGGTAAACTGGCCTTTCTCGCCGAGGCCAATCTCTTCCATGAACAGGAACTCGGTCGGCAGACCGGCTTCCTGCGCGCAGTCCTGCAGATATTGCACCGTGCCGCGATCTTCTTCGCTGTCCTGGCAGCACGCCAGGTGCAACAGGCCGAAGCCGTGATGCGCTTTCAGCTCGGCGAAACGCTCGATCAGCTTCTCCTGCAGGCTGTTGTACTGATCCGATTCCGGATCCAACTTGCCGGCGTTGATCTGGTCTTCCAGCCACAGCCACTGGAAGAAGGCCGCCTCATACAGCGAGGTTGGCGTATCGGCGTTGTTCTCCAGCAGCTTCGGCGGGTTGACACCGTCGTAGGCCAGATCGAGACGCGAATACAGCGACGGCTGATTGGTGCGCCACGAACTGCGCACGAACTCCCAAGTGTGTTTCGGGATGCAGAACTTGGCCATCAGCTCGTCGCTGCCGACCACTTTTTCCACCACCTGCAGACACATCTGGTGCAGCTCGGCGGTGGCGCTTTCGATCTCTTCAATCTGCGCCAGCGTGAACTGGTAATAGGCGTCTTCACACCAGTACGGCTCGCCGTACATGGTGTGGAAACGGAAACCGAACTCGGTTGCTTTTTCACGCCAGTCCGGGCGCTCGGTAATAGCAATACGTTTCATGCATCAACCGCCCATGCTGCGAGAGCCGGAGTTGGAGGTGGCGCTGCTGCGCTGCATGCTGGTCTGCTTGGCTACGGTCTCGCCGAAGCCGCCGCGGGTCACGGTGTTGGTGACTGCAGGCTTCGGCGCCATGGCGGTTTTCGGCACCGTCATGGTGCGGCCGCCGGCGGTGGCCGGGCCGTAGCTCTTGCCGCTGGCGTCGACAAACTTGCCGTTCGCCG
Organism: Serratia sp. CY32780; assembly: GCF_052169135.1. Lineage (NCBI taxonomy): Bacteria > Pseudomonadati > Pseudomonadota > Gammaproteobacteria > Enterobacterales > Yersiniaceae > Serratia > Serratia sp. CY32780. The sequence continues at coordinate 154,429 of NZ_JBJNLI010000003.1, forward strand.
GGCTGGCGGCGTTCTTGGAGGTGAACAGCGGCTGCTGCGCGAAGCCGGAACCGCCCATCAGGCGGCCCATCATGTAGCCCGCCATCAGCGGCATCCAGAAGCTGCCGCTGCTTTGCGATTCCGCCGCCATGCCGGCCTGTGCCGGCGCCTGGGTGCACTGCGCTTCGCCGAACTCGGCGACGCAGTCTTCGCGGGTGGCGTATTTCGGCGCGGTTTTCGCCGCTTCCTTCAGGGCATTGTTGTAGGAGGTGGTGCACTGCTCGCTCATCGAAGGATTGGCGCGCGAACAGTCATCGGCATTCTGATACAGGGAGACCGTTTCATCGCTCTTCTCACAGCCGGCCAGCATAAAGACGGCGCTGATCGCCAAAGCCACGGGCGCGACACGGTAGCTGCGCCAGGATTTGCGGAACGTCTCTTGGTTGATGTTTTTTGTCCGTTTCATCGTTATCAATCCCATCATGCGGGCTGTTTTCGCCCTTTCCCAGTAGTGGCGCTAAGGATAGGGGAAACATGGTCAAAATTAAAGCTGAAACGCCCGCAGAATCGACTCTTTACGCAGTTATACGTTGGGGTGTGCGCCAGTTCGCTTTCGCGGCGAAAAAACGCGCGTTGGCGTTTCATCATGAAACGTTGTCGCTATGATGATGTTCCATAATGGAACAAAAATCGCGAGGCTCGCCAGGCGGGCGGCGGGCGCTCATAGTCGAAGCACAACAACAAGCCGGCGGCGAAGTCGGCGCGTCATCACCTGATATCTGAACGTTACCATCGCCAACTCCCTACAAGGATCCGGTTATGTTGAGAATCATCCAGTCACCAGGCAAATATATTCAGGGCGCCAATGCGCTGGCCGCCGTCGGCGAATACGCCAAATCCCTCGCCGATCACTATCTGGTGATCGCCGACGACTTCGTGATGCAGCTGGCGGGCGACACCCTGATGGGCAGCCTGCAGCAGCACGGCGTGAAACATCATGCGGCCCGCTTCAACGGCGAATGCTGCCGCAAGGAGATAGACCGGCTCGGCCATGAGCTGCAGGCTCACGGCTGCCGCGGGGTGATCGGCGTCGGCGGCGGCAAGACGCTCGACACCGCCAAGGCCGTGGCGCACTACCAACAGCTGCCGGTGGTGCTCATTCCCACCATCGCCTCCACCGATGCGCCGACCAGCGCGCTGTCGGTTCTCTACACCGAACAGGGCGAATTCGCCGAGTACCTGATTTACCCGCGCAACCCGGACATGGTGGTGATGGACAGCGCCATCATTGCCAAAGCGCCGGTGCGTCTGCTGGTGGCCGGCATGGGCGACGCGCTCTCCACCTATTTCGAGGCGCAGGCCTGCTTCGACGCCCAGGCCACCAGCATGGCCGGCGGTAAATCGACGCTGGCGGCGCTCAGCCTGGCGCGGCTGTGCTACGACACGCTGCTGGCGGAAGGGGTGAAAGCCAAACTGGCGGTCGAGGCCGGCGTGGTGACGGAAGCGGTGGAACGCATCATTGAGGCCAATACCTATCTGAGCGGCATCGGCTTCGAGAGCAGTGGGCTGGCGGCGGCGCACGCCATTCACAACGGTTTTACCGTGCTCGAAGAGTGCCACCACCTGTATCACGGCGAGAAAGTGGCGTTCGGCACCCTGGCGCAGCTGGTACTGCAGAACAGCCCGATGGCGCAGATTGAAACCGTGCTGGCGTTTTGTCATGGCATCGGCCTGCCGATCACGCTGGCGCAGATGGGCGTCACCGGCGATGCGGCGGCGAAGATGATGGCGGTGGCCGAAGCCAGCTGCGCAGCCGGCGAAACCATTCACAACATGCCGTTCAAGGTTACACCCGCGGGCGTGCAGGCGGCGATCCTGACGGCGGATCGGCTGGGCGCCGCCTGGCTGCAGCGTCATTGATATCGTTGGGGCGCGGTGCGCCGCGCCCCTGTTCTTACAGAGGAAACCATCGTGAAAAAACTGATTAATCAGGTCGAGTCGGTGTTGGAAGAGCAGTTGCAGGGGCTGGCGGAGGCCCATCCCGAGCTGCTGGTGCACGCGGATCCGCTGTTCGTGACCCGCGCCGACGCGCCGGTGGCGGGCAAGGTGGCGATCCTGTCCGGCGGCGGCAGCGGCCACGAGCCGATGCACTGCGGTTTCGTCGGCGAAGGGATGCTCGACGGCGCCTGTCCGGGCGAGATTTTCACCTCGCCGACGCCGGATAAAATGTACGAGTGCGGCCAGGCGATCGACGGCGGCGCCGGGGTGCTGCTGCTGATCAAGAACTACACCGGCGACGTGCTCAACTTCGAAACCGCCACCGAGCTGCTGCACGACAGCGGCGTCGCGGTGGCGACGGTGCTGGTGGATGACGACGTGGCGGTCAAAGACAGCCTGTTTACCGCCGGGCGGCGCGGGGTGGCTAACACCGTGCTGATGGAGAAACTGCTGGGCGCCGCCGCGGCGCGCGGCGACGATCTGGACAGCGTGGTGACGTTAGGGCATCGCATCAACAACCACGGGCACTCAATCGGCATCGCGCTGGGGGCTTGCACCGTGCCGGCCGCCGGCAAGCCGTCGTTTACCCTGGCGGAGAACGAAATGGAGTTCGGCGTCGGCATTCACGGCGAGCCGGGCATTGCGCGCCGTCCGTTCACCACGCTCAACGCGGCGGTGGACGACATGTTCCATACGCTGATCGACCACGGCCACTATCAGCGCACGATCCGCGTCTGGGATCGTCAGCAGGGCGAGTGGCGCGACGAGATGCAGACCAAGCAGCCGTTGACGCGCGGCGATCGAGCGATCGCGCTGGTCAACAACCTGGGCGCCACGCCACTGTCGGAGCTGTACGGCGTATACCATCGGCTGGCGGAGCGCTGCGCCGAGGCGGGCATCATCATTGAGCGCAATCTGGTGGGCTCTTACTGCACTTCGCTCGATATGCAGGGCGTGTCCATCACGCTGTTGAACGTGGACGACGAGCTGTTGTCCTTGTGGGATGCGCCGGTGAAAACGCCTGCGCTGCGTTGGGGTTGCTGAGGAGGAATCATGGCGTTGACCAAACAACAGGTTGTCGATTGGCTGATGCGTTGCGGCGAGGTGTTCAGCCGGGAGCGCGATTTTCTGACCCGGCTGGACACCGAGATCGGCGATGCCGACCACGGTTTGAACATGAATCGCGGTTTCAACAAGGTGGTGGAAAAGCTGCCGTCGGTGGCGGACAAAGATATCGGTTTCATTCTGAAAAACACCGGCATGACGCTGCTGTCGAGCGTGGGCGGCGCCAGCGGCCCGCTGTTCGGCACCTTCTTCATCCGCGCGGCGCAGGCGGCGAACGCCAAGCAAAGCCTGGATCTGGCGGAGCTGCATCAAATGATGCAAGAGGGGCTTGAAGGCGTGGTGATGCGCGGTAAGGCGGAGCCGGGCGACAAGACCATGTGCGACGTCTGGTGGCCGGTGGTGGAAAGCCTCGGGCAGTCCGCGCAGCAGAACCTGAGCGTGGCGGAGGCGCTGCAGCGCGCCGCCGACAGCGCCGAGTGGGCGGTGGAGAGCACCATTACCATGCAGGCGCGCAAGGGGCGGGCCAGTTACCTGGGCGAGCGCAGCATCGGCCACCAGGATCCCGGCGCCACTTCGGTGATGTTGATGATGAAAACGCTGGCCGAGGTCGCCGGCAGCTAGCAGGAGGCGAGATGATTAATATCGTGGTGGTTTCGCACAGCGCGTTGCTGGCGCGCGGCGTTGAGCAACTGGCGCGGCAGATGATGCGCGGCGACGGCTGCAAACTGGCGCTGGCGGCGGGCGTGGATGACGAGCAGCACCCGATCGGCACGGACGCCGTCAAAGTGATGGAGGCGATCGAAGCGGTCGCCGACGGCGACGGCGTTCTGGTGCTGATGGATCTGGGCAGCGCGCTGCTCAGCGCCGAAACCGCGCTCGATCTGCTGGATCCGGACGTGGCTGTCAAAGTGCGGCTGTGTGCGGCGCCGCTGGTCGAAGGCACGCTGGCGGCGGTGGTGGCCGCCAACTCTGGTGCCGCGCTGGAGCAGGTGGTGGCGGAGGCGCAGGGCGCGCTGCAGGCCAAACAGGCGCAGCTGGGCGAAGGCTCGCCGGCCGCAAAAAGCGCGGCCTTGCCGCTGGCGCAGGGCAAAAGCGCAACCTGGACGGTGCAGAACCCGCACGGGCTGCATGCGCGCCCGGCGGCGCGGTTGGTCGAGACGCTGGCGCCGTTCAAGGCCGAGCTGGTGCTGGAAAAGCAGGGGCAGTGCGTCGATCCGCGCAGCCTCAATCAGTTGGCGCTGCTGCAGGTGCGCCACGGCGACACCATTCGCCTGATCGCCGACGGCGCGCAGGCGGACGAAGCGCTGGCGGCGTTTAAAGCGCTGGCGGAACAACATTTCGGCGAGACGGTTTCCGAGCGGCAGCAGCCTTCGCTGCATGGCATTCCGGTGGCGGAAAGCGTCACCAGCGGGCCGGTGTTCCAGGCCCACAGCTTCTGGCCGCCAACCGTCGATCGACGAATCGGCGCGGACGAGGTGTTGGGCGAACAGCAACGCCTGCGTGAGGCGCTGCAGCGCACGCTAAGCGATCTGAACCGGCTGGCAGAGCGCACCGGCACGCTGATCGGCAAGCCGCAGGCGGCGATCTTCGGCGCCCACAGCATGCTGCTGGACGATCCGGATCTGCAGCAGGCGGCGTACACCCGCATCGCGCAGCAGTTGTGCAACGCCGAGCAGGCCTGGCGACAGGTGCTGGAGGCGATCGCCGAAGAGTACCGCGAGCTGGATGACGACTACATGCGGGCGCGCGAACTGGACGTGCGCGACATGCTGCGCCGCACGCTGTGCCATCTGCAGGGGCTGCCGTTACCGACGATTGCGCTGGCAGAGCCGTCGATACTGGTGATGGACGAACTGATGCCTTCGGAGGTGGTGATGCTCGACAGGCGGCTGGTGCTCGGCATCTGCCTGAGCGGCGGCAATGCCCTGTCACACAGCGCCATTCTGGCGAAGGCGATGGGCATGCCGATGGTGGTCGGCATGCAGGATTGCCTGAGCAAAACCCGCAGCGGGCAGAAGGCGATGCTGGACGCCGCGCGCGGGGTACTGCAGCTCAGCCACTAGGCGTTCAGGCGCGCAGCTTGAACTGGCGGATGTCGATCCCGTGCTGTTTGATCTTCCGCCACAGGGTGGTGCGGCCGATGCCCAACAGCTGCGCCATTTCCGTCAGCTGGCCGCGGCTGACGGTCGCCGCGCGCAGGATCGCCTGGCGCTCCATGTCCGTCAGCGTCAGCAGCGGCGCGCCGGGCTGCGGATCGCTTTCCAGCAGCGACGGCTGGCCGAGCAGGTGCGCCGGCAGATCCGCCAATTGGATGTGGTGGCCGTGGCAGATCATTGCCGCGCGCTCCACCACCCCTTTCAGTTCCAAATCGTTGCCCGGCCACAGGTAGAGCGCCAGCTGGGCCATCACTTCGTCATCCACCCGAAAGCGACGCTGAAAATGCTGCTCCAGCGTGCGCAGATGGTGTTTGACCAGCAGCGGAATATCGCTCAGCCGCTGGCGCAGCGGCGGGATCTGGATCTCGAACGCCTGCAGGCTGTAAAACAGCTGGCGGCGGAAGCGGTTTTGCTGCACCAGCAGCGGCAGATCGGCGGCGCTGCCGGCGATGACTCGGACATCGACCGGGATCACCCGGCTGGAATTGAGGCGGATCACCACGCCGGTTTTCAGCACCTGCAGCAACGCCGACTGCATCTCCGCCGGCAGGTATTCGATCTGTTCGAGGTACAGCGTGCCGCCGTTGGCCAATTCGAATTTACTCAGCTGGCCCGCCTCTTCTTCGTTGGCGTCGCTGCCCAGCAGTTCACGCAGCCCCTGCGCCTGCGGCAGCAGCTGGCAGTTGAGGGCGATATACGGCCCGGCGGCGCGTTCGCCGGCGTTGTGGATAGCCTGGCTGAGCCGCTCTTTGCCAACCCCTTCCTCCCCGCGCAGCAGGATTGGATGCTGGCCCTTGGCCGCCTGCTGCCCGTAACGGATCAGCCGCCGCATCTCCAGCGAGGCTGAGGGCATTTGCTCGAAGCTGTGGCTGACGCGCCCCAACTGGCTGCTGACATACTGGCGCAGCCGCTCGAGCGGGTGCAGCAGGGCGATGAAACTGCAGCGATCGCCGTCGAAAATCGGCTTGAGCGTCAGCAGGGCGGCGATAAACTGCCGCTGGCTTTCGAAGGTGACTTCGACGTGTTGCAGCGGCTGCCGGTCGGCGATAGCGCGCTTGAGCAGGGCGGGCAGCGTCAGCAGCTGCGCCAGCGGTTTGCCCTGGCTCTGCTGCTCGTCCAGCTTCAGCAGGGCGGCGGCGCGCTGGTTGATGTATTGCAGATAGCCGCGGTGATCCCAGGCCATCACGCCGTCGTCCACGCCGTCCAGCAGGCCGTAAAGCTGATTCAGATGGCGGTTGGATTCCGCCAGCAGGCCGTCGGCGTTCAGCGAGTTGCCGATTTCGCGGGCGATGGCCAGCGTCAGCGACAGATCGCCGGCGGCGCAGTCGGCCAACAGACAGCCCAGCGCGATCGAACCGCGCTGGCGGCCGCTGTTGTCGTAGACCGGCGTAGCGCAGAACGACCAGCCGTGCAGCGCCCGGCGCACGTGCTCCCCGCCGCTCACCCGCACCGGGTGGCCTTCCGTTGCTGCCAGCGCCGGGGCGTTGGTGCCGATCTGCCCTTCGGCCCAGTAAGCGCCGGGGGCGAACCCCAGTTGCTGTAAATGTTCCCAGGTTTGGGCGTCGCCGCAGCGCCACAGCATGCAGCCGCTCTCGTCGAGGATCATCAACAGACAACGACGTGGCTCCATGTACTCGCAGGCGTCTTCCAGCGCCGCCTGGCCGAGCGTCAGCAGATCGTTCTTGCGGCGGCAAATCGATTCGAAGGTGGCGCCCTGAGCGCGGTGCGGTGCTTGCCAGACGTCGGGCTGCATCAGGCTGCGGCAGCGCAGCCAGGAGGCGTAAACCGCCTGTGCCGGGCGCAGCGGCGGCGGCAGTTCGCCGTCGTTAATCAGCCGCTGCCAGCGTGAATCGTTGTCCATCGAACCTCATCCAGACTGCGAAAACGAGAGTGACGATGATACCACCTGACGTGGCGGCGGCTGTGAGACGGCGGGCAGAAGTGGTGGAATCGAGGCAAAAAAAAACGGGGCGCGGCGCAGGCCGAACCCCGTGTTTATCAATGTGCGCGCATCAGTTGCGGAATGGGTTGCCGCTGTTGCGAGCCGGTTGGCTGGTGGTAACGGCCGGCGCGGATGCGCGAGTGGCCGCCGGTACCGGCGCCGCGGTTTGCTGCATCGGCGCATTGTCCTGATAGCCGTCTGCATAGGCGTCCTGCGCGCGATTCTGCGGCGCCACGGCGTCAGGCGCGGTCGACACCGGTTTGCCCAACGCGCCGTTCAACAGCAGCAAATCGTTCTGGTTCAGCGTGCCGAGCGCCGACTTGATGTTCAGCTGGTTGATCAGATAGGTATAGCGCGCGTCGGACAGCTGACGTTTGGCGTTATACAGCGTGGTGGTGGCGTCCAGCACGTCGACGATGGTGCGGGTACCGACCTGATAACCGGCTTCCATCGCGTCCAGGGAGCTTTGCGCGGAGATCACCGCCTGTTTGTAGGCGTTGATGCTGCTGATCGAGGCGTTAACGTTGTTGAACGACGAACGCACGGTCTGTACCACGCTGCGGTGTGAGCTTTCCAACTGCTCGCTGGCGCCGACGAAGCCGTACTGCGCTTGCTTGACCTGCGAGTTGGTCGCGCCGCCGCTGTACAGCGGCAGGTTGAAGCTGATGCCGACCTTATTTTGGCCCGCATCGGAGTCGCTGTAGCGTGCGGCATTCGCGCCGCCGGTGTTGGAGCCGTTGTATTTGGTATTGCTGATGCCGGTTGATGCGCTGACGTCAATCGTCGGCATATAGCCGGTTTGGGCTGCGCGGATTTGCTCGCGCGCCAGGTCCTGGCTCAGACGGGCGGACAGCAGGCTCAGGTTGCGCGCTTCCGCTTCTTTCAGCAGGTTGTTCACCGCTTCCGGGCGCTGGGTACTGAAGCGATCGGTATTCAACGAGGCCAGCTCCGGGTAGAAGGCCCCGGTCACCTGGCGCAGCGTTTCCAGCGCGTTGTCCAGATCGTTGCGGGCGGAGACTTCCGCCGCCAGCACGGTGTCATAGTTCGAGCGGGCGTTCTGCACGTCGGTGATCGCCACCAGGCCCACGTTGAAGCGCTGGGTGGTTTGATCCAGCGTGCGGTATACCGCATCTTTCTGCGCCTGGGTATAGGACAGCGTGTCGATCGCCTTCAGCACGTTGAAGTAGGCGGTGGCGGTGTTGAGAATCAGCTGCTGTTCAGCGGTCTGGAAGGTGACGTCGGAGATGCCGGCGGTCTTTTCCTGCAGCGTCAGCTGGCGCCATTTCGACATGTCGAAAATAGTTTGCGTCAGCGCCAACGAACCGCTGGTCACGTTGCTGTTAACGCCATTGCTGTCACGATAACCGTTGGTGTAATCGTAACCTGCGGTTAAACCGAGCTGCGGCAGCAACGGGCTGCGCGCTTCATTGATCTTTTCGAATGCGGCGTCGCGGTCAGCAGCACTTTTGCGCAGATCCGGGTTACTTTCCCTGGCCTGTTTGTAGACCTGCAGCAGGTTCTCTGCCTGGCTCATTGCACTGAAGCCGCCCAGGCTCAGTCCGATAAGAAGGGGGAGCAGTTTCTTCATTTGCATTCCTTGTTGTGCAGCAATATTGCTATGTTAGCGCTGACGATAGACGAAATAGTTGCCGATTCTAGCAGAGTCTGGGGTACGCATCAGGTGGCTGAATGTGCCATCTCACGTAACTTTTACCTTTCAGACCGCCCATTTACCTTGGCGTACTGCCCGGGTCGACTGCAGCTGATATTATGGCTGACAATCCGGATTGTTTCCCGCTATTACCTGCGAGCGCACAAACGTGCCGCATCCGGCGGCGGAAAACAGCCTAACATAAAGCCGCGGCGGAGAGTCCCGCTGTTTCTGTCATCAAAACCGATTATTTTATCGGCATACTCAAGCAGGAGAATTCGCGCATGAACCGTTCGCAGCCGTCGCCCGTTACTTTCGAGAAAAAAGATGTAGAAATTATTGCACGCGAGACGCTGTACCGTGGTTTTTTTTCACTCAATTTATACCGGTTTCGCCATCGGTTGTTCAATGGCGAAATGAGCCCTGTAATCACGCGTGAAATTTTCGAACGCGGCCATGCGGCGGTGCTGCTGCCCTACGATCCGGTGCGCGACGAGGTTGTGCTGATTGAACAACTGCGCATCGCCGCGGTTGATACCAGCCATTCGCCCTGGCTGCTGGAAATGGTGGCGGGTATGATCGAGACCGGCGAAAGCGTCGAGGACGTGTGCCGCCGCGAAGCGCAGGAGGAGGCCGGCGTGATGGTCGGGCGCTGCAAGCCGGTGCTGAGCTACCTGGCCAGCCCCGGCGGCACCAGTGAACGTCTGTCGATCATGGTCGGCGAGGTGGACGCCGGCACCGCCGAGGGCATTCACGGCCTGGCGGAAGAACATGAAGATATCCGCGTCCACGTGGTCAGCCGCGAGCAGGCTTACCGCTGGGTGGAGGAGGGCGCGATCGATAACGCCGCATCAGTGATTGCATTGCAATGGCTGGCGTTGCACCATGAATCGTTGAGAAAAGAGTGGGCCAACTAATGAAACAGCGCTATACCCCTGATTTCCCCGAAATGATGAGATTGTGCGAAACCAACTTCGCGCAATTGCGCCGCTTGCTGCCGCGCAACGACGAAGCGGGCGAAACGGTGACTTATCAGGTGAACGGCGCCGGCTATCGTTTGACCATCGTTGAGTCCACGCGTTACACGTCGCTGGTGGAGATCGAGCAGATCTTTCCGGCGGTCAGCTACTGGAGCCTGCCCGCGATGACGGTGCGGCTGTACCATGACGCCATGGTTGCGGAAGTGTGTTCCAGTCAGCAGATCTATCGCTTTAAAGCGCGTTATGATTATCCTAATAAAAAGTTGCATCAACGCGACGAAAAGCATCAAATTAACCAGTTTCTTGCTGATTGGCTGCGCTACTGTTTGGCGCATGGAGCGATGGCGGTTCCGGTTTGTTAGACAGACTGAAATAACAAAGGACACCATTTGGAAAGCCTGTTTAAACTGCCCGTGGCGAGTGGGGCCGCGGTCAGGATTCTACAAATAACAGATACCCACCTTTTTGCCGGCGAACACGAGACGTTGCTCGGCATCAATACCTATCGCAGCTATCACGCGGTGCTGGACGCCATCCAGGCGCAGCGCCGCGACGTCGATTTGATCGTCGCCACGGGAGATTTGGCGCAGGATCATTCGCAAGAGGCCTACCGCCACTTCGCCGCCGGCATCGCGCAATTGCCGGCTCCCTGCGTGTGGCTGCCGGGCAACCATGATTTTCAACCGGCGATGGTCGATGCGTTGGCCGCCGCCGGCATCGCGCCTTCCAAACAGGTGCTGCTGGGCGACAGCTGGCAGGTGCTGATGCTGGACAGCCAGGTGTTCGGCGTGCCGCACGGCGAATTGAGCGAATACCAACTCGAGTGGATGGAGCGCTGCCTGCAGGCTCACCCCGAGCGCTATACGCTGTTGCTGCTGCACCATCATCCGCTGCCTTCCGGCTGCACCTGGCTCGATCAGCACAGCCTGCGCAACCCGCATATGCTGGGCGCGATCCTGCTGCGTTATCCGAAAGTGAATACCGTGGTGTGCGGGCACATTCACCAGGATCTGGATCTGGAATGGCAGGGCCGACGCCTGTTGGCGACGCCGTCCACCTGCGTGCAATTCAAGCCGCACTGCACGAACTTCACCATTGACGACGTCTCCCCCGGCTGGCGCTACCTCGATCTGCTGCCGGACGGCCGCGTCGAGACCCAGGTGTTCCGCCTGGAAAACGACGATTTCCGCCCCGATATGGACTCGGATGGATACTGATGCCTTCGACACTGCTCTACCTGCACGGTTTCAACAGTTCGCCGCAGTCGGCCAAGGCGGTGGCCTTCAAGGCCTGGCTGGCCGAGCACCATCCCGATATCGAGATGCTGGTGCCGCAGCTGCCGGCCTTTCCGGCGGAGGCCGCCGAAATGCTGGAGAATATGGTGCTGGAGCGCGCCGGCCAAACGCTCGGGCTGGTCGGTTCATCGCTGGGCGGCTATTACGCCACCTGGCTGTCGCAGTGTTTTTCGCTGCCGGCGGTGGTGGTCAACCCGGCGGTCAAGCCGTTTGAGCTGCTGGTCGACTATCTCGGCGCCAACGAGAACCCCTACACCGGCCAGCAATATGTGTTAGAGTCTCGGCACGTTTACGATCTGAAAGTGATGCAGATCGATCCCTTGGAGTCGCCGGATTTAATCTGGCTGCTGCAGCAAACGGGCGATGAAATTCTCGATTACGGCCAGGCCGTGGCGTATTACACCGCGTGTCGGCAAACGGTGGAGTCGGGTGGAAACCACGCCTTCGTCGGTTTCGAGCACTACTTCCCCCAGATTGTGGATTTTTTAGGGCTAAACGCGGTCTGACGGACCGTTCCGGCACCTCCCTTTAACCACGAAAAAATAATCAACGATGACTCAATCCAGCTATAACGCTGATGCCATTGAAGTACTCAGCGGTCTAGAACCAGTGCGCCGTCGTCCCGGCATGTATACCGACACGACGCGCCCAAACCACCTCGGCCAAGAGGTGATCGATAACAGCGTCGACGAAGCGTTGGCCGGTCACGCCAAGCGCATCGACGTGATTTTGCACGCCGATCAGTCGCTGGAAGTGATCGACGACGGCCGCGGCATGCCGGTGGACATCCACCCGGAAGAGGGCGTGCCGGCGGTTGAGTTGATCCTGTGCCGGCTGCACGCCGGCGGTAAATTCTCGAATAAAAACTACCAGTTCTCCGGCGGCCTGCACGGCGTGGGGATCTCGGTGGTCAACGCCCTGTCGAAGCGGGTGGAAGTCAACGTGCGCCGCGACGGCAACGTCTACGGCATCGCCTTCGAAAACGGCGACAAGGTGCAAGATCTGACGGTGACCGGCACCTGCGGCAAACGCAACACCGGCACCAGCGTGCACTTCTGGCCGGATGAGCAGTTCTTCGACAGCCCGCGCTTCTCGGTATCGCGCTTGACTCACCTGCTGAAAGCCAAGGCGGTGCTGTGCCCCGGCGTCGAGATCTATTTCATCGACAAGGTGAACAACACCGAGCAGCGCTGGTGCTACCAGGACGGCCTGACCGACTACCTGATGGAAGCGGTCAACGGCCTGATTACCCTGCCGGAAGCGCCGTTCGTCGGCAATTTCGCCGGTGACACCGAAGCGGTGGACTGGGCGCTGCTGTGGCTGCCGGAAGGCGGTGAGCTGCTGACCGAAAGCTACGTCAACCTGATCCCGACCATGCAGGGCGGCACCCACGTCAACGGCCTGCGCCAGGGGCTGCTGGACGCGATGCGCGAGTTCTGCGAATTCCGCAATATTCTGCCGCGCGGCGTGAAGCTGTCGGCGGAGGATATCTGGGATCGCTGCGCCTACGTGCTGTCGGTGAAGATGCAGGATCCGCAGTTCGCCGGGCAGACCAAAGAGCGTCTCTCCTCGCGCCAGTGCGCGGCCTTCGTTTCCGGCGTGGTGAAAGACGCCTTCAGCCTGTGGCTGAACCAGAACGTTCAGGCGGCGGAACAGCTGGCCGAGCTGGCGATCTCCAGCGCCCAGCGCCGTCTGCGCGCCGCCAAGAAAGTGGTGCGCAAGAAGTTGACCAGCGGGCCGGCGCTGCCGGGCAAGCTGGCGGACTGCACCTCGCAGGATCTGGCCATGACCGAACTGTTCCTGGTGGAAGGGGACTCGGCGGGCGGATCGGCCAAGCAGGCACGCGATCGCGAATATCAGGCGATCATGCCGCTCAAGGGCAAGATCCTGAATACCTGGGAAGTCTCCTCGGACGAAGTGCTGGCCTCGCAGGAAGTGCACGACATTTCCGTGGCGATCGGCATCGATCCGGACAGCGAAGATCTCAGCCAGCTGCGCTACGGCAAAATCTGCATCCTGGCGGATGCGGACTCCGACGGCCTGCACATCGCCACGCTGCTGTGCGCGCTGTTCGTGCGCCACTTCCGTTCGCTGGTGAAAGGCGGCCACGTCTATGTCGCCATGCCGCCGCTGTACCGTATCGATCTCGGTAAAGAGGTGTTCTACGCGCTGGATGAAGAAGAGAAAGCCGGCGTGCTGGAACAGCTGAAGCGCAAGAAGGGCAAGCCGAACGTACAGCGCTTTAAAGGGCTGGGCGAGATGAACCCGCTGCAGCTGCGCGAAACCACCCTCGATCCGAACACCCGCCGTCTGGTGCAACTGACGGTGGCAGAGGATGACGTCGATCAGACGCTGGCGGTGATGGACATGCTGTTGGCCAAGAAGCGTTCGGAAGATCGCCGCAACTGGCTGCAAGACAAGGGCGACATGGCCGAATTGGCGGTCTGAGCCTGACCCTGGCCCGGTGAAACGCCGGGCCTGCTTTCCCGCAGGGCGTTGCATGCGGCGCCCGTCAACCTGGGGCGAACCGCGTGAAGATCACCCTCGAAGAGCTGCTGGCGTTCACGGCGGTGGTCGACAGCGGTTCGGTCACCGCCGCCGCCGATCGGCTCGGCCAAACCACCTCCGGCGTCAGCCGCGCACTCAGCCGCCTGGAAACGAAACTCGACGCTACGCTCTTGCGCCGCACCACGCGTCGCCTGAGCCTGACCGAAGAAGGGCAGAGCTTCCTGGCGCCTGCGCGCGAAATACTGCGTTCGGTGGATCAGGCCGAAGAACTGATGGCGCTGCGGCGCCAGCTGCCCGCCGGTCGGCTGCGGGTCAACGCCGCCGCCCCTTTCATGGCGCACGTGCTGGTGCCGATGGTGGCGGAGTTCCGCCGTCGTTATCCGCTGATTGAGCTGGAGCTGGACACCGACGATCGCAATATCGACCTGTTGGAGAAACGCGCCGATATCGCGATCCGCATCGGCGCGCTGCGTGACTCCACGCTTCATGCGCGCCTGCTGGGGCACAGCCGGTTGCGCATCCTCGCCAGCCCGGATTACCTGCAACGGCATGGCGAACCGCGCGGCGTGGAAGATCTGCACCGCCATTGCCTGTTGGGATTCACCTACCCAGAATCGCTGAACCAGTGGCCGCTGCGTTACCGGCAGGCGCGGTATTTCGCCATCGAACCGACGATCTCGGCCTCCAGCGGGGAGACGCTGCGTGAGTTGGCGTTGCGCGGGGCGGGCATTGTCCAACTGGCGGACTTCATGACCCGCCGCGATCGGGAAGCGGGCCGGCTGGTACCGCTGCTGGTGCGGGAGACGCTGGACGTGCGCCAGCCGATCCACGCGGTGTATTACCACGACGCCCAGCTGGCGGCGCGCCTCACCTGTTTTCTCGACTACGTCAGCGCCCGCCTTGAGGGAGAGCCGCCAGAGGCCGCAGAGGGCCTCTGAAGGGATTACAGCGCGTTTTCCAGCACGTAGATCTCGGTGCCCAGCACGTAGTCCTTGATGGTCTCGCGGTGCTTGAGCATATGGTCGATCTGCAGGTGTTTTTCCAGATGCGCCTGGCTTTGCCATTTTTCCAGCATAAACACCGAGTCCGGCGACAGTTTCTGCCAGGGGGCCTGGGTGTGGCTGTCTACCATCGGCGTGTATTCGCCGCAGCCTTCTTCCGCCAGCACCAGTGGCACCAGTTTTTCAATGGCTTGTAACACGGTGGCGCGGTGGCCGGGTTTGACTTTGATTTCTGCGATTACGGTGATCATCATTACCTCGTTGGTTAAGCCCTTCGCTGCCAGTTAAGCAAAAATTCCCGCCAGGTGCTCGCGATAACGTGCGATGTCCGTTTCGATATCCGGTTGTTTTATCACGTCATTGCAGATAAAGGTCGGCAAGGCTTCCATCCCCAGGAACTGGTTGGCCTTGTGGAAGTGCAGGTAAACGCCGTCGACGCCGACGCCGTGGAAGAACTGGTTCGGATCGGTGAAGGCTTCGAGCGGGGCGTTCCAGGTCAGGCTCAGCAGGTATTTTTTGCCCTGAATCAGGCCGCCGGAGCCGTACTTCTTGCCGGCGTCGGAGCGGGTGCGGCCATCGCTGGCGTACAGGCTGCCGTGGCCGGCGGTGAACACTTCGTCGATGTATTTTTTCAGGATCCACGGCTCGCCCATCCACCAACCTGGCATTTGATAGATGACCGCGTCGGCCCACAGGTATTTCTGCACTTCGGCCTCAATGTCATAGCCGTCGTCGACCACCGTGACCTGCACCTCGTGCTGCAGATCGCGCAGGAAGCTTTCCGCCACGTCGCTCAGGGTTTGGTTGAGTTCGCCGTTGGAATGGCCGAATTGCTTTTTAGCGTTGATAATCAGGATATTGCTCATCTTTTGCGTCTCCCGTCAGAGTTAAGATAGATGCCGTTTTCCGCTGCGGTGCGCAAAAACAGCTTACTGAACGAGAGTGTAATCGCTGACCAGGCAAGTAAAAACGTGACGACAGACACAACAGTGTTGATTCTTAATCAACAATCGCGATGGAATTTTGCCTAAACGTCCCGGCGGCAGCGCCTTCGGCCGACGATCCTTGCGCCAACTGTGACAGCCACCCCGCAGATGGGTTACTATCGCGGGCAGAATCGACAAGCGATGCCTTATTGTCGTCCAGGGATTGCCAAGCCACGGTCTGAGGATAATTGAGTAATGAGTGATCTGACTCATGATGGTGTAGAGCGTTTACCGCTGCACACATTCACTGAAAACGCCTATCTGAACTATTCCATGTACGTCATCATGGATCGGGCGTTGCCGTACATTGGCGACGGTTTGAAGCCGGTACAACGCCGCATCATCTACGCCATGTCTGAGCTGGGGCTGAACAACAGCGCCAAATTCAAGAAATCCGCCCGCACCGTGGGCGACGTGCTGGGTAAATACCACCCGCATGGCGACAGCGCGTGTTATGAAGCCATGGTGCTGATGGCGCAGCCGTTCTCGTACCGCTATCCGCTGGTGGACGGCCAGGGGAACTGGGGGGCGCCGGACGATCCCAAGTCGTTTGCGGCGATGCGTTATACCGAATCGCGCCTCTCCAAATACGCCGAAGTGCTGCTGGCCGAGCTGGGGCAGGGCACCGTCGACTGGATCCCGAACTTTGACGGCACGCTGCAAGAGCCGAAGATGTTGCCGGCGCGCTTGCCGAACATCCTGCTGAACGGCACCACCGGCATCGCCGTCGGCATGGCGACCGACATTCCGCCGCACAACGTGCGCGAAGTCGCCGCCGCTGCGGTGGCGCTGCTCGACAAACCTGGCGCCTCGCTCGACGATCTGCTCGAATTCGTGCAGGGGCCGGACTTCCCGACCGAAGCCGAGATCATCACCCCGCGCGATGAAATCCGCAAAATTTACCAGAGCGGCCGCGGCTCGGTGCGCATGCGCGCTGTGTGGAAGAAAGAAGACGGCAGCGCGGTGATCACCGCCTTGCCGCACCAGGTGTCCGGCGCCAAGGTGCTGGAGCAGATCGCCAGCCAGATGCGCGCCAAGAAACTGCCGATGGTCGAAGATCTGCGCGATGAGTCCGACCACGAAAACCCGACGCGTCTGGTGATCGTGCCACGCTCCAACCGTATCGATCTGGAACAGGTGATGAACCACCTGTTCGCCACCACCGATCTGGAACGCAGCTACCGCATCAACATGAACATGATCGGTCTGGATAACCGCCCGCAGGTCAAAGGGCTGGTGGAGATCCTCACCGAATGGCTGGCCTACCGTCGCGACACGGTGCGCCGCCGCCTGAACTACCGCCTCGAGAAAGTGCTGAAACGCCTGCATATCCTCGAAGGTTTGCTGGTGGCGTTCCTCAATATCGACGAGGTGATCCACATCATCCGCAGCGAAGATGAGCCGAAGCCGGTGCTGATGCAGCGTTTCGGCATCTCCGATACCCAGGCGGAAGCGATCCTCGAGCTGAAACTGCGTCACCTGGCCAAGCTGGAAGAGGTCAAGATCCGCGGTGAGCAGGATGAGTTGGCGAAAGAGCGCGATCAGCTGCAGGCGCTGCTGGCGTCCGAACGCAAGCTGAACACGCTGATCAAGAAAGAGATCCAGGCCGATGCGCAGACCTACGGCGACGATCGCCGTTCGCCGCTGACCGAGCGCGCGGAAGCCAAGGCGATGAGCGAGCACGACTTCGTGCCGTCCGAGCCGGTGACCATCGTGCTGTCGGAAATGGGCTGGGTGCGCAGCGCCAAGGGCCACGACATCGATCCGGCCGGCCTGAGCTACAAGGCCGGCGACAGCTTCCGCGGCGCGGCGCGCGGCAAGAGCAACCAGCCGGTGGTATTCATCGACTCCACCGGGCGCAGCTATGCGCTCGATCCGATGACGCTGCCTTCGGCGCGCGGGCAGGGCGAGCCGCTGACCGGCAAGCTGACGCCGCCGCCGGGCGCCACCATTGAGCAAGTGCTGATGGCGGCCGACGATCAGAAGCTGCTGATGGCGTCCGATGCCGGTTACGGCTTCGTTTGCACCTTCAACGATTTGGTGGCGCGCAACCGCGCCGGCAAGGTGATGATCACGCTGCCGGACAACGCCAGGGCGCTGCCGCCGATGGAAATCCACGGCGCAGACGATATGCTGCTGTCGATCACCGCCGCCGGGCGCATGCTGATGTTCCCGGTCGCCGATCTGCCGCAGCTGTCGAAGGGCAAAGGCAACAAGATCGTCTCCATTCCGGCAGCCCAGGCGGCGGCCGGTGACGACAAGCTGGCCTGGCTGTTCGTGCTGCCGCCGCAGGCGTCCGTCACGCTGCACGTCGGCAAACGCAAGCTGACGCTGCGGCCGGAGGATTTGCAGAAATTCCGCGCCGAGCGCGGGCGCAAGGGCACCCAGCTGCCGCGCGGCCTGCAGCGCATCGATCGCGTCGAAGTGGATGCGCCGGTGCGGGCGTCGGGCGGCGACAGCGAAGAGTAAGCGTTGGCGCCAGCGTTAACGGGCGGTCGCAGCATGCTGTGGCCGCCTTATTTATTTTTACTGGCGTTTATTTTCCAAATAGTTAACATTTCTGCGCATAAAATTATTGTGCGTATTGCCGGCTGGCGGGAAAATAGCGAGAAAGGCAGGCGATATCGGCGTGCTTATCGCCTGGCCGGCAAATAATGAGTAAAGGAATCTGCGCAGCGAAGTAAACTGCGTTGGCAGTGTGCTAATGAGGTTGTTATGTTATTGATTTTGCGTGCCGTTCTCGCCACTCTTTTCTGTATTCTGGTGTGTATTTTCGGTTCTGTTTATTGCTTGTTCAGCCCGCGCAATCCCCGCCATGTGGCGACCTTCGGCCACCTTTTCGGCCGCCTGTCGACGCTGTTCGGCATCAAGGTTGAAACCCGCGTGCCGGCCGATGCGGCCAACAACGGCAACTGCATCTATATCGCCAACCACCAAAATAACTACGACATGGTGACGGCCTCGAATATCGTGCAGCCGCGCACCGTGACCGTCGGTAAAAAAAGTCTGGTGTGGATCCCGTTTTTCGGCCCGCTGTATTGGCTGACCGGTAATCTGCTGATAGATCGTGATAATCGCGCCAAGGCGCACGGCACCATCGCCCAGGTGGCGGAGCAGTTCAAAAAGAAAGACATTTCGATCTGGATGTTCCCGGAAGGGACCCGCAGCCGCGGTCGCGGGCTGATGCCGTTTAAAACCGGCGCGTTCCACGCGGCCATCGCCGCCGGCGTGCCGATTGTGCCGATCTGCGTATCGACCACCAGCGGTAATATAAATCTTAATCGCTGGAATAACGGTCACGTGATCGTCGAGATGTTGGCGCCGGTGGATACCAGCAAATACGGCAAAGAAAACGTGCGCGAGCTGGCGGCGCATTGCCGCGAGCTGATGGAGGCGAAAATCGCCCAATTGGACGCCGAAGTCGCCCAGCGCAACGCCGCCAAAAAATAAGAGTCTACCGGCTTCAAAGAATACGTTTTTAATTGGCGTTCAGCGCCGTTAACGCCTGAGCGCCTGCTAATCTTGATTGGCGGGCGTTTGGGTTTTGCACACGGTTTAGTTATTGCTTTTCATGGAGAAAATATGTCACTCAGTCGACGTCAGTTTATACAGGCATCGGGCCTGGCGCTGTGCGCGAGCGCCGTGCCGCTGAGGGCAGAGGCGAGCGGAACGCAGACCCCATTACCCATTCCTCCACTGCTGGAGTCTCGCCGCGGTCAGCCGCTGTTCCTGACCCTGCAGCGCGCCCACTGGGCGTTTATGGATAGCCGCAAGGCGGCGGTGTGGGGCATCAACGGCATGTATTTGGGGCCGACGGTGCGGGTTTACAGCGGCGACGACGTCAAACTGATCTACAGCAACCGCCTGCAGGAGCCGGTGGCGATGACCGTCAGCGGTCTGCAGGTGCCGGGCACGCTGATGGGCGGCGCGCCGCGCATGATGTCGCCCAACGTCGACTGGTCGCCGGTGCTGCCTATTCGCCAGGCGGCGGCCACCTGTTGGTACCACGCCAATACGCCGAACCGCATGGCGCCGCACGTTTACAACGGGCTGGCCGGGCTGTGGCTGGTGGAGGATGCCGTCAGCAAAGCGCTGCCGCTGCCCAACCACTACGGCGTCGACGATTTCCCACTGATCATTCAGGACAAGCGCTTCGATAACTTCGGCACGCCGCAATACGATGCGCCGTCGCAGGGCGGTTTCGTCGGCGATACGCTGTTGGTCAACGGCGTGCAAAATCCGTATGTCGAGGTGTCGCGCGGCTGGGTGCGTTTGCGCCTGCTCAACGCCTCCAACGCGCGCCGCTATACCCTGCAGCTCAGCGACGGGCGCCCATTCAACGTGATCGCCAGCGATCAGGGCTTCCTGCCCGCGCCGGTCGCGGTGCAGCAGCTGTCGCTGGCGCCGGGCGAACGCCGGGAAGTGCTGATCGACATGTCGAAGGGCGAGGAGGTGACCATCACCGCCGGTGAAGCGGCGGGCATCATGGATCGCCTGCGCGGCCTGTTCGAGCCGTCGAGCATTCTGGTGTCCACCCAGGTGCTGACGCTGCGCCCGACCGGCCTGCTGCCGCTGGTGACCGACAACCTGCCGATGCGCCTGCTGGCGGATCAGCTGTTGGACGGCAGCGCCAGCCGCACTCGCGATTTCCGCCTGGGCGACGGCGGCGTCGGCATCAACGGCGCGATTTGGGACATGAACCGCATCGACGTGCAGGCGCAGCAAGGCACCTGGGAACGCTGGAACATTCATGCGGATACGCCGCAGTCGTTCCATATTCAGGGCGTGCAGTTCCTGATCAAACGCGTCAACGGCGCGCAGCCGATGGCGGAAGATCGCGGCTGGAAGGACACCGTCTGGGTCGATGGCGACGTCGAGCTGCTGGTGTATTTCAACCAACCTACCTCCGAACACTTCCCGTTCCTGTATTACAGCCAGACGTTGGAGATGGCCGATCGCGGCACCGCCGGCCAGCTGATGGTGCAGCCGACGATGTAATCTGCGCTGCGGGCCGCTTACGGCGCCCGCAGCATCTCCAGAAAGGCCTCTACGACCGGCGTGACGCTGTCGGCGCGGTAAACCGCGTACAGATCCGCCGGCGGCGCCTGCTGCAGCGAGCAAAAGCGGACGCCGGGCCACGGGATGCGGCCGTAGCTGTCCGGCAGCAGCGTAATGCCGCAGCCCTCCGCCACCAGCGCCAGCAGGGTTTGCGGCTCGTTGACCTGATAAGCGACGTCCGGCAAAAATCCCTGCTGCAGGCACAGATTGTGCAGATACAGCCCCAGGCTGGCCTCGTGCGGCGGCAGCACGATGAAACTGTCGTTCTGCAGCGCCGCCAGCGGGATGCTTTCCTGCTGCGCCAGCGGATGATCGAGCGGCAGCACCACGGCGATGCTCTCGCTCGCCAAGCGTTGGCAGGTCAACCCCGGCAGCGTCTGTTGCTGCGCCTCTCGCCAGACCCCGATATCGATATGCCGCTTTTGCAGCGCGGCGATTTGCTGGCTGGGCGTCAGCTCGTTCAACGACCAGGTGACGCCGGCGTTTTGCTCGCTGAACCGCCGCAGCGCCGCGATCAGGCCGCCCCAGGCCGAGGTGCCGACCATGCCGACCACCATGTGGCCGCCTTCGCCGCGCCCCATCTGTTGCACCTGATGCAGCGCGCTGTCGGCCTGATCCAGCAGCCGCTCGACGTTGCGCAGCAGCATGCGGCCGGCCGGTGTCAGCGTCATTGAGCGGGTGGTGCGTTTGAACAGCACCACGCCGAGCTGGCTTTCCAGCTCCTTGATGTGCTTGCTGAGCGGCGGCTGTGACATATTCAGCCGCCGCGCCGCCTGGGTGAAGTTCATCTCTTCCGCCACCACGCGGAAATAGTGCAGCAGGCGGAAGTTAATCCGGCCGGGATCGGGCAGGGCATGGGGCTGATTCATCCGGGGTATCGCCTCCTTGTGACGCAGCTCAACTTATAGGTAAATGGAATAAATCGGCCGCCAAGAATGTATTGGTCTCGGCCGCGCCTCGCTCTCTACTATGGGGATTATTATCCCCCGCTGAAAGAGAGAATACGATGTTTAATCAAGAAGATGCTTTTACCTGCGCCGATGTCGTCCGCGCACGCCTGCCGGGTTTCCAGCCGAAAGCGGCCTTGATTCTCGGCTCCGGGCTCGGCGCCCTGGCGGAGGTGATGACCGAAACCGTCACCATCGACTACGGGGAGCTGCCGGGCTTCCCGGTGAGCGGCGTCGCCGGCCATGCCGGGCAGCTGGTCGCCGGCAAGCTGGAAGGCGTGCCGGTATTGTGCATGAAAGGGCGCGGTCATTTCTATGAAGGGCGCGGCATGCAGGTGATGACCACCGCAGTGCGCACCTTCAAACTGCTGGGCTGTGAATTCCTGCTGGCGACCAACGCCGCCGGTTCGCTGCGCCGCTCGGTGGCGCCGGGCAGCCTGGTGGCCATCACCGATCACATCAACTTCATGCCGGAATCGCCGCTGGTCGGCGCCAACGACGAGCGCTTCGGGCCGCGCTTCTTCAGCCTGGCGAACGCCTACGATCGCGATCTGCGCGCCCGGCTGGCGGCGGTGGCCGAAAGCGCGGGCATTCCGCTGGCGGAAGGGGTGTTCGCCGCCTACACCGGGCCGAATTTCGAAACGCCGGCGGAGATCCGCATGATGCAGACCCTGGGCTGCGACGTGGTGGGCATGTCGATCGTGCCGGAAGTCCTGACGGCGCGCCACTGCGGCCTCAAGGTGCTGGTGGTGTCCGCGATGACCAACTACGCCGAAGGGCTGTCGGATACGCCGCTCTCCCATGAACAAACGCTCAGCTGCGCGGCGCTGGCGGCGGACGATTTCATGCGCCTGATCCGCGAGCTGTTCAAAACGCTGTAACACCGCAGGCAAACCGGCGGCGAGCTGCAGGGGGCCCGCCGCACCAATCATCGTTGAAAGCATAATAACAAGGTGATGGCGATGGCGATAAAAGCACGATTGAAAGTCATGATTTTCCTGCAGTTCTTTATCTGGGGTGCCTGGTTGGTGACGCTGGGCTCCTACATGATCAACACGCTGCATTTCAGCGGCATGCAGGTGGGGATGGTTTACAGCGCCAAAGGCATCGCCGCGCTGATCATGCCGGGGCTGGCGGGCATCATCGCCGATCGGTGGATGAAGGCCAACTACCTGTATGCGCTTTGTCACCTGCTCGGGGCGCTGGCGCTGTACTGCGCGGCGCAGGTCGAGCAACCGATGCTGATGTTCTGGGTGATGCTGTTCAACGCCATGGTCTATATGCCGACCATCGCGCTCTCTAACGCCATTTCCTATTTTTGTCTCGAAAAGCACGGCTTTGACACGGTGAAGGACTTTCCGCCGGTGCGGGTGTACGGCACGGTGGGGTTCATTCTGGCGATGTGGCTGGTCGGCTTCAGCCGAATCGAGCTCAGCAATCTGCAGCTGTATCTGGCTTCTGCGGCGTCGCTGCTGCTGTCCGCTTATTCACTGACGCTGCCGCGCTGCCCGACCAACCGCGCGGCCGAGTCGAAGAGCTGGGTGAGCGTGCTGGGGCTGGATGCGCTGGTACTGTTCCGCCAGCGGCGCATGGCGCTGTTTTTCCTGTTCGCCATGTTGCTTGGCGCGGCGCTGCAGATAACCAATACCTTCGGCAACCCGTTCCTGCACGATCTGTCGCTCAACCCGCTGTATCAGGACAGCCTCAGCGTCCGGTATCCGGCGGTGCTGCTGTCGCTGTCGCAGATCTCCGAAGTATTCTTTATCCTCACCATTCCCTTCTTCCTGCGCCGTTACGGCATCAAGCAGGTGATGCTTATCAGCATGGCGGCCTGGACGCTGCGCTTCCTGTTCCTGGCCTATGGCACGCCGGTCGGCTTTGGTTTCGTTCTGCTGCTGCTGTCGATGATCGTCTACGGCTGCGCCTTCGACTTCTTTAATATCTCCGGTGCCATCTTCGTCGAGAAAGAGGCCGATCGCCGCATCCGCGCCAGCGCGCAGGGGCTGTTCATGACCATGGTGAACGGTTTGGGCGCCTATCTGGGGGCGCTCGCCAGCGGCGAGGTGGTGGACTTCTTCAGCCATGACGGCGTGAAAGACTGGCAGAGCATCTGGCTGGTGTTTGCGCTGTATACGCTGGTGCTGGGGATCGTGTTCGCGTTGAGCTTCAACTATCGCCACCCGCCGCAGGAGAGCGCGGCGGCGGCGCAGTAAGGCAGAAGGCACCGCGTGACGGCGCCATGAAACGTCAGGCCTGCGGGAAGCGCTGTTGCAACTGCTGCCGGTCCGGCGGATTGGCGGCGCCGAGGCTGGCCACCACGCAAGCGGCGACCCGGTTGGCCAGATCGACCGCCTGCGGCAGCGGCCAGCCGGCGGACAGGCCCGCCAGCAAACCGGCGCAGTGGGCATCGCCCGCGCCGATGGTGTCGACGACGTCTACCGGATAGGCGGGCACGTGCAGCGGCGGCGTGCGGCCGTCGCAGATCCACGCGCCGTCGCGATCCAGGCGGCAGACCAGCGTCAGGTTACGGGCGGCGGCATAGCGCTGCGCGGCCTCCACGGCGTCGCCGCCGCCGCACAGCGCGGCCACTTCGTCGCGGTTGAGCGTCAATAGGGTGTGGCTGTCGCTGAGCATGGCGAAGAAATCTTCGCTGAGCTGAGCGATGCGCGGGCCGGGATCGATCAGGCGCGGTTGGTCGAACGGCATGCGCGTCAGCCACTCGCGTAGCGCCTCGCCGCTTTCGCCCGCCAGCTCGTAGCCGCTGGCGTAGATCAGGGTGTGCTCCGTCAGCGGCAGCGTCGCCAGCTGCGCTTTATTCCATTGGCTTTCGCAGCCGGAAACCGTGATGAAGGTGCGTTCACCGTTCGGCTCCACCAGCGCCAGGCACCAGCCGTTGTCCATCTGGCCGTGGCGCAGCAGCACCTCCAGCCCCAGCTCGCCCATGGCGGCTTCGACCGCCGCGCCCCATTCGCCGTTGCCAACCGGCATGCCGTTAATCACCGGCGTTTCCAGGCGCACCAGCGCGCGCGCCACGTTGAACGCGCAGCCGCCGATTTGCCGCGCCTGCGGCTGGGCTTCGATATCTTCGCCGCTGGTCGGCAGGCGCGGCAGCGTCATCACCAGATCGCCAACCGCGCCCCCAATCACCAGGACAGGTGTTACAGCTTCCCACTCACTCATTGATGTTCTCTGCGTTGGGTCAGGTACAGACCGTAAGCGATCAGACTCACCGCGAACGACACAAACAGCCCCAGGCTGGAATCGGCGAACAAGCCTTTGGCCAGCGGGCCGTCGATAAAACCGGTTTTGGTGACCAGCAGGCCGCACAGGGCGCCGAGGAACCAGCAGAACAGCGGGGCTTTGCGCACGCCGCGGTTCTGGCCATGCAGGCCGTACAAAGCGTTGCCATCATACCCGTGGCGGCGGCGCAGGCACAGGTAATCGAGCAGGAAAATCGCCTCCCAGGCCGCCAGGAAGACGCCGCAGAACACCAGGAAGGAGATGAACGGCCCCATGAAATCGCCGGAGATGAACAGCACATACAGGGCGATGCCCAACACCACCACCGCGTCGATCGATACCGCCAGCCACTGCTTGACCTGCACGCCGATGGTCAGCAGGTTAAGGCTGGCGGAATACAGGCTGAGCACCGCGATGGTGACGATGCCGGCGGTGGCGGCCAGCAGATAAGGAATGGCCATCCAGGCGGGCAGCACCGAGCCTATCAGCGCGATGGGGTTGGCGGCGCTGGCCAGATCGGGCAGCTGCACGGAAAGCAGGATGCCGGCCAGCATCAGCAGCATCAGCGGCAAACAGGCGCCGCCCATTACCGCGGCGAAAATGCTTTTGCTCGACGAACTCGGGCTTTGATAGCGGCTGTAATCGGCGCCGGCAATCGCCCAACTGATGCCGGTGCCGGCGGCGATCACCGATACCGCCGGCAGGAAGCCGGTCAACCAGCTGCCGGAAGGCAGCGCCAGCACCTGGCTCCACTCGGTGTTGAACAGGATATAGAGCACCACGATCAGCGTCATGGTGCCGAAGATGCGGCTGAACCAGCTTTGCATCCAGACCACGGTATTTTGCCCCAGCAGGCTGACGACGACAGTGAGCCCGCCGAACAGCAGCAGGCTGAGCGCGGTCAGCAGGTGGCTGCTACCCAACCCGAAGGCCTCGAACAGCGCCGCCAGCGTCAGGGTGCCGGTGATCACGTTGACCGCTTCCCAGCCCATCAGGTTGATCCAACTGAACAGGGTGGGCGCCACGTTGCCCTTCAGGCCGAAAATCACCCGCGAGAGCGTCAGCGTCGAGGTGCGCCCGCGCTTGCCGGCGAAGCTGGTGAGGCCGACCAGCACGAAGCTGGCGACGCCGACCAGCGCGGCGAGTACCGATTGCAGGAAGGATAAGCCGAAGCCGACGATAATGGCGCCGTACACCACGCCGAGAATGCCGATATTGGCCGCCGACCAGATCCAAAACAGCTCGATGGGCTTGCCGGTCTGTTCCGCGTCCGGCACCCGATCGATACCGGTACTTTCTACCTTCCATGCTTCATTGCGATTGATATCGGTCATAGCAAATGATCCCTGTAGCGCAGGGCCGCGAGGGCCGCCGCAGTTGACTGAAAATCGATTCCGTTGGCGCGGTTGACGCCGGCTATTCCGTTGTCGGTGAAGACGCCGATTCCGCGCAGTGTGTAGCGGCTGATACCGCCGGGTCTGTCAAAGTGAGGGCGGTATCCGCCTTATCGGGTAAGGCACGTCGGCCGCACGGCGCCAATGAGTGTAGTCAAAGAGTGGGTCTGCAGCGGGGTTTGGCGAAGCGGGAACGTTTCTATTTGCCGACATCGATCCGTTGCGCCCACCGCGAGGGGATCCTGTGATGTGGCTATGAGCAGTGAGCAAGCTATCCATTAGCTACGTTGCTTATTCTCGGCCGTTTGTGCTGACAGTATATCCCCGCTGCCGGCCATCAAGGGTATCCTTTAGGGCTGGCAGCGGGTTTTTTATTGTTTTTAAAGTGGGTCCCTGGTGTTGGTGCGATTGATGTATCAACATCAATAAGCACAGATTACGCGCGATCTAGATCCAATGAAAGTCCATTAGGCAAAAATTGTGATGCCACTCTGAAAACATTAGCGATATTTTAGTTAAGGTGAGGGGCTTATCGCCGGACAGGCGATAGGATAAAAACGACATTCAGACAAATGGCATAGGTAAGAGGGCGGGCGAATGACGGATTTTATGGCCTGGCTGCGTGGCCATCTGGCGCAGGGGGCGGTAGCGCCGCGTTATATTCAGTTGGCATCGGCGATAGAAAACGCGATCAGGCAGCAGGTGCTGGCGGCAGAGGCGTTTCTGCCGCCCGAACGGCAGATGGCGGAAGGCCTGGCGCTGTCGCGCGTCACCGTCAGCAAGGCGATGAAACTGCTGGAGGAGAAGGGGCTGATTTTGCGACAGCAGGGCGTTGGCACCCGCGTGGCGATGCACATTGGCTATTCCCTCGATAAGGACAGCGGTTTCACCGCTCAGGCGCTGCGTCACGGCAGCAGCGTCAGCAATCGATGGCTGCTGCGCACCCGGGTCGGCGCGCCGGCCAAGGCCGCGGCGGCGCTGGGGCTGGCGGAAGGAGATGAGGTGGTCAAACTGCGGCGTTTGCGCTTGCTGAACGGCAGCCCGGTCTCGCTGGAAACCACCTATATTCCGCCACGCTTCCTGCCCGAACCGGGGCAGCTGGAACATTCGCTGTATGCGTTATGGCAATCGCGCGGCATCGTGCCTGAAGATAAACACTTTCTGCTGAAGGCGGTATCCTGCAGCGACGAGGTTGCCGAGCTGCTCAACGTGCCGTGCGGCGCGCCGTTGTTGCACATCACCCAGACCAGCCGCAATGCCCAGGGTGAGGCGCTGGAGTTCAGCGATATCTTGTGCCGCAGCGACGTTTATGAATTCGAAGTGAACGGTTAGCGAAATAACCATGCTCTTTTTGCAGCTAGTGCGTATAATCGCCGCCCGGCGATTAATTAACCTGTAAAAAGAGCAGCAGAATGAGCACCACCAGCCTGATCCAACCCGATCGTGAACTGTTTTCCTATAAGCCTTATTGGGCGGAATGTTTTGGCACCGCGCCGTTTTTACCGATGTCGCGAGCAGAGATGGATCAACTGGGCTGGGACAGCTGCGATGTGATCATCATCAGCGGCGACGCCTATGTCGATCACCCGAGCTTCGGCATGGCGATCATCGGCCGCATGCTGGAAGCGCAGGGCTTCCGCGTCGGCATCATCGCGCAGCCGGACTGGAGCAACAAAGAAGACTTCATGCGGTTGGGGAAACCGAACCTGTTCTTCGGCATCACCGCCGGCAACATGGACTCGATGATCAACCGCTATACCGCCGATCGCAAACTGCGCCACGACGATGCTTACACCGCCGGCAACGTCGGCGGCAAACGCCCGGATCGCGCTACCCTGGTCTACAGCCAGCGCTGTAAAGAAGCCTACAAAGACGTGCCGATCGTGCTGGGCGGCATCGAAGCCAGCCTGCGCCGTATCGCCCACTACGATTACTGGTCGGATACCGTGCGCCGCTCGGTGCTGGTGGATTCCAAGGCCGACATGCTGATCTACGGCAACGGTGAACGCCCGCTGGTGGAAGTGGCGCATCGCCTGGCCGCCGGTGAGAAGATTGGCGACATCCACGATATTCGCAATACCGCCGTAATGCGCAAAGAAGCGCTGCCGGGCTGGAGCGGCGTGGATTCCACCCGCCTCGACAAGCCGGGCCGCATCGAAGCTATCCCGAACCCGTACGGCGACGATCTGCCGTGCGCCGACGGCGCCAAGCCGAAAGAGCCGGAAGCCAAGCCTGTCACCGTGCGCGCCGCCAAGCCGAAGCCGTGGGAGAAGACCTATGTGCTGCTGCCGTCCTTCGAGAAAGTGAAGGGCGACAAGGTGCTGTATGCGCACACCTCGCGCATTCTGCACCATGAAACCAACCCGGGCTGCGCCCGTGCGCTGATGCAGAAACACGGCGACCGCTACGTGTGGATCAACCCGCCGGCGATCCCGCTGACCACGCCGGAGATGGACAGCGTCTTCGCGCTGCCTTATCAGCGCGTGCCGCACCCGTCCTACGGCCAGGATCGCATTCCGGCCTATGACATGATCCGTTTCTCGGTGAATATCATGCGCGGCTGCTACGGCGGCTGCTCGTTCTGTTCGATCACCGAGCATGAAGGGCGCATCATCCAGAGCCGTTCGGAAGATTCGATCGTTCGCGAAATCGAAGAGATCCGCGACAAGGTGCCGGGCTTTACCGGCGTGATCTCCGATCTCGGCGGCCCGACCGCCAACATGTATATGCTGCGCTGCACCAACCCGCGCGCCGAGCAGACCTGCCGCCGCGCCTCGTGCGTGTATCCGGAGATCTGCACCTATATGGACACCAACCACGAGCCGACCATCAAGCTGTATCGCCGCGCGCGTTCGCTGGAGGGCATCAAGAAGATCCTGATCGCCTCCGGGGTACGTTACGATCTGGCGGTGGAAGATCCGCGTTATATCAAGGAGCTGGCGACCCACCACGTCGGCGGCTACCTGAAGATCGCGCCGGAGCACACCGAAGAAGGGCCGCTGTCGAAGATGATGAAGCCGGGCATGGGCAGCTACGATCGCTTCAAGCAGCTGTTTGATCACTATTCGAAGCAGGCGGGCAAAGAGCAGTACCTGATCCCGTACTTCATCTCGTCGCACCCGGGCACCCGCGATGAAGACATGGTGAACCTGGCGCTGTGGCTGAAGAAGAACCGTTTCCGCCTCGATCAGGTGCAGAACTTCTATCCTTCGCCGATGGCCAACTCCACCACCATGTATTACAGCGGCAAAAACCCGCTGAGCAAGGTGGGGTACAAGAGCGAAGACGTGGTGGTGCCGCGCGGCGATCGCCAGCGCCGCCTGCACAAGGCGCTGCTGCGTTACCACGATCCGGCCAACTGGGCGCTGATCCGCGCCGCGCTGGAAGAGATGGGGCTGAAGCACCTGATCGGCAGCCGCCGCGAGTGTCTGGTGCCGGCGCCGAGCATCGACGAGCAGCGCGAAGCGAAACGCCTGCAGCGCCATACCCGGCCGGCGCTGACCAAACATACCGATATCAATCGGCAGCGCACGCCGTCCAACCGGCCGCCACGCAAACCGATTCGCAAAGCCAAGCCGTAACGGCCACGCCGCGGGCGCAAACAAAAAGGAGAACCCTCGGGTTCTCCTTTTTACTTTTACTCATCACAGCCGATCGTAGGCGGCTTCCACTTTCATCAAATGGCGCGGCGCCTGCGGAGCGGGATGGTATTTGCGCACGTGCCAGTTAAAGGCTTCCGGCGACAGGTTGTTGATCATCGCGATGGCCTGCTGGCGGTTACTGGAGAAGGTGCGCAGCAGCGCGCCGGTGCCGTTGACGTAGGCGATGATGGTGGCGTAGCGCAGCGTAACGGGATTGGCGATCCCTTTAAGCTGTTGTTTTTGCAAGGTGGCCAGATAGGCGGCGCCGAGATCGATATTGGTGTCGGGATCCAGCAGATCGTCATCGTCCGGGCAACCGCGTTTGCCTTTGTAGCGATAGGCGTCGCAGCCGGCGGTATCGGCTTTCAGCTGCATCAGGCCGATCGCATTGGATCTGCTCACTGCGGCGGGGTTGAAACCGGACTCCACCTGGATCATGGCGGTGATCAGCTTGGCGTCTACGCCGTATTCGCTGGCGGCGTCTTTAATGGCGCTGTCGAAGGCGTGGCGATCGTAGCTGACGCGCTGTTTCTTGCCGGCGCAACCCGCCAGCACCAGCATGATGCAAAGCATGCCCAGCCGTGACCCGTGTGAGAAAGAGAATTTCATGGTGCTCCGTGCTTGTCTGTTTTTTAACGGTATTAACCGGCGGGCGGAGCCTCCGGCGTCGTCATCATAACGTCAGGCGGCGCAAGGGAGCAATGTGCGGAAAGGAAAAGCCCCCTCCGACGGGAGAGGGCTTGGGGAGGACTTACAGGGTATCCGGGTCCGGCCCGAGGCGGTTGCCGATGTCCAGCTTGGCGATCTCGCCCAGTTCGTCCTTATCGAGTTTGAAATCAAACACCTCGAAGTTTTCGCGGATGCGCGACGGCGTGACCGATTTCGGGATCACGATAAGGCCGCTGTCCAGGTGCCAGCGCACCACGATCTGCGCCGGGGTTTTCTCGTATTTCTCGGCCAGCGCCTTGATCAGCGGCTGGTCGAACACCCCTTCACCGCCCTGCGCCAGCGGGCTCCAGGATTCGGTGGCGATGTGGTGCGTGGCGTTCCAGGCGCGCAGCTGGCGCTGTTGCAGCAGCGGATGCAGCTCTATCTGGTTGACGACCGGCGCCACGTTGGTTTCATCCAGCAGGCGCTGCAGGTGCGGCGTATGGAAGTTGCATACGCCGATGCTTTTCACCAGGCCTTGATCGCGCAGTTTGATCAGTTCGCGCCAGGCGGAGACGTATTGATCCTGCTGCGGGCGCGGCCAGTGGATCAGATACAGATCCACATAGTCCAGCTTGAGTTTTTCCAAACTGGTTTCCAGCGCCGCCAGCGGATCGCCCTGATCGTCGTTCCACAGCTTGGTGGTGATGAACAGGTCGCTGCGCGGCAGCGAGCTGGACTGCAGCGCGGCGCCGACGCCTTCCTCGTTCTTGTAGATCGCGGCGGTGTCGATGGAGCGGTAACCGATCTCCAGCGCTTTGCTCACCGCGCGGGTGGTCTCTTCAATACTCGCCTGCCAAACGCCGAGACCCAACTGCGGCATCAGATTACCATCGTGGAGTTTGATGATGGGTTGTTGCGTTGTCATGCGCATCTCCTTGTGTACGGATTGCGGCGCCTGCGGCACCGAAACGGCTATAGATAAATTCTAGTTGGCAAAGTGGGCGGTTGCCGGGTTTGCCAGCCTAATTTCAGCGGTGGCGGGAGGGCGATTTTCTCGCCGCTCTCCCTGCGAATGAGCGGTAAGACGGGTGGTGCGAAACGATCGGCGGCGCGCTGAGGCGCCTGACGGCGCCCGGTGATCGGCCGGGCGCCGGATGCGGCGAAAAATGGCTGGCGGAGACTAAAGCCTAGCAAAAAATCGCCGTTTTGCGATTAACGCGCCGCTTCGTAAATGCGGCGGCTGACGTCCAGGGTGATGTCCTGATGCTCGCCCAGGGCGGTCATGCCGTGCTGATGCAGCTTGTCGAGCAGCGCCGGAATGCTGCTGCCGTCGAGCTGATAATCCGCCATGCGGGTCGGTACGCCCATCTGCTCGAAGAAGGCGCGAGTGGCGGCGATGGCGCCGTCGATGCGGCTGTCTTCGCTGCCTTCGCGCAGGCCCCAAACGCGGTCAGCGTACTGCAGCAGTTTTGCGCGCTTCTGCGCTTTCTTCTCGTGCAGCAGCGCCGGCAGCACGATGGCCAGCGTTTGCGCGTGGTCGAGATCGTGCATGGCGGTCAGCTCGTGGCCCAGCATGTGGGTTGCCCAGTCCTGCGGCACCCCGGCGCCGATCAGGCCGTTCAGCGCCATGGTGGCGCTCCACATCACGTTGGCGCGCACCGCATAGTTTTCCGGTTCGGCCAGCGCGCGCGGGCCGTCCTCCTGCAGGGTCAGCAGCAGGCCTTCGGCGAAGCGATCTTGCACCTTGGCGTCGACCGGGTAGGTCAGATACTGCTCCAGGGTGTGCACGAAGGCGTCGACCACGCCATTGGCGATCTGGCGCGGCGGCAGCGAATAGGTCACCACCGGATCCAGCACGGCGAAGCGCGGTTGCACCAGCGGCGAGAAGAAGTGCTGCTTGTCGCCGCTGCTTTTACGGGTGATCACCGCGCCGCTGTTGGATTCGGAACCGGTGGCCGGCAGCGTCAGTACGCAGCCCATCGGCACCGCGTCGGCGATGTGGCTGCCGACGGTCTGCAGGATATGCCAGGCGTCGCCGTTGGCGGTATAACGGGCGGCGGCGGCGATGAACTTGGTGCCGTCAACCACCGACCCGCCGCCGACTGCCAGCAGGAAATCGATGTTTTCCGCCTTTACCACCTCGACCGCTTTCATCAGCGTTTCGTAGGTCGGGTTCGGCTCAATGCCGGAGAATTCCCGCACGTCGCGGCCGGCCAGCGCGCTATACACCTGATCCAGCACGCCGTTTTTCTTCACGCTGCCGCCACCGTAGGTGATCAGGATGCGTGCGTCCGCCGGGATCTGGCCGGCCACTTCGGCAATTTGGTCCTTGCCGAACAGGATTTTGGTTGGGGTATGCAGAATGAAGTTTTGCATGGTTGATTTCTCTCTTTCTGTCAGGCGGGCGCCAAAATGGCGCAAAGGTTTCTGGCCCGTATTGTCAGCAACCTGCCGGCAGCGCACAATGCACATTCCTGTTTGGTTCTTGCCTATTTCTACAATCCTCTGTAGGAATAGCGAATTTTAAATTATGATTTATGCCGAATCGTTCTGACTGTAAGAGGGTGTTTCCGTGATTGAAATCGATGCGCAGCGCAGCCGCATGGCGCGCCAGGCGATGGCTATCGCCACCGGCAACGGCTACACGCCGTCGCCGGTGCCGCGGGTGAAGATCCTGTATGTCGATCGCCACTGCCCGCGCCAACCGGTGATGTACGAACCGGGGATCGTCATCATCTTTCAGGGGCACAAGGTCGGCTATTGCGGCAGTAAGGTGTTCCAGTACGATCCGCGCAACTACCTGCTGATGACGGTGCCGCTGCCGTTCGAATGCGAAACCTTCGCCAGCCCGGAACTGCCGCTGGTTGGATTGGCGGTCAATATCGATACCCAAATGCTGCAGGATTTGCTGATCGACATCGGCGACGACGACTACCTGATGCAACCGCGGGCGGAGAGCAACGGGGTGAACCTGGCCGAGCTGACGGAAGCGCTGCTGTGCGCCACCGAACGCCTGCTGGACGTGATGGCCAAGCCGCTCGACGCCCGGGTGCTGGGGCCGCAGATCGTGCGCGAGATCCTTTACTACGTGCTGCGCGGCACCTGCGGCGCGTCGCTGCAGGAGTTGGTCAATCGCCATACCCACTTCAGCCAGATCGCCAAGGCGCTGCGGCGCATCGAACATCAGTATGCCGACAACCTCAACGTCGAGCAGTTGGCCGGCGAGGTCAACATGAGCGTCTCGGCGTTCCACCACAATTTCAAAGCGGTGACCAACACCTCGCCGCTGCAGTACGTGAAGTCGTACCGGCTGCATAAGGCGCGCCTGCTGATGGTGCATGACGGCCTGAAGGCCAGCACCGCGGCGATCCGCGTCGGCTACGAGAGCGCGTCGCAGTTCAGCCGTGAATTCAAGCGGCTGTTCGGCATGACGCCGAGCGATGAAGTCGCCCGGCTGCGCGAGGCCAACCCGCTGCTGCTGGAGGGCTGAGCCGCGTTTACGGGGGCAGGACGATCTTGCGGGGCGCTGGTCGAGAAGGCGCTGTAGCGCGCCGGATTTAGGAAGAGGAAGCGCGCTTTTTGCGCCAGATCACCAGCATGGCGCCCAGCAGGCCGACGAACAGCAGCAGCAGCGGCAGCAGCATCAGGCCGGTCATCACCTGGCTTTCGTAGCGTTTTACCAGAGGGATTTGACTGAAAGCGTAGCCGAGGCCCACCAGCGCACAGACCCAGATCGCCGCGCTCAGCCAGTTGAACACCTGGAAGCGCGAGCTGTTGAGCCCGGAAATGCCGGCCATGGTCGGCAGCAGCGTGCGCACGAAGCCGAGGAAGCGGCCGATCAGCAGCGCCGTCAGCCCGTGGCGATTGAACAGGTTGTGCGCGCGCTGGTGGTACTGCGCCGGCAGCTGCAGCAGCCAGCTCTTCACCAGGCCGGTGTGGCCCAGCCAGCGGCCCTGGATATAGCTCAGCCAGCAGCCGAGGCCGGCGGCGGCGGTCAGAATCAGCAGGGTGGGGGCAAAGCCCATCACGCCTTTGGCGATCAGCGCGCCCGACAGCAGCAGCAGGCTGTCGCCGGGGAGGAAGGAGGCGGGCAGCAGTCCGTTTTCCAAAAACAGGGTGGTGAAAAGTACGGCGTAAACCACCCAAATTACGCTTGGATCGGCGAGGGCGATAAAGTCCTGCTGCCAAAGCGCATGAATAATCTCTCGTAATACATCCATTTTATGTCCTGTTGCATGCCGGTTGCGCCCGGGGTCACGTTCTCCAGGATGCGGCGGTTACCGTATCTGACAGTTACCCGATTAGTGTACCGCTAATAGCTTAAGCCGACATTAAACAAGGCGAAGAAAATTACCGGAATCCGCCTTGGCGCACGCCGCTGAGGCGATCGAAGCCGGCCGCCAGATCGGCGATCAGGTCTTCGACGTTCTCCAGGCCGATGTGCAGGCGCACCAGCGTGCCGGAGAAATCGACGCCGCCCGCCGGACGGATCGCTTCCAGCTCTTCCGGCTGGTTGGCCAGGATCAGCGACTCGAAGCCGCCCCAGGAGTAGGCCATGCTGAAATGGCTGAAGTTGTCCAGGTAGGCGGCCAGCTGCGCATCATCCAGCCGCTCTTTCAGCACGAAGGAGAACAGCCCGTTGCAGCCGCTGAAGTCGCGGCGGTAGAACTCGTGGCCCTTGCAGCTGGGCAGGGCCGGGTGATTGACCGTCGCCACCTCCGGCCGTGCCGCCAGCCAGTGGGCGACTTCGATGCTGCTGCGCTCGTGCTGCTTCAGGCGCACGCTCAGGGTGCGCAGGCCGCGGCTCGCCATGTAGGCGGTGTCGGCATCCACCATCTGCCCCATCAGGTAGGAGTACTCGCGCAGCCGATCCCAACAGCGCGCGTTGGCGACGGCGGTGCCGAGCATGTAATCGGAATGGCCGATCAGGTATTTGGTGCCGGCCTGAATCGAAATGTCGATGTCGAAATCCAGCGCCTTGAACAGCACGCCCGCCGCCCAGGTGTTGTCGATCATGATCACCACCTCCGGCGCCACGGCGCGGATGGCCTGCACCATCGCCGGAATATCCTGCACTTCCAGGGTGATGGAGCCGGGGGATTCCAGGAACACCACGCGGGTATTGGGCTGGATCAGCGTGGCGATATCGGCGCCAATTAATGGATCGAAATAGGTGGTGCTGACGTTCATGCGGCCGAGGATATGGGTGCAGAAATCCTGGGTCGGTTCGTACGCCGAGCCGGTGACCAGCAGGTGATCGCCGGCGCCGACGAACGACAGGATCGCATTGGCTACCGCCGCCGCGCCGCAGGGGTACAGCACGCAGCCGGCGCCGCCCTCCAGCTCCACCATCGCATCCTGCAGCGCGAAGTGGGTCAGGGTGCCGCGTCGGCCGTAAAACAGCTCGCCGTGGGCGCGCTGCGCGGTGGCGTGTTTTTTGGCGGCGACGGAGTCGAAGACCAAAGAAGAGGCGCGTTGCGTGACGGGATTGACGGAGCCCTGGGTGTAGCGCTTGCCGCGGCCGGCGCCGATCAGCGTGGTTTCGATATGTTTTGACGTCATGGTACCTGGCTCACCTCTGGTTGCTCTGCACGTGCCCGTTTGCGATAGCCCTTACGTTATCATGAGTCAATATAGCCATCCAGACGTTTTAACTTCCAGATACAGAAACGGCTATAATTGGCTGCCGACTGCGCATTTCTCGCCTAATCCTTCTGCCGAGCGGCGAGAGAGAAGCCCATTCATCGGTCGGATGCCGTTCGGCAGCGTGGCCTTGTTGCGCCGTTGTGGGGGAAAAGTAACGAAATAACCCCATAAAAGGGGCGTTTGGCGGTGAACGGACGCGGATTGGCGCTTTGCCGCGGGGTTGGCTAAAATTTTCTCGTTTATTTGGTAAATAATAATGAGAACTACTATCAATCCCCGGTTGGTTTGATATGATCGCACGCTGAATTATTCCTTAATTTTGATCGGTAATGGGTGGAGGCACAGCGTGAAAACGGCTGGCAAGAATTTAAATCAAGGATCGTTCGGCCAGGGCCGGGCGCAGTGGGGCAAGGCCTTTGGCCGCAGCCTGATGGCTTCAATGGTGTTGGTCGTGGGGCTGGCCGGCAGCGCGCAGGCGGCGCCGGCGGCCAATCCGGCCGTTACCGAAAGCGTTGCGCCGACCACCGCGCCTGCACCTGCAGCCGCCGCGCCGGAGAGCATCACGCCGGTGAACCCGGCGCCAACGATCCAGCCACCGGAAACCCGCGGCATGGATCTGTCCGTTTGGGGCATGTATCAGCACGCCGACGCGGTGGTGAAAGCGGTAATGATCGGCCTGGTGCTGGCCTCGATCGTGACCTGGACCATTCTGTTCTCCAAAGGCAGTGAATTGCTGCGCGCCAAACGCCGCCTGCGCCGCGAACAGCTGGCGCTGGCCGACGCGCGCTCGCTGGATGAAGCTTCCGAGCTGGCGCAAAACTTCGGCTCGCAGAGCGTCAGCGCTGTCTTGCTGAACGACGCGCAAAATGAGCTGGAGCTGTCCGCAGAGTCCAGCGACAACAACGGCATCAAAGAGCGTACCGGCTTCCGCCTCGAGCGCCGCGTGGCGGCCTACAGCCGCAACATGGGCCGCGGCAACGGTTTCCTGGCCACCATCGGCGCCATCTCGCCGTTCGTCGGCCTGTTCGGCACCGTGTGGGGCATCATGAACAGCTTCATCGGCATCGCCCATTCGCAGACCACCAACCTGGCGGTCGTGGCGCCGGGCATCGCGGAAGCGCTGCTGGCGACCGCGCTGGGCCTGGTCGCGGCGATCCCTGCCGTCGTTATCTACAACATCTTTGCCCGCGTCATCAGCGGCCATCGTGCCCAGGTAGGCGACGTGGCGGCGCAGGTCTTGCTGCTGCAGGGTCGCGATCTGGATCTGGCCGCAACGGCGGAAGCCAAGCGCTCACAGCACGCACACCAACTGCGGGCGGGGTGAGTCATGGCGATGCGCTTAAATGAAGATCTGGACGACAGCGGCGAATTGCATGAAATCAACGTGACGCCGTTTATCGACGTCATGTTGGTGCTGTTGATCATCTTTATGGTGGCCGCGCCGCTGGCAACGGTAGATATCCGCGTCGATCTGCCGGCTTCTTCCGCCAAACCGCAGCCGCGGCCGGAAAAACCGGTGTTCCTGTCGGTGAAGGCCGACAAGCAGCTCTACGTTGGCGATCAGCCGGTGAATGCCGATCAGCTGACTTCGGTGCTGGATCAACGCACTCAGGCCAACAAAGAAACCACCATCTTCTTCCAGGCGGACAAGAGCGTGGACTATGAAACGCTGATGAGCGTGATGGACACTCTGCGTAAAGCCGGCTACCTGAAAGTGGGGCTGGTGGGCATGGAAGGCGCCGCCAAGTAGCGGCAGCAAAACGATAAAGGGCGCTCAGGCGCCCTTTTTTATAGATTCAGAAATATCACTCCTCGGCCAACAACGCCCGCGAACCGGCATGGCGCCAGTGGATACGGCCCGGCAGGTAAAGCGCGTTCTGTTCCAGCGGCCGCTCGTCGATGAGCGCGGTGACCTGGCTGAAGCTATGTTGCGCCAGCGCCCGGCAGTCCTGCGCCACCGTGTCTATCTTCAACGTCATGCAGTCGAACAGGTAGTGATCGTCGAAGCTGCATAGGTGGATGTCGCTTTCCATTAGCTGATGCTGAGTCAGATAACGCAATACCCCTTCCAACAGGCCGCAGGCGGCGGTGAACAGCGCTTTGGGCGGACGCCCCAGCTGTGCGCACAGCTGAGCGAACATCTCGTAACCCGAGCTGGGGTGATAGCTGCCGTTGATGATCCATTCCGGTTTGCACGATACGCCGGCGCGCTCCAGGCCAAGCTGGAAGCCGGCCAGCCGATCGCGGGTCGGTGAAATGCGCGGTTGCCCGCCGAGAAAATAGATCTCATCCGGATGCTGACGCGCGACCTTTTCCACCAGGTCGGCGGTCGCATTAACCGAGTCGGTGATCACCAGCGGCAGTTCGGAACCGGCGATCAGGCGATCCATCTGCACCACCGGCAGCCCGGCGTTGATCTTCTGGTATTCCGCGTCGTTCAGCTGGCTGGAGGCGACGATCAGGCCGTCGACCTGCCGCTGCACCAGACTGTTCACCGCCATCATCTCCTGCGCCGGGTTTTCATCGGTACAGGCGATCAACAGCTGCAGACCGGCCTCGCGGCACAGCGTTTCCAGCTCGCGCGAGATCACCGCAAAGCCGTAGTTGGTCATCTCCGGCACCACCAGCCCCAGCGTGTGGCTGCGGTTGGAGCGCAAAGAGCGGGCGTGGATGCTGGGCTGATAATGGTGTTCGTGCGCCAGCGCCAGAATGCGATCGCGGGTGTCGTCGGACACCCGGTATTCCTTGCTGCGGCCGTTCAGCACCAGGCTGGCGGTCGATTTCGACACCCCGGCCAGCGTGGCGATGTCACTGATGGTAATGCGTTTATTTTTTTTCACTGACGCCGTCTGAAGTCATCGGAGGATGCGTCATTCTAGCATGCATGGCGTCAGCGGCCAGTATTCCAACGCCAGCGGCGCGCTCCCGTTCAGCCGCAGTTGCGGTTCAGCTGCCGGGAAGTAGCGCGCGCTCATCACCGCCTCGCCGTGGTTGATGAAAATCTCCACGCTGGAACGATCGAACAGCAGCTGCAGATGCGTGACCGGGCCGCGCCAGTAACGGTGCTCCGGCCTACCGTCGGCCAGGGAAGCGCGCGTCAGCTGCAGCCGTTCGCCGTCCCAGCTCAGCGTCATGGCGTCGCCAAAGGCGGCGCTGAACGCGCCCTGCGGCGTCAGCTGCAACTCCGCGGCGCCCAGCGCATAGGCGGGGGCGTCATCGGCGCGGCCTTGCCAGCCAGCCCGCTCGCCGCGCAGCTGTTGCAGCTCGCGTGCCGGGTGCTGGTAGAGGCGGCCATGCTGCAGCGACAGCTCGCGCGGGCAGGTCATGGTGTGGATCCAGCCGTAACGGCGCGTCGGGTGGGCTTCTTCATCTTGCTCGGGCACGCCCATCCAGCCGAACAGCAGGCGGCGGCCATCTTCTGCCTGCGTCGTCTGGGGCGCGTAGAACTCGAAGCCGGCGTCCAGCTCGCGAAATTCGCCGTGGCTGAAGGCCGCCTGCCGGTAATCCAGCTTGCCGAGCAGATAGCCGGCCTGATAACGGTTGAGATAGCGTTCCGGCTGCGGCGCCAGCCCCTGCGGGCAGCAGATCAACACGTCGTCGCCGTCCAGCGAGAACAGATCCGGGCACTCCCACATGTAGCCGAATTCACCCAGGTCGTTCAGGCCGGAACCGGCGATCTCCCCCAGCGCTTGCCAGTCGCGCAGATCGCAGGAACGCAGCAGCAGCACCTTGCCGCGATCCTGCAAGTCACGCGCGCCGAGCACCATGTACCAGGCATCCTGATGACGCCACACTTTCGGATCGCGTACGTGGCCGCTGTAGCCCTCCGGCAGCGGCAGCACCGGCCCGAGTTTGCGGTATTCGCCCCGATCGCTTTCCTGAGCCAGGCATTGGTAAGCGGTGCGCGAGCCGTCGGGGAATTTCACGTTGCCGGTGTAGATCAGCGTGATTTTGTCTTCCGCCACCACCGCCGAGCCGGAATAACAGCCGTGGCTGTCGTAACAGGCGCCCGGCGCCAGGGCGATCGGCTGATGTTCCCAACGCAATAAATCGGTCGATTGCCAGTGTCCCCAGCACTTGTTGCGATGATCGCAGCCCAGCGGGTTC
This sequence comes from Serratia sp. CY32780, assembly GCF_052169135.1. NCBI lineage: Bacteria > Pseudomonadati > Pseudomonadota > Gammaproteobacteria > Enterobacterales > Yersiniaceae > Serratia > Serratia sp. CY32780. The sequence continues at coordinate 194,674 of NZ_JBJNLI010000003.1, forward strand.
CACTGATAGAACAGGTGATAAACGCCATTGTGCTGGATAAAGCCATTGGGATCGTTCAGCAGGCCAACGCTGGGCGCCAGATGCCAGGCCGGGCGGTGCGGATCGCGCAGCGCGCGTGGCTGGCCGTTCATGACCGCCCGCAGCGCCTGTTTGATTAAGCTGAGTTCTTCCATCATTGCGCGTCCGTTTTATATTTCAGCAGCAGGGAGAGCGCGAAGGCGCTGCCAAAAGCGATCGCCAGGCCGATGATATAGCTGACCAGCGAACTGGCCTGCACGATCGCCATGCCGGGGATCGCCGTCAGCCCGACCGCATTCATGCCGACGTGGTTGGCCACCACCCAGGCGCCGCCGAGCGCGCCGCCCGCCAGCGCCGCCAGGAAAGGCTTCACGAAGCGCAGGTTGATGCCGAACAGCGCCGCTTCGGTGATGCCGAGCATGGCGGAAAAGGCCGACGGCACCGCGATGGCTTTGATTTTGGCGTCGCGGGTTTTGAAATACACCGCCAGGCAGGCGCCGCCCTGCGCGATGTTGGCCATCGACCAGATCGGCAGCAGGAAGTTGACGCCGATATTGGGATTGCCGAGCAGCCCGGCCTCTACCGCATGGAAACTGTGGTGAATGCCGGTGATGACGATAGCGGAATAGAGACCGCCGAACAGCAGCCCGGCGAACCAGCCCGCATGGGCAATCAGCGTGCTGAGCACGAAGGAGATGCCGTCGCCCAGCGCGCGGCCGGCGGGGCCGATAAACAGCAGAGCGACAAAGCCTGAGATGACCACCGTCAGGAACGGCGTCAGGATCAGATCGAGCGCGTTGGGGATCACCTTGCGCAGCCGTTTTTCCAGCACGCTCATGAACCACACCGTCAGCAGCACCGGGAACACGGTGCCCTGATAGCCGATCATGGCGATGTCCAGACCGAAGAAGTTCATGGTGTGGAACCCTCCGGCGACGCCCCAGGCGTTGGTCAGCGCCGGATGCGTCAAAATGCCGCCGAGCGTGGCGCCCAGGTAGGGATTGCCGCCGAATTCGCGTGCGGCGGTGAAGCCGATCAGAATCGGCAGGATAATGAACGCCGCCGAGCTGAACATATCCAGCATGATGAACAGCGCGCTGTTGGCATCGGCCCAGCCGTAGGTTTTCACCATGCCGAGCAGCCCCATCAGCAGGCCGGACGCGACGATCGCCGGAATGATCGGCACGAAGATGTTCGACAGCAGGCGGGCGATGCGCTGCAGCGGGTTGAGCTTTTTCGCCGCAATATCGGCGGCTTCGGCCTTGCTGGATTCGCTGACGCCCGCCGCCTTGATGAATTCCGCATGCACCTTGTTGACCAGCCCGGTGCCGAAGATCACCTGGATCTGACCGGCGTTGCTGAAGCAGCCTTTGACGCCGTCCAGTTTGCCGATGGCCTCTTTGTCCACCTTGCTGTCGTCCACCAGCACCAGGCGCAGGCGCGTGGCGCAGTGGGCGGCGCTGGCGATGTTTTCTTTACCGCCGAGCAGCGGCAACAGCGCGTTGGCGGTTGCGGTAATGTCCATGTTGTCCCCTTGCTAAATAAAAATGCCGCCGCGCCGTTTGCGGCGCAGCGACGTGAATCGATGTCAGAAGAAATACTTGAATCTGGCGCGCATGCCGTAACGTTGATCGCTGTCGCCGTTGGCTATCTTGTTGTCGGCGTTGGCTTCCAGCAGCGACACATAGGCGCCCAAATACAAATTGAAATTCTTCATATTCATAATGTCAGGTATCTGATACGACGCGTGAACGGTGTGGATGTCGTAGTTGCCCGGTTCGCTGAGCGGGTTGTGGATATCGGCGGCGATCCCGGCGGTATTGAACTCTTTGATATTGTTATGGGCATAGATATAACCCAGTTCGAAGCGCCGCCACAGCACGTTGACGCCGGCGGTGAAGTCTTGCTCGCCTGAGGCATCCAGATAGGCGGTGCTCAGGTTGGCCACCACGCCGTTGTCCGGATCGGCGGCGCTGTTGTTCCAGCTCATCGTCATGCCGTAGCCGTTGCGCTTGGACTGATCGACGAAACGGCCCTGGCTGTCCCGATAGCCGTAGGCGTTATTCACCACGTTGCTTTCCATCGCCGCCGCGATGCTGAAGGCGTCTTTTTTCCAGGCGATCACCGGCCGTAAATAGGCGACGTTTTTCTTATTGTCCAGGGCGTTGCCGTGGTAGCTGTTGTCCTGGAACAGCGAAGTGCCATCCTCCACCAGCGTGTTCAGTTCGAAATAGACATCACCGGCGTATTTGCTCAGCATCAGGTTGCCGCCGCTGCTGCTGCGGCCGCGGCCCTCTTTCATCATGTAGATATAGCCGAAGCCGTCGGCGTACAGATCGTTGGCGGTATTGCCGGAGTATTGAATGAAGGTGTCCTGATTCAGCGGGAACATGTCGTAGGCTTCAAAGCGGCCGATTTTGGTTTGCCAGTTCTTTTCATTGCCGAAGAAGAAGGCGGCGTCGTCCAGGTTCATTTTGCCGGTCATGTCCGCCAGCGGCTGCACGCTGAAGCCGGAGAAGTTGCCGTCCTGATTGCGGCGGTAGCCGTCCAACCCGACCAGAATACGGCCGTTGATATCCCAACGTTCTTTGTTGCCGGGCTTCCAGTCCTTGTGGTCGCTGCCTTTCAGCGACGTCAGTTGGCCGCTGCGGCTGGCGCCGTCCAGATTGAACTCCACATCCCCGTACAGCTTCAGGTCATTGAATCCGCTAAGTTTCAGCACGCTGGAGTTGGCAATCGGTGTTTCCGGCGTGGCGGCATGCTGTGCAATCTGCGCGGTTTGCCGTTCGGTGTTGGTGGTGCGTTGTTCCAGCTGTTGCGCCCGACGTTCCGCCGCCGTCGCGCGGGTTTCAGCCTGTGCGGCGCGCCGTTCCGCCTGCGCCAGACGTTGTTCCAGCGCGTTGAGACGCGCCTCGATGCTGCCGCTGCCCGAGGCCGCTGCGCTGGAAGCGGAGAGGAAAAGCCCTGTTGTTATCGCCAAATAGCTGAGTTTTTTCATCATCGTCTATCATCCGGGTAAGGGTTGTTATTATTGTTTGCTAAATTGCTAAACCGGTTTTTCATGGCGAAAGATAACGAGAGCGAAGCGAGCTGGCAACTCAGTTAGCTAACCCGATTCAGCTATTGTGATCGAGCGCGCAAATCGTGGGTAAAAGCACGGCGAACCTGCGGATCGCCGTGAATGCTGAAGATCAACGCAGGAAAGCGGCCAGCTCGTCGGCGCGGGGCAGGGCGGTCATGGCGCCTTTGGCGGTGGTGGCCAGCGCGCCGCAGGCCTGGGCCTGGGCGATAACCGCCGGCCATTGCGCTTCCTGCGGCAATTCGTGAAGGCGCGCCAGCGCCGCTAACAGCCCGGCGACGAAGGCGTCGCCGGCGCCGGTGGTATCGACCGGCACGATCGATGGCGCGTGGAAATGGCGCAGACGCTGCCCATCGTGTACGCAGACGCCGTCGCCGCCCAGCGTCACCAGCAGCAGGCGCAGCGGATAGGTTTGCATCATCCAGCGAATGGCGTTCTCCGGATCGTCAAGATGGCTGATGAAAGCCAGCTCTTCGCGCGACAGTTTCACCACGTCCGCCAGCAGCAGCGCCTTTTGCAGGCAGGGGCGCAGCGCTTCCGGCTGGCGCCAGACCTCTTCGCGGATGTTGGGATCGAAACTGACCCGGCCACCGGCCGCCCGAATGCGCTCCATCGCGGTAAAGGCCGCGCTGCGGCTGGGCTCCTGCGAGAGCGCGATGGAGCAGAGGTGCAGCCATTCCCCCCGTTGGAAAGCCGGCAGATCGTCGGGTTGCAAAAACAGATCGGCGCTGGGCTGCACCATAAACGTGAATGAGCGCTCACCCTGCAGATCGAGATCCACCACGACCGTGGAGGTGTGGTGTTCGGGATCCGGCCGCATATGGCTGATATCCACCCCTTCATCGCTCAGCACCCGCTGCAAAAAGGCGCCGAAGCTGTCTTGCCCCACTCGCCCGATAAAAGCGCTGTCGCCACCGAGCCGGGCGATACCCACCGCCACGTTAGCCGGCGCGCCGCCGGGGCATTTGAGATAACCGTTGGCATTTTCCGGCACCAGGTCGATCACGGCGTCGCCCAGTACCCATACGCGATTCATCATGCTTAATCCCTGTTTTTGTCCTTGTCAGATGGGGTGCTAAAATAGAAGAACCGGTTTAGCAAGGCAATGAAATAATGCGCTGGGGCGTTGGGAGGGTGAGGAAGATCAATTTTTTTCGGGGATCGGGGGGAAGAGAACCCGCCCCGCGAGCCGGCTCGGGGGCGAGGTAGCGGGGCGGTTTAGCCCAGTTTCGGATACACGCCCGGGCCGATTGGCAACCCAAGCGCATACCAGACCAGCAGCAGCAAAATCCACACGCTGAAGAACACCACGGGATAGGGCAGGATCAGCACGTAATAAGTGCCGAGCTGCGCGTCTTTGCGGTAGCGCTGCAGGAAGCCGAGGAACAGCGGCAGGAACGGCGACATCGGCGCCAGCGGCAGTACCGCAGAGTCGGCGATGCGAAAGATCATCTGGGCGAACGCCGGGTGGAAACCGAGCAGCATAAACATCGGCACGAAGATCGGCGCCAAAATTGACCAGATCGCCGAGCCGCTGGCGATGAACATGCACAGGAAGGCGGAGAGGAACATCAGGCCGAGAAATGCCGGCGCGCCACTCATGCCGGCGGCTTCCAGCATATCGGTCAGGCCGACGGCCATAAACTTGCCTATGTTGCTCCAGTTAAAGAACGCCACGAACTGCGACAGCGGAAACACCATCACGATAAAACCCGCCATACTTTTCATCGGATCGAGCAAGTGGTGGGGAATGTCATCCGGCCGCCGGATCTGTTTGGTGACCACGCCATAGGTAATGGCGACGGTGAAGAAGAACAGGATGATGATCGGCACTATACCCTTGATGAACGGGGAAGGGATCACCGAACCGGTGTTCGGGTCACGCAGCGGCGCGGCCTCCGGCACCACCAGAGCGGCGATGATGGCGATAAACACCAGCGCGGCGATGCCGCTCATCATCAGCCCCCGGTTTTGCAACGGGGTCAGCGCTGCGATTTTGTCTTCGGCGCCGCCTTGCCACTTCGGCAGCCGGGGCTCGATAAACTTGTCGGTGAGCAGCGCGCCGGCGATGGTCAGCACGATCACGGAGGTGGCCATAAAGTACCAGTTGTCGATTACGCTAACGTGAACCGCGCCATCCACCGCTTTGGTGGCTTCGGTGCTGATGCCGGAAAGCAATACGTCGGTGGTGACGATCAACAGGTTGGCGGTAAAGCCGGAGGCGACGCCGGCGATCGCCGCCAGCAGTCCGGCTATCGGGTGGCGGCCCACCGCCACAAACATCAGCGCGCCAAGGGGCGGCATCACCACCAGCGCGGCGTCCGACGAGATATGGCTGAAGAAGGCGATAAACAGCACCATATAACTGGCGTAGCGGGCGCTGACGCGCGAGGCCATTTTGTACATCAGCGCCTGCAGCAGGCCGACCTTTTCCGCCAGGCCGGCGCCTATTACCAGCGCCAAAATAGCCCCCAGCGGCGCAAAGCTGCTGAAGTTATGGATGATGTTGGGAAATATCCACTGCATGCCCGCCACGCTCATCAGGTTATTGACCTTGATGAGCTCGCCGGTGGCCGGATTTTTCACCGCCACGTCGAGCCAGGAAAACAGCGCGGTGGCCAGCATAAGCACCAGGATCAAATAGACGAACAGTAAAAACGGATTGGGGATCTTATTGCCGATGCGTTCCACCCAGTAAAAAACGCGTCCGGGGCTTTTATTGATTGGCGTTGTGGCCTCACTCATGATTTTACCCTCTGTGTTTGCTCTGTTGTGTGATTGTTATTATTTGATTTATTTATAATTATGCTTAGTGGCCCGGTTCTCCGGGCCCTGTCTGTTCATGCTATTTCAATGGGGAGGGTTTCACCCCCTGCGGGATTGGGCAGCGGTACGGCTGTTCGGCGCGCCGGCGTTCAAACTCGCTGCGGCAGCGCGCCAGCAGAGCGCTGTCGCTCAGCAGATCGATGGCGGTCGCCGCCATCACCTTGCCGGCCAGGCACATGCCCTTATGGGCGATAGCGGTGCGGCCCTGCGCCACCAGTTGCCAGGTGTGCAGAGGGGTGCCGAGTGCGAAACAGGGGCTAAAGCATTGGGCGGTCGGCGCCACCCAGCTTACGTCGCCAACGTCGGTAGAACCGTACAGCAGGTCGTCGGATTCCACATAAGGAGCGACCTCGTCCATCAGCACCTTTTCTCCCAGCAACTGCACCCACTCGCGCCCGGCTGCGCCGCCGGTGCGGGCAATGTTGAGTTTGGCGTTGCGCAGATCGTCGCGGCTCAGCGTCTGGCGGATTTCCTCGGCGAAGCGGCGTTCGGCGTCGCTGTACTCGGGCAGACCGAAATCACACAGGTTTTGATACATCGCGCGTTCCAGGCTGCGGTTTGGCACATAGTTGGAGCAGGCCTTGTCGAAGCGCACTTCCATCCGGGTGTCAGTCATCAGCGCTGCGCCCTTGGCGATGTTAATCACCCGTTGGTAAATGTCCTGCGCCTGGTCGAGCTGCGGCGCGCGGATCAGGTACAACACCTCGGCGTCGGCCTGCACCACGTTGGGGGAGCTGCCGCCGGTGTTGGTGACCGCGTAGTGCAGCCGCGCTTCTTGCACGATATGTTCGCGCAGGAAGTTGGCGCCGGTATTCATCAGCGTCACCGCGTCCAGCGCGCTGCGCCCCAGGTGCGGCGAGTTGGCGGCATGGGCGGCGACGCCCTTGAAGTGAAACGCCGCCTGAATGTTGGCCAGCGTACTGGTATTGAACATGCCGCTGAAGCCTTCCGGGTGCCAGGTGAGGGCGGCATCGACGTCGTCGAACAGGCCTTCGCGCACCATAAAGGTTTTGCCGGAGCCGCCTTCTTCGCCCGGGCAGCCGTAGAAGCGCAAGGTGCCGGTCAGCCGGTTCTGCTGCATCCACGCCTTGGCGGCGAAGGCGCCCGCCAGCGCCGCAGTGCCCAGCAGGTTGTGGCCACAGCCATGGCCGTTGCCGTTTTCCACCAGTGGCTGCGGCGTGGCGCAGCCCGCCTGCTGGCTCAGCCCGGCCAGCGCGTCGTACTCGCCCAGCAGCGCGATGACCGGGTGGCCGCTGCCGTAGCTGGCGATAAACGCCGTCTCGATGTCGCCCACGCCGCGTTCGACCGAGAAACCTTCCTGCTCCAGCGCATCGGCCAGCAACGTGGCGGAATAGGTCTCGTTGAAGCGCGTTTCCGGGTGGTCCCAAATCGCGTCGCTCAGCGCGCTGAAGCGGGGCCGGCGTTGGTCAATGTAGTCGTCGATAAATGCCTGCGGTGTTGAGTTGCTCATGCTTCGCTCCCGAATGTCGGCAGGTTCAGCGCCAGCGACGCCAGCGTTTTCACCGCCACCGCCATCACCTGCTCGTTGAAGTCGAATTTTTCGTTATGGTGCCCGGCGCTCAGCTCGGTGCCGAAAATGACGTATGAGGCCTGGCCGCCGCGGGATTTCACCCGCTCCATCATGTAGGTGGCGTCTTCTGAACCCGCAGCCTGTTCGCGGCGATCGACCACCGAGGTCAGCTCGGTTACCTGCTGTGCCTGGCGGCGGATGTAATCCACCCACGGTTGGGTCGGTTTGCTGCTCTGCGCAGCGCCCATCAGCGCGATGTTGCAGGCGACCCCGTGCATCTTGGCTGCGCCTTCGATGGCGTTCAGCGCCTGCTGATAGACGAACGCGTTGATCTCATTGGTGGCGCCGCGCGTTTCCACCTTCATAAACGCCCGATCGGCGATCACGTTGCGGCCGGTGCCGGCCTGCAGCACGCCGACATTGATGCGCGAGCTGCCTTCGCTGTGGCGCGGGATGGCGTAAAGCCCCAGCGCAGCCTGGGCCGCTGCCAGCAGAGCGTTGCGACCGTCCTCCGGCCTGGCGCCGGCATGGGAGGCGACGCCGCGGAAGGTGACGTCCAGCTTGCTGGTGGCCATAAAGCTGTCGCTGCCGCACACCAGCTCACCGGCCGGCACGCCGGTGCCGATATGCACCGCGGTGAAGAAATCGACGTCGTCCACCACGCCGGCCTCCACCATCGATTTTGCGCCGCGGGTGCCTTCTTCCGCCGGCTGGAAGATCAGTTTGACGGTGCCGCTAAGCTGGGACTCCAGGCTTTTGAAGACGTGCGCCAGCCCCAGGCCGATGGTGGTATGGCCGTCATGACCGCATGCATGCATCATGCCGCTGTTGCAAGAGGCGAAGCCTTCACGGAACGGCAGGTGTTCGGGTTCCAGCAATTCGTTGAGATCGAGGGCGTCCATATCCACGCGGTAGGCGATGGTTGGGCCGGGGCGGCCGGTATCGAGCGTTGCGACGATGCCGGCGAAGCCGCCGGAAAAGTGCGGCAACCATTTTTCCAACGCCCCCTGATTGCGGGCGCGCTGTTCCTGCGCTTCCAGCTCATCGGACGAAGGCAGCCCCATGCGAGACTCTGCCTTGATGACCTCGCGGCCCAGCTGCAGGCGATAACCCAGCCGATCGAGTTCTTCCGCCACCAGGGTAGCGGTGCGGAACTCAAACCAGCCGGACTCAGCATAGCGATGGAAGTCGCGGCGCCAGGCCTGCAATTGCGGGTACAAATCGGCCACCAACATCGAAAGCGAATTAGTCATAGTGATATCTCATAAGTTATCGCGCGCTGGATCGCTCCAGGCAGCAGTTATGCTCTGAACTGAAATCAGACGGTGAAGCTATTGCAAAGAAAAAGGTGTATTTGGTTACTAACTGCCGTGAATGGCGCTTATTGGCGCAGAAAATGCGCTTAATTAAGCGAAATAAGAATTTGGTTATTTATTATGTTTTTCCCGAATGTACACAATGGAATCTGGCTAAATAAGATGCCAATATCTTGCTATTGATAAATAACGGTTATCGCCTTTCGCCTATGCCAGCCTCGATAAAATTGCACCAATTGCGTGCATTTGTGGACGTTAGCCGCCAGGGCAGCATCCGCGCCGCCAGCCGCACCTCACGCCTTTCCCAGCCTGCACTGACCAAGGCCATTCAGGAGCTGGAAGAGGTGCTGGGCGCCAAGTTGTTTATTCGCCGTAGCCAGGGTGTGGTCTTGACCGACTGCGGCGATAACTTTTTCCAGCATGCCAGCCTGATCCTTGAAGAGCTGCGGGTGGCGCAGGAAGATATCCAACAGCGGTTGGGGTTGGCGGGCGGCACGGTGAATATCGGCGTTGGTGGCAGCATTGCGCGCACCGTGATGCCGCAGGTGGTCACGCAGTTTCATCGTGAGTATCCCAACGTGAAGGTGCGCATCGTCGAGGGGCAGCTGGTGTCGATGATCCCTGAACTGCGCCAGGGCGAGCTGGATTTTACCGTCAATACCTACTATCCCAGCAGCCTCGACAACGAGTTGCAGTACGAACGGCTGATGGAAAAAGAGTATCGGGTGGTGGTGCGCAAAGGGCATCCGATGGAGGGGGCGACCTCGCTGAAACAGCTGCAGCACTGCGACTGGACCATGCCGACACCGAAAGGCAGTTATTACCGGTTATTGCACGATCTGTTCGGGGACTTGGGCATGGCGCCGTCGATCAGCGTGACCTGCGAGACCTTTATGGCTTGTACCAGCCTGGTGGCGCAGAGCGATTTTGTTAGCATTCTGTCGGTGGACGTGATTTCGGATCCGATTCTGGGCAAGCATTTGGTGCCGCTCGAGCTGGAAGAGAGTCTGCCGAAAGCGACGTTTTATCTTATCCAACGCAAGGACACCACTTTGACGCCGATGGGCGCGCACCTGGCGCGCCTGTTTCGCCTTTACTGTCGGTGATACCGAGGCCCCGGCGGGGCCTCGGTATCAGAAGGCGATCGACCCCTGCACGAAGAAGGTGCGCGGTTCGCCGACGTACTTGCCGAAGTTATTGTCGTTGGAGCGGGTGAAGTAACGCTGATCGAACAGGTTTTTCACCCCGGCGCCCAGCGTCAGGTTCGACAGCTGCGGCCCGAAGTTATATTCCCCGCGCATATTCCACACCATGTAACCGGCGATATCGCCGAACTGACCATCGGCGCTTTCCTGCGTGATGTACTCCGGCCCGGTGCCCGGCGAATGCTGTTTGGACTGCGCGTAGCCGTCCAGATTCCATACCCAGCTGCCGGTGGCGTAGCGCGTGCCGACGGTATAGACCTGGCGCGAGTAGAACGGCAGGTCTTTACCGGCGAAGTCGCCCTTATCGGTGCTGGCCTTGGTGTAGGTATAGCTGGTGTAGACGCTGGCGCCGTCGAGCGCCCGGTTCAGCTCGCTGAGATCGTAGCTGAGCGCCAGCTCGATGCCTTTATGCTTGGTGGCGCCCATATTGGTCCAGCCCACGTCGTTGCTGATGTATTGCAGCTGATTATCGAAGTCGATGTAGAACAGCGTGGCTTCGGCTTTGACCACGGTATCGTCGTAGCGGGTGCCGAATTCATAGGTATGCGCTTTCTCCGCCGTCAGCCCCGGCGCAGGTTGGTTGCCGTTGCCGCCTTTGGTCAGTTGGAAATACTGCATGCTGCCGAACGAGGTGTTGGCGTTGGCGAACAGCTTCCAGGAATCGGACAGGTGGTACATCACGTTCAAGGACGGCAGCGGTTCGCTGTAGCTTTTCTCGCGGCTGATGTTGTTGAAGGCATCGTCCACGTGGGTGCGGATGCTTTCATAACGCAGGCCCGGCGTGACCGTCCAGTTGCCGACGTTGATGGTGTCGTCGATATAGAACGCGTTGGCCGCGGTGCCGCCGGAGGTGTGCTGGTAATAGTCCGGGGTCTCCGGCGTCGAGCCGATATCCGCCGGATTATACCAGGCCGAACGCGACGCCTTTTCGTCCATGGTTTCATTCAGGTAACGGTAACCGAGGGTGATCTCGTGCGCCATATCCCAGAAGCGGAAGACCTGCGAATAGCTTGGTTCGATAGCCCAGGTTGAATAGTGACGCGGATAGGAGACCATGCGCCGCTGGCCCGCGTTTTTGCCGGTGCCTTCCGATTCGATGTTGCTGCCGCGATAACTGTCGGTGAAGTAGGTCAACACTTCGAACTGTTTGTCGTCTTCCTGATGTTTGTACTTGAACGACATATCCTTGCGGCGGCCTTCGAACTGGTCCCACGGCCGCGTGGATTGGAACGGGTTTTGCGCGTATTGCGCGGCACTCAGCCCGCCCGGCATGCCGGCTTTGGCGTCGTAGTAGTGGAAATTGGCCAGCAGCTCGTCGCGATCGCTGAACGCATAACGCGTTTTCAGCATGAAATCGTCGATGTCGGTGTTGTCGTTGTTGTCGCGGTAGCCCTGGCCGTGCAGGCCGGAGTAGAGCAGCTCGGCGCCGAGGCCGTTGTCTGCGGTGCCGCCCACGGAGGCGCTGGTCAGGGTCTTCAGGCCGCCGTGGCTGGCGCCCTGGGTTTGTACGCTGGCGGTGCCGCCAAACGTTTTGGGAATGTCTCGGGTAACGAAGTTGATCACGCCGCCGACGTTCTGCGGCCCGTAGCGCACCGCGCCGCCGCCGCGCACCACGTCCACCGATTGCAGATTACCGATAGACAGCGGGGCCATCGACAGCTGCGGCTGGCCGTAAGGCGCGACCGCCAGCGGGACGCCGTCCATCAAAATGGTGGAGCGCGGAGAAAGACGCGAAGTCAGGCCGCGCACGCCGACGTTGAGCGAGATGTCGCTGCCGCCGGTGCCGTTGCTGTCGCGCACCTGCACGCCGGGTACGCCGCGCAGGCTGTCGGCGATGGTTTGGTCGCCCTGTTCGTGCATCTGCTGCTGGGTGACGATGGAACGCGCGCCCGGATGGTTGAGCAGCACCGAACTGGTATCAGGGTTGTCCAGCCAGTTGCCGACGACGGTCACGGTATCGGTATCGTTCTGAGATGAATTATCAGTAGCAAGGACAGGGAACGCGACGGCGATGGCAGCCGTCAGCAGGGAAAGCCGAAAAAGAGGTGACATAATAATGCCTTAAGAGTTTCAGACCCGGATGTGTTTTTTTAGAAAAGACAATCTTAATGATAATTATTGGCAAGTAAATAGAATTGTTACGGGATAGTTAAGTGGGTAACTAAATAATGAATGCGGGAAACAGGGCCCGGCTGGCGGGCCCTGGCGGGGGTTATTGCGGCGTAAGCCAGAAGACGCCGCTGTAATCCAGCGCGGTGAATTTCTGATGCACCATTTCGATATCCGCTTGCGGATCAATATCTTTAAACAGCGTCGGGTGCAGGAATTTGGCGATCGCCTCAACCGCGATAAAGTTGAGCGGCGTGTCGTAAAATTGATGGTAAATCGCCATCACGCGTTTTTCTTTCACCGCTTTCAGCACGTTAATGCCGGTGCGATCCAGCAAATGCGCCAGTTTCTTTTGGCTGGTGGCCATATCGGTAGCGTAACCCAGCGGCACCGCCAGCGTGCCGCGATGCCCGCGGCTCCAGTCGGCGCCGGTCAGCAGATAGAAATCCGGGTTGCTGCTGATCACCTGCTCGACGTTCACTTCACCGCCCATGTCTGAAAACAGCTTGCTGCCGATATTGTTGCCGCCGGCGGTATCGATGAACTGCCCGAAGCTGCCTTTGCCGAAGGTGTTGCAGCACTGCTCGCCTTTGATGCCGGCGCTGCGCTCGATGAAGACGCTGGGGCGCTGCTCCGGTTTCAGCGTGGCGACGCGCTGGCGCACCAGCTCGAGGCGCTGCTGATAGAGGCGAATAAAGGCGTCGGCGTTGGGCTGCTCGTCAAACACTTTACCCAACAGCGCCATGCTGGCGACGGTGTTGGTCAGCGGCTGCTGGCGAAAATCGATGATCAGCACCGGGATGCCGACTTTTTCCAACTGGGTCAGTACGCCGCTGTCTTTCAATTTGCTCAGCAGACCGATGTCGAAAATGATCAGGTCCGGTTGGCGCACCACCGCGCTTTCCACGCTGAAATCACTGGTGTAGGGGTTGTCGAAGGTAGGGATTTGCATGACCTGCGGAAATTTTTTCGCATAGGCCTCAACCAGATCCGGTGCTTTGACCTTCAGCGAGTTGTCCCAGGCGATGATGTTTTTCAGCGGCTGCTGCGGGTGCAGAATATTCAGCGCCAGTAGCGCGCGGGCATCGGCCAGAAGAACGCGTTTGGCCGGTTGCGGCAGGGTGACCTGACGGCCGGCGACATCGGTGACGACGATAGGCGCGGCTTGAGCGGCGCCGGCCAACAGCAAAACGCAGGCGGCCAACCAGCGGCCGGCTTTGGCGATAAGAACAGCGGGCATGAAGATCCTTGGGTAATCGGCTGGGAACGAGAACGCAATGATAAGCGATATCCTTTCGCTTTTTGAACTCCCTTGATGCCGATCGATTACCCCTGGCCCATCAGCGGGTCGCTGACGCTGTGTTCGCCATCCTCCAGCCGCCCCGCCAGGCGGCGCAGCCAGCCGTCGGCGCCTTGCAGCGTAAGGTCATACCAACCGCCGCTGGCGCGGGCGTCAAACGCTTGCTGGTGGTTGCCGCCCGCCGGCAGCGTGATAGGCCACGGCCCTTGCTGCGTGTAGGGGCAGCGTTCGAGGGTGACCGCTATCGCTTCGGTGCCCGGATTGTTCAGCTGCAGCAGCAGGCTGCGGCCCGTCGGGCGCAAACGCACCTCCGGCTGCGGCCGGCTCAGGGTGCCGCGCAGCTCGCGATGAAAGCCGTTGGGGCCGAGCAACCACAGATGGTACTCATTCTTCGCCAGCCAGTCGTCGCTGACCGCCTTACCCGCCTCGACGGTAAAACGGCGCGGGATCTGCGTCAGATCCCGCCGATCGTAGACGTGAAACACCGCTCCCTGCTCGCCGGTATTGAACAGGTTCAGCGTCACGCGGCGCTGCTCGGCCGCGACGGTGGCTTCGACGTGCAGCTGGTAGGGCAACGCGCGGGAAGGGCGCGCCAGGCGGCGTTGGTGGGGCAAACGCTGGTGGGCGAGGGATGGCAGCGGCACCTGCGGCAGCTGTTCCTGGCGCAGGCGCAGGCCGTCGGCGGCGTGGCGGCTGGTGGCGGGCAGGCTCGGCAGCGCTTCGCCGTTAGGATCGACAAAGTTGAACGCCGAGGTGAGATCGCCGCACACGGCGCGGCGCCAGGCGCTGATGTTGGGTTCATGCACCTGAAAGCGCTTTTCCAAAAATTGCAGCACCGAGGTGTGATCGAAGACCTGCGAGTTGACCCAGCCGCCGCGGCTCCAGGGCGACAGCACCAGCATCGGCACCCGTGGGCCGGGGCCGTAGATGCGGCCGTCCGGCGGCGGTTGATCCTGCGAACCGGGCGGGGCCACGTGCTGGAAGATCTCGGTGTCGAACGGCACGGTCGATTTACCGGCGAAGCTGCCGTCTTCGCGCAGCGACGGCGCGGAAGGCGAAGGCATATGGTCAAAAAAGCCGTCGTTTTCGTCGTAGTTGACCAGCAGGACGGTTTTACTCCACACCTCCGGGTTGTCGGTCAGCGCGTTGAGGATCTCTTGGGTGAACCAGCCGCCCTGCACCGGGCTGGAGGGATCGGGGTGTTCCGAATAGGCCGCCGGCGCGATGATCCAGCTGACCTGCGGCAGTTTGCCCTGCTGCACGTCGGCGCGGAATCCGGCCAGCATGGCGTCCAGATCGTTGCCGTCGGCGGCCGGCAGGGTGTTGCCGTTGCCCTTGTACAGCGGCGCGGCCTCGTTGAGCGCATCGCTGTAGGGCACGAAGGCGTTGAAGTCTTTCGGCGGTCGCGCCGGATTGCCCACCTGAATGCTGGCGGCGCGGTATTGGCGAAAACCCGCCAGCGGGTTGTCGGTAAAGTTGTCCGGCAGGAATTGATACACCTTCCAGCTGACGCCGTTTGCCTCCAGCCGTTCCGGATAGGTTGTCCACTGGTAGCCAATCTCCGCCGGGCCGGGGCTGTCCCACTCGTTGACCACCACCGCCACGTCGGCGGCGGACGGGCCGTTGGTGCCGGTCCAGTGGAACAGCCGGTTGGTGTTAGTACCGGCGTGAATGGAGCAGTGATAGGCGTCGCACAGGGTAAAGGCGTTGGCCAGCGCGAACTGGAACGGCAGCTCCTGCTGGCGATAGTAGCCCATCGAGGCCGGCGTTTTGTAGGTGGGCCAGGCGCTCATGCGGCCGTGATCCCAGGCGGCTTGCTCATCCACCCACGAGTGCGGCGTGCCGGTGACGCGCTGGGCGTTGCCGCGTTGGCTGTCCAGGTGGTAGGGCAGCACCAGCCGCTCGGCGCCCTGCTGCTGCCAGACGTGGCGATCGCCGGGCAGTGGAATGGTGAAGCGATCGCTGAAGCCGCGCACGCCAGGCAGGGTGCCGAAGTAGTGGTCGAAAGAGCGATTCTCCTGCATCAGGATCACCACGTGTGCGACGTCGCGCAGGGTGCCGGTGCGGTTATTGGCGGGAATGGCCAGCGCTTTGCGAATCGAGGCGGGCAACAGTGAGAAAGCCGATCCGATGGCGGCAGCCCGCAGGATGTCTCTGCGTGAAAGGTCAGGCATGCGTCGTTAATCTCCGTCAGTGTGCTTTGAAGATAGCCGCTGACGACGATAATGGCGAAAAATAACAGGGAGATGAATGCGAGGGAAACAATGCTCCCCGGCGGGAGCATTGGGGGATAACGCTTACTGTCTGATCAGGCGCCCGAGCGCCGGCGCCGTTTCGAAATCGCTGCGGAAGGGGTTGATGTCCAGGCCGCCGCGGCGGGTGTAGCGCGCGAACACGCTGAGTTTTTCCGGGCGGCAGCTCTGCTTGATGTCGTTGAAAATGCGCTCGACGCACTGCTCGTGGAATTCGTTGTGCTGGCGGAAGGAGATCAGGTAGCGCAGCAGGTTTTCGCGATCGATTTTGCGGCCTTCATAGCGGATCACCACGCTGCCCCAGTCCGGCTGGTTGGTGACTAGGCAGTTGGATTTCAGCAGATTGGAAGACAGCGTCTCCGCCACCGGTTCCCCTCTCTCGGCCGCGCCGCTCAGGTATTCCGGTTTGAAGGCGAAGTCGTCGACCGCGATATCCAGATCGTCGATGTTGATGCCCGGCAGGCGATCGATCTGCGCCGGGTAACCTTCCAGCCCCGGATAGAGTTTGACGGTGACCTGGCCGTTGGCCGCCTGCGACAGATCTTGCTGCATGGCGGCGCTCACCTGTTCCACGCTGTCGAAGCGCGTTTGGTTGAAGCTGTTGAGATACAGCTTGAACGATTTGGACTCGATCAGGTTCGACGAGGAGTGCGGGAAGGTAAATTCGCCGATGCCTACCACCGGCTTGCCCTTGGCGTTGAGCCAGGACAGCTCGAAGGCGGTCCACAGATCAAAGCCGCTGAACGGCAGCTGCCGCTCGTCCACGCCGATCAGATCGCGGCCGCGCGCGCGCGGCAAGGCTTCAAGCAATGCGGGAGCATATTGATCCGGATAATCGGAGTTGGCGCCAAGATGGGTGATCTTATCTTGCTTTTGGATATGCATATTCATTGCCCTTTGCTTGTTCGGTATTGATGTAGCGGTTAAACAGACTGCGGGTGGCGTAGATCGGCCCGACGCCCAGAAGGGCGTAAACCACCTTGATCAGGAACTGCGACAGGATCATGGTTTTGATGATGTCCCAGCTCAGCACGTTGTAGAACGCCAGCGTACAGAACACCACGCTGTCGATGGCCGAAGCCACTACGGTACTGGTGATCACGCGCACAAACAGGTAGCGGGAGTTGGTCAACTCTTTGATTTTGCAGAGCAGGTAGGAGTTGACGTTCTCGGAGATCAGATAGGCCGCCGACGAGGCCACCAGCACCGCCATGATGCTGTGTACGATGCCGTTGTAGGTCTCGCTGTACTCCCACTGCGGAATGCTCGGCACCAGCGTCGTCACCCAAACTCCCAGGACGAAGGTCAGGTTGGCGATAAACGAGATGATGATGGTGCGCCTGGCCAGCCGCAACCCGTAGAATTCGTTGAGAATGTCCACCAGAATGAACGTGAGCGGGTAGATGAAGATCGCCGGCGGCGTGATGAGATTCAGCACCGGGATTTGGATCGGCTTGACGCCGCACAGCGTTGAGAAAATGTAAATCACGCTGAGCGCCACGGTAATAATCAGGTAGGCGTACCAGGATCGTTCATGGCGATCGCTGAGCTCGTAGGCGGTTTTTTGTTGGTTGTCGCCATAGAGTTTGCGGTACAGCGCCTGCAGCTCGTGCCGGCTCAGATCTTCCGATATTTCGCTGTCGGCCAGCTCATTCAGCCCCATGGTAATGGTTTTGCCGGTGGCCAATACCATGACATTGGCCGCGATGGTGCCATGCCGGGTGAAGCCCAACAGCTTGAACTTCTGATTCGGTTCCATTTATAACCTTTCTCCAACGATGTAACCCAGGAATTGCACGGTGTCCTGAGGGCGTTTGTCCATGCTTTCGCTGTCTTTGTCGTCAACCACAAAGAAGCCGCTTTTTCCCGAGTGATACAGCAAAGGCGAATCGCAAATCAGTACCGGCGGACGTTTTATGATGATGATCTCGCCGGGAATAAATGACCCTTTAATTTCGGTCTCTATTTTCATTGCCAACATGTTCGACTCATCGCCGAAGAAATAAGTCAGAGGAAACTCGGTGACCAGTTGCCCGATCTTGCGCTGCGAGACGGCCAGATAGCGCGACTGCGGGATCACCGGAATGGCGGAAGGGTTCTTGTTGCCCTCGGTGGACAGCGTCTCGTTGAGCAGCTCCAGCTTTTCCAGATCGTAGTCTTCGATCTCTTCACAGGAGACACCGAAGAAATCGGAGATCCGATTCACGGTGGATTGCTGAACGTTGTTCACTCTTCCGTCAAGAATTTTGTAGAGAGTCGTGCGCGTCAGGCCGCTGCGATTGGAAAAGGAAGCCTTGGTTTCACCGCGGGTACGCATCAGATATTCAATATTTTTAATGATGTTGATTTTGCGCTGTGCGTTGGTGGTTTTCATTGGCTGTCCTTACAAACATTACGCAGGCTTCACTATATCCTACGCACTGGCGTTGTCCAGATAAAAAGGCGCGGACGCGCGGGTAACAGGCTGATTATTGGCGGTAATTATTGTTTCTCGTCAGCCGTTTAGCGCAGTGATGTCAGCGGGGATGGCCTGCTTTCTCTGTGCGAAAGATAAAGCCGTGTAAATCAATTGATTAGGTTTTGCTTATGGAAAAGTGAACACAAAAGCCGGTTTTATGTTTACTTTTATGTTGACCAAAACCGATTTCATGGGCTACTGTTCATGCAAGCTGAAGTTTTTCTTTATGATCAAACACGGAAGCCAACAATTTTTATAATAAAAAGCCCAGAGGGGGCGTTGCCACACTCTGAGCATAATGGATAGCTTGCTACCGACACCAGGGACCCTAACTACCACGGCCGTTTGTCTACGCGATCGGCCTATTCTTTTGCACTGAATCTCCCTTTTCGAGCATCAAACACTCCCCCGTTACCGGAGGAGTGCAATAACGCGTGCGCGAAAATCAGAGCGATTTCTGTGAGGCCAGCGGTTTTTGCGCCCGGCTGAAGGCCAGTTTGAGCACCCAATACAGCAGGCTGGCGGCCACCAGAGAGTTGATGGTCGGCACGCCCCATTCGGTCGCCAGGCCAACGGCGCCGCCGACGATGCTGGCGACGATCGCCGCCCAGCCGATGGTCGGCGTTTCGCTCGGCAGCTGGCCGGTACGGCGGCTCTCGTCCAGGATCTTGCGGTGGCTGCGCAGCAGGTAATAGTCCACCAGCATGATGCCGATAATCGGCGGGAAGACCACGCCAAGCACCGTCAGGAAGTCGACAAAGCGGTCAAGAATGCCCAGCACCGACAGCGTGGTGCCAAGAATGCCGATCACCAACGTGGTGTAGGTGTACTTCAGCTTTTTGCCGGTGATGCCTTCCACCGCGTTGACGATGCCCAGCGAAGAAGAGTACAGGTTGAGATCGTTGACGCGCAGGGTGGAGAACACCACCACCAGCAAACCGGCGCCGCCGGCCGCTTGTGACATGATGGTGACCACATCGGCGGTGCCCAGGGTTTTGGCGATCAGGATCGCCAGGCCGTTCACCACGAACTCGCCGGCGATGATGGTGAAGAGCGTGACGCCGAGCACGTGCTTGCCGTTTTTGGAGTAACGAGTCAGATCGGGGGTCATCAGGCTGGCCACGATGGCGCCGCCGACGACGATGGTGATGCCGGCGCTGATGGTCAGCGGTTCACCCGGCGGCGCCAGCTGGATGATCTCCTGCAGGTTATGGCCGGAAAGCGCGGTCACCGAAATATAGGCCACCAGCATGATGAACATCGGCACCGCGATACGGGCGGCGATGCGCAGCGCCTTGAAGCCGAATGCCACCAGGATGGTCAGCAGCGTGCCCGAGAGCCCGGCGGCCAGGCCGAAGCCCAGCTTATTGCCGAGCGCGAAGTCGAGCGACTTGGCGAAAATGGCGTTCTGAATGCCGAACCAACCCAGCAGGCTGACGGCCACCACCACGCCGATCAGCACCGAGCCCAGACGGCCGAAGCCGCACCAGCGCGCCAGCAGGCTGCCGGAAATGCCTTCGCGCATCCCCGCCAGCCCCAGGCCGTAGGTCACCACGCCGAAGATTAGGCTGCCGACGAAAATGGCGGTGAAGGCGTCAATCAGCGTCATGGAGTTGCCGAGCACGGCGCCGAGCATGAACTGGTCCAGCGCGGTCAACATGCCCATATGTACGATGGCCACGCTTAAAAACGAAACTCGTTTATCCTGCGGCACCCGGGTGAGCGGATAATCTTCGATCTTTATCACGGTGAGATCTTCCTTGCGGTTCAAATAAACTGAATGCCTTTGGTTATCAGGCGATCGGGAATGTAGTTATCCAGATTGGCGTATTTGCAGTATTCCTCAAATTGCTGCTGAGTATGCACGTTGGCCTTCTGGTAGATGTTATAAATGCGGTTTTCGATGGTCTTATTGCTGACGTTATAGATTTTGGCGATCTCTTTCACCGTAAATCGTTGCAGCATAAGGAAAATGACATCGAGTTCGGCACGGGTGAACAGCTCGTTATTGACTTCTGTGGTCAGCACGCTGGGTTTTTGCTGATTGATGTATTTCAGCGGCGACAGGCTGTTCATCGGCTTGGCGTTCCAGATCACGCCAATCACCTGTTTGTCATCATTGTACACCGGCAGCTTTTCGCTGATAAACGGCGTCAGGCTGTCTTTGCCGTACCAGTAGTGTGTTTCTATGACCGTGACCCGATCGCGCGCCGCTTCGGTCATCTTGTCATGCTCGATAAAGTCGGCGGCGGAGTCGGCCCAGTCGGCGGGGAATTCGTGGTCATATTTACCGGCGACGTCGAAATTCAGCGGCGTATTGGTATAGAGATAAGCGGCGCGGTTCATATAGAGGTGGCGGGACAGCTGATCTTTGATGCCCCAGGGTTCGCTCAGGTGCTCCATCATGGTGATGAGGCCCTTAAAATAAGATTCATTATTTTTATGCGATGAACCCATACCCACCTCTGTGCCGCTCAGGCTGCGTTACAGGCTTTTAGCCAGGTAATGGCGGGTGTGGCGATGCGCATAGTCGCCCAGCTCGCCGTAGACCCGGTAGCCCAGTTTTTCGTAGAAGCCTCTGGCCTGGAAATCGAAGGTATCGACATAGGCCATATGGCAACCGCGCTTGCGGGCTTCTTCTTCGGCCAGCTCCATCAATTGGCGGCCGTATCCGCTTTTGCGGCACTGATCGCCGACCCACAGATACTGCACTTCCAGGCCGCCCCACCAGGTGCGTGCGACCAGGCCGCCGACGATCTGCTGGTTGTCGTCGGTGACGGTCAGGAACAGCGGGTGAATGTCTACGGGCTGGGTTTTGTGATTGTGCGCCCAAAGGCTGTCGATAACGAACTCTTCATCCTGCGGGTTGGGTTTGTCGGTGATATTAATATTCATTTTTAATATAATTCCCTGATTTAATTATTCAAAACCGAACTAGGCGCTTTCGCTCCAACCGCTTCTAATATCACTTTAATTAATGTATTTCAAGGGTGGTTTTCACCCTTTTCCACCCGGTGAGCGGGCGCTTATAGTAGGCGTCACAGGGAGAAGAAAATAGTGAACAGGCGGTATTAAAACGCTGAAATGCCCTGCCAACACCATCTTTTCCTACTTGCGCCTCACCAGGGCCCCACCGGGAAAACTGCAGTACTGTATGGCTCCACCGGATAGAGCAAGCTCACTTGCCGACGGGGGAGCCACTTTGTTTTTTGACGCCCCCATCCGCGACCACCCTTCACCGTCTCAGATAGTAAACACTCTTCTCATCAGAAGATATGTGCCGCAGATGAAAATGTGGCCGATACCTTCCAATCCGCGGATTCAATCCTCTGCGATGACGCTGCTCAGCGCCGGCTCGATGGCCGCGCCCAGCATGGCGCCGTGCCCTAAGGCGGGCCACTCCCGATAGCCGACGGTGAGACCGCCGAGCTGCGCCAGCTGTTCGGCCAGCAAATGCGTTGCATCCGCCGGCAGAGTGGGGCTCTTCACGCCGGGCGGAGCCGCGCGATCGCGTTCTGCCAGGCCAACCCACAGTTGCAGCCTTGTCGCCGGCACCGCACGTCGTTCCGTCATCTGCTGCGCTTCTTGCAGGATCATACCGTTGCCCCACCACAGTGAGGGTTCCACGGCGATGTAGCGCTGGAAGGTGGCGGGATGGGTGAACAGCGTGTGCAGAACGAAAAGCCCGCCGTAGGAGTGGCCCCACAGCGTTTGCCGCTGAGGATCGACCACCAGTTTGGCGGCGATCGCCGGTTTGATCCGAGTTTCAATCAATTGCAGGAACGCATCCGCGCCCCCGCCGGCCCGCGGCGCTTTCTTCATGCCTGCCGGCAGAGGGAGCGTATAGTCGTAGGCGCGGCCGGCGGCATCGATGCGCAGATCGTTGTCATAACCGATCATCACCAGCACCGGCGGCCGCTTCGCCGCTGCCAATTTGGCCAGTAAGGCGGCGTTCAACTCCATCAGCACCGCATTGCCGTCGAGGAAATAAACCGTTGGATAGCCGCCAGGCGCAGGCGCCCGACGCGGCTGGGCGATGCGCACACGGTAATGCCGTTGGCCATCGGCGGAGGTGAAGCGCAGATCGCTGAAACGATAATCCGCAGAATCGCTATCGGCTACGGTAGTGCCGATCTTGCGTTCCAAATCGGGCCTGGCCAGCACGGAGCCCGGCAGCCAAAGGCCGATGGCGAGCGCCAGAAGCGCGGAGATAAAATGCCGGTTGGACAAGAACATGCGGATCAACATCCTCGAAAAAGGCCGATAGTAGCATCCGTTCGCGTCAGGCAAAAACCTACCTTTAGGGTGGACATTCCGACCGCGGAACCCGGAAGCGCGCCGCCAGTTGCTTTGCCGGGTTAATAGCAACTCATTGTTATTATTGGTAAGTCAGGAATAAGAAGGATTATCATTAATTAGAAATGGTTATGATTTTTATGCGGGGAGAAACGGCGAGGGCGGATGAAAACACACGGTTATCAACGATTTTGAGCAAAAAAAGCCCTATAAAATAGGGCAAAGACACACAACAACACCAGGGAAACTTTCCGGTATCTTATATTATAGCTTCCTATACATATAGAACATTTTATTATAAATATGTAAGTGATTCTTATTAATCGTTTAATGCCATTATTTTTCAAATGGTTATGTGGTCTGGCTGAGGTATTGTTCTTGGGCCGGGCGTGGGCTGCCAGGGATTGCCGGCAGGGGTTTTGCTGTAACGGCGGCATGAACCGGCGAGATCGGCGGCCCGATAACCCTCAGGGCAATACCGGCCGGCAGGCCGCGAACATGCCGGCCGGTATTGCCGATCTTCACCGTGGGGCCAGGTGAAAATCAGTGCTGTTGCAGCGTCAGCATCTCGCCAAGCAAAACATCGGTCGGCGGCAGGATATCCGTATCCAGCCCGGCGGAAGGGGTAAAGGTCAGCTCGCCAAAAATGATTCGGCCTTGCGAGATGTAGAAATCAACGCGAACAAACTCGAAGGGCGCGGACAAGCGCGAGGCGTACTCAAACAGCTCATCGTAACCCTCTGGCTTCACGAAGGCGTCTATTTCTTCCTGGCTCAAGGCCAGACAGTCATCGCTGTAGCACAGAAACTTGAAATCTTTATCAAAGAAGTAATACTTCGGCGACCCGGTATCCCTGCCGACACACAGTAAGGTGCAGTAAGGCACGCCGCGGAAGCAATAGATCTTATAGTCTTCAGGCCCGTGACCATTGGCCGATTCGATATACTTCTCGCCAATGATCTTTTTTTGTATCCCTTTGTAGTTGAGTTCTACATAGGTTTTCCAATAATCGTCTTTCATCCAGCCGTCGATCAATTTTTTGGCGCTCGTGATATTCAGCAATTTTTTATTCTGGCAAATCAGGTTATACCCGGAACCGTGATTCCCTTTGATCACAAATTTGTCCGGCAACGTGTCCCACGGAATATCGTTTACTGAATCGCAGGCAAAGTACAATTCATTCAGGATCTCTTCGCACCCCTTTTCTTTGATGTACTCTCTCACCGCATATTTATCTGCGCATTGCTTTACCAACGCATTGTGACTATAGCCATTCAACTTCAGGTGATTGATCTTTTCATTCCAGGTGGACGGCGCCTGCAAGTTTAACGGTTTGCCAAACGCTTTTTTGTAGAGCAATCTGGCCTTGAATTCGGGGGCCAATACGGCCAGCTGCTTTATAATAAATTTAATAATTTGTCTTTTCATATACGTCATTCCATCATAGCGCTGTGATAATGATTAAGGCGTGCTCGCGGTTAAAACGTGGGAGAGACACCTTCACTTCGCCATTGAAGTGCACTCGGCGTTGTACTCAGATCAAACGGCTGTTGTTCTAAAGCGCGATTAAGAATACGGGCCGATCGCCACGCCATCAGGCTCAACTGCGGATCGGCAATGCCGTGATTATGCATACTGGCGTTCATGGCGAATAAGCAGTTCTCCGCAGGGCCTTCCCACTCAAAGGTAAAGTCGGGGGCGATGCGGTATTCGCCATCCGCAGTGGTCAGCAAACGGTGGGCCAAAGGCTCAAGGAACTCTGGCGTTGCCGATTGGTAACCGGTGGCAAAGATCACCACGTCCGCCTTGAAGGCTTCTTCGCCGTGATCGAGATGATGGCGCGTTTCGAGTTGGTAGGCGTTATCCAGCGTGTGTTTCACGGCCGTCAGCGAACGGCTGGGCAGCAGGCGCACCCATAATTTCTCGCGCAGGACGTCGAAGCGGTGGTACATGGCGCGATAAATCGCCAGCAGCGACTCACTGGTGATGCCGTCTGAGGTCATCTTCTGTTCGGCCAGCATATGCCGCTTGGCCGCGCTATCCAGCGAGTAAAAGCTCTCGACGTAATCGGGCGTGAAATATTCGTTGGCAAAGGCCGCTTCATCGAGCGCGTTGTAATTGTTGCGGCGCGATATCCAGTCGAGCTGTTCCGGTTGCCCCCATTCCCCTTTAAAAATATTCAGGAACAGGTCGGCGCCGCTCTGGCCGCCGCCGACGATCGCCACGCGTTTGCCTGTCAGATCGGGGTTGCGCAGCATCATTTCGCTGGCATGGAAACAGCGATCGCTTTGCGCCGTCACGCAATCAGGCAACTTTATTTTCTTGCCAATCCCAATGCTGACGTGCCTGGCGTGGAAGACCTTATTCGAGGTGGTCACCACGAACTGACGCTGCCGATCGTCAAACTCGACCCGTTGAACGTCTTGATTAAATGCTAATGAGCGCATGCCGCCGGCGGCCCAGGAGAGGTAATCGGCAAACTCTTCACGCGATGCGGTGCGCTGTTCCGTGGTCAGGAAACGGTAGAACTTCCTGTTTTTTACCAGATAGTTGAGAAAGCTGTACCGGTTGGTTGGGGCAACCGCGCTCACCAGGTCTTTTAAAAAGTTGGTCTGCATGCTGCAATCCGCCAGGATCATCCCTGGGTGCCAGGAGAAATGGGGTTTGCGTTCCAGGAATTGCCCCGTAAATCCCTCTATTTCACTCCCTAAGGCCGCCAGGCTAAGATTCGACGGGCCAAGGCCAATACCGATGATATCCAAACGCTGATTCATTAATAAGCTCCAGTATAATGAGAATAATACCCAGAAATACGGCTGCAGAAGGGCGGCTTATAGCAACCAGGCTGCCTTTTTCTTATAAGTAAGCTTCACGAATTAAATGTAATTAAAGGTGTGCGGGCCAAAAATACCGCATTATTTAAATGCCCGTTTAGAATTCGGTAGCTCATCAGGTAAAGGCTACGGGCGTATTTCTTTCCATGAAAGTCCCAATGAAAGCTTGCGTGTGTTATAATTAACTCGTTTAGGTATAAATCCGATAAAGTCTTATTTATCATTCCATAAAAACGCCAACCCAGGGAAAAGAAAAGCCGTTGGGTTTTCATCAGTTGTTCTCGTGTCGACGCTGGTCTGCGTTCGTCTTATGTCTCTGGGATCAAGTATTCGTTGCTTAGAATAGCCCTAAAATGCGTCCTGGGAAGGTGAAATAACATGATATTAGAAGCAGAGGGCGTTTTGAAAATATGAAATTAAAAGTGAAATTATGAAATTAGCCTGTTGTGATTTGTTTTTTGTCATATGATTCAACGTGTTAAAGTGTTACTTGTAATGGTGTGGCGAGCCAGTGAGCAGGGGTTTTTCCTGCTGCAGTGAGCCTCTTCCTTCGCTGTATCCCTCCTGAATCCTAAGCATTCCCTCCCTGCGGGCACTCATCGGCTGAGCAAAGATTGCTCATGCTGCATGCAAAATGCGCTGTTCGTTTAGTGGACACCGGCTCAATGCCGGCGGAAGGTCAGAGAGGCTGGCCGTCACGCTCGACGTGGTTACGTTGTGAGGAAGACTTGTCTAACCGCGCGGCGGTTAATTGTTCGTGTGATAGGAAGATTCTTATGTTTCAGCTATAATCCGCGCCAGGAGTAGGTCTAAGAGAGCGATTATGAGGTTCTTAATCAATAACCGAATTATCTTCGATGAGGATAACTCGACGCTGGCGTTGGCGGAGGAGAACCTCGAACCGGTGACGCTCACCACGATAGCCAATCGTCTGCTCGCGCTGTTGGTAAAAAATAACGGCATCTTGATTAGCCGGGACTTTATTTTTTCCACCGTCTGGGACGATCATGGCAAAACGGCCTCGAACAGTAACCTGAACAACTATATCGCCAGCCTGCGCCGTACATTTGCCGGCTTGGGAGAGAGCGAAATTCTGGTTACCGTGCCGAGGCAGGGATTTATGTTTACCGCCGCCAGCATTCATTCCGTGGCGGACAATATGACGCAGGACGAAAGCGTTCCTGCCGCGCCTTTACCCGTCCGGCGCCGTTGCGATGCCATTTTACCTAAGGTAACGCTGCTGTTTATCGGGATTGCGTTGGTATTGGCGGGCGTTTACTTTTTTACCGAACGTTACGACACCGCTTATCAGACCCAGATCGCCAGCTACAAATCTTGCCGCGTGGAGACGCTGAACGCCAGCGAGCGGATCGACGAGCGGTATATTGCCGACGCCCTGGAAAGGCTCAAAAGCCGTGGTTTTGATTGTGATGTACCGGCAACGGTTTATTACTCTCGATTGACATACCATTATACGAACTACAAAAAGCTGATTGATTTCATCTCGTATTGCCCGAAACACCGCGTTAAGAATATGGATGCGCACTGTGAAGATGAGTTTGAGGTGATCAATGAAGGTTAGCTCGCGCCGTGCTTTCTACCTGGCATTATCTGCTGCTATTGCCCTTGTTATTGTTATATTGATTTATTTATTGACCGCCTCGCGAGATTTCCCTGAGTGCAATGCGTCTTTATCGACGACGCGCATGACGCCGAATGGGACGGTAACCAGCGGTTTGTACGTGAACATCGTGCGTTCAGGATGGCGCCGCGCGACCATTACGCTTAACGGTTTAGCCTATCGGGATGGAAAGAAGCAGGTGATAGCCCGCGTGCTCGAAACGAAGTATCACTATCATCGTGGGTACTACTATGTCGCCATTGAAAAGAAAATCCTTCAATCCATGGATAACTTCACCTACTCGGATGCGCAGACCTTTCTGTTGGGTGAGGAAAAACATTACTATGTTTTAAAAATTGCCAAATTGAATGATGACAATTTTATTATGTACTACGGCAGGCAGCCTGAGTTGCTGTGTTCCGTAACCAGAAAATGATGGAAACATCCCATAATGAGACGATTATGGGATGTGGTTAGTGATGGCGTGTATAGCAAATAACGGCAGGTTGAACGTGTCCGTGAACGGACATCTTGCTGTTTTTGTATCACTGGTAGTGAAAAACGTTACTCAATTATGGAATATAAACCACTTCGCAAGGTTGGCGGCCTGCATTTTCTCGGCAGGATACGAGCATTTTCTCTTCAAACTGCCTGTTATCCTGCGTGATTTTGTTATAGTAATAAACTTTAGTCTTTTTCTGGCAATTGACATAGGCCTTTACCATGTCGGTTACCGTTTCCTTCTCTGAGTAATCCCACCCCATGTTGTATATTTGGCAACCCGCGAACTGAGTGCCGCTGAATAGGTTGTTACGCACGGAGTACTGATGGCTGGCCATGATCAATGCAGCGATGCTGATGAATAGGATGAGATTAACCCATTTATTCCAACTCTGAAACTGCCGCCAGGCCGATAATAGTTTTCCGCTACCACGCCCTCTGGGGGCGGCTTGCCCCGGCGGTTGCGTGGGAACAGCGGTTTCCTCCATTATGTTTTGTTCTTTTTCAGGTTCGGCAGTGGCATGTCGGCTAATTTTTTTTGCAACGAACTTAAAGCCTTGCCGAGGGTAAGTGATTATCAACTCCGTCTCGCCAAGTTGCGCCAGATGGCGACGCAATAGTGAGATATAGTTATTCAAGTTGCTGTTTGTTCCTTTTAGTCCTCGTTCTTCCCAGACCTCTTCAAGTAATTGTTGACGCTTAATCAACATTTCATTGTTCCTGACGAAAATAGAAAGCAAACGGCAAGCCGCGGCCGCTAGCGGCTGCATATTGTGCGGGGCATTGACGCTCTCCAGGGTTCCTTCGTATTCATTGAACTTAACCCTTCCGTTTATAATGAAAATCATAGGAATCCTCTCATTTTTTGTTTCGGGAAGGGATTTTGCGCTGAGAGGTTATATTTTTCAATAACCCTGATTCTCTGTGTTTTCCAATAATATTGATATCTGTCACTAAGTGATAATTTATCCATAATGAATTTTTTATGAAGATCTAACTATTGAACTAAAAGATGTCATTTTTAGACTATATGTGTAATTTAATGGTATTTATTGGGTTTTAATCTCGTATTTATCGTGTTTGATGAAATAATATTTCAAGATTGCGGCAGGGGCGCTAAAGTGGCTTCACCCCGGCGATGGAGGATTTCATCGGTTGGGAAAACAGAATGGGTAATTGGTTTATTTCTTGAATAGTATGTGGCTGACCTATTAACCATGGTTATCCACTACATCAGTAATAGCCGCGTGAAAAGGCGGCTTGGTTTTTTAAAGCATCAGGCCAGGCCGTTGATACACATTACTCATTGTTAAGAAAATACCTTATGTATTAATACGATTAAGGATAATTGGTTATATGAAACTGAATAAAATCATGCTGGCTGCCGTCATGGCGTTTGGTGTTTCTTCTGTGGCTCATGCTGCGGTTAAAGATCAAGGGCACGGTAAAGTGACCTTCAGCGGCTCTATTATCGATGCGCCTTGCTCTATCGCGCCTGAGTCAATCGATCAGACCGTTGAGCTGGGCGCCATCTCCAACGTGGCGCTGAAAAACGGCGGTAAATCCACGCCGCGTAACTTCCAGATCAAGCTGGAAAACTGCGAGCTGACCACCGTCGAGCCAGGCAAAAACAACACTGTTTCGCTGACTTTCTCAGGTTCAGCGTCGGAAGCGGACAGCAAGCTGCTGGGCATCACCGGTACCGCTAAAGGGGCTGGCATCGCCATCACCGACGGCGCCGGCACTAACATCGAACTGGGCAAGGCTTCTAAAGCACGTGATCTGCAGAACGGCGCCAACACCCTGAGTTTCTCCGCTTACCTGCAGGGCAGCAGCGCGTCCAATGCGACGATCGTTCCGGGTGAATTCCAGTCTGTTGCCGACTTTACCCTGGCTTACCAGTAATTCGTTAGCCTAACGAAATACGCATGATTATTGGCATGTGGGGCAACCCGCATGCCATTTATAGGGAATCGTTATTTCACGGGAAGAGATAATGAAGCATCAGATAACAAAGTTAGGGGCGTTTTGCCTATTGTCGGTGCCGTTGTTCTTTGTGTCGCAGGCTATTGCTGCTTCACAGGGCGAGGGGCGCGTCAATATGCAAGGGGCCATTAATGATGCAGCTTGTGCGATCGCTATGGAAAGCCGTGAACAGATTATCGATATGGAGGTTATTCCTGTCTCCGATATTGCTCGCGATGGGCAGGGGAAAAACGTCTCTTTCAGTATCAAGTTAGTGAATTGCATCTTGGAGAGAGCAGATAAAAAGTTACCGGGTTGGAAGCAATTTCAGGTGACTTTTGATGGCCATGCCGATGGCGAGATGTTTGGCATTCACGGAGAAGCCTCCGGTGTGGCGTTAAAAATAAGCGATGATGACGGCAATATCGCCAGGCCGGGCATGCCGTTGCCGTTAATGAATATTCCTCTGGGGAGTTATCGGTTGAATTACGTCATAAACCTCATGGCGAATCGTCAACCATTAACGGCGGGAAGTTATTTTTCATCGGTTAGATTCAAAATGGATTATTACTGAATCGATCGTCTATTTCCAGGGAAGTTAAAAGATAGAAGGTTTGGAACATGATGTTTTTGCCTGCCGGAAAGTCATTTCGTTTATCTATTTTGAGTGCCTGGGTGGCGTTGTGCTGCTTTGGTTTCACTTCTGCTGCCGGCGCTCAGGAGGAAATCCAGTTCAATATTGATGTACTGGACGTGAACGATCGCAAAAACATCGATCTGAGCCAGTTCGCTCGCAGCGGCTACATTATGCCGGGCACTTACGGTATGGCGGTGCACGTCAATAAAAGTGATTTGCCGGAACAGCAAATCGCTTTCTATGCGCCGGATGATGATCCTAACGGCAGCCGCGCCTGCGTTTCGCGTTCTTTAGTGGAGCAGTTGGGGCTGAAAACGGCGCTGTACCGAGACTTGAGTTGGTGGCATCAGGGGGAGTGCCTGGATGAGGCCAGCTTGAAAGGCTTGGAAGTGCGCGGTGACCTGGCCACTTCGTCACTTTATCTCAGCATTCCGCAGGCCTATCTGGACTATGTTTCGGAGGATTGGGATCCGCCGTCGCGCTGGGATGAAGGCATTCCGGGGCTGTTGCTTGATTACAACCTCAATGCGCAAACCCAGCATCAGATACAGGCGGGTACGCGTGGCTATAGCATGAGCGGCAACGGTACTGCGGGGGCTAACCTGGGTGCCTGGCGGTTGCGGGCAGATTGGCAGGCGCAGCTAAATCACCAGACCGGGTCGGGGCAACCGACTGACAAGCGTTTGGATTGGAGCCGTTACTATGCTTATCGGGCCGTGCCGGCGTTGCGATCAAAGCTAACGCTTGGTGAAGGGTATCTTGATTCCGGGCTGTTCGACAGCTTCCGCTTCGGCGGCCTGAGCCTGCGCTCTGACGACAACATGTTGCCGCCTAACCTGCGTGGTTATGCGCCGGAGGTGACGGGAGTCGCGAAGAGCAATGCCAAAGTGATTATCAGCCAACAGGGGCGGGTGTTATACGAGACCACGGTCGCGGCGGGGCCGTTCCGCATCCAGGATCTGAATGATGCGGTGTCCGGCGATTTGGACGTACGGGTGGAAGAGCAAGACGGCAGCGTGCAGGCGTTCACGATGAGCACCGCCAGCATTCCGTATCTGACGCGGCCGGGATCGCTGCGCTACAAGCTGGCTTTGGGTAAACCCTCCGATCTCGATCACCGCTATCGCGGGCCGCTGTTCGGCACCGGTGAGTTTTCCTGGGGGGTGAGCAACGGCTGGTCGCTGTACGGCGGCGGGTTGTTCGGGGGGGATTATAACGCTGCGGCGCTGGGCATCGGCCGCGATCTGATGCTGCTGGGGGCGCTGTCGTTCGACGCCACCCAGTCGCGCGCCAGGTTGCCGTATAACGGCGAAACGCTGGGCGGCGGTTCATACCGCCTCAGCTATTCGAAGAGTTTCGATGAGCTGGACAGCCAGGTGACCTTTGCCGGTTACCGCTTCTCGGAACAGAATTTTATGAGCATGAGTGAATATCTGGATGCGCGCGAGTACGGCAGGCGTTTCGGCAACAGCAAGGAGATGTACACCATTACCTATAACCAACAGCTGCGGGACCTGGGGGTGAGCGCTTATCTCAACTACAGCCATCAGACTTATTGGGATAAACCGGCCAACGATCGTTATAACCTGACGCTGTCGCGCTATTTCGACGTCGGTCGCTTCAAAAATCTGGCGCTGTCGCTGTCGGCGTATCGTAACCGTTACAACGAGCGCAACGACGACGGCATGTATCTGTCGCTGTCGCTGCCGTGGGGCAACGGCGCCACGTTAAGCTACAACGCGACGCTCAGCCGCAATGACAACACTCATCGGGCAAGCTATTACGATCGCCTCGACGGCCGCAGCAACTATCAGCTCAGCGCCGGCGCTTCGCGCAGCGGCGCCAACCTGAGCGGTTATTTCAACCGCGACGGCGATATGGCGCGGGTAACCGCTAACGCCGGCTATCAGCAGGACAGATACAGCGCTTTCGGCCTGTCGGCACAGGGGGGCATAACGCTGACCGCAGAAGGCGGAGCGTTGCACCGCAGCAACCTGCCGGGCGGCACCCGCTTGCTGCTGGATACCGAAGGAGTGGGCGGGGTGCCGGTGCGCGGCTATGGCAGCGTTGCAGAGACCAACCGCTGGGGGAAAGCGGTGGTGGCGGATGTCAACAGCTACTACCGCAACAAGGCCAGCATCGATCTGGACGAGCTGGGCGATAGCGCCGAGGCGATCAAATCGGTGGTGCAGGCGACGCTGACCGAAGGCGCCATCGGCTACCGCAAGTTTGAAGTGATTGCCGGGGAGAAAGCGATGGCGGTGATCAAGTTGGCGGATGGCAGCGAGCCGCCGTTCGGCGCCACGGTGCGGAACGCGCGGAAACAGGAAACCGGCATCGTCAACGACGGCGGCAGCGTGTATCTGAGCGGTATCAAAGCCGGAGAAAATATGACCGTGCACTGGGGGGGCACAGCACAGTGCGAAGTGCAAATGCCGATGTTATTGCCACCAGAAATGCTGGTGAATAATTTACTGCTTCCTTGCCGGGTATTAGCGGGAGCGGATGAATTGAAAAATGGAGCGTAAATTGAAAAAGCTAATTGCCCTTATATTGGCTTTACCCATCTGTTTTTATAGCACAATGGTACAAGCAACATACGTAGAGGGATGGTTCTCCGATTGGCGCTGGCTTGATCCGCCTAGAAACAATCCTTATCCGAGGTTAGGTGAATTAGATTTTAATTTTACTACGGTTGTTTTTCAGGCTGGCGACAAGGCATTTGGTGATATTAATAAGGAAGGTAAGTTAGACTGTTTCGGTTTTTGTCGACTTCAGTTTCACACCTACAATGCATTTGGTAATCATGTACAGACTAAAGGTATTACCTTTGAATATGGACGAGGCATGTTTAGTGTTGACGAGGCAAATGCAGTGATGAGAAATATTTTGCCCTTAGCGGAAACAGTTCAATTTAGCCGCCGGGAGGAGCGTCATCCGTACTGTTTAGAATTACGACTAGTAACGGGGTGGACCTCTTACCTATTAGGTTCCGACTGCACTGGTTTATTGCCGCCTCTGCCGCCAATTACGCCGCGCCCACCGGAGCCGCTTTCTTGCGCGGTGACATGGCAAAGCAGCGGCGAGATTGATTTTGGCGTGATGACGCAGGGTGAAAACAAAGTGAAGGGCATTGCCGCCAAACTGGCCTGCCAGGGCGGGACTTCAGGAAAAGCCCGCCTCAGATTTACCGATGTCAATCAGGTGGGGGCAAATACGGTAACGCTGCGTAAGAGCGGCACGAGTGATCAAATAAAAGCGAAGCTGTCGATTGGCGATCCAAATTCGTCTAATGAGCAGGTGATTGACGTCTCGCCAGGTTTTAATGCGACCTATGCCTTTGTAGCCAAATTGGACGGCGCGCAGCTGAGCGGTATTGACGGCGGCACTTTTTCAGGCAATGCGCTGATTGTGTTTGAAGTCATTTAGCAGTTTTAAATTTTATGCCGTTATTTAATTCGGTGGCTGAGGTATTTATTGAGCTGCCGGGAGGAAGGTTATTTATGAATATATCTATGCAATATAATGTCGCGCGAGCCGTACCGGCAATAGCATTAATTGGCAGTGTCTTTTTGTCGATGTCGTCACAGGCGGCCATTGCCTTGGATCGCACCCGCGTTATTTTCGATGGCGGCCTGCAGTCGGTGAGCCTGAGCGTTAGCAACCAGAATAAGCAGCTGCCTTATTTAGCGCAGGGCTGGCTGGAAGACGAGCAGGGCAACAAGATTCAAAGCCCGTTGACGGTGCTGCCGCCGGTGCAGCGTATTGAGCCGGGTAAACCAAGCCAGGTGAAGATCCAGGCGTTGCCGGCGGCCAAACAGCTGCCGCAGGACAGGGAAACGCTGTACTACTTTAACCTGCGTGAGATCCCGCCGAAGAGCAACAAGCCGAACTCGCTGCAGATCGCGCTGCAGACGCGCATCAAGCTGTTTTATCGCCCGGCGGCGATAGCGCCGGAACGCAACGCTGCGCCGTGGCAGGAGCAATTAACGCTGACCAGGCAAGGCGATAAATACATAGTCAATAACCCGACGCCGTATTACGTCACCCTTATCGATGCGGCCAGCCGTAAAGGCGCTGCGGGCGCGCAAAACTTCGAACCGTTTATGGTGCCGCCGAAGGGCAGCGCGCCATTGTCGGTGAACGCCGCTACCCTGGGCGGTAATCCAGTGCTGACCTATATCAATGACTATGGCGGCCGGCCGCAGCTGGCGTTCAATTGTCAGGCGGACAAATGCAGCGTCGTACCGGAGAAGAAAAGCTCGTGAGATAACCGGCGGCCGCAGTTAAAGGAGAAAACGAATGGCACGTAGGCATGCAATACCGGAAATCTGGCGCTATGGGGTGAACGGATGGCGTTACGGATTGACGTTGGCGGGGCTGGCGCTGATGGCGCCGCTCAGCGTGGCGATGATGCTGTGGCTGCTGCCTGCAACACGGGCGGCGGATAACTGGCAGGTGGAGGGTTCCAATGGCGTGCTGCATATCAGGGGGGCGCTGGCCGAGAGTGCTTGCCGGTTGGAGATGGCTTCTGCTCGCCAGGATATATGGCTGGGAGAAATGGCGACCGGAAGGCTTGAACAGGTGGGGGCTCGTGGTACGCCGGTGGCGGTTGAGTTGCGCCTGCGCGATTGCTTGCGTATTCGGTCGGCCAGCCGGGATGAGCGTACGGGTGCTTTAAGCTGGGCACCGGATCAACCGGCGGTCAGAGTGAGCTTCAGCGCGCGGGCCGATCGGGATAACCCGCAGCTGATAAAAGCGCAGGGGGTGAGCGGCATGGGATTGCGAATGCTGGATGAGCACGGCCGCAACGTGCGCTTGGGCAGCCGAGGTGAGCCGCTGTGGCTGACGCCGGGGAGCAATGCGCTGGCTTACTGGATTATGGCTGAGCGTACCGCGCAGCCTCTGGTGGCGGGCAGCTATCGTGCCGTGGTGGATTTTCATCTGAGCTATGACTGAGGGGTAACGGGTGAAAATGGTAACCAGAGTACGACAAACCGCTGCGGCGTTGCTTCTGTGCGGCAGTAGCGTAATGGCCTCCGCACAGGCGGCGACAGTGAAAGTCAGTGTGACGGTGATGCAGCCTTTGCCCTGCACCATCAACGGCGGACGGCCGATTGAGGTGGATTTTGGCGATGAGGTGATGACAACACGCATTAACGGTAACTTTTACCGTATGCCGATAGATTTTTCGTTCACCTGTAATAATCCCTATAAAAACGCCATGCGGTTGCAGGTGCAGGGCGGCACCGCCAATTTCGGCCAGGGGCTGCTCGGCACCAGTCGGGATGGTTTGGCTATCCTCATCTTGCAAAGGCAAGGTGGGGATCAACTGCCGCTGAATTCCTGGCACAATTTTTCCTATCCCAATCCGGTTAAATTGGATGCCGTGCCGGTAAAGCGGAGCGGCGTCAATCTGGCGACGGGAGAATTCACCGCATCCGCAACGTTGCGAGTCGACTATCAATAACCCCTGGAGTGAATGTATGAAGCCGTGTTTTGTCTTTCCTGTAGTGTGTTTGGCTCTATGTTTCCAGGGGGCTGCGCTGGCTGCAGAGGAGGTTGCGATGCAATTTCGTGGCGGCTTGATTGCCCCGCCTCCTTGCACGATTAACGCCGGGGCGAAAATAGATGTCGATTTTGGCTCGCGCGTTGGGATCAAAAAAGTGGATGGCGTTAACTACCGCCAGGCGATCGATTACCACCTTGATTGTGAACCGGGGGCGCGCCCCTGGGAGCTAAGGTTAACCCTGAAGGGGAATGGCACCGCGTTTGATGGAGCCGCGCTACAGAGCAATAAAGCAGATCTGGGGATTCGCGTTTATCAAAATGATGAGCCTTTTGTGATTTACAGCTCCATTTCTATCGATCCCAGTAGCCCGCCGCGGCTGGAGGCGGTGCCGGTGAGCAGACCGGGGGCCACGTTGACGGAAGGCGCTTTTTTTGCGACCGCGACTTTGCTGGCTGAATTTTTCTAGGAGCTTGATATGAAAGTTTTTCCGTTTTTTTCTGCAGCAATGGCGTTATTGATTGTTTTCACTCCACACGCCCGGGCAGAGGATAACCTGTATTTTCATGGCGAGCTGGTGGCGGAACCCTGCGTGATCCCGCCTGGCAGTGAAATTGTCCCGCTCGATTTTGGCACCGTGATAGATAAATACCTTTATAGCTATCAACGTACGTTACCCATTCCATTGGCCATTCAGCTGGCGGAGTGCGATCTGAGTCTGGGGCAATCCCTGACGGTAACTTTTGTCGGTAGCGAAAACGGCAGCTTACCAGGCTATTTAGCGTTGGATACCGGCAGCCAGGCCAGAGGCGTTGCAATCGGCTTAGAGAGTATGGAAGGTAAATCGCTGCCGCTGAATAAACGGGGCGAAAAGATCTCACTGGTAAGCGGTAATAATCAGATCCGTCTTCAGGCCTATATTCGAGGTGAGCCGCTTGCTCTACAAAGCAGAACCATTGTTCGTGGGGATTTTAGTGCTGCTGTCACCTTTAACCTGGAATATGAATAGATAGGTATGGGAGGTTTGGTTAAGGAATTGCATTCTGCCATCGCGGTTATTTTACGGTGTAATCCATTTCTTATGCTTTTCCTCTGCCTGGGCCAATAAATTCGGTTGCCGCCAGTCTATCTGCATTGTTTAAGAGGTGAATAATGGAACGAATAAATATCGTTATTGATGATGACAATGCTTATTTCGTGGCGGGATTACGTTTCAGCATTACGGAATATGCGGAAAAAAATCATAAGACGGTAAGTTTTTTGTCGCCTGATGATGGCGTACAGGCTGATATGGTGATAGCAGCATCGATGTGGCGCGCACAACGATGGCGTAAAATGAATCCTTGCGAAGCTGTATCGGCTATCATGACCATTAAAGAAAAAAGAGTAGGGCGCGTTAATGAGAGTGAGAGTGTCCTTTATCGAACCGATAACCGGAGCAGACTATTTGAGTTGTTGGCGAAAAGCTTGGTTAAAAACTCTGCTGAAAAACAGCTTCTCGGTTATGTTCTGACGAGTAGGGAAAAACAGGTGATCGGTTTTCTAAAAAGAGGTTTTGATCAATCACAAACAGCCAAACTCCTAGGGATAAACGTAAAAACGGTACATAGCCATAAACGGTCGGTGATGAAAAAACTGATGCTGAATCGCCAACGAGAATTTATGTATTGGTTAATATCGCAAGATGACTAATCTTTTTTTGAAAATGATGGCTTACTATTTTATCAGTTTTAGAGCTTTCTTT
Source organism: Serratia sp. CY32780 (assembly GCF_052169135.1). Classification (NCBI taxonomy): domain Bacteria; kingdom Pseudomonadati; phylum Pseudomonadota; class Gammaproteobacteria; order Enterobacterales; family Yersiniaceae; genus Serratia; species Serratia sp. CY32780. The sequence goes on from NZ_JBJNLI010000003.1 coordinate 231,875, forward strand.
TTCTAACAAAAGGAACTTAAGTGTTTTTTTTGCTTTCTGCAGCAATACTATTTTTATTTAGCCTGTTGTCTTTTTATATGCATATTAAATTAGTCAGGAAAAAACGGCTGATTATTAGCCGTCATAAAATTCCATGGTAGGAGACAACGCGTTAAATTTTAATAAACGGCGAAGCCGGCTTATTCATCTTGGGCACCGGTAAGAAGCGCCGGGGTATTGCTTATTCACACCTGGAAAGGCATTTCCTCGCCGGCGGCCACTTGCTGATTAACCAACAGAATAGGCTAACCAGAGTGTTTTCCGCCTCACAACAACCTTTCTGCCATTGATGATTGCCTGGCTGTAACCGACCCCGATCACTATCGCTTAACGCATGGCGTGCCTGACAAATAATCGAACGCAGTTCGATGGAGAGTCCGTACCCCAGAAAGCGAAAACCCGCCATAGGCGGGTTCTTCTGAATAGGGCGACCGGACTCGGACAACCGGCGCTGGCGCCGCGTTGAACAGCGCTTTAGCGCTGGCCCGCAGGGTGAGGCCTTTGGCCGAATAATCGAACGCAGTTCGATGGAGAGTCCGTACCCCAGAAAGCGAAGAACCCGCCATAGGCGGGTTCTTCTGAATAGGGCGACCGGACTCGGACAACCGGCGCTGGCGCCGCGTTGAACAGCGCTTTAGCGCTGGCCCGCAGGGTGAGGCCTTCAGGCCGAATAATCGAACGCAGTTCGATGGAGAGTCCGTACCCCAGAAAGCGAAAAACCCGCCATAGGCGGGTTCTTCTGAATATGGTGCCCGGACTCGGAATCGAACCAAGGACACGGGGATTTTCAATCCCCTGCTCTACCGACTGAGCTATCCGGGCAACGGGGCGCATTAAACCGTATTGGCCGGATGGCGTCAATCGCTTTCTGTCACAAAGCCGATCGGTTGCTCTATTTTCAGGCAGCGAACCCGGCGGGATGGGGGGCGGGGGGATATCGCCTTTCAATAAATATGCATATAAAACGTGTATTTATACCGATGACACGAGCGTGGGTTCTTATTTTTTAATTAAATAACAATGCATTATGATTTAATCAACGAGCGTTCAATCAAGGTGATTCTTGCTTGAACCCCGCAACGAATCATGCAATCATTGCGCAAATTTTAGCACTCTCCGTTCCCTGACGGTGTTCCCGCTTCTTATAAGCCAGAGGGTTATTGGCATGACTGGTTTTGTTGCTCAAGCGTTGCTGCGCACCAGACATCTGACGCCGCCACCGTTCCGCCGTTGTTTCCTTCGCACGTCATCCGCCCGAATACGCCTGCCGGCCATGCGGTAAAGCCGCCTGATGCTCGCTGTTAGGCATGCGTAAAGCCAGCGCTGCGGCCCTGATTTTACTGATGCCTGTCGGACGCTGCCAAGACCAGTTCCCCCGATAGCCGCCTGATGATCCCCGATCATGAGCCGGTCACGCACGCCGCTTATGCTGCCGTGCCCGGGTATCGCTTTACCGGGATAACCGCGTTATCTCATTACCGTGCCGGTGGCACACCCTCATCCTTCACCGTTTGAGAGTCAGCATGATGAAAGAATTGAAAATCGCGACCAGCGCCAGCCTGGTCGCCACCATTGAGACGCTGCGCCAAATCGTGCGCGTAGAGCAGACGGACTACACCGACGTGGCGGCGGTGGTGGTGTCGGTCGCCGACGTGAACGCCGGCATTCTGGCGCGCTTGCAGGCGACGGGGTTCAACATCCCGACCTTCGTGGCGGTGGAAGGGGACGAGCATCTCTCGCCGGACTATCTGCCGTTCGTCAGTGGGGTCTTCGCGCTGCTGGCCGGCGCCAGCAAGCCGTTCTACATGGCGCAGCTGGAGGCCGCCGCCGACGCCTACGAGCAGGCGCTGCTGCCGCCGTTCTTCAAAACGCTGAAGACCTACGTCGAGATGGAAAATTCGACCTTCGCCTGCCCGGGGCACCAGGGCGGCGAGTTCTTCCGCAAGCACCCGGCAGGCCGGCAGTTCTTCGATTTCTACGGTGAAACCCTGTTCCGTTCCGACATGTGCAACGCCGACGTCAAGCTGGGCGATCTGCTGATCCACGAAGGATCGGCCAAGGATGCGCAAAAGCACGCGGCGCGGGTGTTCAACGCCGATAAAACCTATTTCGTGCTCAACGGCACCTCGGCGGCCAACAAGGTGGTGACCAACGCGCTGCTAACCCGTGGCGATCTGGTGCTGTTCGATCGCAACAACCACAAATCCAACCACCACGGCGCGCTGATCCAGGCCGGCGCCACGCCGGTCTATCTGGAAACCGCCCGCAACCCGTTCGGCTTTATCGGCGGCATCGACGCGCACTGCTTCGACGAACGCTACCTGCGTGAGCAGATCCGCGAAGTGGCGCCGGAGAAGGCGGCGGCGGCGCGGCCGTTCCGGCTGGCGATCATTCAGCTCGGCACCTACGACGGCACGATTTACAACGCTCGCCAGGTGATCGACACCATCGGCCATCTGTGCGACTACATCCTGTTCGACTCCGCCTGGGTGGGTTACGAAGGCTTTATTCCGATGCTGAAAGAGTGCTCGCCGCTGCTGCTGGAGCTGGACGAACACGACCCGGGCATTTTCGTCACCCAGTCGGTGCATAAACAGCAGGCGGGGTTCTCGCAGACCTCGCAGATCCACAAGAAAGACGATCATATCAAAGGGCAAAAGCGCCACTGCAACCACAAGCACCTGAACAACGCGTTCATGCTGCATGCGTCGACCAGCCCGTTCTATCCGCTGTTCGCCGCGCTGGACGTCAACGCCAAGATGCACGCCGGCCCCGCCGGGCGCCGCATGTGGATGGACTGCGTCAAGCTGGGCATCGAGACGCGCAAACAGCTGCTCAAGCGCTGCTCGCAGCTGAAGCCGTTTATTCCGCTGCAGGTGGCGGGCAAAGACTGGCAGGATCACGATACTGACCTTATCGCCAACGACGCGCGCTTCTTCACCTTCGTGCCGGGGGAGACGTGGCACGGCTTCGAAGGCTATGCCCAGGATCAGTATTTGGTCGATCCGTGCAAGCTGCTGCTGACCACGCCAGGGATTGACGCCGCGACCGGCCAATACACCGAGTTCGGCGTGCCTGCCACCATTCTGGCCAACTTCCTGCGCGAGAACGGCATCGTGCCGGAGAAGTGCGATCTCAACTCGATCCTGTTCCTGCTGACCCCGGCGGAGAACCCGGCCAAGATGGAACAGCTGGTGGAGATGCTGGCGCAGTTCGAGCGCTATGTTGCAGAGGACGCGCCGCTGAGCGTGGTGCTGCCGACGGTGTACCGCAAGAACGAACAGCGCTACCGCGGTTACAGCATTCGCCGGCTGTGTCAGGAGATGCACGATCTGTACGTCAGCTTCGACGTCAAACAGCTGCAAAAGGAGATGTTCCGCCAGGATCATTTCCCGCCGGTGGTGATGAACCCGCAGGACGCCAACGTGGAGTTTATCCGCGATAACGTCGAGCTGGTGCCGATCGGCCAGGCGGAAGGGCGCATCGCGGCGGAAGGGGCCTTGCCGTACCCGCCGGGCGTGCTGTGCGTGGTGCCGGGCGAAGTGTGGGGCGGCGCGGTGCAGCGCTATTTCCTGGCGCTGGAAGAGGGCATCAACCGTCTGCCGGGCTTCTCGCCGGAGCTGCAGGGGGTCTACATCGAGAAAAAAGATCACGGCTGGAAGCGCATCTTCGGCTATATGATCAAGCCATAGAAAAAGGGCCGGTTCGCACCGGCCCTTCTCATTTATCCACGCGGTACGCGCTACTTCCTGCGGTAGCTCTTCTGCGCGGTATTCACTTTCACCAGATAGCGGCGCGACTCGGCGGCCGGGTGCTTGGTGGTCAGCGTCTGATACACGTCGCCCGGCTGCATGGCGTTGATGATGCCCACCGCGCGCGTTCTGTCGCTGGAGAACACCCGCAGCACGCTGCCGGCGCCGCCGTTGTAGGCGGTGATCACCGCATAGCGGCGCGAGGTCGGGTTCTGAATGCCGCCCAGGTAGTTGTTCTGCAGGATCGCCAGGTAGGCGGTGCCGGTGTCGATGTTGTTCTCCGGATCGAACAGGTAGCTGCGGCTCGGGGTGCCCCACTTGCCGCGCATCTGGAACACATCCTTGCCGGCGGTATGCTGCATCACCTGCATCAGGCCCAGCGCGTCCGAACCGCTCACCGCATACGGGTTGAAGCTCGATTCGGTCTGCATGATAGCCAGGATCAGCGACTCGTCCACGCCGTATTTTTCCGACGCCTTGCGCACCATCGGCAGGTATTTGTGCGCACGTTTGTCCAGGTGGTTCGGCACCAGCTGGATGGTGACCGAGTAGATCACGTGCAGGCCGGAGGTGCGTTTTTGCAGCTTGGTCTGCAGCAGGTAATCGGCGAAGTGCGCCGCGCGCCATTCCCAGCGGATCGGCGCGCCCTTGTTATCCAGCACCTGGCCGTACAGGAACGGTTCTTTGCTGATCTGGATATCGTTGGCGTCGGAATAGAGATCGATGGACCCCGGATCGTCACCCATCAGCAGCGTGCTGATTATCGCCTGGCGCAGGTGCGCGGCCGGATCGGTGGTGGCGATGGTCTCGATGGTAATGGCGCCGGTGTCGAAGTTGATGTGGCTGCGGGTTTGGTATTGGTCGGTATATTTGACGTAGTCTTTCGGCCCGGCGATCAGAACTTCGTTCAGACCCCAGATGTTCTCGATGTTGTGGGCGAATTGGCCCATCAGAATGTCGAAGCCGTTGGTATCTTTAATCCAGGCTTCGTTGATTTCTTCACTTTTTTTGCCGGAACAGGAGATCAGCAAAGGCGCTATTACGAGCAAAGCTAAAATTTTCTTCATCTTAAAGCCGTTTGGAAGAAGTATAAGAGGGTTGAAGCGGGCCAGCGCCTGGCCCCAACAGCGTTATTCGCTCGGCGGCGTATAGCCTTCGATGTGCACGTCGTGCCCTTCGAACAGGAACTTGATCATTTCCTCTTCCAGCAGCTTGCGGTCGTCCACGTTCATCATGTTCAGCTTCTTCTCGTTGATCAGCATGGTCTGCTTTTTCATCCACTCGCCCCAGGCTTCCTTGGAGATCTCGTTGTAGATGCGCTTGCCGACGTCGCCGGGATAAAGCTGGAAGTCCTGGCCTTCGGCGTCGCGCTGCAGGAAAGTACAAAAAATGGTGCGGCTCATGCTAATTCCTCATCGATGGCGCTATCGCCATATAAGTTTTGTTGGATCGGGGGCTGCTTCGCCAGCTGTTGCAACAAACGGTCTACCGGCGCCGCCAGCCCGACCGACGGCGGCTGCGCTAAGTTATACCAGAGACCCGCGCCCTCATCCATGCCGCTGCCCGCCGCGTCGAGCGACAGCCACATCGGCACGATATCGAGGTGGAAATGGCTGAACGTGTGGCGAAACGCGGTCAGCTGTTCCAGGCGCTTGCCTTTCAGACCGCGCTGCTGCAGCCAGAGTTCCAAATCAACGCGCGCGCTGAACTGCGGGAAGCAGAACAGGCCGCCCCACAGGCCTACCGCCGGGCGCTGTTCCAGCCACACCCGGTCGCCGTGCTGCAGCAATAAGAAGTAGGCGGTTTTTTCCGGCAGGGTCTGTTTGGGTTTCTTGCCGGGGTAGTTGGCCCAGCTGTGATTGGCGTAAGACAGGCAGCCGACGTTGAGCGGGCAGAGTTCACACTTGGGCTTGGAGCGGGTGCAGACCATGGCGCCCAGATCCATCATCGCCTGGTTGAACTGGCCGACGCCCTGCGCCGGGGTGACCTCTTCGCTGATTTTCCACAGCCGGTTTTCGACCTCTTTCTTGCCCGGCCAGCCCTCCACCGCGTAGCAGCGGGCCAGCACGCGCTTCACGTTGCCGTCGAGGATCGGATAGTGTTGGCCCAGCGCCAACGACAGCACCGCGCCGGCGGTAGAGCGGCCGACGCCCGGTAAATCGGCGATTTCTGCGAAGGTTGTCGGGAACTCGCCGCCGTGCTGTGCGACAATGGTCTGCGCCGCCTTGTGCAGGTTGCGGGCGCGGGCGTAATAGCCGAGGCCGGTCCACAGATGCAGCACTTCGTCCAGCGGGGCCTCCGCCAGCGCGCGCACGTTGGGAAAACGGGCCATAAAGCGCTGAAAATAAGGAATGACGGTGGCAACCTGGGTCTGTTGCAACATCACCTCGGAGAGCCATACTTGATAGGCGGTTTTCTCCAGCTGCCACGGCAGGGTCTTGCGGCCGTAGCGCTGATACCAGTCAAGCACCACCTGTGCGAATTGTTGTGCTTGCATCATGAGCAGCGTCGTTATCCGGCAGAAAATGAAGCGAGATTGCAGCATAGAGTCATGGTGCTGTAAACCGGAACTTTCCGACGCCGCACGGCGGGTACAGAAGATGAACACTTGCTAAACCAATGTATCTTTGCATAATGCGCGTTTCCCTAATTGGCAGCCAAACAGACAGAAAGCACTATGATTAATGACGTCATCTCCCCGGAATTTGATGAGAACGGCCGCGCGATGCGCCGTATCCGCAGTTTTGTCCGCCGCCAGGGGCGGCTGACCAAAGGCCAGCAGCACGCGCTGGAGAACTATTGGCCGGTGATGGGCGTGGAGTATCAGGCTGACGCTGTCGATCTCGCCGCGCTGTTCGGCCGCGAAGCGCCGACGGTGCTGGAGATCGGTTTTGGCATGGGCGCCTCGCTGGTGACCATGGCGGGCAACAACCCGCAGCAGAACTTTTTAGGGATTGAGGTGCACTCGCCGGGCGTGGGCGCCTGCCTGGCCGACGCCCACGAGGCGAAGCTGAGCAACCTGCGCGTGATGTGCCACGACGCGGTTGAGGTGCTGGAAAACATGATCCCGGACGGCTCGCTGGACATGGTGCAGCTGTTCTTCCCCGATCCGTGGCACAAGGCGCGCCACAACAAGCGCCGCATCGTGCAAACGCCGTTTGTCGAACTGGTGCTGCGCAAGCTGAAGACCGGCGGCGTCTTCCACATGGCCACCGATTGGCAACCTTATGCGGAACATATGTTAGAGGTTATGAACGGGGTCGCAGGCTACCGTAATCTTTCCAGCGATAATGATTACGTGCCGCGTCCGGATTCGCGCCCACTGACGAAATTTGAATTACGCGGCCAGCGCCTGGGACATGGCGTTTGGGACTTGATGTTTGAGAGGAAAGAATAATGGCTAAGAACCGCAGTCGTCGTTTACGTAAAAAGTTGCACATTGAAGAATTTCAGGAGTTGGGTTTTTCCGTAGCTTGGCGCTTCGCCGAAGGCACGTCGGTGGAAGACATCGACAGCACGCTGGATACCTTCATCGATGAAGTGATCGAGCCGAACGGCCTGGCGTTTGACGGCAGCGGCTACCTGCAGTGGGAAGGTCTGATCTGCCTGCAGAAGATCGGCCACTGCACCGACGAGCATCGCGAGCTGGTGAAAAACTGGCTGGAAGCGCGCAAACTGAGCGACGTTAAGGTCAGCGATCTGTTCGATATCTGGTGGGATTGATCGCGCTTGCCCGATGAGCGCGGCTTCGCGCCGCGCCGTTTTATTGATCTAAGGTGCCTTAACGGCGCCTTTGTTTTGCCCGGAGTGTGACCGAGGTGGTAACAACATTGGATAACGCGTTGCTGGAGGAGATCCTGCAACAGGTGCGCCCGCTGATTGGCCAGGGGAAAGTGGCCGACTACATCCCGGCGTTGGCGGAGGTGCCCGCCGATCGGCTGGCGATCGCCGTCTGCACGGTGGACGGCGAACTGTTCCAGGCCGGCGACGCCGCGGAGCGCTTCTCCATTCAGTCGATCTCCAAGGTGCTGAGCCTGACGCTGGCGTTGACGCGCTATCAGGAGCCTGAGATCTGGCGGCGCGTCGGCAAAGAGCCTTCCGGCCTGCCGTTCAATTCGCTGCTGCAGCTGGAGATGGAACAGGGCAAACCGCGCAATCCGTTTATCAACCCCGGCGCGCTGGTGGTGTGCGACATGCTGCAAACCCGGCTCAGCGCCCCCAAACAGCGGATGCTGGAGGTGGTGCGCCAGCTGGCCGGCGAAGACGACCTGGCCTATGACCTGCGGGTGGCGCGCTCCGAGTTCGAACACTCCGATCGCAATGCGGCCATCGCCTACCTGATGAAGTCGTTCGGCAACTTCGAGAACGACGTGATCACCGTCCTGCAAACCTATTTCCACTACTGCGCGCTGCGCATGAGCTGCGTGGAGCTGGCGCGCAGCTTCGTCTATCTGGCCAATCACGGCCGCGATCTCAACGGCGAGACGGTGATCAGCCCGCTGCAGGCCCGGCAGATCAATGCTCTGATGATGACCAGCGGGATGTACGACGGCGCCGGCGAATTCGCCTATCGGGTGGGGATGCCGGGCAAGTCCGGCGTGGGTGGCGGCATCGTGGCCATCGTACCGGATGAGTTGTCGATCGTCGTCTGGTCGCCGGAGCTGGATGCTTCCGGCAACTCGCTGGCGGGAACTGCGGCGCTGGAACTGTTGTCTCAACGTATCGGTCGTTCGATTTTTTAATCCCAATCTGGATGGGAGTCAGGAGAAGCTATGTTGAAGAAAACCGGGTTAGCCTTACTGCTGCTGGCGGCGACTGCCGCGCAGGCCCACGCCGAGTACCAATGCAGCGTTAAACCCCAGGATGATGTGATCATCAGCCCGCAGAGCGTGCAGGTGAAAGGCGCCAGCGGCGACCTGCAAATTTCGCCGGATGGCGACGTGATCCGCAACGGCCAGGCGCTGAGCCTGAACGACAGCCAGCGGCAGAAAGCCTTCAGCTACCAGAGCGCGCTGCGCAAGCAGCTGCCGTGGATCGACGACGGCGCGCAGCAGCACCTGGAGAAAGCCCGTTCGGCGCTGGATAAGGTGATCGTCAAAGAGCTGGGCAGCAACAGCAACGTGCGCAACCGGCTGACCACCCTGAACGGCCAGCTGAAACAGCAGATGAACCGCATCATTGAGCACCGCAGCGACGGCCTGACCTTCCACCACAAGGCGATTGACCAGGTGGAACAGGACGGCCGCAACATCGTGCAGCAAAGCATGGGCGGGGTGCTGCAGGACAGCCTGAACGAGATGGGCGTCAAACAGGCCGCCAACAGCGGCGGCAATCCGCTACAGGCGATCATGGGCAACCTGGGCGGCTTGCAGAAGGCGATCCAGAACGAATGGAACAACCAGGAGCAGGACTTCCAGAACTTCGGCCGCGACGTTTGCAACCGCGTCACCGCACTGGAAACCCAGCGCAAGGATCTGCTGAAGGCGTTGAAGTAAGTTAAGAATTTCCTCGGGAGAACGTTTTTTGACCTTCTGAAGCTTATCTGACAGGCTGGTCAAACTACGTACAGATTTAGGGATGTTTACGGAGGACGCTATGAGCCATACACGTTACGAAACCGATGTTGTCGCCTGGGCAAATGAACAGGCAGCTCTTTTGCGCTCCGGAAAATTGTCTGAGATCGATATTGAAAAGATCGCCGAGGAGATTGAGGACGTGGGGAAGAGCGAGCAAAGGGAAAGGGAACTTGCTAGCCGGATGACGGTGCTGATTGCACATTTGCTTAAATGGAAATATCAGCCGGCCAGGCGCGGAACCAGTTGGGAGAGAACGATTAAAGCGCAGCGCAAAGAGGTGCTTTACAGCTTGAAAGAGTCTCCCAGCCTAAAAGGCAAACTGGGCGATGCTGATTGGCTGGATGTCGTCTGGTCGAAGGCCGTTGCGCTCGCCACGGCCGAAATCGGGCTGGATGTGTATCCGGAAAACGGCATCTGGGAAACTCAGCAGATTCTGTCTCAGACGTTTTACCCGGATTAACGCCAATAAAAAAGCGCTGATTATTCAGCGCTTTTTTTTACTCGTCGTCCGCGAGAAACAGTTCCAGCAGCGAGTTGAGGAACAGTTTGCCCTTCTCGGTGATCTGCCAGTGCTCCGCGGTTTCTTCCAGATAGCCTTTGGCCAGCGCTTCGTCCAGCTGTGGGCGAATGACGCTTTCCGCCAGCCCGGTGTAGTTGACGAAGTCGGCGCGCGGCGCGGCTTCCAGCAGGCGGAAGCGGTTCATGAAGAATTCGAACGGCCGATCCGCCGCCGCCACCTCATGCTGCTTGTCCATGTAGTCGCCGCGCATAAAGCCGCGCGGGTGCTTGGTCTTGGCGGTGCGCAGGATGCGCCCGTCGCTGAAGGTCACCTTGCCGTGCGCGCCGCAGCCGATCCCCAGATAGTCGCCGAAGCGCCAGTAGTTGAGGTTGTGCTGGCATTGGTAGCCCGGTTTGGCGTAGGCCGAGGTTTCATACTGCTGATAGCCGGCGGCGCTCAGCAACTGGTGGCCGCGTTCGAAGATATCCCACAGCGCGTCGTCGTCCGGCAATACCGGCGGGCGCGAGCTGAACAGGGTGTTCGGCTCGATGGTCAGCTGATACCACGACAGGTGCGGCGGATTGAGGGCGATAGCCTGGCGCAGATCGTCCAGCGCCTCTTCCAGCGACTGATCCGGCAGGCCGTGCATCAGATCGAGGTTGAAGCTGCGCAGGCCGAGGCCGGTCGCCAGCGTCGCCGCGCGCTTGGCCTCTTCCGGGCCGTGGATGCGCCCCAGGCGGGTCAGCTTCTCGGCGCTGAAGCTTTGCACCCCGATGGAGATGCGGTTGACGCCGGCGCGCTGGTAGCCACTGAAGCGATCGGCCTCCACGGTGCCGGGGTTGGCCTCCATGGTGATTTCGGCGTCGTCGGCGACGCGTATGCGCGCCCGCACGCCGTCCAGCAAGGCTTGCATCGCCTCGGCGCTCAGCAGGCTGGGGGTGCCGCCGCCGATGAAGATGGTGCTTATCTCCCGGCCGCCGGCCAGCGGCAGGTCGGCATCCAGATCCGCCAACAGATGATCGACATACTCCTGATGCGGCACGTCACCCTTCAGCGCATGGGAGTTGAAGTCGCAGTACGGGCATTTCTGCACGCACCACGGGATGTGGATGTAGAGACTCAGCGGGGGCAGCTTAAGCATTGCGCATGGCTTCCAACATCAGCTTCAACGCCTTGCCGCGGTGCGAAATCGCCCGCTTCTCGTCGCGGCTCAGCTCGGCGGCGGTGCGGCCCAGCTCCGGCACATAGAAGACAGGATCGTAACCGAAACCGCCTTCGCCGGCGGCCTGCTCGGTGATTTCGCCGGCCCAGCTGCCGTGGAACACCAGCGGCGTCGGATCTTGCGCATGGCGCAGATAGACCAGCACGCAGTGGAATTGCGCGCCGCGCCGGCCTGGCGCCACGTCTTTCAGCGCCGCCAGCAGCTTGTCGAGGTTCTGCCGATCGTTGGCGTCTTCACCGGCGTAGCGCGCGGAGTAGATGCCCGGCGCGCCTCCCAGCGCGTCTACCGCCAGGCCGGAGTCGTCGGCGATCGCCGGCAGGCCGGTGACCTGTGCCGCATGGCGCGCTTTCAGGATGGCGTTTTCGATAAACGTCAGCCCGGTCTCTTCGGCGGATTCCACGCCCAGATCGGTTTGCGCGACCACGTCCAGGCCGAAATCGGCCAACAGGTCGGCGAGTTCGCGCACTTTGCCCGGGTTACCGGTGGCAAGAACGACTTTTTGCATAATGACTACCTTGAAAATTATTCGATGAGCGCCGCGACCACGGCGGGGATCTGTTGCGGATTCACGATGCGTAACTGTTTATGCCGCCCCAGTTCGCCTTTCTCGATGGTGACGCTGCTTTTCGCCACTTTGAACTGCTTGGCGATAAACTTGATCAGATGGGCGTTGGCTTGGCCGTCGACCGGCGGGGCGGTGATGGCGACTTTCAGTTCGTCGCCATGCAAGCCGATAATTTGGTCGCGGCTGGCTTTCGGCTGAATATATAGCCTGATCGCCAGCCCGTCCAGCACCGGAGTGACTGCACTCACAGCAGGAACCAGATCTCGCCGAACAGATCCATGCCCAGGTAGTTGATCAGATAGAGGATCAGGATCACCACCATGGCGGAAAAGTCGATGCCGCCCATCGCCGGGATGATGCGACGGATCGGCGCCATCAAGGGTTCGGTGAGCTGGTACATTACATAGTCGATGGGGCTGCGGCCCTGACTGATCCAGCTCATCAGCGCACGAATGATCATCACCCAGAAGATCAGGTAGCCGGCAGACTTCACCAGCGAGATCAGGCCGAACAGCAGGTTATAGGGGCTGAGCGACATCGCGCCGCCCTGGATCAGCAGCAGCAGCGGGTACTTGATGGTCATCAGCAGGAACGCCAGCAGCAGCGAAGCGCTGTCGATGGGCCCCAGCGACGGGATGATGCGGCGCAGCGGGCCGACCACCGGCTGGGTGATCTTCACCACAAACTGCGAGAACGGGTTGTAAAAATCGGTGCGTGTCCATTGCATCCAAATGCGCAGCAACAGCACCATCACGTACAGATCAATAACGGTCTTGACCAGGAAAGTCAGCGTTAGCATGAAGTGGTCCTTCTCCTTAACTCATGGTTATTTAAAATAATTTTTCCATCTCTTGCGCGCGGGAAACGGCGGCCTGCATCGCTTGCGCCACGGTTTCCGGCAGCTGGCGTTCATTGAACACTCGCAGCGCTTCGGCGGTGGTGCCGCCTTTGGAGGTCACCTGCTCGCGCAGCGTGCCCAGCGGCGTATCCGGGTTGGCTTCCACCAGCGCGGCGGCGCCGGAAGCGGCCTGCTGCACCAGATCGCGCGCGGTCTGGCTGTCGAAGCCCATACGTTCGGCCTCTTGTTGCATCGCCTCCATAAACAGGAAGAAATAGGCCGGGGCGCTGCCCGCGGCGGCGATCACGCCGTTGATGCCATTTTCGTCATCGACCCAGCAAACTTTACCGACCGACGCCATTAAATCGCCGGTGTAGTCGCGATCCTGCTGGCTGACCTGCGCCGGCGCGTACAACCCGCTCATGCCCTTGCCGACCAACGACGGGGTGTTGGGCATGATGCGCACGATGTCCAGCTTGTCGCCGAGCAGCTGATAGAAACGGTTGACCTGAATACCGGCGGCGATCGACAGCACCAGTTTGCCGCTGAAATCGACCTGCTCGCGCAGCGGTTGGCAAACGTCGGCCATCATCTGCGGTTTGACCGCCAGCACCACTACTTCGGCCGCGCGCGCGCAGGCGACGTTGTCGCCGCTGCTGACGATGCCATAGTCCGCCGCCAGCGCATCGCGGTTTTTCGCCGAAGGGGCGCAGACGCTGATGGATTTGGCCGGATAGCCGCCCGCCACCAGGCCGGCGATGATTGCACGCGCCATGTTGCCGGCGCCGATAAAGGTAATCTTGCGATGTTGCATCAAATCCCTCGTCTGTTTGTCAGGCCTGCGAGTAGTCGCGGGCGCCAAAAATTGCGGTGCCGATGCGCACCAGGGTGCTGCCTGCGGCAATCGCTGCCGCCATATCGTCCGTCATGCCCATAGATAGCGTATCGGCCTGCGGATAACGCTGACGCAGGGCGAGAAAGGCGTCGTTCATCTGGTTGAATACCGCCAGCTGCCGCTGATAATCCGCTTCTGGCGCCGGGATGGCCATCAGGCCGCGCAGCGTCAGGTTCGGCAGCGCGGCGATCGCTTCGGCCAGCGCTGGCAGTTCGCTTAACGCGATGCCGGATTTGCTTTGCTCGTCGCTGATGTTGATTTGAATCAGCACGTTGAGCGGCGGCATGCCGGCCGGGCGCTGATCGCTCAGGCGCTGGGCGATGCGCAGCCGATCTACGGTATGGCACCAGGCGAAGTGTTCCGCCACCAGCCGACTCTTATTGGATTGCAGCGGGCCGATAAAGTGCCACACCAGCTCGCCGCCCTGCGGCGACTCGGCGAAATGCCGGATCTTGTCTACCCCTTCCTGCACGTAGTTCTCGCCGAAGGCGCGCTGGCCGGCGGCGATGGCTTCTTCGATCGCCGCCACAGGTTTGGTTTTGCTGACTGCAAGCAGGGCAACTTCTTCTGGCGCCCGCGCGCAGTTTTGCGCGGCGGCCGCGATGCGGTTTCTGACATCCTGCAGGTTCTGTTGGATAGTGCTCATTATTGACCCGGGAGAGTGATATGGATATCGATGAATTCGTGGCCCTTAGTGTAAAGCATAATGCTTCCGATCTGCACCTTTGTGCCGGCCATCCGCCGATGTTGCGCATCGACGGTGAACTGCAGCCGCTGGCGGCGGCGCCAACGCTGACGGCGCAAGGCGTGCAGGCCCTCTGCGACGGATTGCTGAATGCGCAGCAGCGCGAGAGCCTGCGGCGGCTGGGGCAGGTCGATCTGGCGTTGCACCGGCCGGGCGGGGAACGGCTGCGGGCCAACGTTTTTCAGCAAAGCGCAGGGATGTCTCTCGCGTTGCGGCGCATCGCCGGGCAGGCGCCCTCGCTTGCCGAGCTGGCGGTGCCGGCCATCGTCCCGGCGCTGCTGCGGCGCGACGACGGGCTTCTCCTAGTCACCGGCGCCACCGGCAGCGGCAAGTCCACCACGCTGGCGGCGATGATCGACGAGATCAACCGGCACCAGCCGCGGCACATTTTGACGCTGGAGGATCCGATCGAATTCCTGCACCGCAGCCGGCGTTCGCTGATCCAGCAGCGGGAGATCGGCCGCGACAGTCAAAGCTTCGATGCGGCGTTGCGCGCCGCGCTGCGCGAAGATCCGGATGTGATCCTGCTGGGCGAACTGCGCGATATTGCCACCATTCGGCTGGCGCTCACCGCGGCGGAGACCGGGCATCTGGTGCTGGCGACGCTGCACACCCGCAGCGCGCCGCAGGCGGTGGAACGGCTGGTGGACGTGTTTCCGGCGGAAGAGAAACCCTATGTGCGCGCCCAGCTGGCTGGCAGCCTGCAAGCGGTGATCGCGCAAAAGCTGATGAGGCGGCTCGGCGGTGGGCGAGTGGCGATCTTTGAGGTGCTGACGGCGACGGCGGCGGTCAGCAACCTGATCCGCGAAGGGAAAACCCATCAGTTGGCGAGCGTGTTGCAAACCGGCGCGCAGTCCGGCATGCAAACCTTTGAGCAAGGTTTGCAGCAGCGGATCGACGCCGGCGTGTTGGGGGAGAGTGCGGGGGAGGGAACGGAGGGTTAACCCAGCTGCCGTTCGAACCAGCTTTCGAGGATCACCACCGCAGAGGCGGAATCCACGCTGCCTTTGTCGAGCGCGCGGAAGCCGCCGCGATCGAACAGGTTGGCGCGCGCTTCCACGGTGCTCAGGCGCTCGTCATGCAGATCGATTTGGATGCCGAAGCGGCCGTGCAGGCGGTTGGCGAACTTGCGCGCCTGGGCGGTCACGGGTTGTTCGGTGCCGTCCATGTTCAGCGGCAGGCCGACCACCACCAGATCCGGCTGCCACTCCTTCAGCAGCTTTTCGATTTTCAGCCAGTCCGGCGAGCCGTCCTGCGCTTTGAAGGCCGGCAGGGCGCGGGCGCTGCCGGTCAACTCCTGGCCGACGGCCGCGCCGATGCTTTTGGTGCCGAAGTCGAAGGCGATAATGGTGCGGTTGCTCATCAGGCGTGTCCTGCGTGGTTGGCGATGCTGCGAATGTCGATACCCAGAAGGTTCCCCGCTTCGCGCCAACGGCTGGCGATCGGCGTGCGGAACAGAATGTCGGTGTTGGCCTCGATGGTCAGCCAGGCGTTCTCCAACACCTCCTGCTCCAACTGGCCCTTTTCCCATCCGGCATAACCCAGCGCCACCAGCACGTCGTCCGGTTGTTCCGGGGTGCCGAGCGTTTCCAGCACGTCTTTCGAGGTGGTGATCATGGTGTTGGGGGAGATTTGAATGCTGGCGCCGAAGCCGTGGCGCGGCGTATGCAGGATAAACCCGCGATCGTCCGCCAGTGGGCCGCCGGCGAACACCGGCTTGTCCAGGCTGATGGCCGGATCGCGCGCAGGCGGCATGATCTTCAGCTTGCTCAATACCGTGGCTACCGTGAACTGCTCCACCGGTTTATTGATCACCAAACCCATGGCGCCTTCTTCGTTGTGCTCGCAGACGTAAATCACCGAGCGCTTGAAGCGAGGATCCTGCAGGGTGGGCATGGCGATCAGAAAATGGTGCTGTAAATTCATGGCGTTAGTATAAGGTAATCAATGGGTGAGAAAATAAACAGCCGCCAGTATGCGGCTATACCCGGCGCCTTTCAAGCCGCGAAAAGGCGGCTTTGGCGGGCGCGATGCAGGATAGCGGGCGGCAGGCCGCCCGCATGGCGCATTACTTCGCCGCCAGGCGCTTTTCAATCGCGTCCATCAGCATGCCGGTAATCGAGATCGGGAATGCCGCCTCAATTTCGCGCGCGCAGGTTGGGCTGGTCACGTTGATTTCGGTCAGGCGATCGCCGATCACGTCCAGGCCGACGAAGATCAGCCCTTTCTCTTTCAGCGTCGGGGCGACGGTGCGGGCGATTTTCCAGTCGCTCTCGCTCAGCGGGCGCGCTTCGCCACGGCCGCCGGCCGCCAGGTTGCCGCGGGTCTCACCCTGCGCCGGAATGCGCGCCAGGCAGTAAGGCACCGGCTCGCCGTCGACGACCAAGATGCGTTTGTCGCCGTCCTTGATCGCCGGCAGGAAGTTCTGCGCCATGCAGAAACGGCTGCCGTGTTCGGTCAGGGTTTCGATGATCACCGACAGGTTGGGATCGTCCTGCTTCACGCGGAAGATAGACGCGCCGCCCATGCCGTCCAGCGGCTTCAGGATGATGTCGCCGTGCTGCTGGTGGAATTTGCGGATGTGCGCGGCGCCACGGCTGACCAGCGTGTCCGGCGTCAGCTCAGGGAACCAGGCGGTGAACAGCTTCTCGTTGCAGTCGCGCAGGCTTTGCGGCTTGTTGACCACCAGCGTGCCTTTGACCTCGGCGCGCTCCAGAATGTAGGTCGCGTAGATGTATTCGGTATCGAACGGCGGATCCTTGCGCATCAGGATCACGTCCAGATCGTGCAGCGCCAGATCCTGCTCGCTGCCGAAGCTGAACCAGTTCTCCTTGTCTTCCTTCACGCTCAGCAGGCGAGTGCGGGCGCGCCCGTCACCGGCGTGCAGATAGAGATCGTTCATCTCCATGTAGTGCAATTCGTAACCGCGGCGCTGCGCTTCGAGCAGCATGGCGAAGCTGGTGTCTTTCTTGATGTTGATGGAATCGATAGGATCCATCACGATGCCGAGCTTAATCATCTTTTCTCCTTTAACCCAGGTCGCCGAAGCGGACCTGCAGAGCGGTAATGGCGGTGAGCGCTGTGGTTTCGGTACGCAGCACGCGTGGCCCCAACAGAATATCAGTAAATCCGTGGCCGGTGGTCATGGCGATTTCGTCGGCGGACAAACCGCCTTCCGGGCCGATCAGCAGGCGGACGCGGTCTACCGGCTGTGGCAGGGTGTTGATGCTGTGGCTGGCGCGCGGATGCAGGTTGAGCTTCAGGCTGCCGTCTTGTTCGGCGCACCAGGCTTCCAGCGACATCGCCTCGCGGATTTCGGGAATGCGGTTGCGGCCGCACTGTTCGCAGGCGGCGATGGCGATCTTTTGCCATTGCTGGATTTTCTTCGCCAGACGCTCGCCGTCCAGTTTGACGCCGCAGCGCTCGGAAAACAGTGGGGTAATGACGTTGACGCCCAGCTCGATGGATTTCTGGATGGTGAACTCCATCTTCTCGCCGCGCGAGATCACCTGGCCCAGATGCAGGTTGAGCGGCGATTCGATGTCGTCCACGCGGCCGTCGCTGAGGCGCACCAGCACGCTCTTTTTGTCCACCCGGACTATCTCGGCGTCGAACACCTGGTTGCTGCCGTCGAACAGCTGCAGCGCCTGGCCGGCGCTCATGCGCAGCACGCGGCCGACGTGGTTGGCGGCGTCCTCGCTGAGGGCGATCTCCGCCCGATCGGTCAACGGCTGCGGATGGTAAATGCGGGGTATGCGCATGGGTAGTCTGATCCTGACGAAACGGCGCCGTGGGTTGGCGGCGCCATGAAAGATAAAGGCTATAGTAGGTTAGCTTTTCCGCTGCTGACAAGCCTGTTGAATATAGGGGTTGTGGTTGCCCTGCACCTTGGCGATACGTGCTTCACGCTGACATTCCCATTGGCTCACCGGATATTGCCGGTTCCACACCTCGAACAGCTGGGTTTGCTGGCGTGACAGCCGCAGCTGGTAGCGATCGCGCATGTAGAAGTAGGTGCGGGCGATGGCGCCGCGGGCGCGGGCGGGCGGCTCCGCCTGTTTATTCTTGAAGTCCACCTTCATCGGGCATTGCCCGTACTGGCCGGCGCCGCCGTTCCATTGGCTGTACATGAAATTATTGCGGTCGCCGTTCACTTCGCCGATCGCCGGCTGCAGGTTGTGCAGATCGGTTTCTATCTGGCGATAGGTGGCGTCCTTGTTGCAGTTTTTGCGCCCGCCGTCCTGCCAGCACTGCAGCTGGTGGCCGAACTGCCAGGCCGGCACCACGTGTTCCCACTCGATGCGCTGCGCGCGCTGGGCGTTTTTACGCACCTGATAGCCGCAGCCGGCGAGATCCGGGATGCCCTTCTTGCCTTGCCAATCAATGCGGCAGCCGCAGTAAAAGCTGCCCGGCGCATCCTGGTTAATCTTGGCCGCCGCCGCCTTGGCCTGAGAAAAATTATTGATGCCGTGCGCCTGTACGGCGCCTGCGGCGAAAACCGCGATAAACAAAATTCTGCGAAGCATATTCCAAAACAGCTCAAAATTGGAAAAGCAGGCAGGGTAACGGAACTTGCCGGCAGTGGCAAATGGCGATATTTGCTTGTTTTAACGTATAAATCGTTTAACTAAAGGTTCTCGCTAGCGAGAAATTTCAGTTTTTCGCCGCACCGGCGGCAGCGGTATTCGCTTTCGCCGCGCAGCACGCGATTATGGCGGCGGATGGTGAGCTGGTGCTGCCCGCAGCCGCAGCGATAGGGGAAGGTTTTGCTTTGCACCGAGGCGGTTTCGAAGCGGTGGGTGCGGCTGGCGGGGGTCAGCAGCACGTTTTCCATCATCCAGCGCCATTCGCGGCCGTGCGGCGCCACCCGGCCGAATTGGCGAAACACCAGCAGGTGCGCCAACTCGTGCGGCACCACTTCATCGATAAACGGCTGTTGGTTTTCCAGCAGCAGCACCGGATTCAGGCGGATTTCCCAGCTTTGCAGCCAGGCGGTGCCCGCGCTGGTGCCGCGTTGCTGATAGACGATGCTGGGTTCGGGGAACTCGACGGCAAAATGCCGGCGGGCCAGCTGCAGCTTTTCTCGCAGGCATCGCATTACCGCTTGTTGCAGCGCGATGGGGATTCTCGGTTTGTTCATTGCGGCCTAGCTTAAGCAATGGCGCGGCGGCTGACAATACGCCCCGCGTAAATCGCATCCGGCGCTTTTTCGCCACATTGATAAGACGATCGCCAGCGATGGATTGTAATCAATGTGTTAACTGCGGGATAATAAAGCGTGCATGATGAGCCTGTACCCGCAGTTCTCACCGAGCAAGGTTGAAACGCCGCCTGTGGTAATCCCTTACGCAAAGAGCGGTTATTTTGCGATTTGGCGCAATAACTGACTGATTAAAAATACGTAAGGTGGAGGCAGTTTTTTGACAAGGCGCCGAGCCGTGCGCCGCAAGTGTGAATTTAACGCAGCTGATGTTGCAAGTGAGAGATCAATGTCGAATAAACCGTTCCACTATCAAGATCCGTTCCCGCTGAAGAAAGACGATACCGAATACTACCTGCTGAGCCGCGACCACGTTTCCGTGAGCGAATTTGAAGGCCAGGAAATTCTGAAAGTTGCCCCTGAAGCGTTAACCCTGCTTGCCCAGCATGCGTTCCACGACGCCTCGTTCATGCTGCGCCCGGCGCACCAGCAGCAGGTGGCCGATATCCTCAAAGATCCGGACGCCAGCGAAAACGACAAGTACGTTGCGCTGCAATTTCTGCGTAACTCAGAAATCGCCGCCAAGGGTATTTTACCGACCTGCCAGGACACCGGCACGGCGATCATCGTCGGCAAAAAGGGCCAGCGCGTCTGGACCGGCGGCGGCGATGAAGCCGCGCTGTCGCGCGGGGTGTACAACACCTACATCCAAGAGAATTTGCGCTATTCGCAGAACGCCGCGCTGGATATGTACAAAGAGGTCAACACCGGCAGCAACCTGCCGGCGCAGATCGATCTCTACAGCGTGGACGGTGAAGAGTATAAGTTCCTGTGCATCGCCAAGGGAGGCGGTTCCGCCAACAAAACCTATCTGTATCAGGAAACCAAGGCGCTGCTGTCGCCGGGCAAACTGAAAAATTACCTGGTCGACAAGATGCGCACGCTGGGCACCGCGGCTTGCCCGCCGTACCACGTGGCGTTCGTCATCGGCGGCACCTCGGCGGAAGCGACGCTGAAAACCGTCAAGCTGGCTTCGACCAAGTATTACGATGGTCTGCCGACCGAAGGCAACGAGCATGGCCAGGCGTTCCGCGATCTGGAACTTGAAGCGGAATTGCTGCAAGAAGCGCAGAACCTGGGTTTGGGCGCGCAGTTCGGCGGCAAATACTTCGCGCACGATATCCGAGTGGTGCGCCTGCCGCGCCACGGCGCGTCGTGCCCGGTCGGCATGGGCGTCTCCTGCTCGGCGGATCGCAACATCAAAGGCAAAATCAACCGCGACGGTATCTGGCTGGAAAAACTGGAGCACAATCCGGGGAAATTCATTCCTCAGGAGCTGCGCCAGGCCGGGGAGGGCGAGGCGATCAAGGTCGATCTCAACCGTCCGATGGCCGAGATCCTCAAACAGCTGTCGCAGTACCCGGTTTCCACCCGCCTGTCGCTGAGCGGCACCATCATCGTCGGCCGCGATATCGCGCACGCCAAGCTGAAAGAACGCCTGGATCGCGGTGAAGGCCTGCCGCAGTACGTCAAGGATCACCCGATCTACTACGCCGGCCCGGCCAAAACGCCGGAAGGCTACGCGTCCGGTTCGTTGGGGCCAACCACCGCCGGGCGTATGGACTCCTACGTCGATCTGCTGCAATCCCACGGCGGCAGCATGATCATGCTGGCGAAAGGCAACCGCAGCCAGCAGGTAACGGATGCCTGCCACAAGCACGGCGGTTTCTATCTCGGCAGCATCGGCGGCCCGGCGGCGGTGCTGGCGCAGCAGAGCATCAAGAGCCTGGAGTGCGTGGAGTACCCTGAGCTGGGCATGGAAGCGATCTGGAAAATCGAGGTGGAAGATTTCCCGGCGTTTATCCTGGTGGATGACAAAGGCAATGACTTCTTCCAGAAGATCCAGGCCGGTCAGTGCTCCAGCTGCCTGAAATAAGCGCGGCCCCCTTCGCCGCCTGCGGGCGGTGAAGGGGATTGTGTAAAGTCCTGTAGCCTGCTGGACGGCGAGTTTTAACCTGTATACCCTACGCGGACAGCACTAAAATTCGACTGATGGAATATCGGCAACAGAAGGCTCGGCAAGCACATGAGTACGCAGGAAAGTCATATCAAGGAATTGCTGGTCTGGATTGAGGATAATCTGACCAATCCGCTGTCGTTGGATATCGTTTCCGCCAAGTCAGGCTATACGAAATGGTATCTGCAGCGCATGTTCAAGAAGCAGACCGGATTATCGTTAGCTTCGTATATCCGCGCTCGCCGCCTCTATCTTGCCGCCTTCGCCTTGCGTTTCACGCAGAAGAGCATCCTCGATATCTCGGTCGAATACCAATTCGATAACCAGCAGACGTTCTCGCGCTGTTTCAAGAAACACTTCGCCGAATCGCCCAGCGTCTATCGCCATGCCCGCAAGCAGGACTTCAGCAATCTGGTGCGTTCGCTGGCGGCCAGCCAGCCGGGCGATATTCAGGTCGAACGCGTCAGCATCGCCAGCGGGCAATACGCCTTTCACGGCAAGCAGTACGCTTATCACCTGGATATCGAGAAGCTGGACAAGTCGCACCTGCCGCAGCGCAGCGCGCTGCGGGCGCAGTTCTATACCTTATTGGGCGAGCGCCCGACGCAAACCTATTCGTTTACCCAACTGGTGCCGGACGGCGAGCGGGTCAGGGTCGATTATACCCTGGGCGTGACGACGGAATACCCGCTGCGCGAAGGCGTGGTGCTGGAGCCGCTGCCGGAGATCTACGGCGAGTTTTGCCGTTTTCGCTATTCCGGCAAGCCGGTGGCGCTCAATGACCACATCATTCAAATCTACACGCAGGTGCTGCCCGAAATGGGGCTGGCCCGCGGTGACGGGCCGGACATTACGGTGTTCAGCTATTCGCTGAGCGGGAAAGAGGAGCTGCATCTGGAGCTGCAGCATCTGGTGCCGGTGGTGCCGCTGCATTGAGTCCGTCGGCGGCCGGCAGCCGGTTTTTTTGCTGCACGATCGCCGCCATCACCGCCAGGGCGATCTCCGCCGGGGTTTTGCTGCCCAGCGGCAGGCCGATCGGCGCATGGATGCGTTCCAGCTCCTGCGGGGTGAATTCGGCAATCTGCTGCAAACGCTGGCGCCGCCGCGCGCTGTTTCTGAGCGAGCCCATGGCGCCGATGTAAAACGCCGGGGTGTGGATCGCTTCCATCAGCGTCAGGTCGTCCATGCGCGGATCGTGGGTCAGCGCCACGACGGCGGTATTGGCGTGGCAACCCCCTTCCTCAATGAATTTGGCCGGAAACTGACGCAGCAACGTCACGCCCGGTTTCAGCTCGGCGGCAAAGTTATCCAGCGCCTCCGGGCGGTTCTCGCACACCAGCACCTCAAACCCCAGCGCCACGGCGAAATCGGCGCAGTACAGCGCCACGCTGGACAGCCCGGCGATCAGCAGGCGCGGCGCGGCCGCGATGTGCAGGGTGATCTGCTCAAGCCGGCGTTCGACCTGGGTGGCGCTGGTGAAGTGGCTCTGCTCGAGGCTGTGGCAGGCGTTGGGCAGCGTCAGGCGTTTGATCAACGCGTGATGCCCTTCCAGCGCGCCGGCGATGCGCCGCAGGTAAGCGATGCTGGCTTCACTCGCCGGCAGGTATTCGATCAGCACGTCCAGCACGCCGCCGCAGGGCAGCGCCACGTTGGGCGTCATGCCGCCTTCGCCGTAGCGAATCACCTGGCTGGCCGCCTGATACTCCCCGGCGGCCACGCGGCGCAAAAAATCCTCCTCCACGCAGCCGCCCGACAGCGAGCCGCTGTAGCGGCCATCGCGGGTCGCCGCCATCAGCGCGCCCGGCGAGCGCGGCGAAGAGCCGTAGGTGCTGAGCACGGTACATAACCAGACCGGCTGTTGCTGCAGCCAGCTTATCGCCTGGCTGACTACGGTGACGTCAAGATGTTGCATAGGTGAATTTACTCGCTGGCCGGGAGTTGCGATGGAAGATCAATATCCTGCACGACGCCGGGTTGCTCAAGCGGCAGCAGGTGCACTGCCGCGCCTTGCAGCAGTTCACGCGCGCCATTATCGCCGCGCAGTTGGCAAAGGGGTTTGCGCAATAGAGCGGAAAAGCCGACCGGATGACCGGGCTGTTGCGCATAGCAGGGGCGCACGATCGCGTGCTGCCGTAAGGCATCCGCCACCTGCCGGAAAACATCGGCGCCGACGAACGGCATATCGGCCAGGTGAATCAGCCAGCCCTGCCAGTGCGGCGTGGCCGCAACGCCCGCGGCGATCGAGTCGCCGAGGCTCGCGCTGGCGAGCAGGGTGACCGGCACCTGGTTGGCGGCGCAGGCGGCCAGCACCGGCAGATTATCCGGCCGGGTCACCACCTGTACCGGCAGGCCGGAGGCCAGCGCCTGGCGCAGGGTGTGTTCGAACAGCGATCGCCGCTCGCCCGCCGCATCGGCAAATCCGGCGTTCAGTTTGTTGCCCCGGCCGCCGGCCTGAATAAAGCGCTCCCCGCGTCCGGCGGCGGTAATGACAATGCCCGTGGTCATGGTTGAAGTCCGCGTTTGCGCAAATTATTTATTAGCCTACAAACTACCTGTGTTTTGTAAATGTTTTTTTGTTGAAAACAGCCTGTTAATCATCACATAATTTTAGTTATAAGCATATGCTTATGACGTCTACGGCAAGGTCGTCAGCGTTTGCGCAACAACACCGCGAACAAAAACCAATTACAAGAAAGACGTGAAGGACTTATTTATGAGCAATTTCAACCCGTCGCGGCGCCGCTTTATCAAAGGCGCCGTGATTGCGGGGGTGTCCGTGTACCTCGCGCCCCTGTACAGCCGCGCCTACGCCGCGCTGTTCGAGCAAAAAATCCTCCAGTCACCCAACTGGGATCCGCAGACCAAACGCGTCCGTTTCCGTATCGATGGCCGCGCCAAGGTCATGGGGCAGAAGCTGTTCGCGCGCGACATCCGCGCGGTGGACATGCCGCACTGGCCGCAGAAACAGGCGCACGCCTTCATTCTTCGCGTCACTAAAGCCGACCGGCTGTTCGAGGGCGTCGATCTGTCGCTGCTGGGGGACGACCTGCAGCCGGATCGCCTGGTGACGGCGGAAGATCTGGCGCGCGACGGCCTGGCCTTCCCGGCGTTCTACGGCGACGACATGCTGCTGCCGAGCGGCAAAACCCCGGCCTATCTCGGCCAGGCGGTGGCGATACTGATCTATCACGACTTCGCCCGTTTCCGCTTCGCCAAGGACAAGCTGAAATTCCGTGAGGAAACCATCAAATACGGCGCGGTCACCGGCCCGCTGGAGCGCGATCCCTGGGGCAGCTTCCGCTATGTGCGGGTGGGGGGCGATCAACCGTTCGACGACGATCGCTTCTCCAGCCTGAAGGACACGCCGATCTTCCCGGTGTCGATGAAAAAACACCTGCCGGTGTGGCCGGAAGGACGCGAGGGCGGCAAGCTGGATCAGGAAGGCATGCGCTATGCGGGCCTGATCGCCGACGAGATGGCCAATCCGCCGGCCGATTGGCTGGTGATGTCGCGCCGCTACACCACGCAGTCGATCGACACCTCGGCGCTGGAGCCGGACAACGCCAACGGCTGGTTCGACGCCGAGACGCAAACGCTGCATCTGGTGGTGCCGACCCAGTCGCCGCAGGAAGTGGCCGACGAGATGCCGCGCATGCTGGCCAAGCGCAACCCGCCGGTGAAACAGCTGATCCTGCACCCGTGCTACACCGTGGGCTACGGCTCGAAAGATCACTACAACTTCCCGTATTACGGCGCGGTGGCGGCGATGTACGGCGACGGCCACCCGGTGCGCCTGGCCAACGACCGCTTCGAGCAGTTCCAGACGGCGCTGAAGCGCCACGCGTTCGACATGAATTACCGCATCGCGGTGAATAAGCAGACCGGCGTCATGCAGTCGTTCCTCGGCGACATGACCGCGGACGGCGGCGGCCGCAGCAACTTTACCCCTTCGGTGGTGATGGTCGGCGCGACCGCCGCGCAGTCGATTTACTACTTCCCGAAAAGCGATCTGTCGTCGGTCGGGCTGGCCTCACGCGCCATCGACGCCGGCTCGGCGCGCGGTTACGGCACGCTGCAGAGCATGGCCGCCACCGAGATGATGGTGGATGAGCTGGCCGCCGAGCTGAAGATCGACCCGATCGAGTTCCGCCTGCGCAACGTGCTGAAATCCGGCATGAAAAACACCCAGGGGGCGATCCCGGCCGGTGCGATCCGCGCCGATGAAGTGCTGGAGAAGGCGGCGAAGCATGAGATGTGGCTCAAGCGCGCCGAACGCAAGGCCGAGTTTGAGAGCCGCCATCCCGGCAAGCGCTATGGCGTTGGCTTCGGCTGCGTGCAGAAAGACTTCGGCACCGGCGCGGAAACCTCGTTCGCCCGGGTGGAGCTGAGCGAAGACGGCCGCATCACGCTGCATCACAGCGGCGCGGAGATGGGCACCGGCATGTCGACCTCGCAGTCGGTGCTGTGCGCACAGTGGCTGGGCAAACCGGCCGATGAAGCGCATTTCTCGGTCACCGACTGGTCGGTGCTGCCGATGGTCACCAGCGGCGATCCCTACCTGATGTCGCAGGAGGAGCAGGACAAGCTGCAAACCAACCCTAACTGGACGCCGAGCTACTGTTCGCCGTCCAGCGCCAGCAACTCGGCCTATTACTTCTCGCACAGCACCCGCGAAGCGGCGCGCCTGATCTTCGATCACGGCATCTGGCCGGCGGCGATGGCGCTGTGGCAGGCCGGCATCGGCGGCGGCCAGGCGGCGCCGCTGGTAGTGCGGCGTGAAGATGCGCGTTGGGTCGAAGGCGGCCTGACGGCGGCGGGCATGTCGGTGCTGAGCCTCGAGCTGCTGGCCAAGACGGCTTATCAGATGGGCGGCGTCACCGGCGCGGCGGTGCACGTCTTCAACCGCTGGCAGTGGGCGGAGGCCGATTTCACGCTGAGCGGCAAAAGCGAACGCCTGCCGATCGATGGCATGGCGCTGCGCAACGCCGGCGGCGAATTCAAACCGCTGGCGCGTGGGCAGGTCTACTACCCGCCAACCCAGCGTAACAATGCGGCGGTGACCTACTACAGCGCCGTCGGCACGCTGGCGGAAGTGGCGGTGGATATCGCCACCGGCCAGGTGGAATTGCTGAATCACCATTCGATCATGGAGTGCGGCAACCTGATCGTGCCGGAACTGGTTTCCGGCCAGCTGCAGGGCGGGCTGGCGATGGGGATCGGCCATGCGCTGCACGAATATTTACCGCTGTACGAAGACGGGCCGGGCAACGGCACCTGGAACTTCAACCGTTACCACCTGCCGCGCGCCAGCGACGTGGCGGTGTGGAAGCAGAGTGGCGACATCCTGCCGGCGCTGTCGGAAACCGATCCGCCGAAAGGCATGGCGGAGGTGGTGATGATCCCGATTGTGGCCGCGCTGGTCAACGCCATCGCCGACGCCACCGGCCACCGTTTCCGTGATTTGCCCGTTCGTGCAGAAAATATTCGTGAGGTATTACAATGAGCATTAAAACCCAGCCGATCTCCCTGACCATCAACCAGAAGCAGTACGGCCCAATCGAGGTGCCGGAAGGCTTGATGATGATCGATTTCCTGCACGAATACCTTGACCTGACCGGCTCGCGCCTCGGCTGCGGGCAGGGCATTTGCCACGCCTGCGTGGCAATCGTCGATCACCCGAGCGGCACCAGTGAAGAGGTGCGCACCTGCATCACCGGCGCGCATTTCTTCAACGGCAAGAAAGTGCGTACCGTCGAAGGCCACGCCAGGGTGGACGAGCAGGGCGAGGTGGTTGAACTGTCGCCGATCCAGCAGGCGTTTCTGGAGCACTACAGCTTCCAGTGCGGCTATTGCACGCCGGGCTTCGTCAACGCCGCCACCATTTTCGTGGAAAAGCTCAAGCGTGAACCTATCGCTCGCGAGCAGCTGGAAAGCGCCATCGAGCAGGCGTTGGACAGCCACATCTGCCGCTGCACCGGCTACGTGCGTTACTACGAAGCGGTGCGCGACGTGGTGCTGAAAACGCCGGGCCTGCTGAAGGAGACGGCGCAATGAAAAAACGTCTCGCAGTATTGATTGTACTGGTGGCGATCGTGGTGATTGCGCTGCTGTGGTGGCGGGAAAACCGCCGTTACGACGGCCCGGTGCAGCAGGTGACCGCCGGCGCCGAACAGATCGCCCGTGGCCGCTATCTGGCGCAGGCCGCCGACTGTGCCGCCTGCCATACCGCCAGCGGCGGGGCGCCGTTGGCTGGCGGCTATCCGCTGGAAACGCCGTTCGGCACGATTTACGGCAGCAATCTGACGCCGTCGGCCGACCACGGCATCGGGCGCTGGACCAGGGACGACTTCTTCCTGGCGCTGACGCAGGGCGTGGCGCCGGGCGGGCGACACCTGTACCCGGCGATGCCTTACACCTCGTACAAGGGCATGTCGCGTCAGGACGCCGACGACATCTACGCTTACCTGATGACGCGCCCGGCGGTGGACGTGGCCATTCCGGCCAACGAGATGCCGTTCCCGTTCAACCAGCGCATGGCGCTGATCGGCTGGAACCTGCTGTTCCGCAGCCAGGATCCGCTGCCGGCCAGTTCGCAGGGCAGCTCGCCGCAATGGCAGCGCGGCCGCTATCTGGCCGACGTGCTGGGCCACTGTGGCGAATGCCACACGCCGCGCGGCGCGCTGGGGCAGATGGATCTCGCCAAGCCGATGCAGGGCGGCGATCTCGGCCGCTTCATGGCGCCGGACATTACGCCGCACGGCCTGGCGCAGCGCGGCTGGACGCCGCAGGACATCAGCCGCTTCCTCAGCACCGGCCTCGCGCCGCAGGGTTCCGCCTTCAGCGAGATGCACATGGTGGTTGATCTCAGCACCCGGCATTTAACGCCGGAAGACCATCAGGCGCTGGCGCTGTATCTGATGGGCGAGCAGCCGCCGGCGGCGGTGCCGGTGAAAATGGGCCAGGGCAGTGATGCCGGGCGCATGGCCTATCTGGATCAGTGCGCCGGCTGCCACGCCCGCGAAGGCGAGGGCAAACCGCACGTCGCACCGGCGATGCGCGATAACGCCACGCTGCGCCAGGTGGACGGCAAGAACCTGATCGTGTCGGTGCTGGACGGCCTGCCGGCTCAGCAGTTCCCGAACGGCGAAAGCATGCAGAGCATGCCGGGCTTCGGCGAACGGCTGAGCGATGCCGACGTGGCGGAGCTGGTGAATTATCTGCGCGTGACCTGGGGCGGCTTGCCGGCGGACATCACCGCCGAACAGGTGAAAGCGTTGCGCAAGTAAGCGGCGTTCAGGCGAAAAAAATGGCCCGCATCAGCGGGCCATTTTATTGCGCGGTCACGGGGTTCAACGGCTGGTGACGCCGTCGACGCGTTGGCTGCGCTGTTTGATGGCGTAACCGACGGCCAGGATCGCCACCCACACCGGGATCAGCAGCACCGAGATTTGAATGCCCGGCGTCAGGTACATGATCACCAGGATGCCGGCCATGAACAGCAGGCACAGGTAGTTGCTGAACGGGTACCAGAAGGCTTTGAACTTCGGCACCACGCCTTCGCGATTTTTAGCGGCGCGGAACTTCAGGTGCGCCAGACTGATCATCGCCCAGTTGATCACCAGCGCCGATACCACCAACGCCATCAACAGTTCGAAGGCGCGGCCCGGGATCAGGTAGTTAATCAGCACGCACAGCGCGGTGGCGAGGGCTGAAATGCCGATGGCCACCACCGGCACGCCGCGGCCGTCGACCTTCAACAGGCTTTTCGGGCCGTTGCCCTGCTGCGCCAGGCCGTACAGCATGCGGCTGTTGCAGTAGACGCAGCTGTTGTACACCGACAGCGCGGCGGTGAGCACCACGATGTTCAGCACGGTCGCCACCAGGTTGCTGTTCAGCGCGTGGAAGATCAGCACGAACGGGCTGCCGCCTTCAACCACTTTGCCCCAAGGGTACAGCGACAGCAGAATGGCCAGCGAACCGATATAGAAGATCAGGATGCGGTAGATCACCTGATTGGTGGCTTTCGGAATGCTCTTTTGCGGGTCGTCGGCTTCGGCGGCGGTGATGCCGACCAGCTCGAGGCCGCCGAAGGAGAACATGATCACCGCCATCGCCATCACCAGGCCCATGACGCCGTTCGGGAAGAACCCGCCCTGCGCCCACAGATTGGTGACGGTGGCCTCCGGGCCGCCCATGCCGCTGAACAGCAGGTAGGCGCCGAACACGATCATGCCGATAATCGCCACCACCTTGATGATGGCGAACCAGAACTCCATCTCGCCGTAAACTTTGACGTTGGCCAGGTTGATGGCGTTGATCGCCAGGAAGAATACCGCGGCGGAAACCCAGGTGGGGATCTCCGGCCACCAGTACTGCACGTAGATGCCGACCGCGGTCAGCTCCGCCATCGCCACCAGGACATACAGCACCCAGTAGTTCCAGCCGGAGGCGAAGCCGGCGAAGTTGCCCCAGTATTTGTAGGCGAAGTGGCTGAAGGAACCGGCAACCGGCTCTTCCACCACCATCTCCCCCAGCTGGCGCATGATCAGAAACGCGATGAAGCCGCCGATGGCGTAGCCGAGAAGCACTGACGGGCCGGCCATTTTTATTGTTTGAGCGATACCGAGAAATAACCCGGTGCCGATTGCGCCACCTAAGGCGATGAGCTGAATATGGCGGTTTTTCAGGCCGCGTTTCAGCTGGTCACCATGCTGTTGACCATCCATCAATCAAACCCTCTGTCGTTGTGAATGCCCACATGCCTGTAAAGCAGTGGTTACGATGTGTGTTTTGTTTTATTTACGGCGTTATAGCTATTAATTCCACGGCGCCGCTACCGTTTGGCAGAGAATAATGTTATGCGCGGCGGTTTGCACCTGCTTTGTCGTGTGAGTGATTAAGATTGCAGCAGTTTAGGAAACAAAATGCGGGTTGTGTGACGGCGGGAGGGATTCAGTGCATGAAATAAGCAACAAATCACATAATGCGCAAAAATAACGTAGATCCGAGCGGCGGCGCACGTTCAAATAATGAACGAACCCCCGTTGCGCTGCTCGCCAAATAGCCATTCATTAAAGCGTCATAACCATGCAATAAAACTTGGGCAAAAAGTTTGCACTCTTCCTTGCGTAAGGTTTGGTAAAAGTTAAATCCCCAACCCGGCGCGTAAATGGTAATACCATCACGGCGTTACCGGTTTGCAGCGGGGTTTTCAGCGGGGTGTTAAAATGTGCGGGTAACCTGATTTCGATCAAGGCCCGTATGGACAGGAGGTGAATACTTTGTTACTTTACCGTCACGTTTTTGAAATTGGTATTACCAATTGACTCCGCGCCATTCGCAGAGAAGAATTCACTCATGGCCTACAGCAAAATCCGCCAACCCAAGTTGTCAGATGTTATCGAGCAACAGCTCGAATATCTGATCCTCGAGGGGACACTGCGCCCAGGCGAAAAACTGCCTCCGGAGCGCGAGCTGGCGAAACAATTTGATGTCTCCCGTCCTTCTCTGAGAGAGGCCATTCAGCGCCTGGAAGCGAAAGGGCTGCTCCTGCGTCGTCAGGGCGGTGGCACCTTCGTGCAAACTAATCTGTGGCAGAGCTTCAGCGATCCGCTGGCCGAGCTGCTGGCCGACCATCCCGAATCACAGTTCGATCTGCTGGAAACCCGTCACGCGCTGGAAGGCATTGCCGCCTATTACGCGGCGCTGCGCGGCACCGATGAAGATCTGGCGCGCATTCGCGACTGCCACATCGTGATTCAACAGGCTCAAGACAGCGGCGATCTCGACGCCGAAGCCGATGCGGTCATGCAGTATCAAATCGCCGTGACCGAAGCTGCCCACAACGTTGTGTTACTTCACCTGCTACGCTGCATGGGGCCGATGCTGGAACAGAACGTGCGTCAGAACTTTGAATTGCTCTACTCGCGCCGTGAGATGTTGGCAAAAGTGAGCAGCCACCGCGCCGGAATTTTTGAGGCGATTGTGGCACGCGAGCCGGAAAAGGCCCGTGAAGCCTCGCATCGCCACTTGGCGTTTATCGAGGAAATCTTGCTGGATCTCAGCCGGGAGCATACTCGGCGCGAGAGATCGCTACGGCGTCTCCAGCAACGCAAGGATTAAGAGCTGTCCTCTTCAGGGTACACCAGCCTGCGGGGGTTAAGTTCGAGGTACTTAGTTAAGTACTTAAGCGGCAACTAAACTGATGGGCCTGTCTTCGTGTGTTTTTGCACAGAGCACAGGAAGACAGGCTCCAAACAAACCATTAGACAGATAAGGAATACCACCATGTCAGAACGTTTAAACAATGACGTGGATCCGATCGAAACCCGCGACTGGCTGCAGGCGATCGAATCGGTCATCCGTGAAGAGGGTGTTGAGCGAGCTCAGTTTCTGATTGATCAGGTATTGGGAGAAGCCCGCAAAGGCGGCGTTAACGTTGCGGCCGGTGCTGCAGCACACAACTACGTCAACACCATCGCGGTAGAAGACGAACCGGCCTACCCAGGCAACCTGGATCTGGAACGCCGCATTCGCTCAGCGATCCGTTGGAACGCGATCATGACCGTTCTTCGCGCATCCAAAAAAGACCTGGAGCTGGGCGGCCACATGGCTTCCTTCCAGTCTTCCGCGACCTTCTATGAAGTCTGCTTTAACCACTTCTTCCGCGCACGCAACGAGAAAGACGGCGGCGACCTGGTGTACTTCCAGGGCCACATCTCTCCGGGCGTTTACGCGCGTGCCTTCCTTGAAGGCCGCCTGACCGAAGAACAAATGAACAACTTCCGTCAGGAAGTGCACGGCAAAGGCCTGTCCTCTTACCCGCATCCTAAGCTGATGCCGGAATTCTGGCAGTTCCCGACCGTATCCATGGGCCTGGGCCCAATCAGCGCCATCTATCAGGCGAAGTTCCTGAAATACCTGGAACACCGCGGCCTGAAAGACACCTCTGAGCAGACCGTTTACGCCTTCCTGGGCGACGGCGAGATGGATGAGCCGGAATCCAAAGGCGCCATCACCATCGCGACCCGCGAGAAGCTGGACAACCTGGTGTTTGTCATCAACTGCAACCTGCAGCGCTTGGACGGCCCGGTCACCGGCAACGGCAAGATCATCAACGAACTGGAAGGCATCTTCTCCGGCGCAGGCTGGCAGGTGCTGAAAGTGATCTGGGGCGGCCGTTGGGACGAACTGCTGCGTAAAGACACCAGCGGTAAACTGGTTCAGCTGATGAACGAGACCCTGGACGGCGACTACCAGACCTTCAAATCCAAAGACGGCGCTTACGTGCGCGAGCACTTCTTCGGCCGTTACCCGGAAACTGCGGCGCTGGTCAAAGACATGACCGACGACGAAATCTGGGCGCTGAACCGTGGTGGTCACGATCCGAAGAAAATCTTCGCTGCACTGAAAAAAGCGCAGGACACCAAAGGCAAACCGACCGTTATCCTGGCCCACACCATCAAAGGTTACGGCATGGGTGAAACCGCGGAAGGTAAAAACATCGCTCACCAGGTGAAGAAAATGAACATGGAAGGGGTTCACCACTTCCGCGATCGTTTCAACGTGCCGGTTGCCGATGCTGACATCGAAAAACTGCCGTACATCACCTTCGAGAAAGATTCCGAAGAGTACAAATACCTGCACGAACGTCGCCAGGCGCTGAAAGGCTACGTGCCGACGCGTCTGCCGGAGTTCACCCAGAAGCTGGAAATGCCGGCGCTGGAAGATTTCAGCTCGCTGCTGGAAGAGCAGAACAAAGAGATCTCCACCACTATCGCCTTCGTGCGTGCCCTGAACGTGATGCTGAAGAACAAGTCGATCAAAGATCGCCTGGTGCCAATCATCGCCGACGAAGCGCGTACCTTCGGTATGGAAGGTCTGTTCCGTCAGATCGGTATCTACAGCCCGAACGGCCAGCAGTACACCCCGCAGGACCGTGAACAGGTTGCTTACTACAAAGAAGACGAGAAAGGCCAAATCCTGCAGGAAGGCATCAACGAACTGGGCGCAGCCTCTTCCTGGCTGGCCGCAGCGACTTCCTACAGCACCAACGATCTGCCGATGATTCCGTTCTACATCTACTACTCGATGTTCGGTTTCCAACGTATCGGCGACCTGTGCTGGGCAGCGGGCGACCAACAGGCGCGCGGCTTCCTGATCGGCGGGACCTCGGGCCGTACTACCCTGAACGGCGAAGGTCTGCAGCACGAAGATGGCCACAGCCACATTCAGTCTCTGACCATCCCTAACTGCATCTCTTACGATCCGGCTTACGCGTACGAAGTGGCGGTGATCATGCACGACGGTCTGGTGCGCATGTATGGCGACAACCCGGAAAACGTGTACTACTACCTGACCACGCTGAACGAAAACTACCACATGCCTGCGATGCCGCAGGGTGCGGAAGAAGGTATCCGCAAGGGTATCTACAAGCTGGAAACGCTGGAAGGCAGCAAAGGCAAGGTACAGCTGCTGGGCTCCGGCGCCATCCTGCGCCACGTGCGCGAAGCTGCGCAGATCCTGGCGAAGGACTACGGCGTGGGTTCCGACACCTACAGCGTGACCTCGTTCACCGAACTGGCGCGCGACGGCCAGGACTGCGAGCGCTGGAACATGCTGCACCCAACCGAAACGCCACGCGTGCCTTACATCGCTCAGGTGATGAGCGACGCGCCGGCGGTAGCTTCTACCGACTACATGAAACTGTTCGCCGAACAGGTTCGTACTTATGTGCCGGCCAGCGACTATCGCGTACTGGGCACCGACGGCTTCGGTCGTTCGGACAGCCGCGAAAACCTGCGTCACCACTTCGAAGTCGATGCATCCTACGTGGTGGTTGCTGCTCTGGGTGAACTGGCTAAACGCGGTGAGATCGAAGCTTCTGTGGTTGCCGATGCAATCAAGAAATTCGACATCAACCCGGAAAAAGTTAACCCGCGTCTGGCCTAAGAGGTACTGAATAATGTCTATCGAAATCAACGTACCGGACATCGGTGCAGATGAAGTCGAAATCACCGAGATTCTGGTGAAGGTCGGCGATAAAGTTGAAGCGGAACAATCGCTGATCACCGTGGAAGGCGACAAGGCTTCCATGGAAGTGCCATCCCCGCAGGCGGGCGTGGTGAAAGAGATCAAAGTGGCGGTCGGCGATAAAACCGAAACCGGCAAACTGATCATGATCTTCGAAGCGGCAGGCGCAGCGGAAGCTGCACCGGCGGCGAAAGCGGAAGAAAAACCGGCAGCAGCTGCAGCTGCCCCGGCCGCCGCTGCGGCCAAAGACGTTGCCGTGCCGGACATCGGCGCCGACGAAGTCGAAGTGACCGAGATCCTGGTGAAAGTGGGCGACAAGGTGGAAGCCGAGCAGTCCCTGATCACCGTGGAAGGCGACAAGGCTTCCATGGAAGTCCCTGCGCCGTTCGCGGGCACCGTGAAAGAGATCAAGATCGCGACCGGCGACAAAGTGAAAACCGGCTCCCTGATCATGGTGTTCGAAGTGGCCGGCGCCGCTTCCGCTGCGGCCCCGGCTGCGGTTGAAGCTCCTGCCGCCGCTGCAGCGCCTGCGGCCTCTGCGGCCAAAGACGTCGCCGTGCCGGATATCGGCGGCGACGAAGTCGAAGTGACCGAAGTGATGGTTAAGGTGGGCGACAAGGTTGCCGCCGAGCAGTCTCTGATTACCGTGGAAGGCGACAAGGCCTCCATGGAAGTGCCTGCACCGTTCGCGGGTACCGTGAAAGAGATCAAGATCGCGACCGGCGACAAAGTGAAAACCGGCTCCCTGATCATGGTGTTCGAAGTGGAAGGCGCTGCGCCTGCCACTGCCGCCGCGCCTGCCGCTAAAGCGGAAGCTGCGCCGGCGCCGGCCGCCGCGAAAACCGCCGCTCCGGCTGCGAAAGCTGACGACAAAGGCGAGTTCGCCGAGAACGCGGCATACGTGCACGCGACCCCGGTCATTCGTCGTCTGGCGCGTGAGTTCGGCGTTAACCTGGCGAAAGTGAAGGGCACCGGTCGTAAAGGCCGTATCCTGCGCGAAGACGTTCAGGCTTACGTGAAAGACGCGGTGAAACGCGCTGAAGCGGCCCCGGCCGCTGCCGGCGGCGGTCTGCCAGGCATGCTGCCATGGCCGAAAGTGGACTTCAGCAAGTTCGGCGAGATCGAAGAAGTCGAAATGGGCCGCATCCAGAAGATCTCTGGTGCGAACCTGAGCCGCAACTGGGTGATGATCCCGCACGTGACTCACTTCGACAAAACCGACATCACCGATCTGGAAGCGTTCCGCAAACAGCAGAACGAAGAAGCGGCCAAGCGCAAGCTGGACGTGAAGTTCACGCCTGTCGTGTTCATCATGAAAGCCGTTGCTGCCGCTCTGGAGCAGATGCCGCGCTTCAACAGCTCGCTGTCCGAAGACGGTCAGAAGCTGACGCTGAAGAAATACATCAACATCGGCGTGGCGGTAGATACCCCGAACGGCCTGGTGGTTCCGGTGTTCAAGGACGTGAACAAGAAGAGCATCACCGAGCTGTCCCGCGAACTGATGGCCATCTCCAAGAAAGCGCGCGACGGCAAGCTGACCGCGGGCGAGATGCAGGGCGGCTGCTTCACCATCTCCAGCCTGGGTGGCATCGGGACGACTCACTTCGCGCCGATCGTCAACGCGCCGGAAGTGGCTATCCTGGGCGTCTCCAAGTCTGCGATGGAGCCGGTCTGGAACGGTAAAGAGTTCATGCCGCGCCTGATGATGCCGATGTCGCTGTCCTTCGACCACCGCGTTATCGACGGTGCCGATGGTGCGCGCTTCATCACCATCATCAACAACATGTTGTCCGACATTCGCCGTCTGGTGATGTAATGCAAAAGGGGCGCAGCATGCTGCGCCCCTGACGATTCTGTAGCAGTTTTGTCGGATTTTGCATAACTCGACAAAATTGTTGAGACACGGGTCACTCGAACACGCTTTGCAGATTATTAACAATTCTGTAAACTGCTCGCGGTGTAAGCGTCCCGGTGGATGAAGGGCGTTATGAGATCGATTAGCAATAAAAATGACGTCTGACCCGCCGGACAATCAATTAAGAGGTCATGATGAGTACTGAAATTAAAACTCAGGTCGTGGTACTTGGGGCGGGCCCGGCAGGTTACTCTGCAGCCTTTCGTTGCGCTGACTTAGGTCTTGAAACCGTTCTGGTTGAACGTTATTCCACTCTGGGCGGGGTTTGCCTGAACGTGGGATGTATCCCTTCCAAAGCACTGCTGCACGTTGCCAAAGTGATCGAAGAAGCCAAAGCGCTGGCCGAACACGGCATCGTTTTCGGCGAGCCGAAAACCGACATCGACAAAGTGCGCGTCTGGAAAGAAAAAGTCATCACTCAGCTGACCGGCGGTCTGGCTGGCATGGCGAAAGGCCGTAAAGTGAAAGTGGTCAACGGCCTGGGCAAGTTCACCGGCGCTAACACCCTGGTTGTTGAAGGCGAAAACGGCCCAACCACCATCAACTTCGACAACGCCATCATCGCTGCAGGTTCTCGCCCGATCCAACTGCCATTCATTCCTCATGAAGATCCACGCGTGTGGGATTCCACCGATGCGCTGGAGCTGAAAACCGTCCCAGAGCGTCTGCTGGTTATGGGCGGCGGCATCATCGGCCTGGAAATGGGCACCGTATACCATGCGCTGGGTTCACAGATCGACGTCGTTGAGATGTTCGATCAGGTTATCCCGGCGGCAGATAAAGACGTGGTGAAAGTCTTCACCAAACGTATCAGCAAGCAGTTCAACCTGATGCTAGAAACCAAAGTGACCGCGGTAGAAGCCAAAGAAGACGGCATCTACGTCACGATGGAAGGTAAAAAAGCGCCGGCAGAACCACAGCGTTACGACGCGGTGCTGGTGGCGATCGGCCGCGTGCCGAACGGCAAACTGCTGGATGCCGGCAAAGCCGGTGTTGAAGTTGACGAGCGTGGCTTCATCAACGTCGACAAACAGCTGCGCACCAACGTGCCGCACATCTTCGCTATCGGCGACATCGTCGGTCAGCCGATGCTGGCGCACAAAGGCGTGCACGAAGGCCACGTTGCCGCAGAAGTTATCGCCGGCATGAAGCACTACTTCGATCCGAAAGTGATCCCATCCATCGCTTACACCGAGCCGGAAGTGGCATGGGTGGGTCTGACCGAGAAAGAAGCGAAAGAGAAAGGTATCAGCTACGAAACCTCCACCTTCCCGTGGGCGGCTTCCGGCCGTGCGATCGCTTCCGACTGTGCAGACGGCATGACCAAACTGATCTTCGACAAAGAAACTCACCGCATCATCGGTGGCGCGATTGTCGGCACCAACGGCGGCGAGCTGCTGGGTGAAATCGGTCTGGCTATCGAGATGGGCTGCGACGCGGAAGACATCGCGCTGACCATCCACGCTCACCCGACCCTGCACGAATCCGTGGGCCTGGCGGCGGAGATCTACGAAGGCAGCATCACCGACCTGCCTAACCCGAAAGCCAAGAAGAAGTAATTCTGCTGGTTTGACCGGTTAACAAGCGGCTCCTGACAAGGAGCCGTTTTTTTTTGCTCAAACTCAGAAAGCGGTTTTTTTGTGGCCGCTGCGCCAAATTCCGATCCCCCTGCTTATATCCATTCTAACTATATGGATATAATACCCTGCTAGTCCGGCAGCCGATTACGCTGCGCTCAACGATTCAGCAAAGATTTAATGTTGCTTTTATGTGAACGAATTAACAACCGTTTCAAATCCTGATATGCTGGCTGAGCGGAACCGGGCACTGTACCTTACAGTCCAGGACATCGACAGCAGTGCCCCGTCAGGATAGATGGCATCAATATCGCCGTGCGCTCTACCCATCAGTCTTTCATGCTGTAACGCTGTTTGACCGTGTCTGTTTGCCCCAATCACCGTTTCGGGGCCTTTACGGGCCGATCGCCTAGCCACAGAGTGAAATCCCAAGGGTATAAACCCGGTTTGCATATACGCCAGGCACAATAAATGACAATGAGAGCGAGGAGAACGTCGTGCTAGAAGAATACCGTAAGCACGTAGCCGAGCGTGCTGCTGAGGGCATCGCCCCTAAGCCGCTAGACGCCACCCAAATGGCCGCGCTGGTCGAACTACTGAAGAATCCGCCAAAAGGCGAAGAAGAATTCCTGTTAGACCTGCTGATTAACCGTGTTCCACCGGGCGTCGACGAAGCCGCCTACGTCAAAGCAGGTTTCCTGGCGGCCATCGCCAAAGGTGAAGCGACATCCCCCCTGGTTACCCCCGAGAAAGCCATTGAACTGTTAGGCACCATGCAGGGCGGCTATAACATTCACCCGCTGATCGAAGCGCTGGATAACGAAACGCTGGCGCCTATCGCCGCGAAAGCGCTGTCCCACACGCTGCTGATGTTCGACAACTTCTACGACGTGGAAGAGAAGGCCAAGGCCGGTAACCCGCACGCCAAGCAGATCATGCAGTCCTGGGCCGACGCCGAATGGTACCTGTCGCGCCCTGAGCTGGCGGAAAAGATCACCGTCACCGTGTTCAAAGTCACCGGCGAAACCAACACCGATGACCTTTCTCCGGCGCCGGACGCCTGGTCGCGCCCGGACATCCCGCTGCACGCGCTGGCGATGCTGAAAAACGAACGTGAAGGCATCGTGCCGGATCAGCCGGGCAGCGTCG
The DNA here is from genome assembly GCF_052169135.1 of Serratia sp. CY32780. NCBI lineage: Bacteria > Pseudomonadati > Pseudomonadota > Gammaproteobacteria > Enterobacterales > Yersiniaceae > Serratia > Serratia sp. CY32780. Next base: position 270,896 of record NZ_JBJNLI010000003.1, read on the forward strand.
GCCCGATCAAACAGATCGAACTGCTGAACAAAAAAGGCTTCCCGCTGGCTTACGTCGGCGACGTGGTCGGCACCGGTTCTTCCCGTAAATCCGCCACCAACTCCGTGCTGTGGTTTATGGGCGACGACATCCCGCACGTGCCGAACAAGCGCGGCGGCGGCGTGGTGCTGGGCGGCAAGATTGCGCCTATCTTCTTCAACACCATGGAAGATGCCGGCGCCTTGCCGATCGAAGTGGACGTGTCCGAGCTGAACATGGGCGACGTGATCGACGTTTACCCATACAAAGGTGAAGTGCGCAACCACGAAACCGGCGCGCTGATCGCCAACTTCGAACTGAAAACCGACGTGCTGCTGGATGAAGTGCGCGCCGGCGGCCGTATCCCGCTGATCATCGGCCGCGGCCTGACCACCAAGGCGCGCGAAGCGCTGGGTCTGCCGCACAGCGATGTGTTCCGTATCGCCAAACCGGTCGCCGCCAGCAGCAAAGGCTTCTCGCTGGCGCAGAAAATGGTCGGCCGCGCCTGCGGCGTCGCCGGCATTCGCCCTGGCGAATACTGCGAACCGAAGATGACCTCCGTCGGTTCTCAGGACACCACCGGCCCGATGACCCGCGATGAGCTGAAAGACCTGGCCTGCCTCGGCTTCTCCGCCGATCTGGTCATGCAGTCATTCTGCCACACCGCCGCGTACCCGAAACCGGTCGACGTGACCACGCACCACACGCTGCCTGACTTCATCATGAACCGCGGCGGCGTCTCGCTGCGTCCGGGCGACGGCGTGATCCACTCCTGGCTGAACCGCATGCTGCTGCCTGACACCGTCGGCACCGGCGGCGATTCCCACACCCGCTTCCCGATCGGCATCTCCTTCCCGGCCGGTTCCGGCCTGGTGGCGTTTGCCGCCGCGACCGGCGTAATGCCGCTGGATATGCCTGAGTCGGTGCTGGTGCGCTTCAAAGGCAAAATGCAGCCGGGCATCACCCTGCGCGATCTGGTGCACGCCATCCCTTACTACGCGATCCAGCAAGGCTTGTTGACCGTCGAGAAGAAGGGCAAGAAAAACATCTTCTCCGGCCGCATCCTGGAGATCGAAGGCCTGCCGGATCTGAAGGTCGAGCAGGCGTTTGAGCTGACCGATGCGTCCGCCGAACGTTCCGCCGCCGGTTGTACCATCAAGCTGGACAAGGCGCCGATCGAAGAGTACCTGAACTCCAACATCGTGCTGCTGAAGTGGATGATCTCCGAAGGCTACGGCGACCGCCGTACGCTGGAGCGCCGTATTCAGGGCATGGAAAAATGGCTGGCGGATCCGCAGCTGCTGGAAGGCGATGCGGATGCGGAATACGCGGCGGTGATCGACATCGATCTGAACGAGATCAAGGAGCCGATCCTGTGCGCGCCGAACGATCCTGACGATGCGCGCCTGCTGTCCGACGTGGCCAACAGCAAAATCGATGAAGTGTTCATCGGTTCTTGCATGACCAACATCGGCCACTTCCGCGCGGCCGGCAAGCTGCTGGATCAGCACAAGGGCCAGCTGCCAACCCGTCTGTGGGTGGCGCCGCCAACCAAGATGGACGCGGCTCAGCTGACCGAAGAAGGCTACTACAGCGTGTTCGGCAAGAGCGGCGCGCGTATCGAGATCCCGGGCTGCTCGCTGTGCATGGGCAACCAGGCGCGCGTGGCGGACGGTGCGACGGTGGTCTCCACCTCGACCCGTAACTTCCCGAACCGTCTGGGCACCGGCGCCAACGTCTATCTGGCGTCAGCCGAACTGGCTGCGGTTGCGTCCCTGCTGGGCCGCCTGCCGACGCCGGACGAGTACCAGACCTATATGGCGCAGGTCGATAAGACGGCGGCGGATACCTACCGCTACCTGAACTTTGACCAGCTGGGGCAGTACACCGAAAAAGCCGACGGCGTGATCTTCCAAACCGCCGTGTAAGCCGCTATATTGCGCAACTGTTTAACGGGAGGCCTTGGCCTCCCGTTTTATTTTGCTCAGTTGCCAACTTTGCGAGCGCTCACTGAGTTAGTCCGCCATTTATGTTTACACTAAGAAAAAGGGCTCAGGAGGGCATGCTATGGATTACGAATTTCTGCGTGACGTCACCGGTCAGGTGATCGTCAGATTTTCGATGGGGCATGAAGCGATTGGCCACTGGATCAACGAAGAAGTCAAAGGCGATTTCAACCTGCTGGACCGGATTGAAGCCGGTGCGGCCGAGGTCAAAGGCAGTGAACGTCAATGGCAGCTGGAAGGCCATGAATATACGCTGCTGATGGATGGTGAAGAAGTGATGATCCGCGCCAATCAGCTGGAGTTCGAGGGCGATGAAATGGAAGAGGGGATGAATTACTACGACGAAGAAAGCCTCTCATTCTGCGGCGTTGAGGACTTCCTGCTGGTGTTGAAGGCCTATCGTTCTTTCATGCTGAAATACTAAGCATCAGGGCGCGGCGTGCCGCGCCCTTTCCATCACAGATGCGGAATATTGCGGCCGTAATAGATTTCCTGCATCTCTTTCCATAACAGATCGGTGATCTGCTTGCGTTCGGCGGCGCTCAGCGCCTCTGGTTCCGCGTTGAACAGGTAGTGCTTCAGATCGAAATCTTTCAGCAACATCTTGGTATGGAAGATATTTTCCTGGTAAACGTTCACGTCCATCATGTGATACAGCGCCTTGATGTCTTCCGACATAAAGTTCTGGATCGAATTGATCTCATGATCGATGTAATGTTTCACGCCGTTCACGTCGCGGGTAAAACCGCGCACGCGATAGTCCATGGTGACGATGTCGGATTCCAGCTGGTGAATTAAGTAGTTCAGCGCCTTGAGGGGCGAAATGACGCCGCAGGTCGAAACCTCGATATCGGCGCGGAAGGTGCATAGCCCGCCTTCCGGATGGCTTTCCGGGTAGGTGTGTACGCAGATATGGCTCTTGTCCAGGTGCGCAACGACCGTGTTCGGCAGCGGGCCAGGATGCTCCGACGTATCGACGTCTTTCGGATCGATCGGCTCTTCGCTGACCAGGATGGTGACGCTGGCGCCCTGCGGCTCGTAGTCCTGACGCGCGATGTTCAGAATATTGGCGCCGATGATCGAGCAGGTTTCGCTCAGGATCTCGGTCAGCCGGTTGGCGTTATATTGTTCGTCAATGTAGGCGATATAGCCGTCGCGGTCGTCCGCGGTCTTGGCGTAACAAATATCGTAAATACAAAAACTCAGGCTCTTGGTCAGGTTGTTGAAGCCGTGCAGTTTTAGCTTATGCAATTTGGGCCACCTCCTTTATCTTCTCGCTTAACGTGTTACGTTCAGGGCATTGAGCAAATATTGCGGCAGGGCAAAACTGCCGACGTGAATTGCCGGGTTGTAATAACGACAGTGTAGGCCGCTTTGGTTAAAGCGCTGTTGCAGAGTAGGCAGATCGCGCTGGCGCAGCGCCGGGTTCTGGCTCGCCCAGGCAAAGGTCATGATGCCGCCGTAATAGGTCGGGATCGCCGCCTGATAGAAGCTGACGTCGGTAAAGTAGCGGCTCAGTTTGGCGTGGCTGTTGACCGCCTCGTCCTGTTGCAGGAAGCAGACGCCGTTCTGCGCGACGAAAATGCCGCCCTCATTCAGGCAGCGGGCGCAGCCTTCATAAAACGCCGAAGTGAACAGGCTTTCGCCGGGGCCGATCGGATCGGTGCAGTCGGAGATGATCACATCGAAGGTTTCGTCGGTTTGGTTCACGAAGTTGACGCCGTCGTCGATCACCAGCTTGAAGCGCGGATCGTCATAGGCGCCGGCGCTGTGGTTGGGCAGGTACTGGCGGCAGAACTCGACGACACCGGCGTCGATCTCGACCATGGTGATCTGCTCCACGCCAGGGTGCCGGCTGACTTCGCGCAGCATGCCGCCGTCGCCGCCGCCGATGATCAGCACTTTCTTCGCCGCGCCGTGCGCCAGCAGCGGCACGTGGGTCAGCATTTCGTGATAGATGAACTCGTCACGCTCGGTGGTTTGCACCACGCCGTCGAGCGCCATCACGCGCCCCAGCACCGGGTTCTCGAAGATCACCAGATCCTGGTGATCGGTCTTCTCGCGGTACAGCACCTTCTCTACCGAGAAATACTGGCCGAAGCCCGTATGCAGCGTTTCGTACCAAATTTCTTTCTGGGTCATGTGCGGGAAACTCCGTAATAACAGCCATGAAAAATCGGCGCAACATCATAGCTAACTCTGCCTGGCGATGCACGGTTGAATTTCAGACAGAGAGAGCGTTAGGCGGGCGGGAAAGGGGAAGGAATTAGTTGGCGTAGGCCAGCAGGCTCAAAGAGTCGCGCGCCAGCGATTTGCACTTCTTGGGCGTTGGAATGGCGATGCCGCTGAGATCGCGATAGCTGTCTTCGCCCAGCGCCTTCATATTGAAGCTGTTGTAGTTGCTCAAATCCCAGCGGTTTTGTTGCGCGAAATAGACGATGGCGCGTTTGATTTGCGCGTTTGGCAAATCGTTGTAGCCGCAATCATTTTTCAAATAAATAAATACCGCCGTCAGATCGGCCAGATCTTCCGCCTCGGATTCATTCAGCGCCAGACTGGCGTTGGAGAAGCCCAGCATCGCCAGCAACAGCATCGATAACGTTGTTTTTTTCATCATGAAATAGGCCTGTTTGTCGTTTGCTGACGTTACCACACTTGCCTGTAAAGGCACCAAATTTTATTGCTGCCGGGCCGGCGTTGCGTTTGCCAGCCATATTCTGTTGATTGTGAGGCATAGCTTAAAATACCGCCAGGAAAGGCTTGACCTTCCGCCAGGGGGAAGGTTTAGGCTGGCGGCATTGAGTTATGTCACTGAGAAAAGGGAGTCAGCGATGTTACGCCGTGATTTTATTAAATTAACCGCCGCACTGGGCGCTGCGAGCACATTGCCGTTATGGAGCCGGGCCGCCTGGGCGGCCGATCGGCCGGCCCTGCCGGTGCCGCCGTTGTTGACGCCGGACGCGCAGGGAAAAATTGCGCTGGCGCTGCAGGCGGGGGAAACCCGCTGGTTGCCCGGCGCCGCCACCAAAACCTGGGGATTCAACGGCGCGCTGCTCGGGCCGGCGGTGAAGCTGCAGCGTGGCCAGCCGGTGACGGTCGATATCAAAAACGGCCTGGCGGAGGCCAGCACCGTCCACTGGCACGGCCTGGAAATTCCCGGCGACGTCGATGGCGGCCCGCAGGCATTGATCCATCCCGGCGCGACGCGCACGGTGAATTTCACTGTCGCTCAACCGGCGGCCACCTGCTGGTTCCACCCGCATACCCACGGTAAAACCGGCAGCCAGGTGATGATGGGGCTGGCGGGGCTGGTGCTGCTGGAAGATGAGGAGAGCGCCAAACTGCCGCTGCCGAAAACCTGGGGGCAGGATGATATTCCGGTGATCCTGCAAGATAAGCGGTTGGGCAAAGACGCGCAAATCGAATACCGCCTGGACGTGATGAGCGCGGCGGTGGGCTGGTTTGGCGATCGCATGTTCACCAACGGCGCGCAGTATCCGCAACATTTGGCGCCGCGCGGCTGGCTGCGTCTGCGCTTCCTCAACGGCTGCAACGCCCGTTCGCTGAATCTGGCGGCCAGTGACAACCGTCCGCTGTATGTCATCGCCAGCGACGGCGGTTTCCTGGCGGAGCCGGTGAAACTGACCGAGCTGCCGATGCTGATGGGCGAACGTTTTGAAGTGCTGGTGGATGCCTCCGACGGGAAAGCGTTCGACATCGTGACGCTGCCGGTGAAGCAGATGGGTATGACGCTGGCGCCGTTCGATCAACCGCTGCCGGTGTTGCGCATTCAGCCGTCGCTGGCGCAGGGCATCAAAACCATGCCGGACAGCCTGGTGAAGCTGCCGACATTACCCGCTGCCACTGGTATCCAGGAGCGTTGGCTGCAGCTGATGATGGATCCGCAGCTGGATATGCTCGGCATGCAGGCGCTGATGGATCGTTATGGTCACCAGGCGATGGCCGGCATGAGCATGAATCATGGCGCGATGGGCGGTGGAGACATGAAAGGCATGGACCACGGCAACATGAAAGGCATGGAAAAGGGCGGCATGCAGGGCATGGATCATGGCAACATGAAGGGCATGGATCATGGCAAGATGGCCGGGATGGATCACGGTGGCGCGCAGGGTAAAGCCAAACCGTTCGATTTCAGCCACGGCAACATGATCAACGGCAAGGCCTTCGACATGACCAAGCCGATGTTCGCCGCCAAACGGGGCCAGTATGAGAAGTGGACCATTTCCGGCGAGGGCGACATGATGTTGCACCCGTTCCATATTCACGGTACCCAGTTCCGTATCCTGTCGGAAAATGGCAAACCGCCGGCGGCGCATCGCAGCGGCTGGAAGGACACGGTGCGCGTCGAAGGGTGGCGCAGCGAAGTGCTGGTGCGCTTCGACCATCCGGCCAGCAGCGAACATGCGTACATGGCCCACTGCCACCTGCTGGAGCACGAAGATACCGGCATGATGATGGGCTTCACCGTCGGCGAATGATCGCGGCCCGTCGCTCAGGTGGCGGCGCGCTCGCGTCGCCACCGGCGAAAGGCTATGCTAAACTCTGCGCCTTTCTTCCGGCAACTGACCTGAATACTATGAAACACACTGTAGACGTAATGATTTCCGAGCAGGAAGTTAAGACCCGTATCGCCGAACTTGGCCGCCAGATCACCGAACATTACCGCGACAGCGGCAGCGACATGGTGCTGGTCGGGCTGCTGCGCGGCTCCTTCATGTTCATGGCCGATCTCTGCCGCGCCATCGACGTGCCGCACGAAGTCGACTTTATGACCGCCTCCAGCTACGGCAGCGGCATGTCCACTACTCGCGACGTGAAGATCCTCAAGGATCTGGACGAAGACATTCGCGGCAAAGACGTGCTGATCGTGGAAGACATCATCGATTCCGGCAACACGCTGAACAAAGTGCGCGAGATTTTGGCGCTGCGCGGGCCGAAATCGCTGGCGATTTGCACCTTGCTGGACAAGCCTGAGCGCCGTGAAGTGCAGGTGCCGGTCGAATATGTCGGCTTCTCGATCCCGGATGAGTTCGTGGTGGGGTATGGCATCGACTACGCTCAGCGCTACCGTCACCTGCCGTACGTCGGCAAAGTGGTGCTGCTGGACGAGTAATTAATGTGGGGCGCGGCCAGCCGCGCCCGCGGCGGGGTTATATGCCTTTATCCTGCTTCAGTTTGGCTATCGCTTTGCGGTAGCCCATCTCCAGGCTCTCGCGGCTGGTCGCCAGCACTTCCATATCGCGTAGGCGGCCGTCCTGAATGCCGTACACCCAACCGTGGATCATCACCTTCTGGCCGCGCTTCCACGCGGACTGCATGATGGTGGAGTGGCCCAGGTTGTATACCTGCTCAATGACGTTGATCTCGCACAGCATGTCGAAACGCTGCTCCGGCGGCAGCTCGCCCAGCAGCGAGCTGTGCTTGTACCACAGATCGCGAATGTGCAGCAGCCAGTTGTCGATCAACCCCAGCTCCGGGTTTTCCACCGCCGCCTGCACGCCGCCGCAGCCCAGGTGGCCGCAAATGATGATGTGTTCGACTTCCAGCACATCTACCGCATACTGCACCACCGACAGGCAGTTAAGATCGGTGTGGATAACGAGGTTCGCCACGTTGCGATGGACGAACAGTTCACCCGGCTCGAGGCCGGTCAGGCGTTCTGCGGGAACGCGGCTGTCAGAGCAACCAATCCATAAGAAGCGGGGCTTTTGCGCCTGGGCTAAACGTTCAAAAAATTCCGGGTCTTCCTGGCTGATGTTGGCCGACCAGGCCTGGTTGTTGGCGATAAGCTCTTCGATTTCTTTCATGGAGGTGATTGACCCGTAACGGACAGATTGCGTTGGGGTAATATAGGGTAAGCGTCACACTTTGGAAATCGGAACAGTGGTGCAGCCTCATTTTCCGCACGGATTCGACTCAGTGAAAACGTCGCCGATGCTAGGATTATCGTTAGTGTTTCAAGCCTCGCAAACAGGGGCGCGGCGGCATACTCATCGTCATAAGGTACTATTTTACATATGAATTATGCACTGGAATTAGCGCAGCTGACCAAGACTTACGCCGGTGGCGTCAAGGCGCTGCGCGGAATCGACCTGAGCGTCGAAGCGGGGGATTTTTATGCCCTGCTGGGGCCAAACGGCGCCGGAAAATCCACCACCATCGGCATCATCAGCTCGCTGGTGAACAAAACGGCCGGCAGCGTGCGGGTGTTCGGTTACGACATCGATAAAGACATCGTCAACGCCAAGCGCCAGCTCGGCCTGGTGCCGCAGGAGTTCAACTTCAACCCGTTCGAGACCGTGTTGCAGATCGTGGTGAACCAGGCGGGTTACTACGGCGTCACGCGGCGTGAAGCGATGGCGCGCGCCGAAAAATACCTCAATCAGCTGGATCTGTGGGGCAAGCGCAACGAGCGCGCCCGCATGCTGTCCGGCGGCATGAAGCGCCGCCTGATGATCGCCCGCGCGTTGATGCATCAGCCGAAGCTGCTGATCCTCGATGAGCCGACCGCCGGGGTGGATATCGAGCTGCGTCGCTCGATGTGGGGCTTCCTGAAAGAGCTGAACGCCCAGGGCACTACCATTATCCTCACCACCCACTATCTGGAAGAGGCGGAGATGCTGTGCCGCAATATCGGCATCATCCAGAACGGGGAGCTGGTGGAAAACACCTCGATGAAGGGGCTGCTGGCCAAGCTGAAGTCGGAAACCTTCATCCTCGATTTGGCGGCGAAGAGCCCGTTGCCGAAGCTGGACGGTTACCACAGCCGCCTGACGGATACCTCGACGCTGGAAGTGGAAGTGATGCGCGAGCAGGGGCTGAACGGCCTGTTCACCCAACTGAGCGCGCAGGGCGTGCAGGTGCTGAGCATGCGCAACAAGGCGAACCGCCTGGAAGAGCTGTTTGTCACCCTGGTTAACGGCAATGGAGAAAAAGCATGACGCGTTTGTATTGGGTGGCCTTGCAGAGCATCTGGGCCAAAGAGGTGAACCGGTTCGCGCGCATCTGGATCCAGACCCTGGTGCCGCCGGTGATCACCATGACGCTGTACTTCATCATCTTCGGCAATCTGATCGGCTCGCGCATCGGCGATATGCACGGCTTCAGCTACATGCAGTTCATCGTGCCTGGCCTTATCATGATGGCGGTGATCACCAACTCCTATGCCAACGTCGCCTCGTCGTTCTTCAGCGCCAAATTCCAGCGCAACATTGAGGAACTGCTGGTGGCGCCGGTGCCGACCCACGTGGTGATCGCCGGCTATGTCGGCGGCGGCGTGGCGCGCGGCATCTGCGTCGGCGTGCTGGTGACCATCATCTCGCTGTTCTTTGTGCCGCTGCAGGTGCACGCCTGGTGGGTGATTGCGCTGACGCTGCTGCTGACGGCGATCCTGTTCTCGCTGGCGGGGCTGATCAATGCGGTGTTCGCCACCACCTTCGACGATATCAGCCTGATCCCGACCTTCGTGCTGACGCCGCTGACCTACCTGGGCGGGGTGTTCTACTCGCTGTCGCTGCTGCCGCCATTCTGGCAGGCGGTGTCCAAGCTGAACCCCATCGTCTATATGATCAGCGGTTTCCGCTACGGTTTCCTCGGCATCAACGACGTGCCGCTGGCGTTCACCATGGCGGTGCTGCTGGCGTTTATCGCGGTGTTTTACCTGCTTTCCTGGTACCTGATCGAGCGCGGCCGCGGCCTGCGCAGCTGATGGTATCGCGCCCCCGCTTTTCCGGCGGGGGCGCTTTTCTTGATTTGGCGCAGGCGGCGCGTAAATCAATAGAATTGCTCAAATAACCGCTAGTTCCCCGTTGTTCAAATCGTGCTATGCTGGCGCTCCACATTTCCTTCACTTTAGTCATTACGCACTCGTAAGTAGAACATCATCATGCGGCCTCAATACACGTTAGCGGCTGGTTTCCTCGGCATTCTGATGTCGTTGGTTTCCCCTGTGAGCCTGGCGAATCTGCTGTCGGAAGACGGCGCGGTTAAATCTGAATACATGGAAGCGCAGCGCGATAGCGAAGTCTATGCGTTGGTGGGCGAGCATGTGATCCCGGTAGGAGAAGTGAAGCGCGGGCAGCTGATCCAGGTGTTCCCGGCGGATGCGGAATACTACGAATTCAAATTCGGGCACGGCACCGGCTTTATCGATAAAGATGACGTGCGCGAACTGAAGAAGTCGCGCAAGGTACAAGACGATCTGGGCGAGCTGAACAAACCGCTGACCAACCAGAATCTGATCACCCAAAAAACGATCGACGTTTATACCGCGGCGGACAAGGACAGCGAGGTCTTGGGCACGCTGGAAGGCAACCTGCGCTATCCGATCATCGGCAAGCTGAAGGATCGCCTGAACAACACCTGGTACGAGGTCAACATCGGCGAGCGGCTGGGGTTTGTCAATGAGCTGGACTGCGAGATAGATAGCGGCATACCGGTGCTGACCTATCATCACCTGCTAAAAAACGAAGAGAACAAGCGCTTCCGCCACACCTCGACCACCACCTCAGACGTGGCGTTCAGCAACCAGATGACCTACCTGAAGCAGGCGGGCTACGACACCATTTCGCTGTATCAGCTGGAAGCCTACCTGAAGAACCAGATCAACCTGCCGGGCAAGGCGATCGTGCTGACCTTCGACGACGGGCTGAAATCGGTTTATCGCTACGCTTACCCGGTGCTGAAGGATTACGGTTTCCGCGCCACGGCGTTCATCATCTCTTCGCGCATCAAACGCCACCCGCAGAAATGGAACCCGGATTCGCTGCAGTTTATGAGCGTCTCGGAGCTGAAGCAGATTCAGGACGTGTTCGACGTGCAGTCGCACACTCACTTCCTGCACCGCACCGACGGCAATCGCCAGCCGATTTTGCTGAGCCGTTCGCTGCACAATATCGAGTTCGATTTTGAGCGCTCGCGCCGCGCGCTGTCGCAGTTCAACCCGCACGTGCTGTATCTGTCCTACCCGTTCGGCGGCTATAACCAGCGGGCGATCCAGGCGGCGCAGGACGCCGGTTTCCATCTGGCGGTGACCACGGTGCAGGGCAAGGTGAAGCCGGGGGATAACCCCTATACGCTGAAGCGGCTGTATATTCTGCGCACCGACTCGATCCAGACCATGGCGGATCGGATAGCCAACAAGCCGGGCACGGTGGTGGTGCAGTAAGGAAGAACGGGCGCGCAAGGCGCCCGTTTTAGTGTCAGGCGACCTGAACCGGCACGGCTTTCGCCTTGCGCTGCAGGTTGTTGTCACCTTCGAAATAGGCGACTTTCGGGTGGTGTTGGCGGGCGTCGGCGTCGGTCATTTGCACATAGGAGCAGATGATCAGTTTGTCGCCCACGCAGGCGCAGCGCGCGGCGGCGCCGTTAACCGAAATGATGCGCGAACCGCGCTCGGCGGCGATGGCGTAGGTGGAGAAGCGCTGGCCGTTATCCACGTTGTAAATATCGATCGCTTCATATTCCAGAATGCCGGCGGCCTCCAGGAAATCCTGGTCGATGGCGCAGGACCCTTCATAGTGCAAGTCAGCCTGAGTGACTTTGACGCGATGCAGCTTGCCTTGCAGCATAGTACGTATCATAGCTTTACCTAACTGAATATCGGCCTTCACAGGCGCTGGGGTTGAACATCTCTCCTGCATCCCTGCAATCTCTATCGTCACCGATTGCTCCGCCATTGTCTACCAATGGTCAGCGGCCAAGGGTGACGACAGTATAAAAAATGGCTTACAGCGTCAGGTCGACCTGCTGGTTGTCGATAAGACGCGCCTTGCCCAGCCAGGCGGCCATCAGCACCACCGCCCGCTGGCTGTCCACCGTCAGCGGCTGCAGGCTGTCGGCGTCGCGAATAAACAGTTCATCCGGCGTAAAGCCGGCGGCGCGCAGCTGCTCGGCGGTCTGTTCCAGCAGCGTTTCGATATGGCGCTCGCCATTGGCCAACTGCTGCGCCAGCCCATTCATGATTTTGCTCAGCTGCGGCGCGACCTTGCGCTCTTCGGCGGTCAGGTAGCCGTTGCGCGAGCTGAGGGCCAGGCCGTCTTTGGCGCGCACGGTCGGCACACCGACGATGTCGATGTCGTAACCCATGTCCGCCACCATTTTGCGGATCAGCGCCAGCTGTTGGTAATCCTTCTCGCCGAAGCAGGCTAAATCAGGTTGCACCAGGTTAAACAGCTTGCTGACGATGGTGGAAACGCCGCGGAAGTGGCCCGGCCGGCTTGCGCCTTCCAGGATGCTGGAGATGCCCGGCACGTCGACGTAGGTCTGCTGCTCCAGCCCCTGCGGATAGACCGCGGCCGGGGCTGGCGCGAACACCAGATCGACGCCGCGGCGGGTCAGCTTCTCGCTGTCTTCCTGCAGCGTGCGCGGGTAGCGCGCCAGATCGTCCGGCCGATCGAACTGCATCGGGTTGACGAAGATGCTCACCACCACCACGTCGGCGCGGGCGCGCGCTTCATCGACCAGCGTCATATGGCCGTCGTGCAGGTTGCCCATGGTCGGCACCAGCGCGATGCGTTTGCCTTCCTGGCGCCAGCGGCGGATCTGCTGACGCAGCATCGGCAGGGTTTCGATAATAATCATTGGGTGACTCCTGGAACCATCGCTTAGTTAAAAGAGTGTTCAGCCGCCGGGTAGAGGCCTTGTTCCACTTCCTGAATGTAGTGCTGCACCGCCGTGCGGATATCGCCGCTCTGCGCCAGGAAGTTCTTGGCGAACTTCGGCGTGTGGCCGCCGGTGATGCCGAAGGCGTCGTGCATCACCAGGATCTGGCCGTCGGTGCCGTTGCCGGCGCCGATGCCGATGACCGGAATGGACAGCGCTTCGGTGATCTGGCGCGCCAGCTCGGTCGGCACACATTCCAGCACCAGCAGCTGAATGCCGGCCAGCTCCAGGTTCTGCGCGTCCTGCAGCAGCTGTTTGGCGGCCAGTTCGTCGCGCCCTTGCACCTTATAGCCGCCGAACACGTTGACCGACTGCGGCGTCAGGCCCAGATGGCCGCACACCGGCACCGCGCGCTCGGCAAGCATTTTCACCGTGTCGCACAGCCAGCTGCCGCCTTCCAGTTTCACCATGTTGGCGCCGGCGCGCATCAGCTCGGCGGCGTTGGCGAAGGTCTGTTCCGGGGTGGCGTAACTCATGAACGGCAGATCGGCCAGCAGCAGGCAGGCCGGCGCGCCGCGGCGCACGGCGCGCGTGTGGTAGGCTATGTCGGCGACGGTGACCGGCAGCGTGGAGTCGTGGCCCTGCAGCGTCATGCCCAGCGAATCGCCCACCAACAGGACTTTGATGCCTTGCTCTTCAAACAGTTTGGCAAAGCTGGCATCGTAGGCGGTAAGGGTAGCAAACTTGCGTTGCTCCTGTTTCCACTGGCGCAAGTGGGTCACGGTGGTGGGTTTCATCACAACGTCTCCTGAAACGGGCCGTGCGGCTTGCGCAGGCCCAGGCTGCAAAAAAGTGCAGCCATTCTACTGTAACCCGATCGGGGTGGGTAGCGCGGATCGCCATGCTTAAGCGGTTCTTAAGAACCTTGTGGTGCAATGGCGCAATGACTGAAAAGGGATACTCATGCGAATTCTGCTGATCGAAGATGACAAACTGATCGGGGACGGCATCAAGGCCGGGCTGACCAAACTCGGCTTCAATCTGGACTGGTTCACCGACGGCGCCGTTGGCAAAAATGCGCTGGACAGCGCGCCGTACGACGCGGTGATCCTCGATCTCAGCCTGCCGGGCCTCGATGGCCTGGAGCTGCTGCGCCAGTGGCGCCAGGCCGGGCAGGACGTGCCGGTGCTGATCCTCACCGCCCGCGATGCGTTGGAGCAGCGGGTCAGCGGGCTGCAAAGCGGCGCCGACGATTATCTGTGCAAGCCGTTCGCGCTGGCCGAAGTGGCGGCGCGTCTGCAGGCGCTGATCCGCCGTCGCCACGGCCAACTGATGCCGCAGCTGACGCACGGCAATGTGGTGTTTGACAGCGCCACCCGCAGCGTGAGCTGCAACGGCGAGCCGGTGACGCTGACGCCGCGCGAGTTGGCGGTGCTGGAGCTGTTTCTGCACAACAAGGGGCGGGTGCTGGCGCGGCCGTTGATTCAGGAGAAGCTGTACAACTGGGACGACGAGGTGAGCAGCAATGCGGTGGAGGTGCATATTCACCACCTGCGGCGCAAGCTGGGCAACGGCTTCATCCGCACCATTCACGGCGTGGGTTACACGCTGGGGGATGCGCCGTGAAGCGTCTCAGCCTGCGGCTGCGTCTGATCCTGATCTTCAGCCTGTTGGCGCTGATGACCTGGTGCACCGCCAGCGTGGTGGCCTGGGTGATGTCGCGCAACACCATCAATGAAGTGTTCGACACCCAGCAGATGCTGTTTGCCAAACGGCTGGCGACCGCCAACCTCGGCGATCTGCTGGCCGATGAAAGCGCGCGCAGCCTGCCGAAAACCAAGAAGCTGGTGCATCACGGCAAGCGAGGCGATCAGGACGACGACGCGCTGGCGTTCGCCATCTTCGATCGCCAAGGCAAGATGCTGCTCAACGACGGCGAGAACGGCGCCGATTTCCTGTTTGACGGGGAGCGTGAAGGTTTTACCGACGGCGAGCGCAAAGGTGATGACGACAGCTGGCGCCTGCTGTGGCTGACCAGCCCAGATGGGCGCTATCGCATCGTGGTCGGCCAGGAGTGGGATTACCGGCGCGATATGGCGCTGGGCATGGTGACCGGCCAGCTGGTGCCCTGGCTGGCGACGCTGCCGGTGCTGATGCTGCTGATCGCGCTGATGGTCGGGCGCGAGCTGCGGCCGCTGCGCGCGGTGGCGGCCGGTTTGCGCCGGCGCGCGCCCGATGACGCGACGCCGTTGGACGCGCGCCAGGTGCCGACCGAGGTGCGTCCGCTGGTGGATGCGCTCAATGCGCTGTTCGCTCGCATCAACGCGTTGCTGGTGCGGGAGCGGCGTTTCACCTCCGATGCCGCGCACGAGTTGCGCAGCCCGCTGGCGGCGCTGCGGGTGCAGACCGAAGTGGTTCAACTGGCGGGGGACGATGCGCCGATGCGCGAGCACGCGCTGGACAATCTTACGGTCGGCATCGATCGCGCCACCCGGCTGGTGGATCAGCTGCTGACGCTGTCGCGGCTGGATTCGCTGTCGGATCTGGCCGAACTGGCGCCGATCGACTGGAACGAACTGGTGACGATGACCCTGGCGGAGCAGGATCGGCAGGCCCATGCGGCGGGCGTGACGCTGCGCTATGAACATCAGGGAACGCCGCCGCCGCGTCAGGGGGAAACCTTGCTGCTGTCGCTGCTATTGCGCAACTTGCTGGATAACGCGGTGCGCTATACCCCGCAGGGCGGCGTCGTCACCGTGACGCTGAGCGAACGCTCGCTGACGGTGGAGGACGACGGTCCGGGGGTCACCACGGAGCATCTGGCGCGGCTGGGAGAACGTTTCTATCGCCCGCCGGGGCAGGAGCAAACCGGCAGCGGGCTGGGCCTCTCGATCGTGCAGCGTATCGCCGGATTGCATGGTTTACAGATCGGCTTTGCCAATCGCCCGCCGGGCGGGTTCGTTGCGCGGCTGACGCTGTAAGACGGACTCCACAGAACCCGTATCGTGAATGGCAAACGGTGGTTGAATTGTTTATTGTGCGAGGGTTCTGTTTCAGAAAGGTTTTACATGTTCAAGGGAAATCATGAACCAGCCATCGCCAAATCGCCCGTTAAAATGGTGGGCCAAGGGTAAAACGCCCGACTACCGCTTTTCTTTAGCCAATGAGCGCACTTTTCTGGCTTGGATCCGCACTGCATTGGCGTTTATGGCGGGAGCGGTCGGCATCAATCAGTTTGCCTCCGAATTTGGCACGGCTGCCATCCGTCAGGGGCTGTCGGTGGCTTTGACGCTGGGGGCTGTAGTGCTGGGGCTGATGGCCTATCGTCGCTGGAAGGCCAATGAGAAAGCCATGCGGCATGACGGCGATATGCCTTATACCCGCCTGCTGTGGCTATTGACCCTGTTCGTGGTCGTCATCGCTCTGGCGCTGGTGGCGGTCATTCTGAGTTTTGGCGTGTGATGCACCCAACGGTGGAAGCGCCGCCGCGCGATCCTGGTTTGCAACCTGAACGTACTCGTCTGGCCTGGGGGCGTACCGCGTTGACGATGGCGGTGGTCGGGCTGCTGTCGCTGCGTGCCGGCATGGTGTCGGGCAGTTTGCTGTTGGCAGCGAGCAGCTTTTTGATGCTGGCGTTTGCGTTGGTGATGTTTGTCTGGTCACGCGGGAGGGAGGCTACGGGGCCGGAAGCGCAGGAACGAAGGCTGCAGTGGGTGAGGCGGATATTCGGCTGTATGATGGTGGTGATGCTGCTGGCCGCCGTGGCGCAACTCAAGCTTTATCTGCTCTAGACCCCGCGATCACTTTTTACTTTGATGCCACAGCGCCATGCCGTTTTCCGGCACGCGCTTGAGGCAGCTGGCGAGCGGCTCGCCATCGGGGAAAATCAGATCGGGAGCGATTTCCGCCAGCGGGTAGAGCATGAATTCGCGCTCTTTCAGGCCGTAATGCGGCACAGTCAGGCGCTCGGTATGGATCACCTTGTCGCCGTACAGCATGATGTCCAGATCGAGCGTGCGCGGCCCCCAGCGTTCATCCTTGCGCACCCGCCCCTGATTGCGTTCTATCGCCTGGGTATGGTCGAGCAGCTGTTCGGGCGGCAACAGTGTATCCAGCGCCACCACCGCGTTGAGAAAGTCCGGCTGGTTTTGCGGCCCCAGCGGCTTGGTGCGGTAAAACGAAGAACAGGTGACCAGCCGGGTGCGCGGGAGATGCTCCAGCGCCTCCAGTGCGGCTTTAACCTGTTGCAGCGGCTGCGCCAGGTTGCTGCCCAGCGCGATATAAACGCGGATCATTATGCCCCTTCTTTACGCGGTGCCCGGCGGCGAGGGCGGCGTTGACGCGCGCGGCGCGGCGCCGGATCGTCCCCCAGGGTGCTCAGCATGGCTTTCTGCCGCGCCGGCGTGGCGTCCTGGAACTCGCCCCACCACTCGGCCAGACGCAGCATCTCCTGATTGTCTTCCACTTCCGCACGCAGCGCCAGCAGATCATAGGCGGCGCGGAATTTCGGGTGTTCCATCAGCTTGTGCGCGCGTTTGCCCTGGCGGCGGGACAGGCGCAGCTGCAGTTGCCAGATATCGCGTACCAGCGTGGTAATGCGTTTCGGGATGGCCAGCGAGCGGCACTGCTCGTCGAGTACGTCGTTCATCGCCAGCGCGAAGGCGTCGTAGTAGGCCAGGCCGCTTTCCTGCGCCAGCTTCTGCGCGTGCTCCAGCAGCGGGTACCACAGCATGGCGGCAAACAGGAACGCCGGGTTGACGCGCATGTCGTTCTGCAGGCGGTGATCGGTGTTCTTCAACACCTGCACCAGAATGCGCTCCATCGGCGTATCGTGGTTCGGCGTGAAGTTGCGGGCGATCAGCGGGAACAGTGGTTGGAACAGCTGGTATTCGCACAGCTTCAGGTAGGTCTGGAAACCGTAACCGGCCTGCAGCAGCTTGAGGGATTCTTCGAACAGGCGCGCCGGCGGTATCTCATGCAGCAGCGAGGCCAGGCGCGGGATCGGCTCGGCGGTCTCTTCGCTGATGCGCATATCCAGCTTGGCGGCGAAGCGCACCGCGCGCAGCATGCGCACCGGATCTTCGCGGTAGCGGGTTTCCGGATCGCCGATCAGGCGAATCACGCCCTGTTTCAGATCGTTCAGGCCGCCGACGTAATCGCGCAGGGTGAAATCCGCCACGCCGTAGTACAGGCTGTTGATGGTGAAGTCACGGCGCTGGGCGTCTTCCTCGATCGAACCGAAGATGTTGTCGCGCAGCAGCATGCCGTTTTGCGCCTGCTGAGACGAGTTCTTGTCGGATTCCGGGTTCTGTTCGTGGTGGCCGCGGAAAGTGGCCACTTCGATGATTTCCGGCCCGAACATCACGTGCGCCAGGCGGAAGCGCCGGCCGACCAGGCGGCAGTTGCGGAACAGCTTGCGCACTTGCTCCGGCGTGGCGTTGGTGGTGATGTCAAAGTCTTTCGGCTTTTTGCCGAGCAACAGATCGCGCACGCCGCCGCCGACCAGATAGGCTTCGTAGCCGGACTTGTTCAGGCGGTAAAGCACTTTCAGCGCATTTTCGCTAATGTCTTTGCGGGAAATCGAGTGCTGTTCGCGCGGGATCACGGTCATCGAGTCGTTGCTCTCGGCGAGGGGGAAAGGCGGACGCTTGCGCGGCGTTGAGCGGCGGGCAGGGGCGTTGTTGCCGTTGTCGGCGGCGCGCGGCTGCGGCGCAGGGCGGCTTGGCGCCGCGGCACGCTCTTCGCGGACTACGTTTTTATCGCCGGCCGCCGCGTCGTCGCGGGGCAGCTTGTCATCGCGGGTCAGTACCTTACGACAGAAGTTGGCTACTCGGGTAAAAATGGTACACCTCGATAGTGACTGATAAAAATGGAGCTAACAAAAAATAGCGGCTAATCATAGCTCACCATGGCTCCTTTGAGAATGCCGGCGTGTTTTCATCCAGAGGGATAGCCTCCTGACGCGGCACGTTTTCCAACCGCCAATGTGCGACCGCCCAGCTCAATAATAATGGCAGGTCAAGATCTTGCCAGCTTTCCGGCAGCGGTTGGCGCAGAAATTTCAGCACGGCGATCAGCACCGGGCGCGGATCGCCGGCGGGCAACGCCGGCGCATGGTTTTGCTTCGACAGCTTGATGCCGTTGGCGCCCAGCGCCAGCGGCAGATGCACATAGGCGGGCACCGGCGCCTGCAGCTGGCGGTAGAGGGCAATTTGACGCACCGTCGGTTCGATCAGGTCGGCGCCGCGCACAATCTCGGTCACGCCCTGAAAATGGTCGTCGATCACCACCGCCAGGTTGTAGGCGAACAGCCCGTCGCGGCGGCGAATGATAAAGTCTTCCCCCGCCAGCGCCGGATCGGCGTGCAACTCTCCCTGCAGGCGATCGTGGAACCCGTAAACGGGCGCGGTCTGGCGCAAGCGGATGGCGGCGCCCTGCGGGCCGAGCTGCAAGTCGCGGCAGTGGCCGTCGTACAATCCGCCGATCTGCTGGATGCGGCTGCGGGTGCAGGTGCAGTAATAGCTGAGCCCCTGACGCTGCAACAGATCCAGCGCGGCGCGATAGGCGTCGTGACGTTGGGATTGATAGATGACCTGGCCGTCCCAGTGGAGACCATAATGTTCCAGCGCGGACAGGATGCGAGCGGCGGCGCCGGGGACTTCGCGCGGCGGGTCGATATCTTCGATGCGAACCAGCCACTGCCCGCGTTGGGCGCGAGCCTGAAGGTAGCTTCCCAGAGCGGCAATCAGCGAACCGAAATGCAGATCCCCGGAAGGCGATGGGGCAAAGCGCCCCACATAATGACTTTCTTGCATATCAGAGGGGAGTGGTTCCCTTTTCTCTGTGCGGCGCACGCGCACGCGGGTGCGCACGCCGCAGCGGTAACAACGGTATTAGCCGGCCATCTGCTTTTCGCGGATCTCAGCCAGCGTCTTGCAGTCGATGCACAGATCGGCGGTCGGACGCGCTTCGAGGCGACGAATGCCGATCTCCACGCCGCAAGATTCGCAGTAGCCGAAATCATCGTCTTCCACTTTCTTCAGCGTTTTCTCGATCTTTTTGATCAGTTTGCGTTCACGGTCACGGTTACGCAGTTCAAGGCTGAACTCTTCTTCCTGAGTAGCACGGTCGGCCGGATCAGGGAAGTTGGCTGCCTCTTCTTGCATATGCGATACAGTACGGTCCACTTCGTCCCTGAGCTGGTTGCGCCACGCTTCAAGAATGCGCTTGAAATGCGACAACTGGGCGTCGTTCATGTACTCTTCGCCCGGCTTCTCTTGGTACGGCTCCACCCCAGCGATGGCGAGAATGCTCAAGGACGAGGTTTTACGGTTTTGCCCTTCTTGCATGTTGCTTCTCCTACATACACACGCACTATCGAATCCCCAATGCGGGGGAAAAACAGGCCGCTATAAATAACAGAAGGAAGGTAGGTTGGCAATTATTCCTGTCGCCCGCTTGACAATCGTGTGAAGGAGGGCGTATTTGGCGATCGTGCTGGCCGGTTGTCTATTTATAGGGACCCGACCGCGCTAATCGATAAAAAACGGCAGCTTATCGCAGAGATAAATACCGTCAGGTGATAACTTTGCCCCGTAGCAAACCACTTCCACTCCCAACTGCCGGACCTGTGCCAACAGCGCCGCATAGCGCTCATCTATATGATGTGCCGGTGCGACCTGCTCAATACCGCTGTGTAACACGGCAAAGAACAACACCGCCCGTTGCCCGCTTTCAACCACGCTGAGCAACTCACGCAGGTGCTTTTGCCCTCTGAGCGTTACCGCATCAGGAAAGTAACCACGTTGTTGTTGCAGTAATGTGACTGACTTAACTTCAATATAGCAGTTAACCCGATTTTCTGCCTGTAATAACAAATCGATACGGCTGTTTTCACCGCCGTATTTCACTTCGCCGCTGATTTTACTGTAACCGGATAATTCATTGATTAAATTGTGTTCGATCGCCTCGCGCACCAGCGCGTTGGCGCGCAGGGTATTGACGCAGATCCAGTGCCCCTGTTGGGTATGGGTCAGTTCCCAGCTGTGGGCGTATTTGCGCTTGGGGTTGTCCGACGTGGAGTACCAAACGGTGTCGCCGGGCGTGGCGCAGCCGGTCATGGCGCCGGTATTGGCGCAGTGCAGCGTAAAGGTTTCCCCTTCCGGGGTAATCACGTCCGCCAGAAAGCGTTTGTAACGTTTTATCAGCGTGGCGGAACGCAGCGGTGGAGAGAAAATCATGCGGATGCCTGCGTGGCCAGCGGCCACTGTTCGAGGTGTTGGTAACGGGTGCGCCCGTTTTCGAACACCGACTCATACAAGGAAAAGGCGTCGGCGCTGAACGCCCAGCCCGGCGTCGCCGGCGGGATCGCCACCGGCTGGGTGGCGGCGCGCAGCAGCGTGATGTGCGGATGGAACGGCAACGCGCTTTGATGGCAGCCGCTGCGGGCGGCCTGCGAACGCAGCAGTTCGGCCAGCTGCAATAGCCCGCGCGGCGCGCGGCGGGTGCCGAGCCAGACCACGCCGGGGCGCGGCCAATGGCCGAGATCGTCGAGCCGCATGCTGAAGCCGGGTTGCACGATGCGGCCGGCCAGTTTGCGCAGCGCCAGCTCTTTCTGCGCGGTGACTTCGCCGAGAAACGCCAGCGTCAGGTGCAAATTAGCCGCCGCCACCGGCCGGCCGGCCTCCGGCGCAAACGCCTCGGCGCGCCAGCGGATCACCTGCTGTTGCAGGGCATCAGGCAAGGACAGGGCGAAAAACAG
Source organism: Serratia sp. CY32780 (assembly GCF_052169135.1). NCBI lineage: Bacteria > Pseudomonadati > Pseudomonadota > Gammaproteobacteria > Enterobacterales > Yersiniaceae > Serratia > Serratia sp. CY32780. Next base: position 292,304 of record NZ_JBJNLI010000003.1, read on the forward strand.
GCGGCGCGAATTGGACATGGGGGCTCGGTAAATAATGACAAATCCGTCAGGAACAGATTTGAATGCGGCTTGCAGCGGCCTCGCGCGAAGCGGGACGCCTGGACGAGCTCCGTACTATAGCTAACGACGCCGCAGTTTGAAAGGCTACGGGGGCAAAGCTAATGCTACACTGTACGCCGTTTAACGTTAACCACCACGGAGAGTTCAGTGTCTTCATTGCCCGTCAGCGCGGTGCTTGATGAGTTGCTGGCTGCGTTGCAGTCCGCTCCTCAGGTACTGTTGCACGCCCCGACCGGCGCCGGTAAATCCACCTGGTTGCCGCTGCAGATCCTGGCTAAGGCCGGGTTGTCGGGGCGCATTATCATGCTGGAGCCGCGGCGGCTGGCGGCGAAAAACGTCGCTTATCGCCTGGCGCAGCAACTGGGGGAGGAGCCCGGCCAGACCGTGGGCTACCGCATGCGCGCCGAGAGTAAAAGCGGGCCGCAGACCCGGCTGGAAGTGGTGACGGAAGGCATTCTCACCCGCATGCTGCAGCAGGACGCCGAACTGCAGGGCGTGTCGCTGGTGATCCTCGATGAGTTCCACGAACGCAGCCTGCAGGCCGATTTGGCGCTGGCGCTGCTGCTCGACGTGCAGCAAGGGCTGCGCGACGATCTGAAACTGCTGATCATGTCGGCCACCCTGGACAACGCGCGCCTGTCGCAGCTGCTGCCGGCAGCGCCGGTGGTGGTGTCCGAGGGGCGCAGCTTCCCGGTTGAACGTTTATATCAGCCGTTGGCCAGCCATCAGCGGCTGGAAGATGGCGTAGCGGCGGCGGTGAAGCGGTTGCTGGCCGAACAGCCGGGGTCTTTGCTGCTGTTCCTGCCGGGCGTGGCGGAGATCAATCGGGTGCTGGAGCGATTGACCGGCGAGGTGGCGAGCGATACCGATCTTTGCCCGCTGTATGGCGCGCTGCCTCTGGCGCAGCAGCAAAAAGCGATTCAGCCGGCGGCGGTTGGCCGCCGCAAGGTGGTGCTGGCGACCAACATCGCTGAAACCAGCCTGACGATCGAGGGCATTCGGCTGGTGGTGGACAGCGGCCTGGAACGCGTGGCGCGTTACGACGTACGCAACGGTTTGACGCGGCTGGCGACGCAGCGCATCAGTCAGGCCTCGATGGTGCAGCGCGCCGGGCGCGCCGGGCGTCTTGAGCCGGGCATTTGCTGGCATCTGTTCGCCAAAGAACAGGCGGAGCGCGCGGCGGAACACGCCGAACCGGACATTTTACAGAGCGATCTCACCGGCTTTTGGCTCGAGTTGCTGCAGTGGGGTTGCCACGACCCGGCGCAGCTGACCTGGCTGGATGCGCCTCCTGCCGCCGCATTGGCGGCGGCCAGGGCGCTGTTGCACCGGCTGGGGGCCACGGATGACGGTGGCAAACTTACCGCACCGGGGCGCCAGATGGCCGCGCTGGGATGCGAGCCGCGGCTGGCGACGATGCTGACCGCCGGCGCGGCGCTGAGTGCCGACGGCCTGGCGACGGCGGCGTTGCTGGCGGCATTGCTGGAAGAACCGCCGCGCGGCGGGCAGATGGATATCGGCTACTGGCTGAGCCGCCCGCAACCGAACTGGCGGCAGCGTGCCGCGCAGTTGGCCAAACGCCTGCCGCAACGTGCAGGGCAAGTCGACGTCGATCTGGCGCCGCGCCTGTTGGCGCCGGCGTTTACCGATCGCATCGCCCAGCGGCGAGGCCAGGACGGCCGCTACCTGCTGGCCAACGGCATGGGGGCGGCGATGAATCAGGATGAGGCGCTGTCGCGCGCGCCCTGGCTCATCGTCCCCAGCCTGTTGCAGGGCCACAACAGCCCCGATGCGCGCATCCTGTTGGCGCTGCCGGTGGACATCGACGCGCTGGCGGCGCAGCTGCCGGCGATCGTCACGCAGCGCACGGCGGTGGAGTGGGATGACGAGAAGGGCACGCTGCGCGCCTGGAAGCGCCAGCAGATCGGCCGTTTGACGCTGCGCGCCCAGCCGCTGGCCAAACCGGCGGACGAAGAGCTGCAGCAGGCGCTGCTCGATTGGGTGCGTGCGCAGGGGCTGGCGGTGCTCAACTGGGAGGGCGCCGCCGAACAATTGCGGGTGCGCCTGCAGTGCGCGCAAGCCTGGTTGCCGGAGGCGGAATGGCCGGCGATGGATGAAGAGCCGCTGCTGGCGGCGCTGGAGCAGTGGCTGTTGCCGTCGCTGAACGGCGTGCGCGATCTGCGCGGCTTGAAGCAGGTCAACATCGCCGAGGCGCTGTCCCGCCTGCTGGACTGGCAGCAAAAGCAGCGGCTGGATAATGCGCTACCCACTCATTACACTGTGCCGACCGGCAGCCGCCTGCCGATCCGTTATGAGGCCGGCAAACCGCCGGCGCTGGCGGTGCGTTTGCAGGAGGTGTTCGGCGAGCAGCGCAGCCCGATGTTGGCGGAGGGTCGCATCCCGGTGGTGCTTGAGTTACTCTCACCGGCGCACCGGCCGTTGCAAATCACCGGCGATCTGGCGGCCTTCTGGCAAGGCGCCTACCGCGAGGTGCAAAAAGAGATGAAGGGCCGCTACCCGAAACACGTTTGGCCGGACGATCCGGCCACGGCGGTACCGACGCGCCGAACGAAGAAATATCAGTAGGCCGCGATCATTCAAGGTTTGGAATTCAGATGTTTCTTCTGGTCAGCGCTGCGGCGTAGGCACAGATTAAGCGACTAATCATGGCCGGCAGTGTCGGCAAGCTCGGAGAACAACAGCCATGGCTGGGGATGACCGCGAGCCCATCGGGCGCAAAGGAAAACAACCAAAAAATGCCGCGTCGCGCAAGCCGCCGCGCCGTCGCCGAGACGACGATTATGACGATTACGAAGAAGACGAGTATGACGATGATGAGTATGAAGAGGAGGAGGAACGCATGCCGCGTAAGGTAAAAGCGACTCCGCCGCGTAAAAAACGCCGCTGGCTCGGCCTGATTATCAAACTGATCCTGGTGATCGCCGTCCTGTTGGCGATCTACGGCGTCTATCTGGATTCCCAGATCCGCAGCCGCATCGACGGCAAAGTCTGGCAGCTGCCGGCGGCAGTGTACGGCCGCATGGTCAACCTGGAACCGGGCATGCCGTACAGCAAGAAGGAAATGGTCAACCTGCTGGAAGGCATGCAGTATCGCCAGGTCAGCCGCATGACGCGTCCGGGCGAGTTTACCGTGCAGGCCAACAGCATCGAGATGCTGCGCCGCCCGTTCGATTTCCCGGATGGTAAAGAAGGGCAGATCCGCGCCCGTCTCGATTTCCAGAACAACCGTCTGGCTAAGATCGAAAACCTGGACAGCGGCCGCAGCTTCGGCTTCTTCCGCCTCGATCCGCGCCTGATCACCATGCTGCAGTCGCCAAACGGTGAACAGCGTCTGTTCGTGCCGCGCGCCGGTTTCCCGGATCTGTTGGTGGATACGCTGATCGCCACGGAAGACCGCCACTTCTATGAGCATGACGGCATCAGCCCGTATTCCATCGGCCGTGCGGTGCTGGCCAACCTGACCGCCGGCCGTGCGGTGCAGGGTGGCAGTACCCTGACGCAGCAGCTGGTGAAGAACCTGTTCCTGACCAACGAACGCTCGCTGTGGCGTAAGGCCAACGAAGCCTATATGGCGCTGCTGGTCGATTACCGTTACAGCAAGGACCGCATTTTGGAGCTGTATCTGAACGAGGTGTACCTCGGCCAGAGCGGCAGCGACCAGATCCGCGGTTTCCCGTTGGCCAGCCTGTACTACTTCGGCCGGCCGGTGGACGAGCTGAGCCTCGATCAGCAGGCGCTGCTGGTCGGCATGGTCAAGGGCGCGTCGCTGTATAACCCGTGGCGTAACCCGAAACTGGCGCTGGAGCGCCGCAATCTGGTGCTCAAGCTGCTGCAAAACCAGGGCGTAATCGACGGCGAGCTGTACGACATGCTGAGCGCGCGTCCGCTGGGCGTGCAGCCGAAAGGCGGCGTCATTACGCCACAGCCGGCCTTTATGCAGATGGTGCGTCAGGAGCTGCAGACCAGGCTGGGCGATAAGGTGAATGATCTGTCCGGCGTGAAGATTTTCACCACGCTGGATCCGGTGTCGCAAGACGCGGCGGAAAAAGCGGTCGAAGACGGCATCCCGGCGCTGCGCGCTGCGCGTCACGTGCAGGATCTGGAAGCGGCGATGGTGATCGTCGATCGCTTCAGCGGTGAAGTGCGCGCCATGGTCGGCGGCGCCAATCCGCAGTTCGCCGGTTTCAACCGCGCCATGCAGGCGCGCCGCCTGGTCGGCTCGCTGGCCAAGCCGCCGACGTACCTGACCGCGCTGTCCGAACCGGATAAATACCGCCTCAACACCTGGCTGGCGGATGCGCCGCTGTCGCTGAAACAGCCGAACGGCGCCGTCTGGCAGCCGAACAACTATGATCGCAAATTCCGCGGTCAGGTGATGCTGGTGGATGCGTTGGCCAACTCGCTGAACGTGCCGACGGTGAACCTTGGCCTGTCGGTGGGGCTGGATCAGATCAGCGCCACGCTGCAACGTCTGGGCATCCCGAAAGCGGAGATCAACCCGGTGCCTTCGATGCTGCTGGGCGCGATCGGCCTGACGCCGATGGAAGTCGCGCAGGAGTACCAGACCATCGCCAGCGGCGGTAACCGTGCGCCGCTGTCGGCGGTGCGTTCGGTGATCGCCGAAGACGGCACGGTGCTGTACCAGAGCTTCCCGCAGGCCGAACGCATGGTGCCGGCGCAGGCCGCTTACCTGACGCTGTACGCGATGCAGCAAGGCGTGGCGCGCGGGACTTCTCGCTCGCTGTCGGTGAAGTTCCCGAACTACAACCTGGCGGCGAAAACCGGTACCACCAACGATCTGCGCGACAGCTGGTTCGCCGGCATCGACGGCAAGGAAGTGGCGATCGCCTGGGTGGGGCGCGACAACAACGGCCCGGCCAAGCTGACCGGCGCCAACGGCGCGTTGACCCTGTATCGTCGTTATCTGGAAAACCAGACGCCGCTGCCGCTGATGCTGCAGCCGCCGGAAGGCATTAACCAGATGAGCATCGACTCTGCCGGCAACTTTATCTGCGGCGGCGGCAGCTGGCGCACCATCCCGGTCTGGACTGACAATCCGCAGGGATTGTGCCAGGCCAGCCAGACGGCGGAGCAGCAACAGCAGCAACCGGCGGCGGGTGAGCAAAAAGATGGCGATGGCGTCGCCGGCTGGATCAAGGATATGTTCGGCCAGTAATCGCTACCGGGGCGTCGGCCCCGGTGAAAATTTTTTCTTTGTTATTAAGCCCGTAACCTTGGTTGCGGGTTTTTTTATTTTTTCGCTCGTTTTATTTCCCTGCTAACCGCATGGCTAAGCGCCTAATCCTTAACCTATTTGCCCCATGAATTCGGCTTGCAGTTTAATTTGGCTTCTGCATAAAATGCGACGCTTATAATAATTATTATCGTTTACATTCTTCATTTAATAATTCATCAGAGAAATCAACTATGTCGACCAAGCGTCTTTCGTCATCCGCGGCCAAGCAGGGCCGTACCCCCGTCAGCGCGTTAGCGATCACCGTCGCTGCGGCGTTGGGCACGCTGGCGATGCCGGCTTTTTCCGCCGACGCCAAGCCGGCCACCAAGGAAGACACGATTACCGTTGTGGGCGGCAGCAATACCGCCCAGCAGGAAAGCGCCTGGGGGCCGGTCGGCACCTATGTCGCCAAACGCAGCGCCACCGGCACCAAAACCGATACGCCAATCGAGAAGAACCCGCAGTCCGTTTCCGTAGTGACGCGTGAAGAGATGGACATGCGCCAGCCGGATACGGTGAAGGGCGCACTGGCCTATACGCCAGGTGTGATGATTGGAAATCGCGGTGCCTCCACCGCCTATGATGCAGTGAACATCCGTGGTTTCAGCTCGGTAGGTACCAATATGTATCTGGATGGCCTGAAACTGCAGGACGATAACTATTCGATTTATCAGATAGACCCTTACTTCCTTGAGCGAGCGGAAGTACTGCGCGGACCGTCTTCGGTATTGTACGGCAAAAGCAACCCTGGTGGGGTGGTCGCGCTGGTCAGTAAGCGGCCGACAACAGAGACGCTGCGCGAAGTTCAATTCAAAATGGGGACAGATAATCTGTTCCAGACCGGTTTTGACTTCAGTGACGCTTTGGATGATGCGGGGGTTTACTCATATCGTCTGACGGGGGTTGCGCGCGATGAAGATCAGCAGCAGGTTGGCGAGAAAAGTAAACGTTATGCTATTGCTCCTTCCTTCAGTTGGCGACCTGATGATCGCACTTCTTTGACTTTCCTCAGCAGCTTCCAGGATGATCCTAGCGTTGGCTTCTATGGCTGGTTGCCGAAAGAAGGTACGGTGCAAAATGGTATCAACGGTAAGTTACCGACCAGTTTCAACGATGGTGAGCCTGGCTATAACAACATTTCCCGCAAGCAGCAAATGGTCGGATATGCCTTTGAGCATAGTTTTGATGATGTTTGGACCGTGCGCCAAAACCTGCGTTATTCGAAAATGGATGTGGACTACCGTTCTATTTACGGCCTAGGCATTGATCCAGATAATTCAGCTGAGCTGAAGCGTGGCGTGATGAATTCCAAAGAGCATATGTCCAGCTTTGCGGTCGACACACAGGCACAGGCTAAATTTGCGACCGGGCAAGTTGACCATATCTTGTTGATGGGTGTGGATTATATGCGTATGCGCAATGATGTTGTGTATCAATATGGCAGTGCATCCAATCTGAATGTCATCGCTCCACAGTACGGCAATCGGAGCTATACCATTACCGGTGGTGCCAGTCAGGTTAACCGTCAGGAGCAGACCGGCCTGTATGTGCAAGATCAGGCTGAATGGAACAACTGGGTTCTGACGATGGGGGGGCGCTATGATTGGAGCGATACCAATAGCACCAATCGCCTGAACCAGAATTCCGTATCTAAGCAGCAGGATAACCAGTTTACCGGCCGTGCTGGCTTGAACTATGTTTTCGAAAACGGCATCGCGCCTTATGTCAGCTACAGCGAATCGTTTGAGCCAACCTCAGGCACTGATTTCTCAGGCAATACATTTGCTGCCTCTAAAGGCAAGCAGTATGAGGCTGGGGTTAAATACGCACCTAAGGATCGTCCGATCACCGCCAGTGTGGCGTTTTACCAGTTGACTAAAACCAACAATAAAGTGGCTGACTTAGAACATCCGTTCTTTAGCGTCCAGGGTGGGGAGGTCCGTTCTCGTGGGATTGAGTTGGAGGCGAAAGCGGCCTTGTCGGCTAACCTCAATCTGTTGGGCTCTTACACCTACACGGATGCTGAATATACTAAAGATACTTCGCTACAGGGGAATACACCTTCCGCTATCCCTAAACACATGGCTTCTCTGTGGGCGGATTACACCTTCCATGAAACTGCGATTAGCGGTTTGACCTTGGGTTCAGGCGTTCGCTATGTTGGCTCCAGCTATGGTGACGAGGCCAATACGTTTAAAGTGAAGGATTACACGGTGTTTGATGCCGCGATAAAATATGATCTGGCGCGTTTCAATTTGCCGGGTTCTTCGATTGGCATCAATGTGAACAACCTGTTTGATAAGGAATATGTCTCCAGCTGCTTTGCTACTTATGGCTGCTACTGGGGCGCAGAACGCCAGGTGGTCGCCACCGCAACCTTCCGTTTCTAACCGGATAGCCGGGGCGGCGCCGCGTCGCCCCGGACAAAGCAGGATCTATGCAGGACAAACTTCTTAATCCCGGCGCGACCTTCGCGCTGGATAACGCCAGCTTCGCCGTCCCCGGCCGGGTGCTGTTGCAACCGCTGTCGCTCAGTTTTCCCCAGGGCAAAGTCTGCGGCCTGATCGGCCATAACGGTTCCGGTAAATCCACCCTGTTGAAATTGCTCGGGCGGCATCATGCGCCCAGCGGCGGTCAGGTTTTGCTCAATCGGCAGCCGTTGGCGCAGTGGGACAGCAAATCCTTCGCCCGCCAGGTGGCCTACCTGCCGCAGCAGTTGCCGGCGGCGGAAGGCATGACGGTGCGCGAGCTGGTGGCCGTCGGCCGCTATCCGTGGCACGGCGCGCTGGGGCGTTTTGGCGCCAACGATCGCCAATTGGTGGAAGAGGCCATCGCGCTGGTGGGGCTGAAGCCGTTCGCCAGCCGCCTGGTGGACAGCCTCTCCGGCGGCGAGCGCCAACGCGCCTGGCTGGCGATGATGGTGGCGCAGGACAGCCGCTGCCTGCTGCTTGACGAACCGACCTCGGCGCTGGACATTGCGCACCAGGTCGAGGTGCTGGCGCTGATCCAGCGCCTGAGCCGCGAACGCGATCTCACGGTGATCGCCGTGCTGCACGACATCAACATGGCGGCACGCTACTGCGACCATCTGGTGGCGCTGCGCGGCGGTGAAATGATCGCCCAGGGCGGCCCGCTGGAACTGATGCAGGGGCCGGTGCTGGAACAAATTTACGGTATTCCTATGGGCACGTTGCCGCACCCGAGCGGCGGCGCGCCGGTGAGTTTTGTCTACTGATGTCCTCTGCATTCACTTCTTCTCACGATCCGCTGCGCCGCCGTTTGTTGATGGCGCTGGCGCTGTCGCCGCTGTTGGGCTCGTTGCCCGGCCGAGCGGCGGATGCGCCGCCGGATATCGCCCGCGTTGCGGCGCTGGAATGGCTGCCGATCGAACTGCTGTTGGCATTGGGCGTGACGCCGCTGGCGGTGGCCGATGTGCATAACTACAACCTGTGGGTGGCGGAGCCGAAGCTGCCGGCGACGGTGGTCGACGTCGGCCAGCGCACCGAACCTAACCTCGAACTGCTGCAGCAGCTTCAGCCTTCGCTGGTGTTACTGTCGCAAGGCTATGGCCCAACGCCGCAAAAAATCCAACCCATCGCGCCAACCATGAGCTTTGGCTTCAACGACGGCAGCGGCAAACCGCTGACCGTCGCCCGCCAGTCGCTGCTGGCGCTGGGGCAACGATTGGGCATAGAAAGCCGCGCGGTACAGCACCTGGCGCAGTTTGACCGCTTTATGCAGGACGCGCGTCAGCGCCTGCAAAGCTACACCCGGCAACCGCTGCTGCTGTTTTCGCTGATCGACACGCGCCATGCGTTGATCATCGGCCAGAAAAGCCTGTTCCAGGAGGCGATGGATCAACTGGGCATCCGCAACGCCTGGCAGGAAGAAACCAATTTCTGGGGCACGGCGGTGGTGGGCATTGAACGGTTGGCCACGGTGCGTAATGCCCGGGTCATCTATCTCGATCACGGTAATCAGGCGATGATGGACAAGGTCAGCGCGACGCCGCTGTGGCAGTCGTTGCCCTTCGTGCGGCAAAACCAGCTGCGGCAGGTGTCGGCGGTGTGGTTCTATGGCGCTACGCTGTCGACGATGCGGTTTTGCCGCCTGCTGGCGCAGGCTCAGGAGAGTGCGTCATGAGTTCGGGCATCCGGAAATTGCCGCTGACGCTGATCCTGCTGTTGCTGGCGGCGGCAGGTGGCCTGACGATATACAACCTGGCGCAGCAGCTGCCGCCGGCGCAATGGGCGCGGGCGCTCAGCGCGCCGGACATCGACGACGTGCGGCAAATGCTGTTCCATTACAGCCTGTTGCCGCGGTTGACGGTGTCGCTGTTGGCCGGCGCCGGTCTGGGGTTGGTCGGCGTGCTGTTCCAGCAGGTGTTGCGCAATCCGTTGGCGGAGCCGTCGACGCTCGGCGTCGCCGCCGGCGCGCAGCTTGGCCTGACCATCGCCACGCTGTGGGTGCTGCCGGGAGGTGAGTTTACCCGCCAGCTGGCCGCTATGGCGGGCGCGATTGTGGTGGGCGGGCTGGTGTTCGGCGTCGCCTGGGGCAAGCGGATGTCGCCGGTCACGCTGATTCTGGCCGGGCTGGTGCTGGGGCTGTACTGCGGCGCGGTCAACAGCCTGTTGGCGCTGTTTAATTACGATCAGCTGCAGGGCATGTTCCTGTGGGGCACCGGCGCGTTGAACCAACAGGACTGGAGCGCCGTGCAGTTCCTCCTGCCGCGTTTGCTGGTGGCTGGCCTGTTAGCGGCGCTGTTGCTGCGCCCGCTGACGCTGCTGGGGCTGGACGACGGTGTGGCGCGCAACCTGGGGTTAGGGCTGTCGATGGCGCGCTTCTGTGCTTTGGGGGTGGCCATCATCTTCAGCGCCATGTTGGTGAGTGCGGTGGGCGTTATCGGCTTTATCGGCCTGTTTGCACCGCTAATGGCGAAGATGTTGGGGGCTCGCCGCCTGGCGCACCGCATGATGCTGGCGCCGCTGCTGGGGGCGCTGTTGCTGTGGCTGACCGATCAGGTGATGCTCGGGGTAACGCAGGTGTGGCACGAGATCCCGACCGGCGCGGCCACCGCGCTGTTCGGCGCGCCGCTGCTGCTGTGGCTGCTGCCGCGTTTGCGCAGCGCCGCCACGCCGCCGCCGATGAACCTCGGCGACAAGGTGCCTGCCGAACGCGGGAATCTGCCCGGCTGGATCCTGGTGGGCGGCCTCGTGCTGCTGATCGGCCTGGCGCTGGCGCTGATGCTGGGCAAAAATGCCGGCGGCTGGCACTGGAGCCTGGGCGCGGAACTGGACGCTCTGCTGCCGTGGCGCTGGCCGCGGGTGTTGTCGGCGCTGGCGGCGGGCATGATGCTGGCGGTCGCCGGCACGCTGATCCAGAAGTTGACCGGCAATCCGATGGCCAGCCCGGAAGTGTTGGGCATCAGCTCCGGCGCCGCTTTTGGCGTCGTGATGATGCTGTTTATGGTGCCGGGCGACGCCTTCGTGTGGCTGCTGCCCGCCGGCAGTCTGGGAGCGGCCGCCACGTTGCTGATCATCATGATCGCCGCAGGCCGCGGCGGTTTCTCGACCGAACGCATGCTGCTGGCCGGTATCGCGCTCAGCACCGCCTTTACCACCGTCATCTTCCTGCTGTTGGCCAGCGGCGATCCGCGTATGGGGGGCTTGCTGACCTGGCTCTCCGGTTCGACCTATTCGGTGGAGCCGGCGCAGGCGCTGCGCACCGCGCTGATCGCCGCCGGATTGCTGGTATTGGCGCCGCTGTGCCGCCGCTGGCTGACCATCCTGCCGCTCGGCGGCGCCACCGCCCGTTCTGTGGGCATTGCGCTGACGCCGGCGCGGTTGAGCATTCTGTTGCTGGCTGCCACCCTGACCGCGATGGCGACCCTGACCGTAGGGCCGCTGAGCTTTGTCGGGCTGATGGCGCCGCATATGGCGCGCATGCTGGGCTTCCGCCGCGCGCTGCCGCAAATGGTGATCGCCGCGCTGCTGGGCGGCTTGCTGATGGTGTTTGCCGACTGGTGCGGACGGATGCTGCTGTTCCCGTATCAGATCCCCGCCGGGTTATTGGCGACCTTTATCGGTGCACCGTACTTCGTGTATCTGTTGCGTAAGCAGACCTCGTAAGCGGCGTCTCGGCTGCGTTTTCTCTGTCATCAAAGGCTCCGCGTTGCTGGGCCTTTTTTATTTTTCATGATGTTGCAAGGCGCTGCGAACGGATGCGCAAAAACGATATTGCGTGCGAAAAGGAACGCGAGGCGTGGCGGTGAGATGAATATACTGCGGGCGGGTGCTCTGGATCTTTGTCTCTGGAGCTTCTGCGAAAGATACAAAGAGAAAAGCCCCGAGTCGATATTCATCAACCCGAGGCCTACTCTAACGCGTGACAACGTTAAGTTAGCCTCTTACCCGCCGCGAGGCAAGGAGAAGAAGGCATGATGCCGAACAAACGCAGCCCGTTAAAACTGGTGATTATTTGTGCCACGGTAATATCACTGGCATGGATAACCCGCAGCACGCTGTGTGAGCTGCGGATCCGAGCGGGCACTACGGAGGTTGCGGCCATTTTGGCTTACGAATCCGAACGGTAAGGCAACCCGGCGGCGGGGGCTTTGCCTCCGCTTGCCGGCAGTCGATGCGTTGATCCAAGAGCACCCATCCGCTCAAAAAAAAACGGCGAGCCAGGGCTCGCCGTTTTCATGTTGATGTCGGGGCTTATTTCAGGCCGGCGGCATCGCGCAGCAGCGCGGCTTTGTCGGTCGCTTCCCACGGGAAGTGCTCGCGGCCGAAGTGGCCGTAGGCAGCGGTTTCGCGGTAGATCGGCTGCAGCAGATCCATCATCTGGATCAGGCCATATGGGCGCAGATCGAAGAATTCGCGCACCAGCAGCGTCAGCTGTTCGGTTGGCACTTTCTCGGTACCGAAGGTTTCCACCATGATGGAGGTCGGTTCCGCTACGCCGATAGCGTAAGACACCTGGATTTCGCAACGATCGGCCAGGCCGGCGGCAACGATGTTTTTCGCCACGTAGCGTGCCGCGTAGGCCGCGGAACGGTCAACCTTGGACGGATCCTTACCGGAGAAGGCGCCGCCGCCGTGGCGCGCCATGCCGCCGTAGGTGTCGACGATGATCTTACGGCCGGTCAGGCCGCAGTCGCCCATCGGGCCGCCGATAACGAAACGGCCGGTCGGGTTGATGTGGTATTTGGTGCCCGCCGTCAGCCATTCCGCCGGCAGGACCGGTTTGATGATCTCTTCCATCACCGCTTCTTGCAGATCTTTCAGCGCGATGTCTTCGGAATGCTGGGTGGACAGCACCACGGCGTCGATGCCGACGATTTTGCCGTCGTCGTACTGGAAGGTCACCTGGCTCTTCGCGTCCGGACGCAGCCACGGCAGGGTGCCGTTTTTACGCACTTCGGACTGGCGCTGCACCAGACGGTGCGCGTAGGTCACCGGGGCCGGCATCAGCACGTCGGTTTCGTTGGTGGCGTAGCCAAACATCAAGCCCTGATCGCCGGCGCCCTGCTCGAGAGGATCGGTACGGTCAACGCCCTGATTGATATCCGGAGATTGTTTGCCGATGGCGCTCAATACTGCGCAGGAGTTGGCGTCAAAGCCCATGTCCGAATGAACGTAGCCGATCTCGCGCACGGTCTTGCGGGTGATCTCTTCGATATCGACCCAGGCGCTGGTGGTGATTTCACCGCCGACCAGCACCATGCCGGTTTTCACGTAGGTTTCGCAGGCGACGCGCGCCTTCGGATCTTGTTCCAGGATGGCGTCGAGGACGGCATCGGAGATCTGATCGGCGATTTTATCGGGATGTCCTTCGGAGACGGATTCGGACGTGAAGAGGTGTTTAGCCATTGTGTTCTTTACCTTGCATAAGACGGGTTAGAAATTACTGCACAGCGCTGGAGATCCGGCATCAAAGCGAAGGGTCTTCCGCTGATGGCGCGAGATGCATCCTGCAACGCCCCTCAGGCAAAGCCGTTAAGCAGTTTATCAGTTAACCAGTATAGATGGATTAACATCTGGACGTCTATTTTAGGTCAGGGTTTAGCCAGATTGCCAGTAATTTTTTGCGCTTTCGCTCTTTTGCGCAAACGGGTTGGCGCCATTTTCATCGCTTGAAACAGTTTTCGGCGAATTTTCATTTTGCTTTTTCACCTGCTTACCGGTATAAACTGCGCGCGCGGTTCATTTGCTGCACAGTACGGCGGTCTTGAGTGGGGGAAGGCGCGATAAACTTCCGCTTTGCATTCGCCGCCGTTGCGCTATTATCCGTCGCAGGCGTTCGCCGTGAGCGCCGCCGCTTCATCGAACGGTCACGTTCTTACACTATTTTAGAGGCTTGGTCGTTCACTCCGAACGGCGCGCGTGGAGGTGGTTGGATTAATGATCCGTTGTCTACCGGTTGTTGGTTCCCAACAGCAGTGCCGTTCTGGCGCACATTCTTCTGCTATTTCCCGTCTTGTCTCTTTGTCACTTACCAGGTGCGATAAACACTTGGCCGCTACTCAGGATTCTCGGGCCGGCTAACGGTCGTCTGAAGAACTGAACAAGGGTAGCCTGCAGCCTTCCTGTGGGATGTTTCTTGGCCCGATTCACGAGGTTTGAACAGGGTGTCTTACAATTATATGAGTGATAAACCGATCGCTGACCGCGAACGGCGGTTCTCTTCGCTGCCGCCAGCGCGGCTTGTTGGGTTGTTCTCGCGGGTGGTAGCTGCGATAGTGGCTGACGGTTTCGTCAGTGCGGAATGTGAGGCGAACCATGTCTGATGATCTGTTGATTCACCGCCCGCCGGTTGCGGGCGAGTCTTTATCTTTGCGCTCCATGCAGGAGGTTGCCATGAATGATCGTAATGCCAGCAAGATGCTGCGTACTTATAACGTCGCCTACTGGGGCAACAATTACTATGACGTCAACGAGCTGGGCCATATCAGCGTGTGCCCGGACCCGGATGTCCCGCAGGCGCGCGTCGATCTGGCAGAACTGGTGAAAACGCGCCAGCAAGACGGCCAACGTTTGCCTGCGCTGTTCTGCTTCCCGCAGATCCTTCAGCATCGCCTGCGTTCGATCAACGCCGCGTTCAAACGCGCGCGTGAGTCTTTCGGTTACCAGGGCGGCTATTTCCTGGTGTATCCGATCAAGGTGAACCAACATCGCCGCGTGATTGAGTCGCTGGTGAACTCCGGCGAACCGCTGGGGCTGGAAGCCGGCTCCAAGGCCGAGCTGATGGCGGTGCTGGCGCATGCCGGCATGACCCGCTCGGTGATCGTCTGTAACGGCTATAAAGATCGTGAATATATTCGCCTGGCGCTGATCGGCGAAAAACTGGGGCACAAGGTGTACCTGGTGATCGAGAAGATGTCCGAGATCAACCTGGTGCTGGAAGAGGCTGAGCGGCTGAACGTGGTGCCGCGCCTGGGCGTGCGTGCGCGCCTGGCGTCGCAGGGCTCCGGCAAATGGCAGTCGAGCGGCGGCGAAAAATCCAAGTTCGGTCTGGCGGCGGTGCAGGTGCTGAAGCTGGTGGAGACCCTGCGCGAAGCGGGCCGTCTCGACAGCCTGCAACTGCTGCATTTCCACTTGGGCTCGCAGCTGGCCAACATTCGCGATATCGCCACCGGCGTGCGCGAATCGGCGCGCTTTTACGTTGAACTGCACAAGCTGGGCGTCAACATTCAGTGCTTCGACGTGGGCGGCGGCTTGGGCGTCGACTACGAAGGCACCCGCTCGCAGTCCGACTGCTCGGTGAACTACGGCCTGAACGAATACGCCAACAACGTGATTTGGGGTATCGGCGATGCCTGTAACGAACACGGCCTGCCGCACCCGACGGTGATCACCGAGTCCGGCCGCGCCGTGACCGCGCACCATACGGTGCTGGTTTCCAACGTGATCGGCGTCGAGCGCAACGAATTCAGCGAACCGTTGCCGCCGGAAGCCGACGCGCCGCGCGCGCTGGAAAGCATGTGGGAAACCTGGCTGGAAATGAACGAGCCGGAGAACCGCCGCTCGCTGCGCGAATGGCTGCACGACAGCCAGATGGATCTGCACGACGTGCATACCCAATACGCGCACGGCATGCTGGATCTGACCAAGCGCGCCTGGGCCGAGCAGCTGTATCTGAACATCTGCAACAAGATCCAGCAGCAGCTCGATCCGAGCAATCGCGCGCACCGTCCAATCATCGACGAGCTGCAAGAGCGCATGGCGGACAAGTTCTACGTCAATTTCTCGCTGTTCCAGTCGATGCCGGATGCCTGGGGTATCGATCAGCTGTTCCCGGTGCTGCCGCTGGAAGGGCTGGATAAGCCGCCGGAAGGCCGTGCGGTGCTGCTCGACATCACCTGCGATTCCGACGGCACTATCGACCATTACGTCGACGGCGACGGCGTGGCGACCACCATGCCGATGCCGCCGTACGATCCGGAGAACCCGCCGGCGCTGGGCTTCTTCATGGTCGGCGCGTACCAGGAGATCCTCGGCAACATGCACAACCTGTTCGGCGACACCGCCTCGGTTGACGTGTACGTGTTCCCGGACGGCAGCGTCGAGACCGAGTTGTCCGACGAGGGCGACACCGTGGCGGACATGCTGGAGTACGTGCAGCTCGATCCGGGTGCGCTGCTGGCCAAGTTCCGCGATCAGGTCAAAGAAACCGATCTGGACAGCGAGCTGCAGGCGCAATTCCTGGAAGAGTTTGAAGCCGGCCTGTACGGCTACACGTATCTGGAAGACGAGTAACTGCCCTCTTCAGGGGGGCGATATCGGCCCCCTTGAAGCATGGATAAAATGCGGCCATAATCAGCCGTATCGGTAGCACCGAAACAAACATCGAACAAATCCCTTTCTCGTCGGGCTAACGACGCGGGAGGGATTTTTTTTTGTAACGGCCCGGCCTCTGCGCCCGGCAACTTGTTGAACTACGAGGGTTTACTATGAGCACCTTAGGCCATCAGTCCGATAATTCATTAGTGTCCAACGCCTTTGGTTTCCTGCGCTTTCCGCTGAACTTCATGCCTTACGACAGCGATGCAGAGTGGGTCATCACCGGCATTCCGTTTGACATGGCGACCTCCGGTCGCGCCGGCGGCCGTCACGGCCCGGCGGCCATCCGTCAGGTGTCCACCAACCTGGCCTGGGAAGGCAACCGCTGGCCGTGGAGCTTCGATCTGCGCGATCGGCTGAACGTAGTTGACTGCGGCGATATCGTGTTCAACTTCGGCGACGCGCAAGACATGAGCGACAAGCTGCAGGCGCACGCGGAGAAACTGCTGAAGGCCGGTAAGCGCATGCTCTCGTTCGGCGGCGACCACTTCGTGACCCTGCCGCTGCTGCGCGCGCACGCCAAGCATTTCGGCAAGCTGGCGCTGGTGCACTTCGACGCCCACACCGATACCTACGCCAACGGCAGCAAGTTCGACCACGGCACCATGTTCTACCATGCCCCGAACGAAGGCTTGATCGATCCGCACCACTCGGTGCAGATCGGCATTCGTACCGAGTTCGATCATGACAACGGTTTTACCGTGCTGGACGCCGCGCAGGTGAACGATCGCAGCGTGGACGACCTGCTGACCCAGATCAAGGGCATCGTCGGCGATATGCCGGTGTATCTGACCTTCGACATCGACTGCCTGGATCCTGCGTTCGCACCGGGCACCGGCACGCCGGTGATCGGCGGCCTGACCTCCGATCGCGCGCTGAAGCTGGTGCGCGGCATGCAGTCGCTGAACATCGTCGGCATGGACGTGGTGGAAGTGGCGCCGGCTTATGACCAGTCCGAGATCACCGCGCTGGCCGCGGCGACCCTGGGCCTGGAGATGCTGTACCTGCAGGCGGCCAAGAAACACGCCTGACGCCAGGCCACTCCTCGCTGAAAAAGCGGCCTCCATTGTATGGGGGCCGCTTTTTTATTGCATTTGTCGCCATCCGCGCTGCCTTCTCAGTCCGTTGCAACGCCTTTGCGCAATCCTGCGCAGAAATGAAACTGAGTCAGTAAAAAGGAATCGGGAGAGTGGAGAGGATGAATATACTGCGCGCGGGTGCTCTGGATCTTTGTATCTGGAGCCTGCGTGAAAGGTACAAAGAGAAAAGCCCCGAGTCGATATCCATCAACCCGAGGCCAACTCTAACGCCAGACAACGTTAAGTTAGCCTCTTACCCGCCGCGAGGCAAGGAGAAGAAGGCATGATGCCGAACAAACGGAGCCTGTTAAAATTGGTGGTTATTTGTGCCACGGTAATATCACTGGCATGGATAACTCGCAGCACGCTGTGTGAGCTGCGGATCCGATCGGGCAATACGGAGGTTGCGGCCATTTTGGCTTACGAATCCGAACGGTAAGGCAACCCGGCGGCGGGGGATGTTCCCCGTCTGCTGGCTGTTGGCGTCCAGATCTACGAGCACCCTCTCAACGCTTTCGGTTTTCCGCCGCACAGGGCAGAGAAACGGGTTTATGCCCGCTTCATCTGCTGTGCCAGCAACATGCGGCCAAACAGCGCGCCGCCCGCCAGCAGCGTCAGCAGCTGCGAGGCGATCAGCACCGCAAAGCCTGAAGACACCTTGCCCTGGCTGGTCATCACCATGCCCATCGCCATCGGCACAAACGCCGAGAACAGATTGCCGATGCCGTTGATCAGCCCATAGGCGCTGCCGACCGCCTCCGGCCGCGCATAATGTTGCAGCAGCGTGGGTATCGCCGCGCCCTGCGCCCCCCAACAGGCGTTGGCCGCCAGCAGGAAGAAGGCGATCCAGCCAAGCTGATGGCTGTGCATCACGCCATAAATGCACAGCGCGGTCGCTGCGCCGCCGCAGACGAAGATCAGCGGCGCCTGATAAGGGCGGATACGATCGAGCAACACGCCACCGAGGTATTTGGAGGCGATGCTGACGATGAAAGGCAGCGCGGCCATCCAGCCCATCTGCTTGATGGAAAACCCCTTTTCATCGGTCAGATACGCCGGCAGCCAGGCGCTGGAGCCCCACAGGTAGCTGAGCGTGGCGATCTCGATCAGCAGGATCCAGCCGAGCATCGGCGTGCGCCAGGCCAGTGCAAAGGTGCGCCAGACGCGGTTCAGCACCGGTTGCGGATCGGCTGGGCGTGAAGATGAGGATAAGGGGAGCGGGTGAACGAACAGCCGCACCAGCGCCAGCCCCAGCAGCAGGTTGAGCAGCGCCAGCAGGTGAAACGACATCGCCCAACCGAAGTGCGCCATCAGAAAACTCACCAGCGGAAAGCCGAGCACCAGCCCCAATGAAACGCCCAATGCGCTGACCGCGTTGGGCTTGCCGCGCTCGTCGGCGGCGAAATGCTCGCCGATGTACATGGTCTTCAGCGAGAACAGCGGCCCTTCGCTGACGCCAAGCAGCGCGCGCACCACGCACAGCAGCATCAGCGATCCCGCCAGCGGCGAGGCGGCGGTGAGCAGCGCCCACAGCACCACGCTCAGCGTCAGCGCGCGGCGGTAGCCCATCAGCGTTTCCAGAAACGGCGTCAGCAACATGGCGGACAGCCCGTAGCCGAGCAAAAACACCGTCATCAGCGTGCCCTGGTGAGCGCGGTCGCCGCCGAGTTGGAAGTGTTGCAGGAAGTCGGGATTGACCAACATCACGGCGATATTGACCCGATCCGCATAGGCGATAACGATCAGAAACAGCAGGGCGATCACTCCAAACCAGCGTTGACGTTGTTGCACGGCGCGTTCCTCAGTGCGAGCGGTTGACGAATTCAGGCAGCAGCAAACTCACCCGAGGATGCCAGTTAGCGCAAACGCGGGAGGATGAGGCTGATTGATGTAAAATTATTGTTATCAAATAGGGTGTGAAAGACAGAGAGAAAACACTTTTACGCGCAATGCGTCGCCGGAATCAACGCGTTTTTTGCCATAAATTAGCAGGGGAGCGCACAACTGACATAGGTTTTTCATATCGGTGCATTATTTCGTGATCCTTCCCGCATTTGTCATTTTTAAACAACCTTTCATTAACATTTGCCGTTCCGCTCGCTTGACGAAAGTTTCGCCACACTTATAGTGACTGTATTAAATAAGAAACTGAGTTTCATATATGAAACAATCAGATAGAGGATAAAAGCAATGAGCTGGAAGAATGTGTGCGAAGTGTCTCAGGTGAAAGAAGATTTTCCTTTTTCCGGCAACGTGGAAGGAAAAGAGATCGGGGTATACCTGCTCGACGGTAACTACTACGCGCTGGAAGACGTCTGCCCGCATGCCTATGCCTTGCTCAGCCAGGGGTTTGTAGACGACGGTAAGGTTGAGTGCCCGCTGCACGAAGCGCTGTTTGACGTGCGCACCGGCCAGTGCCTGCGCGAGCCGGGCGGCCGCGATCTGCAAACCTATCCCACCCGGGTGGTCGACAACCAAATCCAGATCACCTTTATCGCGGAGGAGTAATCATGCAGCACATCACCGATTTCAATCCCTGGCTGCCGGACACCCAACAGGTGACGCCGGCCCGCGAAGGCGGCAACGGTCAAATCCATCAGCCGGGCCAGTTCCGCAATGTCATCTGGCAAAACCGCGCCCGGGTGCCGGACGGTTTCGAAACCGCCCTGGTGGCGGCGCTGGAAACGATCTTCGATCAGGGCGCGGATGAGCTGGAGCAGATCGTCAGCGCGTTGAATCAGCGCCGCCTGTTCGATCGCAGCGGCCAACCGTGGAATGAGGCGACGTTCCGCGAATTCCTTCACGTTAACGGTTTCTGAGCCACATCCGGGAGAAGACAATGACAGCAAATACAACATCCTCCGAACAGAGCTTGCAGGACTATCTTGACCAGGGGCTGCGCGGCATGTGGTATCCGGTGCTGGCCAGCTGGGAAGTGGGCAACAATCCGGTCGGCATCACCCGTCTGGAGCAGCAAATCGTGGTGTGGCGCGACGGTGAAGGCCAGATCCACGCGCTGGAAGACCGCTGCCCGCACCGCGGCGCGCGGCTTTCCATGGGATGGAACCTCGGCGATCGCATCGCCTGCTGGTATCACGGGGTGGAGGTCGGCGGCGACGGCACGGTGAAAGACGTGCCGGCGGTGGATCGTTGCCCGCTGGTGGGGCAAAAATGCCTGCGGTCTTACCCGGCCAAAGAAGCCTACGGCGCGGTGTTCCTTTATTTCGGCGTGACGGCGGATGAAGCGCCGGCGGAGCTGACTTTCCCGCAAGAGCTGGCGGACGAAGCGTCGTACAGCAATTTCCTGTGCACCGCCAGCTGGAACTGCAACTACCAATACGCCCTGGAAAACGTGATGGATCCGATGCACGGCACCTACCTGCACTCCTCCTCGCACTCGATGGCGGAAGGGGACCGCAAGGCGGATATGGGGCTGGAGCCGACCGACAGCGGGTTTATCTTCAAGAAAAACGGCCAGATTGGCGTCAACTTCGACTGGGTGGAGTTCGGCAACAGCGGCGCGTATTGGATGCGCCTGTCGATCCCGTACAAAAAGCGCTTCGGGCCGGGCGGTCACTTCTGGATCATCGGCATGGTGGTGCCGGAAGACAAGGATCACTGCCGGGTGTTCTTCTGGCGCATCCGTAAGGTCAAAGACTGGCAGCGCGACATGTGGCGCTTCATGTACCGCAACCGCCTGGAATCGTTGCATTGGGATGTGCTCGAGCAGGATCGCATCGTGCTTGAAAATATGGCGCCTAACGCCCGCGGCCGCGAATACCTGTACCAGCACGACGTCGGCCTTTCGCGCCTGCGCCGCCTGATGCAAAAAGAGGCCCAGAAACAGCTGGCGACGCTGCGCGAGCGGGAGGCGGCGCAGTGAACGGCCTGTTGAACGGCAAACGCATCGTGGTCACCGGGGCGGCGCGCGGCCTGGGTTACAGCTTCGCTGCCGCCATCGCCGCCGCCGGCGCGCAGGTGGTGATGTGCGACATTCTGGCGGATGAGCTGGCGGCGAGCGGCGCCGCGCTGCGTGAGCAGGGCGCTCAGGTGGAAACGCAGACCATCGATCTGGCGTCACCGGATTCGATCCGTTCGGCGTTCGAGAAGATCGCCGCAGGCGGCGGGATCGACGGTCTGGTGAACAACGCGGCGTTGGCGACCGGCGTCGGCGGCAAAACCATGATGGAATACGATATCGATCTGTGGGATCGGGTGATGCAGGTCAACGTGCGCGGCACCTGGTTGGTGAGCCAGGCGGCGGTGCCGCTGCTGGCGCGCAGCCCGCACGCCAAGATCGTCAACGTGGCGTCGGACACTGCGCTGTGGGGCGCTCCGCGCCTGATGGCCTATGTCGCCAGTAAAGGCGCGCTGATCGCGATGACCCGATCGATGGCGCGCGAGCTGGGCCCGCAGGGGATCTGCGTCAACGCCATCGCGCCGGGCCTGACGCGGGTGGAAGCCACCGAGTATGTGCCCGCCGAGCGTCATCAGCTGTACGAGCAGGGGCGCGCGCTGGCCGGGGCGCAGCACCCGGACGATGTGAACGGTACGGTGCTTTATCTGCTGTCGCCGCTGGCGGATTTCGTCACCGGCCAACTGCTGCCGGTCAACGGCGGCTTTGTATTCAACTGACGGCCCGCAGGGCCGGCGCACAGCGCAGGAGCGAGAGATGGCGGACGAGCAAGCATGTAAGTATCTGATCCCGGGGCTGGATCGCGGGTTGCAGCTGCTGCTGGCGTTTGGCGAGCAGCATAAGGAAATGACTTTCGCCGAGTTGCATCGCCTGGTCGATATGCCGAAGGCCACCGCTTACCGCGTGGTGCAGACGCTCGAGCACCTGGGCTTTCTGGAGCGCAATCCGCGCACCAACACCTTTGCGCTCGGCATCAAGGTGCTGCGCCTCGGCTTTGAATACATCGCGTCGCTGGACGTGGCGCAGGCCGGCCAGCCGGTGATTGAGCAGCTGCGCGATCGCAGCCAGTGCAGCAGCCATCTGGCGATCCGCGACGGGCGCGACGTGATCTACATCGCCCGCGTCAGCGCCGCCGGTTCGCAGATCAATCAGGTCAGCGTCGGCACCCGCTTGCCGGTGCACCAAACCTCGCTCGGCCGCATGCTGTTGACCAGCGTCACCCGCAGCGAGTTCGAACAACTTTATCCGGACGCGCAGCTGCCGGGCAATGCGCCGGGCACCCCGGCGGATCGCGAAACGCTGTGGCAGATGGTGCAGCAAGACAAAGCGCGCGGCTATGTGATCGGCGAATCGTTCTTCCGCCACGGCATCTCCTCGATCGTCTACCCGATCTTCAACCGCGAGCAGCGGGTCGAGGCGGTGGTCAGCATCATGGTGCCGTCCGATGAGATCCCGAAAGCGGATCGCGAGCGGCTGCGCATGGAAGTACGCGACGCGGCGGAGAAAATTTCCGGCTTCCTCGGCGCGCCGCCGCAGGCCAACGTCGGCTAACTGACAGGACCGACTCTTTTACTCAGGCAGGGATAAGGCCCGTAGCAAACAGGGGGCGGGGTTGACTCATGCCTGAAAACCGTATGCAGCGAGAACGTGAGGCTGAACAATGAGCGTAATCGGAATCGAAAAACTGGAATTTGGCGTCGAAGATCTGCCAACCTGCGAAAAATTCATGCAAGACTTCGGCCTGCAGCCCGCCACGCAACATTGGGGCGAACCGCAGCGCGAATTCACCACCCTGAGCGGGGCGCGGGTTGTCCTGCATCCGTTGCAAAGCGCGGCGCTGCCTGCGGCGTTTGAAGGCGGTTCTACCCTGCGCCGCATGACCTGGGGCGTGGCCTCGCCCGCCGAGCTGGCGCGCCTGCAGCCGCGTTTGGCGTTGATGCCCGGCTTCCGGCAGGTGGGAGAAGAGCTGGAATGCCTCGATCCCAACGGCATGACGCTGCGCTTCGTCGTCAGCCGCCAGCAGGCGGTCGAGGTGCCGGTCACGCCGATCAACCAATGGGGCGACGTGCGCCGCATCGATCAGCCCAGTCCGGTCTATGCGCAGGCGCAGCCGATCAACATTGGCCACGTGGTGTTCTTCGTTGAGGATCTGGCGGCGACCGAGCGTTTCTATCGCGAGCTGTTGGATTTCCAGGTTTCCGATCGCTATATCGATCGCGCCGTCTTCCTGCGTACCCAGGCGCGCGGCGGCCACCATAACCTGTTCCTGCTGAAACTGCCGAACCGTCCACGCGGCCTGAACCACGTGGCGTTCACCGTGCGCGATATCCACGAAGTGATCGGCGGCGGCATCGCCATGAACAAGGAGAAGTGGAGCACCTTTATCGGCCCCGGCCGCCATCCGATCTCCTCGGCTTATTTCTGGTACGTCAACAGCCCGACCGGCGGGGCGTTCGAGTACTACACCAACGACGATTATCTGACGGAAAACTGGCAGCCGCGCGAGCTGGAGCATTCGTTGGTCTCCTTCACCGAATGGGCGGTAGAGGGCGGCATCGATCACGACACGCGCCGCCAGCATAAAAAGGCGGAGGCGTTATGAACCGGCCGGAACACGCGGGCATCGTCATCGTCGGCGGCGGCCAGGCCGGCGGCTGGGCGGCCAAGACGCTGCGCGATCGCGGTTACAGCGGCCGGCTGACGGTTGTCAGCGACGAACCCTACGATTTTTACGAGCGGCCGCCGCTGTCGAAAGCGGCGCTGCTGGATGCCGCGGCTCCCCTCAGCCGGCTGTTCAGCGAACAGACGGTGGCGGAGCTGAATATCGACTGGCGTCGCCCGCTGCGCGCCGAGTCCATCGATGCAGAACAGCAAATCGTCACGCTCAGCGACGGGCAAAGGCTGCAGTTCGAGCAGTTGCTGATCGCCACCGGCGGTCGGCCGCGTTTGCCGGGCGCCGCCTGGGCGCAGCACCCGCGCGTGATGACGCTGCGTTCCTGGGACGATGCGGCTCGGTTGCGGCAGGGCCTGCAGGGTTGCCGCCGCCTGGCGATCGTCGGCGGCGGTTGGATCGGGCTGGAGATCGCCGCTTCCGCGCGCCGTCTCGGCGCCGAGGTGACGGTGTTTGAACGCCAGCCCGCGCTGTGCATGCGCAGCGTCGGCGCCGACGTTTCACAGGCGTTGCTCGAACTGCATCGTCAGCAGGGCGTCACGGTGCTGTGCGGCTGCGGCGAGATCTCGTTGGAAGATCGCGATGGCGCCGCCTGGATCGGCAGCGAAGTCAGCGATCCGCAGGCCTTCGATCTGGTGGTGGTGGGGATCGGCGTCGAGCTGAATCTCGAACTGGCGCGCAGCGCCGGGTTGGCGATCGAGTCCGGCATCGTGGTCGACGGCCAGGGGCGCACCAGCCATCCGGCGATCTTCGCCGCCGGTGACGTGGCGCGCCACCCGACGCTCGGCCTGTGCCTGCAGTCCTGGGCCTACGCGCAAAATCAGGCCATCAGCACCGCCTGCGCGATGCTCGACGCCTTCGCCGCACCGTATGACGACGTGGCCTGGCTTTGGTCGGATCAATACGACGCC
The DNA here is from genome assembly GCF_052169135.1 of Serratia sp. CY32780. Taxonomy (NCBI): domain Bacteria; kingdom Pseudomonadati; phylum Pseudomonadota; class Gammaproteobacteria; order Enterobacterales; family Yersiniaceae; genus Serratia; species Serratia sp. CY32780. The sequence continues at coordinate 317,039 of NZ_JBJNLI010000003.1, forward strand.
AATATCCAGATCCTCGGCGTGCCGAGCGGCGGCGTGCACCATGTGGTGCGCCGCACGCCGCAGTCGCAGGTGTTCTTCACGCTGAACGCCGATCGGCAGCTGGTGCAGATGGTGGCGTTCAACGATGCGCGCACCATCAAGCTCGGCAAGCGTTGGCTGGCGAGCGGCCGGGTGCTGGATCCGCAGCAGCTGGCGGATGCGGAGTTTTCTTTGATGGCGTTGAAATAACGCCCGAACCTCGGGAGCGTTTTATGACTACGCAAGACATTGACGCCCGCGCTGGACGGGCGGGGGAAGCCGTTGCCGAAAATCCGCAGCAGCGGGTGCGCTGGTCGGTGCCGATCGCGCTGTTCGCCTGCGTGCTGCTGGCGTTTTTCGACAAGATCAGCATCGCGGCGCTGTTTTCCGATAGCGAGTTCCAGCAGGCGTTAGGGATCGGGTTTGACCCGGCGCGGCTGGGTTTGCTGATGAGCGCGTTTCTGTTCTCCTACGGCATTTCCTCGATGCTGCTCAGCGGCATCGGCGATCGGCTTAATCCGGTCAAGGTATTGATTGGCATGATGGTGGTGTGGGGCGTGCTGATGGTGTTGATGGGGATGACGCGTTCCTATCACGCCATGATGACGCTGCGCATTCTGCTCGGCATCGCCGAAGGGCCGCTGCTGCCGATGGCCTACGCCATTATTCGTCAGGCCTTCCCGCCGCAGCTGCAGGCGCGCGCCACCATGCTGTGGCTGCTCGGCACGCCGCTGGGCGCCGCGCTTGGCTTCCCGGTCACCCTGTACATCCTCAATACCTTCGACTGGCAGGCCACCTTCTTCTTTATGGCGTTTCTGACGCTGCCGGTGATGTTGCTGGTGCTGTTCGGCATGCGCCACCTGAACGTCGCGCGCCCGGCGGCGGCGACCAAGCCGGCGGTGTCCGAACGTAAACAGCATCGCCGCGAGCTGCTGCGCAGCCCGCACTTTTGGATGATCTGCCTGTTCAACATCGCCTTCCTGACCTACCTGTGGGGCATGAACGGCTGGTTGCCGAGCTACCTGATCAAGGGGAAAGGCATTCATCTGGAGCATGCCGGTTACCTCTCTTCGCTGCCGTTCATCGCCATGCTGCTTGGCGAAGTGCTGGGCGCCTGGCTGTCGGACAAGCTGGATCGGCGCGCGCTGGCCTGTTTCCTGTCGCTGTGCGGCGCCGGCCTCGGTCTGGCGGTGGTGCTGCACCTGCAGGGCACCTACAGCGTAATCGCCGCCATGGCCTTCAGCACCTTTATGTGGGGCGCCGGCGCGCCGAATATTTTCGCGCTGTTGGCGAAGGCGACCAGCAGCAAGGTCAGCGCCACCGCCGGCGGCATCTTCAACGGGTTGGGCAATTTTGCCGGCGCGCTGGCACCGGTGCTGATGGGGGCGTTGATCGCCGCCACCGGCAATATGGATAACGGCCTGCTGTTCCTGGTGGTGATGGCTTTCGTCGGCTGCCTCATTCTGCTGCCGTTACTGAGAAAGTACTGATTAATCAATCGATTCAACAGAGGAGTGACAACATGTCTCAGGTTGAGAACAAAGCCGGCGTCAAGCCGCAGGATCTGTCGATGGAAAATTGGGTGGAGTCGCGCATCGCCCGTTTCGAAGGCCGTAAATACGACTGGAACGCGCTGAAATTCCAGGCCGACTTTGACCCGAAATACCGCCGCGCGCAGATGCGCTACATCGGCACCGGCGCCACCGGCGTGGCCAGCGACGCCAACACCATTCCGGCGGGCAATTTCACCTTCTCCACCATGGTGCTGCCGTCGAAGTGCGAGGGCCCGCTGCACCTGCACGACGACGTGGAGGAAGTGTTCTTCATGCTGAAGGGCAGCATCACGCTGATGATTCAGGACGGCGAAGAGTATTACGAGACCAGGCTGAAAGAGCGCGATCTGATCTCGGTGCCGGCGGGGGTGTATCGCGGCCTGTTCAACCACGGTGAGGAAGAGGCGCTGATGTGCGTGATGCTCGGCACCGCCAAGCCGGAGATCCCGACCTATCCGGCGGATCATCCGCTATACAAAGTGAAGCGCAACTGATGAACGGCCTGGCGCAACGCCAACGGGCGCGCTGCGGGGCGTATACCCTGAGCTGGCGCGAGGCCGGGCAGGGGCGGCCGGTGGTGTTGCTGCACGGCATCAGCTCCGGATCGGCCTCGTGGATCAAGCAGCTCAACGATAGCGGCCTGACGGATGGCCACCGTCTGTTGGCGTGGGACGCGCCGGGCTACGGCGGCAGCCTGCCGTTGGCGGATCCGCAGGCCGATGCCGCCGGTTATGCGGCGGCGTTGGCGGCGCTGATAGATGAGCTGCAACTGGCGCAGCCGCTGATCGTCGGCCATTCGCTGGGGGCGCTGATCGGCAGCGCCTATGCCGCCGGCTATCCGGACGGGTTATGCGGATTGGCGTTGGCGGATCCGGCGCAGGGCTATGCCACGGCGCCGGAGGAAAAACGCCGGCAGGTGTACGGCCAGCGCCAACAGATGATAGAGACGCTGGGGCCGGTGGGCTACGGCGAGCAGCGGGCGGCGGCCTTGCTGCGTGAAGGGGCGGATCCGCAGGACATCGCCTGGGTGCGCAACGGCATGCAGCAGCTCGATCCCGACGGCTTTCTGAGAGCCGCCTGGATGCTGGCCAACGACGATATCGACCGCTATCTGGCGCGCTATCGCGGCCCGCTGGAAGTCTGGTGCGGTGAGCAGGATCGCATTACGCCGCCGGAGAAGGCGGCCGAGCTGGCGCGTGAGCAGGACGCGACGCTGCGTTTGATCGCCGCCGCCGGCCATGCCAGCTACCTCGACGCGCCGGCGTGTTTCAACCGCTATCTGCGGGACTTTACGGGAGCAATCCAACGATGAATTTTCAGCTTGAGAATCGGGTGGCGGTGGTGACCGGCGGCTCGTCGGGCATCGGTTTCGAAACCCTGAAGCTGCTGCTGGCCGAAGGGGCTAAGGTGGCGTTCTGCGGCCGCGATCCGGACAAACTGGCCGGCGCGGAGGCCAGCCTGCGTGCGGAGTTTCCGCAGGCGGAGATCCTGGCGCTGCGCTGCGACGTGCTGGACGCGCAGCAGGTGGCGCAGTTCGCCGCTCAGGTGACGGCGCATTTCGGCGGCGTGGATCTGCTGATCAACAATGCCGGTCAGGGCTTCGTCGCCCATTTTGACCAGACGCCGCGCGAAGCCTGGCTGCATGAGGCCGAGCTGAAGCTGTTCGGCGTGATCAACCCGGTGCAGGCGTTCTTACCGGCGCTGGAACGGTCGGCGATCGCGTCTATCACCTGCGTGAACTCGCTGCTGGCGCTGCAGCCGGAAGAACACATGATCGCCACCTCGGCGGCGCGCGCCGCGCTGCTCAACATGACGCTGACGCTGTCGAAAGAGCTGGTGGGCAAAGGCATTCGCGTTAACTCGATCTTGCTGGGGATGGTGGAGTCAGGCCAGTGGCGCCGCCGTTTCGACGAGCGCAGCGATAAAGATCAAAGCTGGGAACAGTGGACGGCGGCGATCGCCGAACGGCGCGGCATCCCGATGAAGCGCCTGGGCAAGCCGCAGGAGCCGGCGCAGGCGCTGCTGTTCCTCGCTTCGCCGCTGGCTTCCTTTACCACCGGCGCGGCGCTGGACGTATCCGGCGGCTTTAACCGCCATGTGTAGCAGGGGCCGATAAAGATGAAGAAGATCATGATGATTGGCTACGGCGCGATGGCGAAGGAAGTGATCGCCCGTTTGCCGGAAGGCGTGGAGGTTGGCTGGATCCTGGCGCGCGCGGCTCATCATGCGGCGATCGCCGCGGCCTTTGGCGGGCGGGTGCAGGCGCTGACCCATCCCGAGCAGTGTTTGCAGCGGCCGGATCTGGTGCTGGAGTGCGCCAGCCAGCAGGCGGTGGCGGAGTTCGGCGAAGCGGTGCTGCAGCGCGGTTGGCCGCTGGCGCTGATCTCGACCGGCGCGCTGGCGGACGCCGCATTGCAACAGCGGCTGCAGCAGGTTTGCCGCCGCCATCACGGGCAGCTGATCGTGCTGTCCGGTGCGGTGGCGGGGATGGATGGGCTGGCGTCGGCGCGCGAAGGCGGGCTGGAGAGCGTGACTTATCAGGCCAGCAAAAGCCCGGCCAGCTGGCGAGGCAGCCCGGCGGAGCAACTGATCGACCTCGATGTGGTGAGCGAAGCGCAGGTATTTTTTGAAGGCTCGGCGCGCGAAGCGGCGCGTTTGTTCCCGGCCAATGCCAACGTGGCGGCCACCATTGCGCTCAACGGCCTAGGGATGGACGCCACCCGGGTGCGCCTGCAGGTCGATCCCGCCACCCGGCGCAATACCCATCGTCTGCAGGTATGCGGCGACTTTGGCGAATTTCACATCGAGCTGAGCGGCACCCCGCTGGCGAGCAATCCCAAAACATCAACCCTGGCGGCGCTGAGCGCGGTACAAGCCTGCCGCCGTCTGGTGGACGGCGGTTTTATTGCCTGAACGGCAGGAGCGGAGCATGGAACGATTGAATATTTTTGTCGCCGGGCGCTGGCGTGAAGGGCGTGGCGAAGAGATGGCTTCGGTATTCCCGGCCGACGGCAGCGTCAACGCGCGGCTGCGCGCCGCCAACGTCGAGGACGTGAACGAGGCGGTGGAAGCGGCGGAGCGCGCCTGGCGCGCGCCGGAATGGCGCGGGCTGGTGCCGCATCAACGCGCCTCGATCCTCTACCGCGTCAGCAACCTGATCCTGGCGCAGCAGGAGCAGTTGGCCGAGCTGCAAACCCGCGACAACGGCAAGCCGCTGGCCGAGACCCGCGGGCTGGTGGCCAGCGCGGCGGCGACCGCGCGCTACTTTGCCGCCGCCTGCGAGGTGTTGGAAGGCGAGTTGCCGACCCCGCGCAGCGCCGAGGTGATGACGCTCAGCCAGTACCAACCGATGGGGGTGATCGCCGCCATTACGCCGTGGAACTCGCCGATCGCCAGCGAAATGCAGAAGGTGGCGCCGGCGCTGGCGGCGGGCAACGCGGTGGTGCTTAAACCGGCCGAAGCCACGCCGCTGATGGCGCTGAAGCTGGCCGAGCTGTTCGAACAGGCGGGCCTGCCGGCCGGGCTGCTCAGCGTGTTGCCGGGCAAAGGTTCGGTGATCGGCGAGGCGTTGGCGCGCCATCCGCTGGTGAAAAAGATCGCCTTTACCGGCGGGACCAGTACCGGGCGCCATTTGGCGCACATCGCCGCCGACAAGCTGATCCCCACCTCGCTGGAGCTGGGGGGCAAATCGCCGACCATCGTGCTGGAGGACGCCGATCTGGAACAGGCGGCGCGCGGCATCTGCTACGGCATCTTCAGCTCCGCCGGCCAGGCGTGCATCGCCGGTTCGCGGCTGTTCGTGCATCGTTCGCTGTATCAGCCGCTGCTGGCGCGCTTGACCGAACTGACGGCGGGGCTGCGCATCGGCAACCCGCTGGTGCCGGGCGTGCACCTCGGCCCGCTGATCAGCGCCAAACATCGGCAAAGCGTGGCGGACTACGTGGCGCTGGCGCGGCAGGAGGGCGGTCGGGTGATCATCGGCGGTGAAGCGCCGGCCGATCCGCAGCTGGCGAGCGGTAGCTATTACCTGCCGACCATTATTGAAGGCTTGAACAACGACGCCCGCGTTTGCCAGGAAGAGATCTTCGGCCCGGTGCTGGTGGCGCTGCCGTTTGACGATGAGCAACAGCTGATCGAACAGGCAAATGACTCGGTGTACGGCCTGGCGGCCGGCATCTGGAGCCGCGACTTCCCTCGCGCGATGGCGCTGGCGGAGCGGCTGGAAACCGGCACCGTCTGGGTCAATACCTACAAAACGTTCTCGATTTCCACGCCGTTCGGCGGTTTCAAGGAAAGCGGGCTGGGCCGCGAAAAAGGCCTGAACGGCATCAAGGCCTACATGCAGCAGAAAAGCGTGTATCTGGCGCTGAGCCATCAGGTGAACCGCTGGAGCGACTAGGCCGACACCTCTACGCATAACCCTAATAACGACTACCCTAAGAAGGCAGATGATGAGCGATAAAATCACGGTTGGCGAGGCGATAGCCCGGACTCTGGAACAGTACGCGGTGTCGGCGATGTACGGCATCATTTCGATTCATAATCTGCCGATCGCCGATGCGGTGGGGCAGCGCGATAAACTTCGCTTCGTGCCGGCGCGCGGCGAAGCGGGGGCGGTCACCATGGCCGACGCGCACGGGCGCTTCTCCGGCCTGGGCGTGGCGTTGACCAGCACCGGCGCCGGCGCCGGCAACGCGGTGGGGGCGATGATTGAGGCGCTCAACGCCAACACGCCGCTGCTGCATATCACCGGCCAGGTGGAAAAAGCCTATCTGGACGCCGACGCCGGTTTTATTCATGAAACCCGCGATCAGCTCGGCTTCCTGCGCGCCTGCTCCAAACGCGCTTACCGGGTCAATTCGCCGGAGCAGGCGGTGGCGGTGATCCAGCGGGCGATCCTGGATGCGCAAACCGTGCCCTGCGGCCCGGTGGCGGTCGAGATCCCGATCGATATTCAAAGCAGCCTGGTTTCCCGTTCGGTGCTGACCGAGCCGTTGGCGCCGGCGCCGCTGCCGAAGGCGGACGATGCGGCGGTGGAACGGCTGCATCAGCGGCTGAAACAGGCCAAGCGTCCGCTGCTGTGGTTGGGGGGCGGCGCCTTGGCCTGCGGCGACGCGGTGCGCAAGCTGGCGGACGCTGGCGTAGCGGTGATCTCCAGCACCCACGGGCGCGGCATTCTGCCGGACAGCCATCCGCGCAGCCTGCGGGCGTTCCATAACTCACCGAGCATCGAAGCGATCCTGACGCAGTGCGATCTGACGCTGGTGGCCGGTTCGCGCCTGCGCAGCAATGAAACCCGTACCTGGACGCTGCCGCTGCCGCGCCCGCTGGTACAGATTGACATCGATCCGGCGGCGGCCAACCGCAACTATCTGGCCGATGAGCAGATCAACGGCGACTGTGCGGCGCTGCTGGCGGCGCTGGCGGCGCGGCTGGCCCCCGGCGAGAAGGTCAACGCCGAGTGGGATGCCGAGATTGCGGGGGCGGTGCAGCAGGCGGAGCGCGCGCTGCGCCAGCAGTCCGGCGAATACGCCAAACTCAACGACGCCATCGACGCCGCGCTGCCGCAGGACGGGTTGCTGGTACGCGATATCACCGTTTCCGGCAGCGTCTGGGGCAGCCGGCTGTTCCGGGCGATCTCGCCGCTGTGCAACATTCACTCGCTGGCCGGCGCCATCGGTATGGGGCTGCCGATGGCTATCGGCACCGCGATCGCCAACCCGCAGCGCAAGGTGGTGGGGCTGGTGGGCGACGGTGGTCTGGCGCTGGGCCTGGGCGAGCTGGCGACCATGGCGCAGGAACAGGTGAACATCACCCTGATTATCATGAACGACGGCGGTTATGGCGTGATGCGCGGTATTCAGGACAAGTACTTCGCCGGGCGTCAGTATTACAACGAGCTGCATACGCCGGCCTTTACCCAGATCGCCGAAGCGATGGGGTTGAAAGCCTGGAAGGTGGACGCGGCGTCGCAGTTCAACGGCGTGCTGGCCGAGGCGATCAACTACCCGGGGCCGTCGGTGGTCGAGGTGGACATGAAGCAGGTCGGGCCGCTGACCTTCGCCGGGCCGCCGCAGAAGACGCTGTATTGAGACGATAAAAAACGCCCGGCGATTGCCGGGCGTTCTCGTGGTTATTTCTCTGCCGCGATGCGATCGCGAATGTGCTGAGCGCGCGCTTGGGAAGACGGGTGATCGTCGAACATGCTGCTCTGACGGCCGGCTTCCATCTGGGCCAGTTTTTCGAAGCTGGTGGCCAGGCCATTCGGATCGATGCCGCGCTTTTTCAGCAGATCGAACGAGTAATCATCCGCTTCGCTTTCCTGCTTCTGCGAGAACTGGGCGCTGACCAGCTTCTCGCCGATGTCCGCCAGCTGCGACTGCGACAGCGAGCCGATGACGCCCCCGGCGGAGGACGCCGCGGTGCGCAGCGCCACGGTGCCGTAAGCCACCTGCATCGCCTTGCGGGTGTGGCCCAGCGCCACGTGGCCCATTTCATGGCCCAGCACGCCTTCGACTTCGTTGTCGTTCATCATGTCCATCAGGCCGCTGTAGACGCGGATGCAGCCGTTGGCCATCGCCCAGGCGTTGACGTCTTTGGTCACGTAGACCTTGTAGTTGGCCGGGGTGCCGTTGATGTTGTCGCCCAGCGCCGCGGCGATTTTGTTGAGACGCTTGGCGTAGGTGCTGTCGGCCGGCGCGATTTGTGCCTTGCTGTCCATCTCGGCGCAGGATTTATCACTCAGGGCCTTAACGTCGTTGTTGCTCAGGGTCGCCGCCTGGAATGCCTGCGCGCCGGACTGCATCAAGGTTTCGGTATTCAGGTTTTGACAGCCGGTTGCCAGGGTGGCAATGCCCAACGCAATCAAAGAGGTACGGATCTTCATAACGCCATCTTCCTGTGAAGGTAACAAGGTAAAAGAGTCATTTTGCTTGGAGGAAATCTTGTTGCAAGAGCCTAGTGTACGCCAGCCGGGGCGAGAATAGTGTTATTCCGAAAAAGCGTCCAATCGTGCTAATAAGTGGTGAACTCGCTCTCATTTGGCATTAGGGATTGCCGTTGTGATGTGGAGTCTGAGAAAATAGGGAACTTGACTGCTTTTTTTATCCGACCTGGAGTAAAACATGTCCTCTCGTAAAGAGCTTGCCAACGCCATCCGCGCACTCAGCATGGACGCCGTACAAAAAGCCAATTCCGGCCACCCGGGTGCCCCTATGGGCATGGCGGACATCGCCGAAGTCCTGTGGCG